>CAYUBQ010000010.1:0-87758 GCA_964443135.1 uncultured Desulfobacterales bacterium | reverse complement strand
ATATAACCTGTTGAAATCCCAGGGGCAGATCTCGAGGATTCGGGCTTTTTGCGACTCCATCATGGGTTGGGGCCTCCCGGCGAACGCCCCATTCCGCAGAACGCGGAGGAACGGCCTCGCCGGAAGGCCCGACAAGCCGGGCCCGCCCCTCAGGACGAGGATTCACGGGACTCGAGCTCGTCGATCCTCTGCTGGATGGCTTCCAGCTCCCGTCGGACCGCTTCGGCCTCCTGCTTCAGGTAGCCCGCCTCGTCCTCCGGGTTCACCCCGTAGGATCCGGCCGCGGGGCCGTACGCGGGGTCCGCGGGGCCCCAGCCCCACCAGGCTGCGGGCGGGGCCGCGCGCCGGCCGAAGCCGGGTCCGGGGCCGAAACCGCCGTATCCGCCGCGGCGGAAGCCTCGGCCGAAGCCGCCTGAGCGGCCGAACCCGAAGCCCGATCCGTAGGCCCCCGCGCGGGGGCCGCACACTCCGCGGCCCCATCCGGTCATGGGGCCCATCCCTCTGGGTCCTCTTCCGTCAAATCCAGGCATCTCTCGTACACCTCCTTTCACTCTGAACCGCCTCTTCTGCGTCGGCGTCTTCTTCGACCTCCCCCGGGGGGCAGCGCGTAGCTCCCGCCCTCGATCTTGAGGGTCTTTCCCGTCACCAGGGCATCGGCCACCACCGAGCGCGCCTCGAAAAGGATCCGGCCGAACGTCTGCCGGGACACGTTCATCACCTCGGCGGCCGTGGCCTGGTCCAGGCCCTGGTGGTCGATCAGGCGAACGGCCTCCAGCCCTTCGAGGGGAAGCACGGCCACGTGTCTTCCCCACGGCGGCGTCCGGTCCGGCTCGAAGGTCCCTGCCACGGGTCGGCCCTGGACGAATCGGAGCTTTCGGGGTCTCGGCATGCACCCTCCAGTTTCGGTCTTACGCCCAAAATATACGCATTGGCGTTCAAGGAGTCAAGAGGTTTTTGGTCATTTGCTCATTTTAGGAGCAAGGGCGCGGCACCCGCGTCAGTCCCCGGACTCCGCCATGAGGGCCTCGACCAGCCGCTTCACGTCCTCCAACCGGTCCTTGGGCGCAATCAGGGTCCGGCCGCCCGCCCGAACCACCACCAGCTCGCTGACCCCCACCAGGGCCAGCGACTCCTCCGGCCGATCGCAGAAGACCAGGTTGTCCCTGGCGTCCATCAGGCGCACGCAGCCTTTCACCCGATTGCCGTCGTCGTCGCATTCGAGGAACTCCTGGACGGCCAGCCATCCTCCGACGTCTTTCCAGGAAAACGTGCCCGAGACGCATCGGACATCGCGCGCCTTCTCCATGACGGCGAAATCGATGGAAATCCGCTTCAAGGCGCTGAACCCCGCCCGCAGCGCCTCCTCCCAGGCCTCGGTCTCCAGGGCCTCCACTGCGACGGAGAGGCGCTCCACGTGCTCGGGAAGGTGCCTTCGGAGCTCCTCGAAAACCGCCTCCGCGGTCCAGACGAACATGCCGGAGTTCCAGAGATGGCGGCCTGAGGCCAGGTACCGCCCGGCGGTCTCCGCGTCCGGCTTCTCCCGGAAGGACGCCAGGTGGAAATGCTCGATGCCGTCGTCCTCGGCCGACTTGTCTCCCGTCTCCAGATAGCCGAAGCCCGGGGCCGGGTAGGTGGGACGGATCCCGAAGGTGTAGAGCGCGCCGGTTGCTCGGGCCGCGCGCACCGCAGAGAGCAGGGTCCGCTGGAACAGGTGCACCGGCTCGATCAGATGGTCCGCCGTCAGGACGACCATCACCGGGTTGCCGAACCGCTTCCTGGCCATGAGTACGCCGAGGCAGACCGCTGCGGCCGTGTCCTTGCGCTCGGGTTCCCCGACGATGTTCCGGCGCGGAACGTCCGGCAGCTGCTCCGCCACCAGGTGGGTGAACCGGTCGTTGGTCAAAACCAGGATCCGATCGTCGGGGACGATTCCGGTGATCCGGTCGTAGCTCTTCTGGAGCAGGCTCCGGTCGTCGAACAGGCGGATGAACTGCTTGGGCCTCTCCTCGGTGCTGAGCGGCCAGAAGCGCGTCCCCATCCCTCCGGCCATGATCACGGCGACGAGGTTTTGATCCGTTCGATTCATGCCTTCCTCGAAATGGGCTTACACCATCTTGGCCTTCATGATCTCCAGCATGGTGGCGTCCACGCGGGACATGCCGATCCGCCCGATCCGGCTGAGGTTCCGGATGGTCTCCTCGGCCGTGGCGCCGACGAACCCTTCGGTCTCCCGGATCCCGTGGCCGTTCAGGGCCATGTACGCGGCCCGGATGGCCGAGTCCGTGGAGCTCACCACCTTGAGCGCGCATCCGCTCTTGGCCCCGTCGCACAGCATGCCGCCCAGGTCGCTGATCAGGCTGTTCACGGCCAGGGTGATCCCCTCCAGGTCGCGGCCCTTCAGCTGGTACACCACCGCCACGGCCGCCCCCACGCCCGCGGCGATGGCGCAGCCGCAGAGCGGGGAGAGGTCTCCGGTGAAGCACTTGATGTAGCTGTTCATGAGGTGGGAAAGCGCGATGCTTCGAAGGATGCGATCCTCGTCCACCTCGAAGTACCGTCCCACGTTGTGCGGGACCAGGATCGCCACGATTCCCTGGTTCCCGCTCCCGCCGCTGGACATGACGGGCACGCTCAGTCCGGCCATCCGCGCGTCCGTGGCGGACGCCGCCAGCACCTTGCTGGAGGAGACCACGTCGTTCAGGAGGAACCCCTTCTCCACGAGCCGGGAGACGTAATGCCCGACCCGCTCGAGACCCTGTCCGGCCTCGGCGGCCCGGAGGTTCATCTCCACGCCCCGTCGGACCGCCTCGTACTGCTCCGGCCCCATGTCCTCCACCAGGTCGATCAGCTCCGAGACCGAGCAGGCCGCCAGGGCGCCGCGGTAGGCCTGAACCTCGGACACCCCGCCCGAGACCTCCTGCCGGAAAACGACCCCGCCGTTCTTCTCCAGGAGGACCAGGTTCGTGTGCCCCCCTTCCACGACGGCCCGGGCGGTCTCCGTTCCCGCCGCCACCCGGACCTCGATGCGGAGATCCGTGCAGTCCGGATCGTAGGTGATGCCGGCCCGCTTGGTCCGGATGAGCTCTCTGGCCCGCTCGATCATCTCCGGGCGCACCGCGCTCAAGACCTCCATGCGCAGGACCGGCCGCCGGATCAGGCTTCCCAGCACGCCGGCCATGAGATTGCCCTTTTCGCCTGCCGTGTTGGGGACGACCACGGCCAGGCCGTTCTTGTAGACCCCGGGATCCACGGTGATCCGGATTTCCTCGGGCTCGTCCTGGATCTCGGCGGCCGCGGTGCTGGCGGCCAGCGCCACGGCAATGGGCTCCGTGCACCCCAGCGCCGGGAAGACCTCCCGTTGAAGCACCTCCTCGAGGATGTTCACCGCACGCCCCCTTGCTCCCGAGCCTCCGGGCGGTTCGTTCGAAAGGCCCTCGCCGGACCGCTTCCTGCCTGCCGTCGTCCCGTTCAGCCGGCCGCTCGGATCAGGGCCTCGGCCACCCGGTCCGGATGAAGCCAGAGGGTCTCGTGCCCCCCGTCGATCTCCATGAAGGTACAGTCGTCCCCCAGCGCCCGGGCCATCTCGCGGTAGGGGGCGGGGGTCTGATCGTCCTTGCAGAACAGGTAGGTCTTGGGGACGTCCAGCGCCTCGAACGGACCGGTCCGGACCTTGGTGGTGAACAGGACCAGGGGCTGCGGGCCGAGCCGCGCCATGAGGTCGTCCTGGAACTCCCTGCTCTCTCCGGCCAGGAGGGCGCCCCGGACAAAGTCCTCGATGACCGGCACGCTCGCGTCGGGGGAGGCCTCGGCCAGAGCGGTCATCCCCTGGGCGACCTCCGGCGGGACCAGGTCGAACTGGGCGTGGTCGTCCGGCAGCACGAAGGCGTTGTGGAACACCAGCCTTTCGATCCGATCCGGCGCGTCCGGCGCCGCGGCCTGGAGCAAAAAGCCGGCGCTGGAGTGGCCCACCAGCACGGCCGGCTCGGGACGAGACCTCAGGGTGTCGACAATGGCTTTCCGGTAGTCGTCGAAGGTGACCCGGCTCCGATCGTCACCCGGGTTCATGCCCGGCAGGGTCGGGGCCTCGGCCGTGTGGCCCCGGGCCTCCAGCTCGCGAACAACCTTCTCCCAGCACCAGCCTCCGTGCCAGGCACCGTGGATGAGAACGAAACGCTTTCCCATGGACGACCTCCTCAACGAGATTGGGTTGACAAATCGAGCCTCCGGTCATGGGGGGCACAAGGGTTTTCGTCGGCTCCAAGGCTCCGGTCCCAGGCCAGCATTCGGGCCCGATCGAGCGGCCGGACGTGCTCTACGATCCACTCCCGCATCTCGGCCCCGGCGGGCAGAGACTGGGAGCAGCAGATGAAGTCGAGCTTCACGTCCAGCGCGTCGGCCGCTTTCAGGGCCAGGACCGGCCAGATCTCTCCGATGTCGCCCACCACGGGCAGGCTTCCGGGCAGCCTGGCAAATCCCGACATCTCCATGCGAAACGGCATGCCCATGGACTTGGACTTGGGCAGCCCCTCCTGAACGGCCCTGGAGACGCTCCGAACCGTCCGTTCCTCCTGCCAGGCCCGGTCCAGGTTGGGGTCCAGGTCGATCCGGACGACGGTCTTCTTCTCCAGGGAAAACGTCCACCCCCCCTCCCAGTCCGCCCAGACGCCGTGACCGGTGTACGTGTCGAACGGACCGTCGTGGATCTCCTGGGAAAGGGCCAGAGCGGACTCCACGATGACGTCTGCGCCGGCCAGCAGCTCGGCGATGCGCCGGCAGCGGTTCGAGACCGGAATGGAATCCCCGACCGCCATACCCACCTCACCTCCCCCCACGAGCTGGGGTACGGTCACCAGGACCGGCAGGTTTCGGGCCGCGCCGGCCCCGAGCATGGTCATGGGGTCCGATCCCCGCCCGGCCACCCGTTCGAAGGGAAGTCCTCTTTTCCGGGCCAGGGCCAGGACATCCCGGGCCACCCGCTCGGTGCGCAGACCGGTCGGGTAGGCCATGTTGCCCGCGGCCTTGATGATGGTGGGACCAGCCGAGGCGCGCATGCGGTGATAGAGATCCAGATCCACGGGGATTTCCTCGTGGAGCGCTGCGAGCGCCTCATCCGAGAGCAGGCTCACCTCGAACATGCCGTCCTTGGGAAGCGACCCGGGGAGCAGTCCGAAGGCTCGGCCGTCGATGCGCTTCACCCGTTCCAGGGACCCGCCCATCTCGTGGTTGACCACGGCGGAGCTCGTGGAAACGCCGTCGACCAGCCCCTTGTGCATGAGCTCCGCCAGGAGCGTCGTTACGCCTTCATGGAGGTTCGGGCCGCTCCCCACCACGGCGACGACCGATCCGCCACGCTCCTTGGCCCGGACAACGGCCCGGGCGGCCTGCTCCACCCGCTCCCGTGTCTTTGGATCGAGTCCCTCCTCGATCCCGCGAACCACTTGGCGATCCACCGTCATGAACGATCCTTCCCGACGAGCTCAAACCTTCGCAGTGAACGGTCTTCACAGCCCCGTGGACATCGAGACGCCCCCTCGAGCAGATCCGCCACCACCCGGGCATGGCGCCGGCCTGCGCACCGGTTCATGAGTACCGCCCGCCTGGACCGCTCCCCGCGCATTTCCCTCTCCCGGCGAGACCTCAGCAGGCGAATCGCTTCCCCGGCCAACATCTCCGCGTCCGTGACCGTACCGTCCGCATCCTGCTCCTGGAGCATCTCCCTGGCGTCTCGAAAGTCGTCCATGTGGGGCCCGTAGAACACCGGCTTCCCCCACACGGCCGCCTCCATGGGGTTCTGTCCGCCCAGGGGTACCAGGCTCCCCCCGCAGAAAACCAGCGTTGCCGCGCTGTAGAGGCGAAACAGCTCCCCGAAGGTGTCCAGCACCAGAACGGGTGCTGTCCGCGGTTCCCCTCGCTCCCGAAGCCCGCTCCGCATCTGGCAACGGTGTCCCCGCCTTCGTGCCAGCTCGACGATCTCCGGCCCGCGCTCGATGTGGCGCGGGGCCAGCACGAGGACGGTGCGGGGGTAGGCCGCCACGATTCGCTCGTAGGCATCCAGGATTCGGGCCTCCTCGCCGCTTCGGAGGCTTCCGGCCACGAAGACCGGGGCCGGCCCTTCGAGATTCAGGTCCCTGCGAACCGCCTCCTCCGCACCCTCCTCCACCATTTCGGTGAGAAGGTCGTACTTGGCGTTCCCGTTCACCTGCACGCGCCGGCTGTCCGCGCCCATGGCCCGGATCCGCCGGGCATCCCCCTCCGTGATCATGCTGAAGGCATCGATCCTGGAAAGCACGTTCCGAAAGAAGAACCGGAAACGGAGGTATCCCTCCAGCGAGCGGGACGAGATCCGACCGTTCACCAGCGCGATTCGGATCCCGAGGGCGTGGGCTTCCTCGATCCAGGCGGGCCAGAGCTCCGTCTCGAGAAAGACCAGCGCATGGGGCCGAACGCGCCGAAGCGCCTTGCGAACGGAAAACGGCAGATCGACCGGTGCGAAGACCAGGGGGAAGGCCTCCCCGAACAGGTCTCTCGCCAGATCGAAGCCGTGCTCCGTGGTGGTGGACACCAGCAGCGAGCAACCCGGAATGGCCTCCTCCAGCGCCCGGATCATGGAGGCGGCCACCTGGATCTCGCCCAGGGAAACGGCGTGAATCCACAGCCGGGGACAGCCCGTGAGAAGGGCCGACGCGCCCGGCGGGACGAAACCGAGGCGCTGGCGGAACCCCCGACGGTACCGCCCGCTCAGTCGGGAGTAGAGCCGGAAGGCCGGAAGGCCGGCCGAGGCCAGGGCGTAGGCGGCGGTCTTGTATGTCACGTCGAGGAGGTTCATGGGAATGGGTTGACTTGTACACGGAATCCTCCTCCGTGTCAAAGCATCACGGGCGATCCGCAGAGGCGTTCCGCGACGATCCAGCCCACCACGGCGAGGCACTCCGCATCGAGAAAGACATCGGCGGACCGGTCGAACAGGAGCCGGGCGTCCGCGGGGAACTCCTCGTCCCGGTCGTTGAAGAGGAGCAGAAGCGGGACGCGCGGGAGCACATGGAGGGTCCAGGCGCCGTCGGTGGACGGCGCCCCGGCCTGAGAGACCCCCCCGATGCGAAGGACGGCGTGCTCCAGGTCCCCGAGCCTTCCGGCAAACCCGCGGGAGATGCGGCGCTCCACGTTGTCCTTGAAGTTCGGCATGAAAAAGGCCGAGTCCTCCAGCTCCCGGTAGGAGGACCACGCGTTCGAAAGCGCCGCCCGTCCCCCTCGCAGCAGGTAGTGGCAGAGCACGATTCTCACCGCCTCGTGCGGCGACCGCCCCCGTCCGTCTCGAATCCCCTCCCGGCTCACGCGGATGGGTTGGTCCAGGAAGGTCATCTCCACGGACCCGTCTCCCAGGTCCCGGCCTCCCAGGGGAACCGCGGTACGGACCAGGTCCAGGTCGCGGACCCGGCTCCAGAGGGTTTCGTACACCTTCTCGTAGTTGTTTCCGTTCATCTCCGCGTGGCTCCTTCCCGGGTGTAGCGGCCCCTACTCCCTGGATTCCCAACCCACGCAGCCACGGCTCCATTTCGGTTCTTGATTCATCCGCGCTCTTCACGCTAGATTGGGGCGGATGCTCACAGACACCAAATCGACGGGGGGCTGGAATGAAAAAGATCGAGCGGGCCATCATCAGCGTGACGGACAAGTCCGGCGTCGTGGAGTTCGCCGAGTCGATCGAGCGGTTCGGCGTGGAGATCCTCTCCACGGGCGGAACGGCCCGGGCCATGCGGGACGGGGGCGTTGCGGTCAGGGACATCTCCGACCACACCGGGTTTCCCGAGATGCTCGACGGCCGGGTGAAGACCCTGCACCCGAAGGTCCACGGGGGACTTCTCGGTATGCGCGACAACCCCGAGCACGTGCGCATGATGGAGGCCCACGGCATCCAGCCCATCGATCTGGTGGTGGTGAACCTCTACCAGTTCGAGAAGACCGTGGCCCGCGAGGGCGTCACCCTGGCCGAGGCCATCGAAAACATCGACATCGGCGGTCCCTCCATGCTCCGCTCCTCGGCCAAGAACTTCCGGGACGTCACCGTGGTGGTCGACCCGTCCGACTACAGCGTGGTGCTCGAGGAGATGACCGCGAACAACGGAGCCACGACCCTCGAGACCCGTTTCCGGCTCGCCCGCAAGGTGTTCGCGCTCACGAGCGCCTACGACGGCGCCGTCAGCCGGTATTTGGACGCGGCCGAGCTCCCGTAGACGGACGCCTTTCCCTGTCGGCGCAGGGTACGTTCTTGTGCACCAGGCGCGCCTTTTTCTCGCAGTAAACGGCCTGAAAGGTCCGGCAGCTTCCCGAGCCGTCCAGGCCTTCCTGCTCGGGCCACCTCGCGTAACGGCAGCTCAGGTCGCAGAACTCCATCGGGGATTCCTCGCGATCCGGACGGGAAAGGGCTGAGGCGGGCTGACGCCCTCAGACCAGGGACGGCCGGCTCTGGGGAACGGGGCCTTCCTCCGCTCCGGAAAACCCCGCCCCCCGGCGCCTGCGGCCTCGGTTTGAAAACCTCTTTATTGTTTGTGACAGAATATCATGAGTAAGACACTAACCAGAACCGTTTTGCATGGCAAGCCTCTCCCCACATCCGCTGGGGGAGGGAGCGGCATCGGGGGGATCGGGACGGGAACCGCCGGGTGGATCAGGAGGGGCCGGAATCGGCCAGGGCCTCTTGGACGGTGTCGGCCAGCTGATCGTAGCCGAAGGGTTTCAATAAAAAGGCGCGGATCCCGAGCTGCCGTGCCCTCTCCGGGTCCACCAGGTCGCTGTACCCGGTACAGAGCACCACCGGCTTTTCCGGCCGCCGCTTCAGGATCGCCCTCACCAGGTCGGCCCCCGTCATGCCCGGCATGCTCTGGTCGGTGATCACGAGGTCGAACCCGTCCGGGTCGTTCTCGAAGGCCCGGAGGGCCCCCACGCCGTCGGTCAAGGCTTCCACCCGGTACCCGAGCCTCTCGAGCATGCTCCGGCCCACGTCGACCAGGGACTGCTCGTCGTCCACCAGCAGGATGCGCTCCCCTCCGCCCGGTCCGGGTCTCGAGGCGGCCGCCTCCGCTCTCGGATCCGCGTCCAGGACCCTCGGCAGGTAGACGGTGAACACCGTGCCAGCGCCCGGCCGGCTCCGCATCGAGATCCCTCCGCCGTGAGACTTGACGATCCCCTGGACCACGGACAGGCCCATGCCCGACCCCTCGTCCACGTCCTTGGTGGTGAAGTAGGGATCGAAGATCCGCTTCTGGATGTCATCCGGAATCCCGTGCCCGGTGTCTCTCACCTCCAGCCGGACGTACGGGCCCGGCTCCAGGTCGGGATCCTCGAGGAGGCCGGGCGGATCGATCTGAACGTTCTCGAGACGCACGGCCAGTCGCCCCCCGCTCTCCCGCATGGCGTGAAAGGCGTTCGTGCTCAGGTTGATGAGAATCTGATGCACCTTGGACGAGTCCGCCGCAACCACGGCGGGTTCCTGGGGCAGGTCCACCTGGATGTCCACGCTGGTCGGAATCGTGGATCGAACGAGCCGCATGGCCTCCTCGACCAGGACGTCCATCCGGACCGGTTCGAGCCGGGGATCGGTGTAGCGGGTGAAGGTCAGGATCTGTCGAACCACGTCCCGGGCCCGAATGGAGGCCGTACGGATCTCCTCGAGGCTCATTTGGGTGCCCCCCTGGAGCATCGGATCGCTCAATGCCAGCTCGGCGTTGCCCACGATGATCCCCAGGATGTTGTTGAAGTCGTGGGCGATACCTCCGGCCAGCGTGCCGACGGCCTCCATCTTATGGGCTTGCTGGATGCGGGCCTCCATCCGCTTCCGTTCGGAGATGTCCTGGAGCAGGGCCATCATGCGCACCGGCCGCCCCTCGCCGTCCTTCACGAGCCATCTCCGCACGGCCACGGGAAACGGAGCTCCGCCTCGCCGAAGCGCCTCCTTTTCGTACTCTCCCGAGTAGCCTTCGAGCCGGACCTTTTCCCCGACGGCACGCTCCATCTTCCGCCACGGCTCGGCCGTGAGCTCCAGCTCATGCCGTCCCCGGAGCTCCTCCAGGCCGTACCCGAGCATATCCTGATAGGCCCGGTTGGCCTCCTCGATCCGGCCGTCCAGGGAGAGGAAGGCGATGCCCTCGCGGCTGCTCTCGAAGAGGCTGCGATACCGTTGCTCGCTCCGGTTGATCCGGTCCAGGTTCCGGCTGTTCCGGAGGGCGATGGCTGCGTACTCGCCGAAGGCCTCCGCCATCTCGGCGTCCCGGGGGGTGAACCCGCCTGCCTTGTTGGCCAGCCCGATGAGCCCCACCGCCCTGCCCTCCAGCATCAGGGGGCCGAAGAGGACGTTTTCCAGCCGCACGTGGCCCTCGGGCATGAACCGCATCCAGTCGGTCTCCTCGAACCGGTTCTCGAAGACCGCCTTTCCGCTTCGATAGGCCTCGGCCCGAAGGCCCCGAATGGGCATGGGAAGGTGGGGGTTCACCGTGCAGGGGAGCCCGCCGGAGTCCAGGAACAGGACCTCGTTCTCCCCCCCTTCCTCGTCCAGCAGGGCCACGTACCCGGAGGTGGCTCCGGTTACCCGCTTGGCCGCGTCGAAGACCGCCCTCGCCGCCCCCTCGAAGTCCCGGTGCCGCAGGATCGCGTGGGCGCAGTCCAGGAGCGCCTCGGTCTCCAGGCTCTGCCGCTCCACCTCGGCGAGGGAACGTCTGAGCCTTTCCTCGGTCGCCTTCCGCTCGGTCACGTCCCGGACGGAGACGAGGGTGGCCGGCCGCTCCTCCCACTCGGTTTCCACCACGCGCATCTCGGCCACGGCCGAACGCCCGTCCGCCGGGACCAGGTCGACCTCTACGGGCTCCTCCCCGCCTACGGGTAAGCCGAACAGGGTCCCGATCAGCTCCCGGCGATCCCTTCCCAGGAGCCACTCGGCCGCCGGGTTGACAAAGCGGATGATCCCCTCCCGGTCCAGGACGATCACGCCGTCCGCGTTCTTCTCGATGACGCTGCGAAAGCGGGACTCGCTCTCCTCGAGCCGGTCGTAGAGCTCCCGCTCCCGGGTCCCTTTTGTGCGCCATCTCATCTGCATGGACTCTCCTCCACGCCTCGCCTCACGAAGCCCGATCGTGCCGGGAAGACCCCGGATCCACCGGATCCGACCCGTCAATCCCGAAAAAGCTGGGCCACCTTTTCGATCTCCCCGTCGGGCACGTGGGCCGGGTGCCCCGCAAGAATGCCCGAGACGTTTCGAAAGGGCTTGCCGATGTGCATGCCCCGATCGTCGATGGTGAACTCCCGGATCTCCTTGTCGTGCTGGGAGCCCCGCATCTTGAGAATGGTGATCCCGCGCCGCATCTCGCCGAAGATCTCCACGTAGCGCAGGAGGATGATGGAGTCGGTGAGGGTGGATATGTGCGCCTCGGTCACCGAGGTCCCGCCCATGAGGGTCGGGGTGGTGGACGTGAACAGGCCCGCCGTCTCCTGGTGCTTGATGAAGGCGGTCAGGGCGATGACAAACTCGCGGAACGCGCGCGCCGTGGCCACGCGCTCCAGCGCGGAAAGGCTGTCCACGGCGATCCGCTGGGGCTCGAACCGGTTGATGGCCTCCTTCATCCGGATCAGCCGGTCCTCCAGGCTGCTCACCTCGGGGTACTCGCAGATGACGCGCAGCTTTCCCTGCCTCTCCAGCGCCTCGAAGTCCACGCCCCAGCCGCCGGCGTTTCGAAACAGCTGCTCCCGGCTCTCCTCGAAGGCGAACAGGAGGCTGCGCTCGTCGCTCCGGGCGCCTCCCTCGATGAACTCCGTCACCATGAGGGTCTTTCCGGTCCCCGTGGCTCCAGAAACCAGGACGATGCTGTCCCGGAAAAACCCGCCCCCGCACATGGCGTCCAGATCCTCGCTCCCCGAGGCGATCCGGAGGTTCGTGGAGCTCTGCTTCAGCTCGATGGCGGAGAGGGGAACCACCACGATGCCCTCGTTCGGGAGGATGGTGAAGGGGAACTCCCCCTTCTGGTGGGTTCCTCCGCGAATCTTGAGGATCTCCAGGGTGCGCCTGCGCTTCTCCTCCTCCAGGACGTTCCGCAGGATCACCACGTTGTCCGTCACGAACTCCTCCACGCCGTAGCGCGCGATCTCGCCGTACTCGTCGACCCGCTCGGCCGTCATGACGGACGTGACCCCCATCGCCTTGAGAGCGCTGACGATCCGAAAGAGCTCGGAGCGGATCATGCCCGGATCGTCAAACTGGTTGAACACCGCCCCCAGCGAGTCCAGGACGAGCCGTTCGGCACCGACCTTTCTGACCGCGCTCTCCATCCGCGCCATGAGTGCCCCCAGGTCGAAGCCCCCCGCCTGAATGACCTCGCCCCGGTGCTCCGGGCTGGCATCCACAAAGGCCCAGGTTCCCGCCTGTTCCATGCCGGTCACGTCCAGGCCCAGGGCCCCGACGTTCTTCCGGATGTCGACCGGCGGCTCCTCGAAGGTCACGAACACCCCCGGCTGGGCGGCTTTCCGGATCCCCTCGGCGAGGAACTGGGACGCAAAGACGGTCTTCCCGCTTCCCGAGGACCCGGACACCAGGGTGGCCCTGCCTCTCGGAAGACCGCCGTGGGTGATGAAATCGAACCCGGATATGCCGGTCGGGATCCTGTCCACCATGGCAGCCTGTCCGCTTCCTTCCCTCATCGCTTCCCTCCGCTTCTTCGCTCGCCCGACGGAAACAGATCCAGCCCTTCGAGCACCCGGTCCCTGTCGGAAAGGTCCCCGATGATGCGGCGCCTCGGAAGGGGAGCCTCCCGCACCAGCAGAGGTGTGGCCAGGATCTTTTCCTCCTCGGCGACCTCGGGACGCTCGAGCACGTCGACGATCTTCAGGTCGTACCGTCCCTCGAGCTCCTGCTCGCAGACGGAACGCAGGTTCTCGATCGCCCTGACGGAACGCGATGTCCGACCGTTGATGAAGAGCCGAAGCAAGTACTGATTCATGAATGCCTCCCCCGGTCCGGTCCCGGCCCCGCCGGCCGGCGGCGCCCGACCGGCGCCCGTCCGGAAGCTGTTGTCGACGGCTGGTTCCGGTAGTACGAGACCAGGTGTCCCATGAGCTCCAGGGCCGCGAGCCTCCCCTGGTCGGCGCGGGCACGGGCCTTGGCTCCCGTTCTCTCCCTGCTCGTGCGCCTCCGGGCCTGCGTGTAGATCTCCACCACGTCCCTTGGACCGGCTTTCAGGAACCCCAGATGCTCCGCCATGGTCCGCAGCCGTTCCGTCACCTCCGGACCCCGACCGTGCACCTCGGCCTGCAGTCCCAGCTCGACGGCTTCCGTGAACTGGCGCACCAGCTCCTTGAAGGTCTCGGGCACGCCCTCCCGGACGGACAGGTTGCCGTAGGTGTCCGCCGAGACCCGGGTCCCGTCGTTCTCGTGGAGACCTTCGAGGGACAGGAGCTCCTCCTTGATGCGGGCGATTCGATCCTGCTCCTCCTCCCGCTGCTCGCGGATGTCCCGGACGACGAGAGAAGCCCCCTCGGAGCGGACTTTGGGATCCCGCAGCGGCGACAGGGTGAAGGCAACCTCGATGGGCGAGCCGTCCCGGTGCCGGTGGACCGTCTCCCGTCGAACGATGCGCCGCCCCCGGGCGACCATGTCGCAGAGCTGGACCGCCTCTTCCTTGCGATCCTCCGGGTAGAGAAGGGAGAGGGGCCTCCCCACCGCCTGGGCGGCGGTGTAGCCGTACATCCGCTCGGCGCCCGCGTTCCAGCTGAGAACGATCCCGTCCCCGGAGACGCCCAGGATGGCGTCCCCTGCGCTTTCGGCCACGCGGACGAGAACCTGGATCTCCTGATCGCTGCGCTTGCGCTCCAGCAGGCTCTCCAACCAGCTCTCCAGCCGGCGGGCGTCGGGATCGGGACCCAGGAAATCGTCCGGGGACAGGTAGTAGAAGTTCTCCACCACATCGGTGCCGATCACGGCGATGGGGTGGGTCGAGAGGACGTCCAGGAGCACGTCGGCCCCGAAACGATTCCGGTCGTACTGGCAGATGGCCAGGCAGCGGCTCGAGGGGAGAAACCGGTTCAGCTTGGCCTCGTACTCCATGAGACGGTCGGAGCCTTCCATCCCCCGAAGTGCCCAGGTCATCTCCCCGGTGACCCGAAGCGCCCCGTACCCTTCCGCCAGGGCCCGCTCGGTCTCGCCCCGCAGGAGAGCGATCATGCCGTCCGGGTCGAACCTTCCGTCCCTGAGGTAGGAGGCGCCCGCATCCAGGATCACGAGCCGGCCGGTTTCGAGGCAGGAATCCGCATCGACGCCGACCCTCTCCAGGTAGCCCAGCACCTCGCGGGAGGTGTGGGCATCCACGATGTAGAGGATCTTCTCCCCCCGCTCCAGCCCCTGGCGCACAAAGGCCGTGACCAGCGCCCGGTGCTCCTCCCCGGTCCGGTAGATGCAGCAGAGGTGATCCCCGGGCTGGAGGCGCTGCAGCTGCGCCTCCAGATCCCCGCTTCCGGGCCTCGTCGCCACCTGGTCCCCCTTCCTCCCTCGCGCCGCCCGCAGCCCGGCCTTCCCCCTGCGGGCAGGTCCTCGCAGGCGGCTTCGGCAGCCGGGCAAAGCCATCGGGGGCCAAAACAGTATACCCAACAACGGTTTCGATACAAAATAAATTTTTCGGTAGTATTCCAGTAAGGGCAGGTTACTGTTTTATCCCTACTGCGGATAGGATTGGAGGTGGGATCGGAGGTTGATCTTTCGCTTCAGCAGGCCCAGCTTTTTCCGGATGCTGTGCCGGTGAACCGAGACGGCGTTGGTGGAAACGGACAGCAAGTCCGCGATCTCCTTGGTGCTCTTCCCGTGTCGGATCAGGTCCGCCACCCGCATCTCCGTGGGCGTGAGACCGAACTGAGCGAACAGGGAGCGGGCGAGCGGGGCGGTGAGGTCCTGCAGGTTGGACCGGACGATCTCCAGGTAGGTCTTCACCTCCCCGTCCGGTTTCAGCTCCTCCATCCGTTTCAGGTAGGGGAGCACGAGCTTCTGGACGTTGGCGGCCACGTCCTGTCGAATGCGGGTCTTCTGCGCCTCCCGGTGCTCGAGGAGGAGCCCCATGGCCGTGTTCACCTCCTCCAGGTGGCGGGCCTGGGCCTGGAGCTCCTCCTCCTTCCGACGGAGGGCGGCCTCGGCCTCCTCCCGTTCCCGGTTTTCCCGGCGGAGCCCGGCGTTGGCTTCGATCAATGCCCGGGTGCGCTCCTCCACCTGGCGCTCCAGCGTGTCCCGGGCCTCGCGGAGCTGATCTTCCGCCCGCTTCCGCTCGGTCAGGGTTCGAATCCAGCCCTCCAGCCGGGCCGCCTCCACGTGGGGGCCCAGGAGGACCCCGGGGGGGAGGTAGTAGGAGTTGTCGATCACGTCCACCCCCACGGCCACCAGCGGGTGGGTGGCCAGGACCCCCAGGAGGACGCCGGGGGAAAACCGCCGCCGGTCGTACAGGCAGAGGGCCAGGCAGGCCCGGTCCCGAAAGAGCTCGTTGATCCGGGCCTCGTACTCCATCAGACGATCCGTTCCCGGAACCCCCCGGAGGGCCCAGTCCATTTCCCCAACGGCCCGGAGGGCCCGGTACCCTTCGCTGCGGGCCCGCCGGGCCTCCTCTTCGAGCAGGCCCATCATCCCTTCGGGATCAAAGACCGACTGCCGCGTGTAGGACCGCTCCGGCGGCAGGATCCGGAGCCGCCCCGTCTCGAGACCCGGAAGGACGCCCGTCTCTCCGTCCGGGCTTCCCAGGTCCCTCCGCACCGTCTGCCCGTCCGCCAGGAAGAGGACCTTGTCCCCCCGGGCCAGGCCTTCCTGCGCGTAGACGGACAGCAGCACCCGCCGCTCCTCGTCGGAGCCGTAGATGCCGGCCATGTGATCGCCGGGGGCGAGGGAGGCCATACGCCGGCGCGTTTCCTCCGGCGTCGCGGCCGGCGCGCCGGGGTACGGTGCACTCGACGAATCGAGCGATCTTGTTTCCGACGGGGACGACACCCGGTCCATGGGTTCTCACTCCCCCAGGGCGGCTTGAATCTCGCCCTGCAGATATCTCACCGTATCCACGTCCTCCTCCCGAACCTCTTCCGGGGGCTTTCCGGCGATTCGCCGCTTGAGCTCCTCGAGCTCCCGCTCCAGCTCGGTGATCGCGGCCAGCATCTCCTGGGAGAGGTCCGGCGCGACCTCCTCGGGGGAGGGTTCCTCGGCGGCCATCTCCCGGGGCTTCAGGATCAGCCGCTCCTTCCACTTGGGCACGCTCGCCTCCAGCCCGTGAACCTCCCGGATCTTGCCGGCCAGGGCCTCGCTGGCCTTCACCTCGCCGTGGACCGCGAAGACCCTCGGCCCGGACTCGGCGAAGTGGGACACCCAGGCCATCAAGTCGGACTGGTCCGCGTGGGCGGAGAAGCCCCCGATGGTGAACACCCGCGCGCGCACCGCCACGTTCTCCCGGAAGATCCGGACCTGCTTTTCCCCTTCCACGATCCGCCTGCCGGTGGTCCCCCGGGCCTGGAACCCCACGATCACCAGGCTCGCGCCCGGCCGCCACAGGTTGTGCTTGAGGTGGTGCTTGATCCGTCCGGCCGTGCACATGCCGTTGCCCGCGATCACCACGGCCGGACCGGCCTGCTCGTTGATGCGGATCGACTCCTGGGTGGAGGGGGTGAAGGTGAGGTTGGGCATGTTGAACGGGTCGAACCCCCGGTCCACGATGGCGCTCGCCTCCTCGTCGTAGTAGGCCTTGTTCTTCCGGAAGATCTCCGTGGCCTTGATCGCCAGCGGGCTGTCCAGGTAGACGGGCATGTCCGGGAGAAGCCCGTCCCTCTGGAACTCCGCCAGGATGTAAATGATCTCCTGAGTCCGCTCCACGGCAAAGGCCGGGATCATCACCTTCTCGCCGTTTCCGTAGGCGTACTGGATCGCTTCGAGAAGCTCCTTCTTGCTGTCCTCGAAGGTTCGGTGGAGCCTGTCGCCGTAAGTGGACTCGATGAACAGGTAGTCGGCCGCAAAGACCTCGTGGGGATCCCGGACGATGAGCTGATCCTTCTTGCCCAGGTCCCCCGAGAAGACGATCTTGACCTCCTCTTGCCCCTCCCCTACCCAGAGCTCCAGGATGGAGGAGCCCAGGATGTGGCCGGCGTTCCGGAGACGGGCCCGGAGCCCGGAGTCCACGGAGACGACCTGGTCCCGCTCCACGGGCTCGAACAGGGACAGGCTCCGCTCGGCGTCCGCCGTGGTGTAGAGCGGCTGGATCCCGCGCCGGTTCTGCCGTTTGTTCTTTCGAGTCTGCCACTCGGCGTCCATCTCCTGGATGTGCGCAGAGTCCAGGAGCATGATCCGGCAGAGATCCGCCGTGGGCGGCGAGGTGATGATCCTTCCCTGAAAGCCGTCCTTGACGAGCTTCGGGATGCGGCCGCTGTGATCGATGTGCGCGTGGGTGAGGAACAGCGTGTCGATGCTCGCGGGATCGAACCCCCACTCCCCCCAGTTGCGGCTCTCCATCTGCCGGCCGCCCTGGAACATCCCGCAGTCCACGAGCGCCTTCCCGCCCCCGGGGCTCTCCAGCAGGTAGCTCGAGCCCGTGACCGTACCGGCCCCGCCCAGGCAGTTCACTCTCACCATCAGAGGCTCCTCCCGCTACTTGAAGTTGTAGTGCTTCCTCACCGGCTCCTTCACGTCCCAGACGCAGGAGAGTCCCCGGGGAAAGGTCACGAAGTCGCCCTTGCCGAACTCCACCGCTTCCCCCTCCCCGGTCTCCACCACCACCCGTCCCTCCAGGAGATAACACTCCTCGGTCTCGCCGTAGTGCCAGTCGAAACGGGACACCTCCTTCTCCCACACCGGCCAGCTCGCCACGCCCCGCTTCTCCAGCTCCTCCTCGGCGGGCCTTCGCACGTCGATCCTGCTCATGTCGTCCTCCTCTGCTTTGGGGTGATGTCTCAGCGGCCGGGGAGGCCCCCGGGGGGCATGCTCAACAGGTGAGGTGAACCTTACCACAAAGGCGGGCTGAATGTGTAGGTGGTTTTGCGAGTCAGGCTCAAGGGCGGTGTCGGTGTCGGGGTCGGTGTCCGTCCTTCACCGACACCGTCACCGTCACCGTCACGGACACAGGCTTCATCAGTTCATCAACCCCGGCAGCCAGAGGGTGAGGGCCGGGTAGGCCATGATCAGGGCCATGACGATGAGGTCGCAGACGATGAAGGGGAGCGCCGCCCGGTAGATGTCCCCCATGGTGGTCCCCTCGGGGGCCACGCCTTTCATCACGAACAGGAGCAGGCCGAATGGAGGGGTGGTGAAGGCGATCTCCAGGTTCAACAGCATGAGGATGCCGAACCAGATGGGATCGAAGCCCAAGGCGTAGACCACGGGCATGAAGATCGGCACGCTGATCATCATCATGGAGATCTGCTCCATGAAGGCCCCCAGGAGAATGAGGATCAGCTGCATGCAGATGAGGATCAGGATGGGCTCGAGGGGCAGCCCGGCCACGAACTCCACCATGCCGCGGGTCGCCCCCGTGAAGGCGAGGATCTGGCTGAAGGTGATGGAGCCGGCGATGATCATGAAGGTCATCACCGTCACCTTCAGGGAGCCCCGCACGGCGCGCTTCAGCACGCTGAGGTTGAACGCCCGGTAACAGGCGGCCAGGGCGATGGACCCCACGCTCCCCATGGCGGCCGCCTCGGTGGGCGTGGCCACGCCCAGGAAGATGAGGCCCACCACGAGGAAGACGATGGTCGCAAGCGGGAGCACGTACTTGAAGAGGTCCGCCAGCCTTTCCCCCATGGGGACCCGCTCCACCTCGTAGGCGGGCGCCAGAGAGGGATCCAGCTTGCATCGGCCGATGATGTAGCTGAAGTAGAGGACCGCCATGAGCAGCCCCGGAACGATGCCGGCCAGCAGCAGCTCGCCGATGGACAGATGAGCCAGCGTCCCGAGCACGATGGCCAGCGCGCTCGGCGGGATGATCATGGCGATGCCGCCGGTCCCCAGGATGGGCCCGAGGATCATGGGCTTACGATAGCCGCGGCTCTGCATGCTGGGGACCAGCAGAGACCCCAGCATGGCCGTGTTCGCCATGGTGGAGCCGCTCAGGTTGGAGAAGATGGTGCCGCCCGCCACCGTCAGCAGGCTCAACCGGCCGGGCAGCCTGCCCATCCACTTGTCGAGGACGTCGAGCGTCCGGATGGCCATGCCGGAGTGGAAGAGGATCTCCCCCATGAAGACGAAGAGGGGCACGGGGGCCAGGGTGAAGCTGGTGAGCCCGCTGTAGATGCTGAGCATCATCTGGCGGAGGCCCACCTCCCCTCCGAGGACCGTGACCGCGCCCACGATGTTGATGAGAAGGAAGGAGAAGGCCACGGGCATGCCGGTGGCGAGCATCAGCAGCAGGAAGCCGACGAACACGAGCAGGATGACCCACCATTCCATAGCCGCCCCCTACAGCCCTTCCCGCTCCCCGGCCGCGTCTTCCCCGGGGGCCTCCGCCTCCTGAAAGGCCTTCCAGAAACCGTGCGCGCGTCGAACGAACTCTGCGATCAGCAAGAGGCTCCCCACCGGAATGATCCCCACCAGGAGGACCTTGGGAACCGCCAGGGTCTTGATCACCGGGATCCCCCGCTCGTAGAGCTCCCACGCCGTCTTGGCGCCGTACCAGACCAGCACCCCGCAGATGCCCATGCCCGCCAGGGAGGTCGCCAGGTCGAAGGCCTTCTGGGTCTTCCACCGGAGTCGGCCCACCACGATGTCGACCCGCACGTGCCCGTCCTCCTTCAGGACCCAGGGGGCCCCGAGAAAGGTGATGTAGAGCAGGAGGTACTCCGTGACCTCGGTGACCCACGTGGGGGGCTGGAAATGGAAGTACCTCACCACCACCTCGTAACAGATGGAGAACATGACGAACAGGATGCCCAGCCCCGCCAGGACGGCCATCCCGTCGATCACGCGATCCACGAACCGATCCAGCTTTCGACCGGCGCCCATGGCTTCCCTCCCGCCCTCACGTCACGTTCTACTGCCCCAGGAGCTCCTTCATCCTCGCCCCGTTTTCCGGGCTCTTCTTCAGGACCTCCCTCCAGCCGGCCTCGTAGGCGGTTTCCAGGTATTTGTCCCGTTCCTCGCCCGTGAGCTCGATCACCTTCACCCCCTTGGAGGTGATGAAGGCGCGCTCCTCCTCGATGAGCTTGGCGTAGTGCTCGGCCGCGTCCCGCTCGATCTCCACGGCCACCTCGTTGATCAGCCTCTTGAGGTCGTCCGGAAGGGCCTTCCAGAAGTCCAGGTTGAGAACGATGCCCACGTCCACCTGGTAGAACCCCGGATCGATCACGTAGTCCGTCACCTCGTGCCACCCGAAGTCTGATATCTTGGTGGCGGGCCAGCCGTAACCGTCCACCACGCCGCGCTCGAGCGCCGTGTAGACCTCGCCCGGAGACGTGGTAACGGCCACTCCACCCAGCTCCTCGACAAAGGGCTTGTAAATCGGCGTGACGCGCATCTTCATGCCCGAGAAATCCGGTTTTTCGATCTTCTTGGTGGTGTAGAGGTGGTAAGGCAGGCCCGGAGTGAACCGTCCCACGTAGTAGGCGTTGAGCTTCTCCTGGTGGAGCCGGCTCAGGAAATCGTACACGCCCCTCTCCCGCTCCTCCCAGGGCGTGAGCTTGGAGAGCTTGACCGCGTCCACCACCGGGAGCTGAGGAACGTAGTAGGCCGCGGGCAGCAGGGCCATGTCCACCATGCCTCCGGTGACCGCCTCGATCTGCTCGAACGAGGGAATCGCCTCGGGCCCGCCCGCGTAAACGATCTCGATCTTTCCGTCCGCGGCCGTCTCGAGCTTCTCCTTGAACATCCAGAACGCATCGCAGAAGCAGTTGTTCTGCGGCAGAAACGTCACCGCCTTGATCTTGGCGGGCGCGGCCGCGACCCCCGCCGGCGCGGTCAATGCGAACGCCGCCAGCACCAGTCCGACCACCAGGATTGCCTTCCAACCGTTTCCATACCTTGCCATGTTGCTTCTCCTTTCAATTTGCTTTCCAATAACCGTTCAGTTCTCGAAGGGCTCCGGACGAATCCGGGCTCAGGCCGCCACGGTGGATAGATCGGGGCTTTCCCCGGCTGCGAACCTCTGCAGCAACCGGATCCTCTCCTCCGTCTTTTGTCGAATGTAGGCCTTCTGCTCCTCGTCCAGGTGGCGGTACTTGCCGATCAGGGAGAGGAACAGGTCCACCGGGAGGGGATCCTCGACGCCGTGGGTGAGACGGATGCTCCCCTTGTCCAGCTCGAACTCCCACAGGGGAAACACGTTCGTCTCCACCGCCTTCCGCCCCACCTCGATGAGCTCGGCGGGCGGAAACCGCCAGCCCGTGGGGCAGGGCGAGAACACGTGGAGGTAGGCCATACCCCGGCGGGAGGCCTCGAGCGCCTTGTCCAGCTTCTCGTAGTAGTCCTCCATGAAGGCGGTGGACGCCGTGGCGACGTACTCGCAGTTGTGCATGACCATGAGCAGGGGCATGGGCTTGGCGTCCCGGCTCTTGCCTCGGAGCTCACGGCCCACCGGGGTGGTGGAGGTCCACGCGCCGTAAGGGGTCGTGCTGGACCGCTGAACCCCGGTGTTCATGTAGCCTTCGTTGTCCACGCAGATGTAGATCATCTGCTCGCCCCGCTCCGCGGCGCCGGAGAGCGACTGGAAGCCCACGTCCGCGGTCCCCCCGTCCCCGCCGAATGCGAGCATGGTCACGTCCCGCCCGATCCGGTTGTAGTACCGGCGCACGCCGGCCAGCATGGCGGCCGTGTTGGTGAGAAGCGGGTGGAACACGGGGGTCTTGGTCGCGGTGCGGCCGTTCACGCCCACCGCCCCGACCCCGGCGATGCACCCCGGAGGCGTGGCCACCACCGTGTTGGGTCCCAGCCGCCTCAGGGTGTGCCGCACCAGAAGCTCCGAGTTGCACCCCAGACAGGCCGAGATTCCCGGGACGAACAAATCCTCCAGGTCACCCCAGCGGTTGTAGATGCCGGAGGCCGCCGTGAGCTCGAGGGCCCCCCGGGGGCAGCTCTTCACGCAGGCGGGGTCCCCGCCGCAGAGGTCGCACTTCATCACGCGGCCCCTGGTCTCGTTCCAGGTCACGCCGGCGTAGGTGCAGGCGAGGGTGCAGAGACGGCAGTCCACGCACCGCTCCCCGTCCCAGGCCACCACGCCGGTCTCGGGGTTCTTGGAGAGGGCGCCGGCGGGACAGGCGGGGACGCAGCGGGGCCGGGCGCACTGCCGGCACAGGGCGACGTACCAGCCTCCCTCTCGGTCCTGAGAGAGCTGGATCCTGGACTGCTCCGGGGCCGGGGTTCCCTCGCAGGCCTCCGCGCAGGCCTCGACACACTTTCCGCAGCCGTCGCACTTGTCCTCGTGAAAGGCGATGGTCGGATGACTCGTACCCAAAACAACCTCCTTGCTCCGGGGCGCCGGCGCCCCGATCTATCCCCACGTCCTCGACATCAGCACGCGGGCCGTGGCCTTGGGCTCCCGGGAGAGATCTTCGCGCACGGCGGACAGGTTCACGCCCCTTCGAATCAGCTCCGCCAGCACGCCCGGGTCCGGGTCCGCGTCGATTCCGGCCGCTCCCACCAGCCTCTGGTCCCGGAACGCCAGCCACAGAAAGCCCGGAGGGGTCGCCGACTCGTACAGCTCGCACTCGAGTCCGTCCTCCCCCCCGGGCGACGCCCCCAGCCCGACGGAAAAGGCCCGGTGCCCGAAAAACCCGGAGGTATTGGCGGCCATGGTTCCTGCGTAAGCGGGGGGATCCGGATCCCCGGCCATGCCGAGGCCGGCCAGGCGTCCCTGCTCCACCGCGTTCATCACGGTGGGGATCACCGCCGACCCTTCGCCGAACAGCGCCGGGGCCTGTGCCGCGTCCCCGGCCGCCCAGACGTGGGGCACGCTCGTCTGCATGCGTGCGTCGACCCGGATGCCCCGGTCCACCTCGATCCCGCTGCCCTCGAGGTACCCCGTGTGGCAGCGGACCCCGGTGGCCGCCAGGAGGAGGTCGGCCTCCAGCCGGTCCCCCGAGTCCAGGGCGACAAGGAGGCTCTCGCGGTCGCCCTCGACCGCTGCGGCCTTTTTGCCGGCGAGGATCCTCACGCCGTGAGACGTGAAGATCTCCTCCAGACGCCGGGCCGCGTCCGGAACGAAGTACCCGGGCGCCACGTGCGGCATGGCCTCCACCACAGTGACCTCGCAGCCTCCCCGGAGCAGGCACTCGGCTGCGTGAAGCCCGATGAGCCCCGCCCCGAGCACCACGGCCTTTCGCGCCTGGAGCATCCGCTCCCGCAGGCGGACGGCGTCCTCCAGCGTTCGGAGCACGTGAACCGGGACCCGGTCCAGGCCAGGGATCGGCGGGAGGGCCGGGACCGCCCCCGTGGCCAGGAGCAGCGCCCCGTACTCGATCGCCTCGCCGGAGGACGGCACGATCCGCTGCGCCCCGGGTTCGACGGCCGTCACCTCCGTTCCCGACAGGAAGGTCACGTTCAGCCTCTCCACGTCTCCGGCGTCCCGGATGCGAACCTCCTCGGCCGGGACCCGGCCCGTCACCACGTGGGGAAGAACGGTCGGCGAGTAGGGCGGCCGGTCCTCACGGCTCAGGAGAGTGACGCTTCCCTCCGGGTCCACGGTGCGGATCGCATCGATCGCCGCCAGCCCGGCGTGGCTGCTGCCGACCACCAGATAGTCGCTTCGGGTCATGGCGATCCCCCACCCCCTTCCCCGACGTCCTCGTTCAACCAGACCGTGCGCGGGACGCTCTCTCCGCGACGCGCCCGGTCAATCGTCTCGATCACCCGGCCGAAGTCCTCGACCGTGATGTCCGCGCCCGCGAGCCCGCCGATGAAGCTCACCGCCGGAACCACGCGGCCGGCCAGGTATAGGCCAGAGAGGAGCTCCTGGAAGACCGGTCCGGTCCCCCACCCGAAGCTCACGGACCGATCCACCACGCCCAGGGCCTCCACGCCCGCCAGGGCCTCCTGGAACGCCTCCAGCGGGAAGGGCCGGAAGGTCTTGACCTTGACGAGCCCCACCTTGTCCCCTGCGGCCCGGGCCTGGTCCACCGCGTCCTTCCCCGCCCCGGACATGCTCCCGATGGTGACCACGACCGTCCTGGCATCCTCCATCCGGTAGCGCTCCACCAGGGGCGCGTAGTACCGGCCGAACCGCTCCCCCCACTCCCGGTGGACGTCCTCGATGACCCGCTTGGCGTTCTCCATGCCCCGGCAGAGGCCCTTGCGGTACCTCACGAACAGCCCCGGTCCCTCCCCGGTGGCGCCGCCCGTGAGCGGGTCCACGCCCATGGGACGCTCCGGGTCCAGGGCCGCGTGCCAGTTGGTGTTCTTCTCGCCCAGGAACCGGTCCACCTCGTCCTGGTCCGGGACCTCCACGCGCTCCACCCCGTAGGAGAGGTAGTTCCCGTCGTGGTTCACGTTCACCGGGAGCATCACGCTGCGGTCCTCGGCGATGCGGTAAGCCATGATCACCGTGTCGAGGACCTCCTGGGCGTTCTCGCAGTACATGTGGATCCAGCCGGTCTCCCGGACGGTCATGGCGTCCTGCTGCCCCCCCCAGACGCACTGGGGCGTGATCCCGTCGCGGGTCACCAGGGACATCACAATGGGCAGCCTCAGGGGCGGGGTCCGGAAGTAGGGCTCGAACATGAAGGCCAGGCCCTGACCGCAGGAGGCCGTGAAGGTCCTCGCCCCGGCCAGGCAGGCCCCCTGGAGGACCGAGAGCACGCTGTGCTCCCCCTCCACGTCCATGAGGTCCGCATCGATCACGCCGTCGGCCACGAACTGGGAGACGTACTCGGCGAGGGACGACTGGGGCGTGATCGGGTAGACGGCCACCATGTCGGGCCTGGAGCGCGCCACGCCCCAGGCCGCGGCCTCGTTTCCGTCACAGACGATGGTCTTGGACATGGCTCACTCTTCCTGTTCCGGGACCATGGCGATGGCGTGGTGAGGGCACTCCCGGGCGCAGATGCCGCAACCCTTGCAGATCCTCAGGTCCGCCTCGAACCAGGCCGCCTTTTCCACGATGCACTGGGTGGGGCAGTAGAGCCAGCAGGTGGCGCAGCGGGTGCACTTGTCGCGATCCACCTCGGGGCGCTCGGCCCGCCAGTCACCGGTCCAGAGCACGGCGTACTCCGTGGCGATGGGACAGAGGTCGTCGGGGAGGCCCGACGGGTCGAACGGTCTCTTGGCCTGCGGTCTCATGATGCCTCGCTCGTCCCGGTGAGGGGCTCCAACCTCCGGGTCTCGTCGTAGCCCCGCCGGACCGCCGTCACGTTCTTCTCCAGGGCCGCGTCCCGAAAGGCCACCGACTCCATTCCCCTGGCCAGGGCGTCGAGGGAGACGATGCCGGTGGTTCGGGCGAAGGATCCCAGCATGATCGTGTTGGTGATGGCGCGTCCGAACACCTCCAGAGCGATGCCGAAGGCGTCGCAGAAGCCCACCAGGGACAGGCCGGCCGGAAGGTCCACCTGCTCCGGCCGTTTTCGGGTCGCCTGCACCCATGCGCCGTCGGGCTTTACCCCCGTGAAGATGTCCACGGCGTCGGGAAGGGTCGGATCCAGGCAGATCACGCAGTCCGGGTGGTAGATGTTCGTGGTCTGGCGAATGGGGTGGTCGTCGAAACGGAGAAAGGCGGAGACCGGGGCGCCCCGACGCTCGAAGCCGAAGGAGGGAATCGCCTTGACGTGCTTTTCCTCCTCCACCAGCGCCTTGGCCAGGATCCTGGACGCCAGCACCGCCCCCTGCCCGCCCCTGCCGTGAAAACGGATCTCGTACATCACCGGTCCCCTCTCTCCACGCCGCCGAGCGGGGAGAGGGAGAGCTCCGTCCGGCCGGTCATGAAGCTCTCCTCTCGGATCTGTTTCAGGGAACGGATGATGTCGTCGCGGGTCTCGGCCAGGTGGCGCTCCACGGCGCCCTCGGCGCTGTGCTCTTCTCCGCTCTCCAGGGCCTGGACGATGCGGGCGTGCCCCGCCCTGGCCCTCCTCGCCACCTCGGGGAAGTGAATGCAGGCGATGCGGAACTTGAGGGTCCTGTCGCTCAGGCTCCGGCTGATCTGGAACAGCGTCTTGCTCCGGGTGGCCCGGTACAGAATGTGATGAAACTCCGTGTCCAGGTCGATCATCCGCTGCGTGGCGCCGCTCTCGAGCACCTCGTCGGTCCGGTCCAGGTTGGCCCGCAGCCGGTCGAGCTCACGGGGAAGGATCTTGGCCGAGGCCCAGCGCACGGCCACCTTTTCGATCTCCTCGCGGGTCGCGAAGAGATCCTGGATGTCGTCGTCCGACATGTCCTCCACGACGTAGCCCGCCCGCGGGATGTGGTGGAGAAACCCCTCGGAGGTAAGCTTCTGAAGGGCCTCCCGGACGGGGGTACGGCTCACCTCCATGTCGGCGGCCACGGCGGACTCCACGAGCCGCGTCCCCCCGGGGAACTTCCCGGTGATGATGTCCATGTGAAGGGAATCGTAGACCTTTTCTCTGAGAGGAACGGCTTTTTCGGAGCGGATGTGCGCTGGATCCATGATGCGGCCCCCGGTCGGCCGGAGGCGGCGGGCCCCTCCGGCATTCATTACGTATACACACGGTATACAAAGAAGGCCCGCCTGTCAAGCCCAACGGTTTTGCTGGAAAAGGGACGCCCCGGGCCCTCCCCCGCTGGAGGCGCGGCGCGAAACATCCTGCATTGCCCCGTCCGGCGCACTACCCCCGCGGCGCACAGGGCCGGACGAGGCCCACTTCCGGGGGAGGACGACAGGGCATCGGACCCACAGACGGCGGCAGTACATCGTGGACCCGACCTGCCGTCCGCCTGGGACGTCGCCCGGTCGGTCCTCACCCCGGAGCAACCGGGAGATCATTGACGCATTCGCGAAAACCCGCTCACGCGCCGCTGGGGAAGACATAACCTGTTGATATCTCAGGGGCAGATCTCAAGGCTAAGGGCTTTTTGCGACTCCATCATCATTCAGACCGCCTCCACGAACGGCCGCGTGGCCGCGCTCCGGCAGGCCGCCGAGCGGACCCGGCAGCCCAGGCAGGACCCGGAGCTCATGCGGCGGATGGTGGAGGAAGCGGCGGCGGAGTACCTCCGGAAGGTGTACGAGACAACCCGAGGTGAGGCGTCCCTTCCCGTAATGAGCTTTCTCTCGCTCTACCTGGTCGCGGGCGCGCTGATCGGCCTCGTCATGCTGGCGGTCCGGCGGTCCCGAACCCAGCGAGGCGTGTCGCCGGCAAACGGGGAGCCCGAGCCGCTCTGCGCCTTTTTTCGGGAGCAGATCTCGGGTGCCGGGCCTTTTCCCCGCCATTGCCTGGCTCGTCATGGGACCCAGCCGGGTGGTCGTGACGGTGAAGCCGGAGTCCGGGTTCCTGCTGGTGATCGTGGAGACGGCCGGGCGGCCGGCCCAGCGGTTGTGGCGGAGGGGCAACCTGCGGTTCACCCGGCGCACCCTCTCCAGCGACGCGTGATCAATGGCCGGACCGGAGGGATTCGACGCTGGAGAGGTCCCTGGACCCGGTATCCCTCCTCGGTGAGGAGCTTCACCATCCCCGGGCTGTAAGGCGTGCCCACGAAGAAGACCATCCAGAGCTCCCGCTCAAACGTCCATGACCGGCGTCCGGTTTCCGGTCACCCCCGCTGATGAAAACGGGGTTTTCGTAGGGCGGGGTTTTACACCCCGCCGTTCTTGTCGCAAGCCTTGCGGCGGCATATGAAATGCCGCCCTACGCCCGGCCCGTCGAGGGATATTTTCACGGTAAAGGATGTGCGAATGATTTACGGGGCCGGGTTTTCCATGGACTCACGCCTCGGTGAAGGTGTCGGCGTATATCCCTTCGATCCGCTTGGCCTTTTCGTCTGTCAGCGCTGCGAACTCCTTACCTCGGGCGCGGTATGAGGAACAGTCCTGCCAGGGAAATTTCATGAATAATGATTCCCCACGTCCCCCTCTCCCGGGCAGGGGTTCGTGCGCCCCAAACGGCCTCCGGATGCCCTCCCCCACGCTCGCAAACGGATAGCCGGCCTTCCTTCTTGCCCAACGGCCATGCTTTCGTTATGGGACGTTTTCTTAGCCATAATCTGTTGTTTCCATTTTCTCATTGCCACACAATCACGTTTTCAGCCCTATGTTTTTCAAAAACAACTTCCCATCATGTCATATAAGTTCATCAATGAGTCTGTTCAGCAGTTCTTCAACACCTAGATCCGGCGCCCATTTTTTCAAGTAGGTTCGATCCAGGCTCTCCCCCTGTACTTTTGCCACGTTCAGGGCATCGAGATACTGTTTTTCCGAGTCTCCAATCTTGCTCCATTCCAGTTTGGCGAGGACAATGTCTTCTGCAGTTGCGAACCATCGATCCACATCCAGATAGCCGACTTTTTCGCGTCTGGAAAATTCCTTCCTGCTGAAATCCCTGTCTTTTCGCATTATCAAATCCACTTTAAAGCCCGTGTCCAAATGAATGACATTGAACATCCCCCGGGTTTCAAGCGCTTCCCGCGCTGCTTCATGACTCACGTAAAAACGATCAGAGAGGCTGTTCAGAAATTTTTCCAGGGAGTCCTTGGAACATTCAATCACAATATCCGCGTCATAAGTGGCCCTGGGGACGCTGTGAACATTGCTGGCAAAGGACCCTGTAATCATGTAGGGAATATTGAATTGATCGAATTTGGCAAGAACAGTTCCCAGCGTTTCTTCAGGTGTCACGGAAGAATCCCTTTTGCTTCGGGGTAGGCGGATTGGAACAATTGATCAGGGAGCAATAATTTTAATACAGCAAATTTGATTTGCTTTTCATTATACTGAGGGTGCCGCTTGCGTACGCCTTCAGCGAGAAGATTCCTGGACATATGGCAGAGTTGTACGGCAATTTTCAGGCGCGCCTCCGGTGACATTCCACGGAAGATTTCAATCTGCTTCTGTTCCATATCTAATGTCGTATCCTGACGTCTCAGCATACTTATTCGACCTGACAAAAAATTGGATTGACCGAGGCATCTGAATTCGTGAAATGGCACCCTTGTGCTTTTCCGCCGAACCGGCGTTCCACCAGGTCCCTTCCGACGCCGACTTCATGATGTCCGCTCCCTGCATGTTGCTCGGCGCCACTCCTTCCACCAGGCGTGGCACTGCTTCGCTCCCGGCGGCCTCGCGCCCGACACTCCGACCGTCCTGGAACTCATGGGGAATGATAACAGACATCGGCCCATGAGAAAAGCCGGATGCCCTCCCTCATGCCCGCAAACGGATGGCCGACCTTCCTTCTTCGCACAAGACGTGGGTAAGCATCTTGGGAGGATGCGATGGCAGCGGCCTGCAAGTCCCCGAAGGCTTTCACCCGGCGGAACGTGGGAGCGGGCGTGGGAGGTTTCCTGACGACCCTGCTTCTTTTCTTCGGTTGCTCGGGCGACCCTGCCCCCCGCTCGGCGGTCCTCGAGGAGGGAAACCCGTTACCCTGCCCGGACAAACCCAACAGCGTCTCCACCCGAAGCGCCGACCCGGCACGGAGGATGGAGGCGCTCCCGTTCGTCGGGACCCGGGAGGAGACCAGGAACCGGATCCTCGGGATCGTGCGCGGCATGAAGCGGTCCGAGGTCGTGCAGGTCTCCGATTCGACCGTCCACGTCCTGTTCCGGAGCCGGCTGTTCCGGTTCGTGGACGACGTGGTGTTCCTGCTCGACGGGTCCGAACGCCTCGTCCACTTTCGCTCGGCCTCCAGGGTGGGGACCTGCGATTTCGGCGTGACCCGCCGGCGCATGGAGGAGGTCTCCCGCCGCTACCGGGACCGCCGGCCCTAGTCCCGGGGCGCCGTCCAGAGCAGCTGCACGAGCCGGGTCAGCAGCTCGTCCTGCTCCTCACGGGGCGCGCCGGCCTCGGCCTTTTCCAAGGCCAGGTTGACCGTGTTCCGGTACCGGACCTCCAGCTTCCTCAGCACGTCGCTGAACACGGGGCCGTCTCCCACCTCCTCGGCGAGGGCCGTGAAAAAGCGCTCCATGACGAACGCGCAGAGAAGGCGGTCCGGCCGTTCTTCCTCCCGGCAGCAGCGGGCCATCTCCAGCAGGTTTTCGTAGTGGAACCCCTGAATGGTCAGCTCCCGGGCCTGCTTCAGTCCATCCCGGCTCATGATCGTCTCCTTTGAAGGGCGAGCGCACCCCTCTCCTCGCCGCCCAGCGGGCCTCCGCCCGGCCGCCCACCCGAACCGGGGCGGCCGCCGAGCCGCGAGAGGCCGTCTGAAAGCGGCGCTCCACCCGGAGCAGCCTCGGCTGCTGCAGCAGGCCGAGCTTCCCGGCCAGCCACGTCCAGCACGAGAGCGATACGGTACCCCGGCAGGCCAGCCGCTCCCGTCGGGTCAGAGGGCCCAGCTCCTCCTCGATCTCCTTCAGAAAGCGGGCCGCTTCGGCCCTTCACGCATGGTGTTGCTCATCACGGCCAGGGCCGATCCCAGGCCGCCTGTGGCGCCCGTCACCAGGACATGTTTTCCTCCCAAATCGCAGGTCGGCTCGCTCATGATTCGCTCCCTTCCTCTTATCATAGGACAGATCAGGTCCTGTGGGCAAGGCGAGCGCTCCGTGCCCAGGGCCCTTCCCCCCGAATGCTTCGCCTGCAGCGGACGGGAACAACTCGGGTTGACAAGCGCACCCGCTGGTTCCAGCGATTGATGGCAATCGAAACAGGTGCGAGAGGAGGACGCCGATCGTTTTTTCCCTGCCTCATGAGGGCGAAAACCCCTTAAAAACCGATGCGGTTTGGTGTAGTTTACCCGAAAACCACCGATGAGGGTATGCATGGCTCTGAACATCGTCCTGTGCCTGGTCGGATTCCTGATGCTCTACTACGGCGCGGAGTGGCTCGTGAAGGGCTCCTCGAGCCTGGCCAGGTGCCTCGGAATCACCCCTGTGGTCATCGGCCTCACGGTTGTCGCCTTCGGCACCTCTGCCCCAGAGCTCGTGGTCAGCCTGATCTCCTCCCTCACCGACAAGAGCATGATCGCCGTGGGAAACGTGGTCGGGAGCAACATCTGCAACATCGCCCTGGTCCTGGGCACCGCCGCACTGTTCCAGCCCATCACCAGCCACCGCTCGGTGGTGCAGCGCGACATCCCTCTGATGCTCGTCATCTCCATCTACCTCCTGGTCCTGTCTCTCAACTCCACCCTGGGACGGATCGAGGGCGCGACCCTGTTCGGCGGGATCATCCTGTACACGGTGTTCAACTACCTGGTGGCGAAGCGGGAGGCCCGGAAGGGCCTCAGTGCGGAGGCCGTCCTCGAGGAGCTCGGCGTGGAGGAGGTGGAGTTCATCGAGTCCCGCTCCCGGCAGGTCGTGCTGATCATCGTCGGCGTCTTCGGCGTGGTCTTCGGGGCGAAGCTCGTGGTGGACGCGGCCGTGGCCATCATGCAGGTGCTGGGCGTGAGCGAGAAGTTCATCGGTCTCACCATCGTGGCCTTCGGGACCTCCCTCCCCGAGCTCGCCACGTCGGTCGTGGCGGCCCTCCGCAAGGAGATGGACATCAGCATCGGCAATCTGGTGGGAAGCAACGTCTTCAACATCATGAGCGTGCTCGGCGCGGCCTCCCTGGTGCGGCCCATCCCCATCCCCGGCGGGTTCGTCGAGAGCGGGCTGATCGTGGACTACCTCGTCATGATGTTCACGAGCGCCCTTCCCTGGTTCTTCATGCGGAAGACGAACACCATCAGCCGGGCCGAGGGCGCCGTGCTGCTGGCCTGCTACGTGGGATACGTGGTCTACCTCATCTCCAAGGGCTAGAGCCCTCTTTCGAACAAGGAGTGACCTTCCATGAAACCCGTCCCGGCCGAAGAGATCGCCGCCCGCATCGAACGCTTCCGGAGAATTTTGAGAGAGCAGAACCTGGACAGCGCGCTCGTGCTCCACAACGTGGGCCTCTACTACTACTCGGGCACCCTGCAGACCTCTTTTCTCCGGGTCCCGGCCGAGGGGGATCCGCTGCTCCTGGCCATCAAGTCCGCGGAACGGGCCCGGCGGGAGTCGCCCCTCGAGCGGGTGGTTCCAATCCACGGGAGGCGGGAGTTCTCCGGGGCGCTCGAAGAGAACGGGACCCCCCTCACAGGCCGGGTGGGCCTGGAGCTGGACGTCCTGCCCGCGGCCTTCTTTCTCTGGCTCCAGAAGACCTTCCCCTCCTGCGAATGGGAGGACGTCTCGGGTCTGATCCGGACCCAGCGCATGATCAAGTCCGACTACGAGGTCTCGCAGATCCGGCGGGCCCTCGAGGTCGAGGACCGCGCCTTCATGGACCTCACCCGGTTCATCCGGGAAGGGATGACCGAGCTGGAGGTGGACGGCCGCCTGGCCATGCTCGGCCGGACCGGCGGACACCAGGGCATCGTCCGCATGCGGGGCTGGAACCAGGAGATGACCTACGCTCACGTGCTGAGCGGGCCCAACGGGGATGCGGCCTCCTACCTCAACAGCGCCCACGGCGGCTCCGGCACCTGCTGCGCCATGCCCCAGGGCGCGGGTCACAAGGCCATCCGCCGAAACGAACCCATCGAGGTGGACTACAGCGTGGGGATCGACGGCTACCTGGGGGACCAGTCCCGGACCTACGTCATCGGTGAGCTCCCGGCCTCCCTGCAGAAGGCCCACGACTGCTCCCGGCGCATCCACGACCGCTTCGCCGAGACGGCCGGTCCCGGCGTCCCCTGCAGGGCCGTGTACGAGGCCGCCGCGGCCGAGGCGGACCGGGCGGGCCTCGCTCCCGTGTTCATGGGCCACGGACCGAACCAGGTCCGGTTCGTGGGCCACGGAATCGGCCTGGAGGTGGACGAGCTTCCGATCCTCGCCCCGAGGTTCGACCTTCCCCTGGAGCCGGGCATGGTGCTGGCCCTGGAGCCGAAGTTCGTGCTCCCCGGCGAGGGCGTGGTGGGGCTGGAGGACGACTACCTGGTCACGGAGGACGGCGTGGAGCGCCTCTCCCTCACCCCGCAGGAGGTGCTTCGGGTGGAGGCCCCATGATCAAACCAACGACCAGAGAGGACCGGACCAAGCAGGTCGAGCGGCTGGAGCGGCGAAATGCTATAATCCGTTGGTATTCCGAGGGCGAATCTCGAGGCCAAAGCTTTTTGCGACGCCATCATGATGCGGGCGATCGGCATGGGAATGCACCCTCATTCTATTCAGGGAGACTGATATCCTGGATCGCTTGAAAGACATCATATCGGTCTGGGGCTTTCCCCTGGCCGTCCTGGTCGTGGTCATGATCATGGCGGTGCTCTGGCAGCTCACGCCCCTCCAGCGGTTCGCCGATCCCGAGTTCGTCGATGATCTGGTCGAGACCCTGAGAGGGGAGTGGTGGACGCCGGTCGCCATTGTGGCGACGTATGTCCTGGCAAGCGTCATCGTCTTTCCCAACTCAGTGATCAACGTCACCGTCATCCTCGCGTTCGGCGGACTCTTCGGCTGGCCCTTCGCCATGGGCGGAAGCCTTACCGCCGCCACGGTCTTCTATTTTCTCGGTCACAGGTTCGGCGGGGGCAAAGTAGGACAGATCGAAAGCAGACGCCTCGAGCGGCTGCGCCGGGTCCTGCGCCACGGCGGGATCAAGGCCGTGCTGGCTGTTCGCCTGATGCCCATCGCGCCGTTCCCGGTCGTCAACCTTGCCGCAGGATCACTTCACATCAGGTACTCGGATTTCCTGATTGGAACCGGCGCGGCGCTCCTTCCCGGAACGCTGACCATGGCGTTTTTCGGAGAGCAGCTGGAGAACGTCGCAAAAAACCCGAGCCCTGCGAACATATCCGTGCTGATCCTGATCGGGATCATGGGCGTCTTCGTCCTGTGGTCGTTCAGGCGGCACATTCTCGAGCGCATTGAAAAGGAGGAACAGGCGGAGACCGAGCTCAAGACCGGCGGGGAGTAGACAGCGCTTCCTGGCGACCCATGCTCCCCGCCGAGATGGAAAAGGCCCGCCTTCAGACCTCCTGCCGCTTGAGGAAGAGAGAGAAGGCCGCTCCCACGAGCGAGATGCCCCCGGCCACCAGGAAAGGGATGGTGAAGGAGCCGGTCGAGTCCGCCAGGTAGCCGCCGATCGCCGGACCCAGGGCCTGGCCGATGCCGAAGAAGATGGTCACGAATCCCAGCCCGGCCGGCGCCAGCCGGGGGCCCACCAGGTCGCCGGCCGTGGCGGCCATGATGGTGGGGATGCTCCAGGCCGTCAGCCCGAAGAGGCCCGCGGACAGGTAAAACCCGAACTCCACCCTGACCAGGGCATAGACGATGTAAGCCATGGCCAGGACCAGATAGGCCAGGGCCGCGCCCTTGGCCCGCCCCAGCCGGTCCGAGATGCTCCCCCAGATCACGCCGCAGAAGACGCTCAGACCGCCCACCGCGGCCCACAGGCCGCCCGCCCACTCCTGGGAGAGGCCCATCTCGTTCACCAGGTAGGCGGCGAAAAAGACCATGTAGATGATGTAGGAGAGGCCGTAGAAGAAGTAGGTGACGCCCAGGTACCAGACGGACCCTTTCTTGTAGACCAGGCCCCAGTCCAGGGTCGAGGCCTTGGCTGCGCTCCCCTCGGCTCGCTCGTCCCCTTCCGCCTCGCCCACCTGGAGCAGCCCCTTCTCCTCGGGCCGGCTTCGGACGAAGAGGAAGACGATGGCGGAGATCACCAGCACCGCGCCGCCCAGGTAGTACCAGGAGTACCGCCAGCCCTCGTGTCCGTAGGAGAGCAGGATGGGCGGAACCACCAGCCCGGAGATCAGGGTCCCCGCCCCGATGCCGCCCGACACGATGCCCGTGGCAAAGCCCCGCCGCTTCATGGCGAACCAGGCGGAGCCCAGGGCCATGGCCGGAACGTAGGCCGCACCGTTCCCCAGGCCGGTGAAGAGCCGCATGGTGAAGGCGAAGCCGAAGGTGTCGGCCAGCCCGGTCAGGATCAGGGTCACGCCCATGAGGAGGAGCGCGAAGGTGATGACGATGCGGGTGCCGAACCGCGCGGCCAGAAACCCGCCCACGATGGCCATGGTGAGGTAGCCGATGAAGTTGCCGGTCCCCAGCAGCCCCAGCTGGGTGTAGTCGAAGGCCAGGCCGTCCTTCATGGCGGGAAGGATGATGGTGTAGGCCATCCGACCGAAGCCGTGGGCCGCGATGGTGGTGAGCAGACCCATGAAGATGACGATCCAGCCGTAGTGGAGCTTGGTCTCACGCATGGCACCCTCCTTGGTGATGGCGTCTGGTCCGGCAGGTCCCCCCGGGCAGTCGGATTCACACACCGCCCCTTCTCACAATCACGTCATTTATGTCGATTTCCGAAGGAAAAGACAACTCTCGCGTCGATCGTGGTTCAGCCTTCCTCCTTTCCGGGGAGGCCCAGGGGGGCCAGCAGCCGCTCCTCGATCTCGGCCTCGGCCCGGGGAAGGTCGTCCCGGTCACGGCCCTGTTCGTAGGTCGCGGTGATGACCGCTGCATGGTGCGAGGTCCTTGCGCGGACCGCCCGGAGCGCCCGGTCGATCCCGCTCCAGTCGCCGCTCTCTTGGAACCCGGCAAAGGCCTCGGCCATCTCGGGAAACAGGGCCTTGCGCAGCCCGTCCAGAAAGGCGGTGTAAAACCCCAGCGAGGCGTGTCGCTCCCCGTCGATGATGTACCGCAGGGTGCCCGCCTCGTGGGTGTCGGCCAGAAGGTCCTTGACCGCCCGGGCCAGGAGCTCCACCGGGGTGTGCGGGAAGGCCGCGATCACCTCCCGCCAGGTGGTCCGGTCGAAGGTGGTGTCGCGGAGCTCGCCCAGCTCGTGCCGGAGGATGACCTCGAGCTCGTCCCGGACCATGGCGTCCAGGCGCGGGGGGATCTCGCCGGGACGCCCCCCGCTCAGGCCGTACCGGCCGAGCGCATACCGAAGCGCCTCCCCGCCGCCCTCCCCGGAGTAGAAGATGCTGTCCCAGAGGAACCTCCGGGCGGTCTCCCGTCTCAGGAGGACGGTGTGATTTCGGGTCAGGGCGGGCAGGGTGAGAAGGCCCCGGGCCAGCTCCCGCCCCAGAACGTATACGGTCACATCCCCCATCCGGCGCGTCTCCTCGATGCGCGCGAGGAAGAAGACCGGCACGAGCCCGCCCGCGAGCCCGGCCCCGTAGAGGCAGCCCCGGGGCTCGAGGATCTCGTTGACGCCCTCCGCGTCGAAGGGATCGAACGCCTTCCCCGATATCCGGATGGGCCGGAGCTCGGAGCCGGCCACCGCCTCCCACTGCTCCTCGCGCCTCCCGATCCAGTCGAGTACCTCCCCGCTCTCCCCCTCCACCCAGGGGTCGAGCCCCTGCTCCCACTTGAAGAGGTCCCGCAGCCGCAGGGCCAGCCCGCAGATGGAAAAGCCGCCTGCGTGCTGCGCGTCCATGACGGTGCAGTTCTCCACCACCTGAGCCGCGATGTCCCGAAGGTCGACCATGTAACTCCTTCCCGCCCGACTTCCGTCCCTTTCGGAGCGCGTTCCGACCCGTCGGGCCTAGAAGCAGTGTATCACTGAAACCGCGGGGGAAAAAGGGAGGGATCGGGTTCAAGTCCGGGCAGGAAAGGGTCGATGAGTCCGGTAGAACCTGGAGACACCCTGAACAGCCGGCGCGGCCGCGCCTCCAAGGTCCCGGGGGCGCTCTCGAGCTCGTACCCACAGGGGAAGCTTGGCCGTTCCATCCGCGCGGACGGCCCCCCGAACACAAGGAGGGAAAGCCATGAAACGGATATGGAAACGACCCGGGAACCTGCTCCTGTTCCTCTTGCCGGCCGCCGTCGGCCTGCTGACCTTCGCAGGAGAAGAGGCTCGCGGGGAAGCGAAGCAGTACGTGGGCTCCGCCGCGTGCGGCGACTGCCACGATCGCGAGTACCAGCGATTCATGGAGCACGCCAAGAAGGCCCGCTCCTACGAGAGCGTGGCCGTCATGAAGGCCGGCCTCACCGAGAAGGAGTACCGCAACTGTCTGGAGTGCCACGCGACGGGGTATGGACAACCCGGGGGGTTCGTGTCCGTGGAAAAGACGCCTCACCTGAAGCACGCGGGCTGCGAGGTCTGCCACGGTCCCGGCAGCAAGCACGTGGAGACCAACGATCCCGGGGACATCCGGGCCGCCCTCACCCTCGAGGCCTGCCAGCGGTGCCACAACGAGGAGCGGGTCCGCTCCTTCGACTTCAAGCCGCTCCTGTTCGGAGGGGCGCACTGAAAGCGCAAGGCGGCGCCCGCAAAGGCCTGTCCGGCCCCAACGCCCCGAAGGCTAGAAGTAACGGCTCTTCCTCTCCCCCTGCCCCAGCATGCCCCGGGCCACGAGCAGGGTCTGGTTCCGGTCCTCCAGGTTCAGGGCCTGCTCCAGCCCGCCCGCGTCCAGGTTCATGTTGACGGCCTCCTTGGTGAGGCGGAGCCCCATGGGGTTCTTCCCGTTCATGGTCCGGGCCAGCTCCAGGGCGGTCTCCAGGAGCGCGTCCCGCTCCACCAGCCGGCTCGCCATGCCCAGCGACACGGCCTCCTCGGCCGACATGAAGTTCCCGGTGAGCATGAACTCGTAGGCCCTCCCCGCACCGATGGTCCGCGGCAGGAAGTAGCTGCAGGCCATGTCGGCCCCGCCCAGGCCGATGTTGATGTAGGCCGCGGAGAACCGCGCGTCCGGGGTGATCACCCGCACGTCCGAGGCCAGGGCGAAGCTGAAGCCCAGCCCCGCGGCCGCCCCGTGGACTGCGCAGACGACGGGCTGGGGCGCCCTCCGCATGGCCAGGGTGAGCCGGGCCAGGCGGGCCTGGAACCGATAGAAGGCGTCCACGTCCATCTCCGGGGTCTTCTTCATGGTCTGCTTCATGTCCAGACCCGCGCAGAACCCCTTGTCCCCGTTTCCCCGAAGGACGATCACGCGGGTGTCGAGATCGTAGAGCCGCTGTCCCCAGAAGGCCTCCAACTCCTCCATCATCTCCCAGCTCACCGCGTTGTACCGCCGGGGCCGGTTGAGAGAAAGAAGCCCGATCCCCGGCTCCGTCACCTCGTACTCGATGGTCTCCCAGGCCATGCGTCTCCTCCCCGCGCTCCACCCTTTACGGTCTACTCCCCGTAGATGGTCTCCTCCACCAGCCGGTAGGCCATCTCCGTCGGCGTGACCCCGGCCTTCTCCGCCTCCTCCAGGAGCCGCCGGGTCTCGTTCCGGCAGATCCGCTCGATCCGGTCCATGAGGGCCTCCATGTCCGCCTTCTCCTGGTGCAAATACTCCTCCCAGCCGGTCATGACGCCCCCGATGTTGTGCCACCAGTCCAGCACGAACAGGATGCCCGCCTCCTCCAGCCGCCGGGAGAGCGCGATCTCCTCCTCCTGGCTCGACGCCCGGATCTGGTTGTTGGCCGGCCCGGCGATCACCTTGAACCCCATGCGCGGGATCCGCTCCTCCGTGAGCACGCCGCCCAGGGCGGACGGGCTGAAGAGGTCCGCCTCCACGAAGTAGATCTCCTCCGATTCCACCACCTTCACGGCCGCCCCCGGGTGGGCCTTCACAAAGGCCTCCACGGTCTCGGGCCGGACGTCGGTGACCAGCAGAGAGGCCCCCTCGCCCAGGTAGTAGTCCGCCAAATGCGACCCCACCGACCCCAGCCCCTGCACCGCGATGCGTTTTCCCTCCAAAGAGTCCGACCCTTCGAGAAACCTCACCGCCTGCTTCACGGCGTGGTAGGTCCCCCAGGCCGTGGGCCGGCCCGTGGGCCCCAGATACCCCCGGGTCCCGCCGGCAAAGCCCAGGGAGAAGTGGGCCCGCACCACGTCGGCCAGCTCGGCCGGGTAGTTCATGTCCGGCCCGGTGGTGTTCCGGGTCCGGTCGTTGGCATAGGCCAGGAACCCCACCTCGTCCAGATCCTCCAGATCCACCGGCCCGGCGTGGACCGTGATCTTGCACCCCCCGCAGGGGACGTGGGCGGCCACGTTCTTGAAGCTCATGCCCCGGCCCAGGTTCATGCCGTCCACCAGCACGTCGAACTCCGGCTCCTCGGGCTCGTGCCGCCGGATGCCCCCCATGACCACGGTCTGGCTCCGGTTGTGGATCCCGAGCTTCACGCTGTGGATGCAGTTCACAAAACGAATCTCCTTGTTCCTCCAGTAGAACCCCTCCAAAAGCTGATGCCGGCCCTTGCGCATGAGCGCGATCACCCGCTCCAGGTAGTCCGTCAGGGCATGCTTCTCGAAGAGACCCCGGCTCTCGAGGTCGTTGTGATACAGGGCGTTCGGCGTCAAGGCCGAGTAGACCGTGAAGCCCCGGTTGTACTCCCGCCACGGGTGGTCGTCCTCCCACTCCCGGGCCGTGTAGAGGACGGCCCGGTCCGTGCGCCAGTCATAGTGGATCCGAATGCGGTTCAAATTCTCTTCCCGAAGGACGTCGAACAAGCTCTCTCTCATGGCCCCGATCTCCTTTCCATGCATCTTCCAACCTTGCTGCCTAGCACAGGAGACGCCCTGAACCAATGGAAAAAATCCAGGCCGTCAGCTGCATGCAGCGCCCTTTTCGATGTTCCGGGTTGTTTCGACGGCCAAACCATGGTTCGCGGATGAGCGGGAACGATCAGCGCCCTTTTGCGTCGGCGGAGGAGCTCTTTCTCTGACCAGGTCGCGTCGAAGAGGAGAGACGGGTGTCGCTCGGGGGCTGGGTCGGGGAGCCGGTCGAGTCTCTCGACCGGTCGAGAAGACCGTCGTAATCGGAGCCCAGCTCGACCCTCCAGGACTTCCAGCGCTCCAGGGCATAGATGACCAGAGCGATAAGCACCACCCCGATGGGGGCCATGACCTGGAAGGGCCAGCCGGTCAGATCCACCAGGGTGATCTCGCCCGAGCTGGAGCTCCAGCCCGAGAAGGCGGGCTCCAGGTACCCGTAGGTCAATGCCCCGGCGAGGCCGCCGGCGATGATGGCCCAGGCGTCCCTGTACCCTGCCCCCAGCTGGGCCAGCACGGTGCCGGGGCAGGCGCCCGCCAGTGCCATGCCCGCCCCGAAGACCAGCCCCCCCAGGACCACCCCGGGGAAGACGGCCCCCTTGGGGTGAAAGTCCGCCCAGCCGAGTCCGGTCAGAACCAGAAAGACGATCATGGTCACGGCGATGGCGCTGAGGAACATCTTGGCCATGATGAAGTTGCGGAGCTGGAACTGCCCGACGATCATACCCGGTTCGAAGACCCTTCCCTTCTCCAGGGCGAACCCGAAGACGATGCCCATCAGCAGACCGGTCACCGCGAAGGTCACGATGCGTTCTCCTTTCGGGTCACCTTTCGAAAGAAGCCGGCCACCACGATGCCGCCCATGAAGAAGCAGAGGGAGACCACAATGGAGCTCACCGCGAGCTGCCCCACACCGGAAAGACCGTGACCGCTGGTGCAGCCCCCGGCCCAGCGCGCACCGAAGAGCATCACGAACCCCCCCACAAAGGCCACCACGGACCGGCCTCCCAAGCTCCTGTTCCCCAGGGTTCGCCTCCAGATGGGGGAGAACGCCTGCCTGCGGACGCTGGATAGCCTCCTGGAGAGAAAGGCGCCCAGGGCGATCCCGACCACCATGCTGCCCTGCCAGGCGTACTTCATGCTCGTCATGTACTTCTCGAAGTAGTCGCTCCTCAGGATGTCCGGGTCGAGCAGCGAGGCGATGTACCCGCTTGCCGAAACGTAAGAAGAGGAGACGCCGATGGGGGAGCTCACGATCAGCAGGGCGGGGACTTGCAGGAGACCGATCACGATGCCTGCTGTCCACGGGCTCCACGCTTTTCGTCCGAGGAAGCTCATGGTTTCTCCTCAATGGATCATGGGTCTCCAGGTCTCCTCTTCCATGATCGGCTTGAAGAACGAGGTGTACGGACCCTTGGCGAGGTGCGCCACAACCCCTTCGTCGTGGATCTTTCGGATCCTGCTGTTGATCAGGGTGCGCCCGAAGCCCATCCGCCCCATTTCGACAACCTCCCACTCGCTGTGGATCACGTACTCTGCGGGATGCGGCTTGAGATCCGGAGTGCTGAACTGCGGTTTGGGGTTCTTGGGCGGGTTGGCCCCCAGGGTCTGTCTCGCCAGGGCCATGGACTCGGGGTCGAACATGAAGCTGCCGATGGCGCAGACCCCGATCTGCTTCAGGATCATGTAACCCAGAAAACCAGGGGCGTCCGACAGGGCCTCCATCGTCTCCACGGCCCCTCGCTCGAACGCCTCCTCGTGCCCCGGCAGCACCGTGTGCTCGGCAAAGGCGACCGTCCGTTGCGGCGTGACGAAGCGGACGAGGTCCCGGCCCTGCTGAAGGTCCGCAGCCAGCCCTGCAATCTGCCCCATGCCCCGCACCGGCGGCATACGGCCCTGGACCACCTCGTACACAGGCTCCCAGGGACCCTCCACAACCATGGACAGGCAGGCCCCGCAGAGCTCGAAGAACTGCTCGAACTTCGACTCGTGAAACGCCTCGTGGGCCTGCCAGGACTCCCACATTGTGTACTGAATCTCCCGGATCGGGTTCAGCTCCTCCTCCATGTGGATCTTGCCCCCGCCCCAGCGACCGGCCATCGGCAGAATCCCGGTCTGAATGCTCGATTGAAAACCCAGAAACCCCTCGGCGCTCGCCGTGGTGATGCACACCTTGGGACCGATGCTCTGCATGGTCTCAAAGCTCTCGGGGCTGTTCACGATCCTCGCCGTGCTGCAGGCGATGGTCGGTTTCTGATCGGCGGCCATGTCATCTCCTTCCGTCTGGAAATCCCCTCTTGTCCTGCCGGCCCACCCCCATCTCGGAACGGAGAACCGGAGCCGGTCAGGAACCCGTTTCGAACCTCTCCAGATCAGCGAGTACCGCATTATCGAACAGTCATGACGTTGATTTCAATGAGGTCGATCCTGTAGATCCCGGGCGGGTCTTGGGTAGAGGCGACGGGCCTTCCGGCTCCAGATGCCAGCCGTACCTGCACTCCTGAAGGCCCTCTTCCGGCGGCCTCAGATGGCGCTGAGCGCCTCCACCACCTTGTCCCCCACGGCGCGGGTGCCCATGCCCATGCGCCCGGCGTCCAGGCCCTCCAGGTCCTCGGCCACCACCTTTTTCACGGCCCGAAGGAGGCGACCGGCGGCCTCGGCCTCGCCCAGATGGTCCAGCATCATCTGGGCGGCGCAGACGGCGGCCAGGGGGTTGATCTTGTCCTGGCCGGCGTACTTGGGGGCCGAACCGCCGATGGGCTCGAACATGGAGACGGAGCCGGGGTTCACGTTGCCCCCGGCGGCGATCCCCAGCCCCCCCTGGATGACGGCGCCGATGTCCGTGATGATGTCGCCGAACATGTTGTTCGTCACCACCACGTCGTAGATCTCCGGGTTCTTGACCATCCACATGCAGCAGGCGTCCACGTGCTGGTAGTCGGTCTCCACGTCCGGGTACTCCCGGGCGACGGCCAGGAACCGGCGCTCCCACAGGTCGGACTCGAAGGTCAGGACGTTGGTCTTGGCCACCAGGGTGAGCTTCCTTCGCCGGTCCCTTTTGCGGCAGGCATCGAAGGCGTAGCGGATGCACCGGTCCACGCCCTTGAAGGTGTTCACCGACTCCTGCACGGCCACCTCGTCCGGGGTGCCCTTCCGCAGGAACCCGCCGCTTCCCGCGTAGAAGCCTTCCGTGTTCTCCCGGACCACCACGAAGTCGATCTCCTCGGGTCCCTTGCCCTTGACGGGGGTGGGGACGCCCGGGAAGAGCACCACGGGCCGGAGGTTGATGTAGAGGTCCAGCTCGAAGCGCAGCCTGAGCAGGACCTCGCGCTCCAGGATGCCCGGTTTCACGTCCGGGTGGCCGATGGCGCCGAGGTAGATGGCGTCCATGGCCTGCAGGTCCCCCACCATGCCGTCGGGGAGGAGGGTGCCGTCTTTCATGTAGGCCTCGCCCCCCACGTCGAAGGTCGTGAAGTCGAATGAGAGGTCGCAGAGCGGGGCCAGGGCGTGGAGGGCCTTGATGCCCTCGGCCACCACCTCGGGGCCGGTCCCGTCGCCGGGGATCACCCCGATCCCATAGGTCGTTGTCATGGATGTCTCCTGTTTTACGTCCCCTGCCGGCCGCCGGGGGCGGTTGCGGGGTCGTGATGGTTCGGCGTGGACGGCGGGGTGTAAAACCCCGCCCTGCGAAAACCGACACCGAGCGTGGGAGCCCGGTTACGTCCCTCGGCGCTCCCGCAGGTAGGGCACCAGCCCGCCGGCCGCGATGAGCTCCTGCATGAAGGGCGGGATGGGCTCGGCCTGGAAGACCTCGCCGGTCTCGATGCGCCGGATCTCCCCGGTGGCCGGGTCCACGGACGCGCGGTCCCCCTCCTGGAGGGCCCGGGCCGCCTCCGTGCACTCGAACAGGGGAAGCCCGATGTTGAAGGCGTTCCGGTAGAAGATCCGGGCGAAGCTCTCGGCCACGATCGCCCGGACGCCCGCCTCACGGATGGCCAGGGGGGCGTGCTCCCTCGACGAGCCGCACCCGAAGTTCTTGCCCGCCACCAGGACGTCGCCGGTTCGGGCGTCTTCGGCGAACTCGGGCCGGAGGTCGGCAAAGCAGTGGGCGGCCAGCTCCCGGGCGTCCGAGACGTTCAGGTAGCGGGCCGGGATGATCAGGTCCGTGTCCACGTGGTCCCCGAACCGCCAGACCCTTCCTTCCATCGTCATGATTGCGCTCTCTTTTCTATGGGAAATGCTCGGTTCTCGTTCTCTGCTTCGTGGCTCTCAGAGCTCATCGGGCGACGCGATCCGGCCCAGCACGGCCGAGGCCGCGGCCACGGCCGGGCCCGAGAGAAAGACCTCGCTCTCGGGGTGGCCCATGCGGCCCACGAAGTTCCGGTTGCTCGTGGCGAGCGCCCGCTCCCCGGCGGCCAGGATGCCCAGGTGCCCGCCCAGGCAGGGGCCGCAGCTGGGCGGACCCACGGTCGCGCCGGCTGCGAGGAAGGTCTCGATGAGGCCCTCTTGAAGCGCCTCCCGGAAGACCGCGCGGGAGCCCGGGAGCACGATGACGCGGGTGCCCGGGGCAGCGGAGCGTCCCTTCAGGAGGGAGGCGGCGAGGCGGAGGTCGCCCAGGCGGCCGTTGGTGCAGGAGCCGATGAAGACCTGGTCCAGGGGGACTGCGCCTGCGTCCGAGACCGGGCGGACGTTGTCCGGGGCGTGGGGGAAGGCCACCTGGAGGTCCAGTTTGGAGACGTCCAGGCGGAGCTCCCGGTCCAGCCCGGCCTCGGGGTCGCTCGTGTGGTAGACCGGCTCCCGCAGGGTGCGCCCGGCTGCGTAGGCCCGGGTGGTCGCGTCCGGGGGCACGATCCCGTTCTTGGCCCCGCCCTCCACGGCCATGTTGGCCATGGTGAACCGGTCGTCCATGGGGAGGGCCTCCACCACGGGCCCGGTGAACTCGAGGCTCTTGTAGGTGGCCCCCTCCACGCCGATCCGTCCCAGGGTGTGGAGGATGAGGTCCTTGCCGCCCACCCAGGGGCGGAGCCCGCCTTCGTAGACCACCCGGATGGTGGGCGGCACCTTGAGCCAGGTCTCGCCGGTGGCGAGGATCGCACCCAGGTCGGTGCTCCCCACGCCGGCGGAGAAGGCGCCCAGGGCGCCGTAGGTGCAGGTGTGGCTGTCCGCACCCAGGACCAGGTCGCCGGGGCCCACGATCCCCATCTCGGGCAGGATCACGTGCTCCACCCCGCCGGTGCCCGGCTCGTAGTAGTGGCGGACGCCCTGCTCCCGGGCGAACTCCCTGACGATCTTGGTCTGCTCGGCCGAGGCGATGTCCTTGTTGGGGACGAAGTGGTCGGCCACCAGGGCGACCCGCTCCGGGTCGAAGACGCGTTCGACGCCGATCTCGCGGAAGACGCGGATGGCGAGCGGCGCGGTGATGTCGTTGGCCAGGGCTACGTCCACGCGCACCTGGATCAGCTCTCCGGGGTGAACGGCCTCGCGGCCCGCATGGGCCGCGAGGATCTTCTCGGTGATGGTCATGGGTGTGGTCATGAATGAAAACCCGGTGTCAGTGTTGGTGTCGGTGACAGTGTGAGTGTGGGGGAATCACAACCCTCTCTCCTCGGGGGAGAGGGAGGGGTTCTTTTTCAAGTACTCGAGCCGGTTCAGGCCGTTCACGTAGGCCTTGGCGCTGGCCGTGATGATGTCCGGGTCGGCGCCCTTGCCCAGGGCCACGAAGCCGTTCTCCCTGAGCCGCACGGTCACCTCGCCCTGGGCGTCGGTGCCGCCGCTGGCCGAGCTGATGGAGAAGCGCATCAGCTTGGAGCGGGTCCCGGTCATCTTGGCGATGGTGTTGTAGGCCGCGTCGATGGGTCCGTTGCCGAACCCGGCGCTCTGCATCTCCACGCCGTCGATGGCGAGCTTGACCATGGCCGTGGGCACGAGCTGGGTGCCGCTCACCACGTTGAGGTACTCCAGGCGGTAGAAGTCCGGGGCGCGGAGGATCTCCTCGGCGTAGAGCACCTCGATGTCCTCGTCCAGGATCTCTTTCCGCTTGTCGGCCAGATCCTTGAACTTGCGGAACAGGTGGTTGAACTGCTCCTCCTCGAGCTCGTAGCCCAGGGCGGCGAGCTTGTCCCGGAAGGCGTGGCGCCCCGAGTGCTTGCCCAGGACCAGGCGGTTCCGGGAAATGCCCACGGTCTCGGGCTCCATGATCTCGTAGGTCAGGCGGTTCTTGAGCACCCCGTCCTGGTGGATGCCCGCCTCGTGGGCGAAGGCGTTGGCCCCCACCACGGCCTTGTTGGGCTGGATCACGATGCCCGTGATGGTGGAGACCAGGCGGCTGGTGGGGTAGATCTCGCGGGTCTCGACGCCGGTGGTGAGGTTCAGGCTGGCCCGGTGGTTGTGGAGGGTCATCACCACCTCCTCGAGGGAGGTGTTGCCGGCCCGCTCGCCGATGCCGTTGACCGTGACCTCCGCCTGGCGGGCGCCGGCCTCCAGGCCCGCCAGGGTGTTGGCCGTGGCCAGCCCCTGGTCGTTGTGGCAGTGGACGCTCAGGACCGCCTTGTGGAGGTTGGGGGTGTGCTCCCGGAGGTAGCGGATCAGGTCGCCGAACTCGTGGGGCAGGATGTAGCCCACCGTGTCCGGCACGTTCACCGTGGTGGCGCCCGCCTCCACGGCCGCCTCGAACACCCGGCAGAGGAAGCCCCGGTCGCTCCGGGAGGCGTCCTCGGCCGAGAACTCCACGTCGTCCGTGAAGGTGCGGGCGTAGCGGACGGCCTCCACCACGGCCTCGACCACCTGGTCGCGGGTCATGTGGAGCTTGTGCTCCATGTGGATGTCCGAGGTGGCGAGGAAGGTGTGAATCCGGGGGCGGGCCGCGTCGTGTACCGCTTCCCAGGCCCGGTCGATGTCCTGCCTGGAGGTCCGGGCCAGGGCGGCCACGCTGAGCCCCCGGACCTTCTCCGCGATGGTGCGGACCGCCTCCAGGTCGCCCGGGGAGGCGGCCGGGAAGCCGGCCTCGATCACGTCCACGCCCAGCCGCTCCAGCTGGGTGGCGATGCGGACCTTCTCCGCCGTGTTCATGCTGGCCCCGGGCGACTGCTCGCCGTCCCGGAGGGTGGTATCGAAGATGATGATGCGGTTGCTGTCGGTCATGGGGAATGCCTTTCCTTTTGCGGCGCCCCTCGAGGGCTGCGCCGGGTTCGCATGGATGTCAAGCGGGTGCCGAACCGGAAACGGGGCCTTCCCCAAGGACCCTCCGCAGCCCCCCCGTTGCGGGGGGATCTGCGGTGAACCGCTCCTCTGATCGTACGGTGGTGGGTTTCATCTGTCTGTTTCCGCCTTGTCTGTTCGGGTGCCGGATGCGTGCAGGGCGGGCTCAGCCGGCCTGCGCGTTCCGGGTCTCCTTCTTGTTCTTGCCGTTTCGTACCTTGAGGAGCTTGTACTCCACGCTGTCGGCCAGAGCCTGCCAGCTCGCCTCGATCACGTTCTCCGAGACCCCGATGGTGGACCAGATCTCCCGGGCGTCGCGGGTCTCGATGTTGACCCGGACCCGGGCGGCCGTGGCGGCCTGCCCGTCGATCACCCGGACCTTGAAGTCCACCAGGCCCATCTCCCGGATCTCCGGGTAGAACTTGTAAAGGGCCTTCCGGAGTGCGTTGTCCAGGGCGTTCACCGGCCCGTCCCCCTCGGCCGCGGTGATCTCCTCCTCCCCCTCCACCGAGATCTTGATGGTGGCGTGGGAGGAGGTGGGGGCGTCTCCGTCCTTCTCCAGGGTCACGCGGAAGGACTCCAGGGTGAAGGGGGCCTCGAACTGGCCGGTCACCTTCTTCATGAGGAGCTCGAGGGACCCTTCGGCCGCGTCGAACTGGTAGCCCTGGTCCTCCATCTCCTTGATCCGCTCCACGATCTTCCGGCTGTCGAAGCCGTTCCCGCCGAGGGAGATGCCCAGCTCCCTGGACTTGTAGGCGATGTTGCTCTTCCCCGAGAGGTCGGAGACCAGCACCCGCCGGCGGTTCCCCACCTGCTCGGGGTCCGCGTGCTCGTACGCGGCCGGGTTCTTCATGATGGCGCTCACGTGGATGCCGCCCTTGTGGGCGAAAGCGCTCCGCCCCACGAAGGGGCGCTGGTTCGAGGGGGGCACGTTGGCCACCTCGCTCACGAACCGCGAGACCTCGGTGAGATGGGCGAGCTTCTCCGGGGGGACGCAGTCGTAGCCCATCTTGACCTGGAGCACGCCCAGCATGGAAACCAGGTCCGCGTTCCCGCAGCGCTCCCCGTACCCGTTGACGGTGCCCTGGACCATGGCGGCGCCCGCGCGGACCGCGGCCAGGGAGTTGGCCAGGGCCATGCCGCAGTCGTTGTGGACGTGGATGCCGAAGGGGACGGGGATGCGCGCGGCCGCCTCGACCACCGCGTCCTCCAGGTCGTGGGGCATCATGCCGCCGTTGGTGTCGCAGAGCACGATCCAGTCCGCGCCCCCCTCCACGGCCGCCTGAACGGTCCTGAGGGCGTAGTCCGGGTTGCGGAGGCAGCCGTCGAAGAAGTGCTCCGCGTCGTAGATCACCTCCCGGTCCCGGGCCTTGAGGTAGGAGACCGTCTCCTGGATCATGCGGAGGTTCTCGTCCAGGGTGGTCCCCAGGATCTCGGTGGCGTGGAGGACCCAGCTCTTGCCCACCACCGTGACCACGTCCGTCCCGGTCTCCAGGAGGGCGGCCACGTTGGGGTCGGTCTCCGCCTTGCCGCCGGGCTTCCGGGTGCTCCCGAAGGCCGTGAGCCTCGCCTGCCGGAGCGGGTCCTTGCGGGCCATCTGGAAGAATCGGGCGTCCTTGGGGTTGGAGCCCGGCCATCCCCCCTCGATGTAGGGGATGCCGAACTCGTCCAGCTTTCGGGCGATGCTCATCTTGTCCTCGGCCGACAGGGTGACCTGCTCGCCCTGGGTGCCGTCTCGGAGGGTGGTGTCGTACAGGGTAACCGACTGCATGGTGGGTCCTCGCTTTCGACCAAAAAAAAATCCGTTATCAGGGTGGCCTGATAACGGATTTTCTGGTTTGTTGCAGACTATTCCATCATCAGACCCGGGGGTTTCAGACCGATCCCAAGAAGGAGCAGCAGAGCGCACACGGGTGCCCCTGCTGCGGTGGTAATGATGATGGGCCGGATGGCGGTGAAACGCATGGTGATGCCCCGAGCTGGAATGGCGCAGTTCAAATGATAAGTCGTGAGTATACCCCCGAGGCGGGGGTTGTCAACTCCCTTTTTTGCGTGAAACACCCCCGCCCCCCTGCTCGGCCCCAGACGACTGCAAACCCCGTGCCCTACTCTTCGGGGCGGACCGATAGCCCGAGATCCTCGAGCTGCCGCTCGTCCACCCGGGACGGGGCGCCGGTGAGCGGGCAGGTGGCCCGCTGGGTCTTGGGAAAGGCGATCACCTCGCGGATGCTCTCCGCGCCGGTCATGACGGCCACCAGGCGGTCGAACCCGAGCGCCATGCCGGCGTGGGGGGGCGCTCCGTACCGGAGGGCCTCCAGGAAGAAGCCGAACTTGGCCTCGGCCTCCTCGGTGGTGATCCCCAGGATGCGGAACATCTCGTCCTGGAGCTCGCGGGTGTGGATCCGCACGCTCCCGCCCCCGATCTCGCTCCCGTTCAGCACCAGGTCGTAGGCCCGGGCCCGCACCGCCTCGGGCTCATCCGCGAGCCGCGGCAAATCCTCCACCAGGGGCGCGGTAAAGGGGTGGTGGACGGCCGTGAGCCGTCCCTCCTCCTCGTCGTCGGGCTCGAGCAGGGGGAACTCGGTCACCCAGACGAAAGCGGGCTCGTCGTTCCGGACGAGGCCGAGCCTTCGGGCCAGGTGGAGCCGGAGCATGCCCAGGACGTGGAGGGCGGTCCCGTCCCGGTCCGAGACCAGGAGCAGGAGGTCCCCGGGTCCCGCACCCGCGACCCGGTTCATCTCTTCCTGAAGCCCCTCGGGGAAGAATTTCTTGATGGGGGACTGCCAGCCGCCCTCGGTCACCTTGGCCCAGGCCAGGCCCTTGGCGCCCCACTCGACCGCGGACGCGCCCAGCCCGTCCAGGTCCTTTCTCGAGAACCCCTCCGCGCCGCCGGGCACCGTGACCGCCTTGACCACGCCCCCGCCGTCAATGACCTGACGGAACACCCCGAACTCGGACTCGGCCGCGGCCCCGGTCAGGTCCCGGATCTCCAGACCGAACCGGGTGTCCGGCCGGTCCGTGCCGAACCGGTCCATGGCCTCCCGATAGGTGAGGCGGGGAAAGGGGAGGGTGAGCTCCTTTTCCAGCACGGTGCTGTAAAGGGCCTGCATCAGGCCCTCGTGCAGGACGATCACGGCCTCCTCGTCCGCAAAGGAAATCTCCAGATCCACCTGGGTGAACTCCGGCTGCCGGTCGGCCCGGAGGTCCTCGTCGCGGAAGCAGCGGACGATCTGGTAGTACCGGTCGAACCCGGACACCATGAGGAGCTGCTTGAAGAGCTGGGGGGATTGGGGCAGGGCGTAGAACAGCCCCTGGTTCACCCGGCTGGGGACCAGGTAGTCCCGGGCGCCCTCCGGGGTGCTCTTGGTGAGAACCGGGGTCTCCACCTCGATGAACCCCTCGCGGTTCAGGTAGTCCCGCACGCAGGCCGCGATGCGGTGGCGGGTGCGGAAGTTCCGGAACACCCGGGGACGGCGGAGCTCCAGGTAGCGGTGCTTGAGCCGGAGGGTCTCGGAGGCGTCCACCGCCCCCGCCACCTGGAAGGGCGGGATCTCGGTGCGGTTCAGGATCTTGAGCGCCCCGGCCCGGACCTCCACCGCGCCCGTGGCCATGTCCGGGTTCTCCTGCCCCTCGAGCCGGGGGACGGTCTCGCCGCGGACGGCCACCACCCACTCGCCCCGGAGCACGTGGGCCCGCTCGTGGACCCCGGCGTCCACCTGGGGGTCGAACACCACCTGGGTGATGCCCTCCCGGTCCCGGAGATCGATGAAGATCAGGTTCCCCAGGTCCCTCCGCACGTGGACCCAGCCCATGAGCACGACCTCGCGGCCCGCGTCCCCGGCGCGAAGCGCCCCGCAGTCGTGGGTCCTCTTCCAGTCTCCCAGCGTGTCGATCTGCAATCGTGCTCCTTCAGTCCCCAATGAGGGGACGTTTTTGCATAATTCGATAACTCGAGCCGCGGTCCCCTTGGACAGCGGTTGAAACGCCATGTGCGTGACCGGGATCGACAGCTCGACAAAGGGGAGTTATCGAATTATGCAAGAACGTCCCCTATTTTCTCGACCAGGTCGTTCAGGGGGATCTCCTCCTGGGCCTTGGTCTCCATGTCCCGGAGGAGCCCCTTGCCCGAGGCGAGCTCGTTCTCGCCCACGATGAGGACCCGGGACGCGTTCAGCCGGTCCGCCCGCTTCATCTGGGACTTGAGGCTCCGGGCGGCGTAGTCCGTCTCCACCCGGAGGCCGGCCTTCCGGAGGGCGGTCACCCAGGCGAAGGCCCTCCGGGCCGCCTCGTCGCCCAGGGCCGCCACGAACAGGGAGGGCGCCGGCTGCTCGGGTTCCCGGACCTCGTTCATGAGGGCGATCAGACGCTCCACGCCGATGGCGAACCCGATGGCCGGGTGGTCCGGGCCTCCGAGCTGCTTGACCAGGCCGTCGTAGCGTCCCCCGCCGGCCACGGCGTTCTGGGCGCCCAGGCGCTCGGTCTGGACCTCGAAGGCGGTCCGCGTGTAGTAGTCGAGGCCGCGCACCAGCCGGGGGTTCACGGTGTAGACCACGTTCGCGTCCCCCAGAAGCCCCTGGAGCGCGTCGAAGTGGGCGCGGCAGTCCTCGCAGAGGTGATCCAGCACCGAGGGCGCCCCGGCCACCAGTCCCTGGCAGGCCGCCGCCTTGCAGTCGAACACCCGGAGCGGATTGGTCTTCGCACGGCGGGTGCAGTCCTCGCACAGGCCCCGGGCGCTTTCCTCCAGGTAGTCCCGGAGCGCCTCGCGGAACGCGGGGCGGCAGTCGGGGCACCCCAGGGAGTTGAGCTGGAGCGAGAGGCCCGAGAGGGAGAGGGATTCGAACAGGTGGAGGAGCATCACGATGAGGTCGGCGTCCGACCGGGGTCCGGCATCGCCGAAGATCTCGGCGTCGATCTGGTGAAACTGGCGGAAGCGGCCCTTCTGGGGGTTCTCGTGACGGAACATGGGGCCCGTGACGAAGAGCTTCTGCACGGGGTTGTCCTGGTAGAGCCGGTTCTGGATGTAGGCCCGCGTGACCGACGCGGTGGCCTCGGGCCGGAGAGTCATGCCGCGGCCCTTGCTGTCGCGGATGGTGTACATCTCCTTGGAGACGATGTCCGTGTCCTCGCCGATGGAGCGGCTGAAGAGCTCGGTCCACTCCATGGCCGGAGGCTTGATCTCCCGGAAGCCGAAGGCGTCGAAGATCTCGCGGGCGCGGGCGTCCAGCCGCTGCCAGGGGTCGATCTCGGCGGGCAGGATGTCCTTGAACCCCTTGATCGCAGTGAATTCCAACGGGTTGCGCTCTCCTTTTCGATCGGAATCCCGGTCTTCTACCAGAGCCCCCCCGCCCCGTCAAGGCGCTACTCCACCTCGATCCGGGTCGCCTTGCGTTCCTCCTTGTCCGGTTCCTTCTCCATGCGCTCGATCCCCTCGTCCACCAGGGAGCGGATCGCCTTGAGGAACTCGACCCGGGACTGCTTCAGGTGCGTGCGAAAGTCCGAGCTCCGATCGCCGCATTTGCCCAGCTCGGCGAAAAACCGCCCCACCGGACAGATGAACGTCTCCTGCTCACGGGTTTTCTCTTCCATGGTCATCCTCCTCGAAATGGATGTTCAGCTCACGGCCGTCCACCCGGGCCCGGACCCCGGTGGACGCGGCCACGGGCCTCGGCAGCATCACGTGCCGCTGGATCCCGCCCACCCGCACGATGAGCTCGTCCGCGACCCGGTTGAGCTCCACGCTCTCCCGGGTGGCGAAGGGGAGCGTGATCGTCAGGCGGTAGCCCCCCGCCTCTTTTTCCAGGCGGTACGGCTCCCGGTCGAAGAAGCGATCCAGGGGGTCCCGCTCCCCGTAGATGAGATGCCCCAGGTCCCGGAGGGCCTCGTAGCCCAGGGCCTCGGAGGCCAGCAGGTGGACCGGGAAGACGGGAATGGGGCTGAAGACCGAGCGGGCGGTCTCCAGGTGGCGCTCCTGGCTCCGTTTCCACCCGTCGAAGTAGCCGTCCGTCACGCCGTCGGGGAGCACGCGGTTCACGATGACCCCGTCGATGTTCATGCGGTAGAGGCAGAAGTACATGAAGGCGCGCTGGGTCTCCTTGAGCACCACCTTCTCCGGGTTGGTCACCAGGCGGACGCTGGTGGTCCCGGGGTCCGTCAGGATCCGGTCGACACCTTCGAGGCGTACGAAGAGACGTTCCAGCTCGTCGAAGTAGTCCTCACCGGGGAGGGGCACGTCATAGAGCCTCTTGGCCACGGGTCGCGCGTACCGGGCGATGGTCCGCTCCATCCGGAAGATCTTCTTCATGTACCACTCCAGGGTGGTGGGGATGCTGATGAACCGCAGGGACTCCCCGGTGGGCGCGCAGTCCAGGATGATCACATCGAACATCTCCCGCTGCACGTAGCGGTTGATGTAGAGGAGCAGGCTCACCTCCTCCATGCCCGGCAGGACGGCCAGCTCCTCGGCCAGGATCTCCTCCAGCCCCGTGGTGTTGAGCAGGGTGGAGATGTAGCGGTGAATGTCCCCCCAGTTCTTCCGGATCTCCTCCTGGATGTCCATCTCCTGAATCCAGAGGTTGTCCGCCACCCGAACCGGGCGCCCCCGGTTCCGGTCCAGCAGGTCGCGGTCCAGGTCGAAGACGTCGGACAGGCTGTGGGCCGTGTCCAGGGAGAGAATCACGGTGCGGCTCCCGGCCTCGGCCGTGCGAATCCCCGTGGCCGCTGCCACGCTCGTCTTCCCGACCCCCCCCTTTCCTGCGTAGAAAAGTACCCTCACGCCGCCTCCTTTCCGTCCCGCATCGTCGACTCGAGAGGAGATTGTATCACAACCATGGGGGGCGGCAAGGGCGGGCTTCGGCACCCGGGCGGGGGCACCTTGTCCTTGACGAACCTTCTCCGGTCCGGGCAATATCAGTCCGGGGCGTTGGTCGTCCCCTCATCGGTTCCTTCTCGGATGGAGGCCTCCTTGTCCGGCATTCAGGAAATCCTGCTCATCGTCCTGATCATCGTGGTGATCTGGTTCCTCCCGAGGCTCGGCCGTCAGGGAGCGGAGGCGGAAAGGGAAACCCGGGAGCCCCCTCTTCTCAGCGGGCGCGTCCGCCTGGCCTTGCTTGCGAGCGGGCTCTGGGCGGCGGCGGCCGCACTGATCTGGACCCCCTGGCGGGACGGGATCCTCCCCTTCGCCCTCGTCGGGCTGGGACCCGTGGCCCTGGGTTGGGCAACGGCCTGGGTCGTTTTGGGATTTCGAAAGCAGCAGTGAGAGGCGTCCCGCCGACCTCAACCGAAAGGGGCCTGCAGCGGCGGAGCCGGTCCCATCCGGCCGATCCGGAAGATTTTGGTTGCCTAACCGGCAGCAATGTGCGATGAAAAGCCTTGCCTTTTCAAACCGACGCTTTGCGGTTCCCCGTTTCAGGACGGGTGAACGGACGAAGCAGGGCGAAAGGAGGTCGGAGCTTGTTTGCGAGGTACCTTGCCCTTCTGATGCTGCTCCTGCCCGGGTTCCTCCCGGCCTGTTCCTCCGAACAGGACGCATCCGCAGAGGACACCGAGGAGTACGAGAACTACATGCTCATCCGGAACGACGTCTACCCCAACCGGAAGATGGGCCCGGTCAAGTTCACCCACGACGTCCACTGGGAGGACTACGGCCTCTTCTGCGAGGACTGCCACCACGACTACGTCGACGGCGAGAATGTCTGGACCGAGGACGACGAGGCCAAGCCCTGCATCTCCTGCCACAAGCCCGGAAAACCGCAGGGGAACGTGTACAAGCTGTCCACGGCCTACCACAAGAGCTGCCGCACCTGCCACAGGGAGATGAACGAAGGCAGTGACGAGGAGTGGGCCCCGTTCCAGTGCTACAGCTGCCACGAACGCAAAGCCGCGGAATAGGAACGCTGGGGCCCCGCATTTCAGGGGCCGACGGAGACAACGACGCGAGCGGGGGGTTCTTCGGAACGCCCCGCTTTTTTTCACCCTCCGGCGGCCCCTTCGATGCTCGCCAGGAGCTCCTGCGGACCGGTCACCGGGGTCCGGCAGGCCTGGTCCCGGCAGACATAGGCCGAGGCCCTGCCGGCCACCATCTCGTGGTGGCGCACGTAGGGAGCGAGGGTGTCGATGTCCGGGGTGCCCCGGTCCGCGGGCCGGAGAAGGGTCACCGTGTCCGGCAGGAACCGGGAGCCGAGCACCCGGAGCATGGCCCGTGTGTCGTCGCCGTCCCGGTTCCCCACGATGACCACCTCCCGGGTGGGGCCTGCGGCGAAGTCCAGGGCGGAGAGGAGAAACGTGAAGGCCGAGGGGAGCCGCTCCACGGTCCCGGCGAGGGCCTGGAACACGCCGTAGGCGCTCTCCTCGAGATCGGACCGTCCCGTGAGCCGGGCCAGCCTCAGGAGGACCAGGGCGGCCACGCTGTTCCCCGAGGGGACCGCGGCGTCCTGGAGCTCCTTCTTGCGGACGATCAGGTCCGAAGCGTCCTTCACGGCGAAGAAGAACCCCCCCTTCTCCGCGTCCTCGAACCGGGACCGCATGGCGTCGGCCAGCTCCAGGGCCCAGCGGAGGTGCTTCTCCTCGAAGGTCGCCTCGTAGAGCTCCAACAGCCCCCAGGCCAGGAAGGCGTAGTCGTCCAGGTGGCCCTCGACGGCGGCCTGGCCGTCCCGGTAGCGGTGCAGGAGCCGTCCCCCGGTCCCGGAGAGCCGCACCTCGATGAGCGCGGCCGCCCGGGCGGCCGCCTCCGCGTAGTCCGGGTTCTCGAACGCCCGGGCGCCCCGCGCCAGCGCGGCGATCATGAGCCCGTTCCAGTCGGTGAGCACCTTGTCGTCCCGGAGGGGCCGCACCCGGCGCTCCCGGATGGCAAAGAGGGTCTCGCGCGCCGCCTCCAGGCGCTTCTTCTCGTCCGGGTCCAGAGGCCGGGCCTGCGGGCCCTGCGACCGGTGGAGGATGTTCTCCCCGGTCTTTCTTCCGGTGGCCTCGTCCCGGAAGTTGCCCTCCCCGGACACGTTGAACGCCCGGATCACCAGGTCGGCGTCCTCCTCCGAAAGCGTTTCCCGGATCTCCCGCTCTGTCCAGACGTAGAACTTGCCCTCGACCCCCTCGCTGTCCGCGTCCTCGGCCGCGCAGAGTCCCCCCTCCGGGGTGACCATGTCCCGCAGGACGTAGGCGAACACCTCCTCCGCGGTCTTTCGGTAGAGGCTCTTGCCCGTGGCCTGCCAGGCCTCCACGTAGGTCGTGGCGAGCATGGCCTGGTCGTAGAGCATCTTCTCGAAGTGGGGCACGAGCCAGGTCTCGTCCGTGGCGTAGCGGTGGAAGCCGAATCCCAGGTGGTCGAACAGGCCGCCCCGCCGCATGGCGGCCAGGGTGGACTCCACCATCTCCAGGGCCCGGGGGTTGCCGGTCCGCTTCCAGTACCGGAGGAGAAAGAGCAGGTTGTGGGGCGAGGGAAACTTGGGCGCCTTGCCGAAGCCGCCGTGGCGGGCGTCGAAGGAGCCGGAGAGTTCCTCGAAGGCGCGGTCGAGGGCCTCCATTCCCAGCTCCCCCTCCGCCTCCGGGACGGCTGCGGTCTCGAGGGCCGCGAGGATCTTTCCGGCGGAGTCCATCACCTCTTCCCTGCGGTTCTCCCAGACCTCCTGGAGCCTCGGGATGAGCTCCACCATGCCCGCCCGGCCGAACCGGGCCTTCGGCGGGATGTAGGTGGCGGCGAAAAAGGGCATCCTTTCGGGGGTCATCACGATGGTGAGGGGCCACCCCCCGCTTCCGGTGAGCATCTGGCAGGCGGTCATGTAGATGTGATCCAGGTCGGGGCGTTCCTCCCGGTCCACCTTGACCGAAACGAACGCCCGGTTCATCAGCTCCGCCACCTCCGGGTCCTCGAAGGACTCCTTCTCCATGACGTGGCACCAGTGGCAGGTGGCATAGCCGATGGACAGGAACACGGGACGGTCCAGCCGGCGGGCCGTCTCGAAGGCCTCGTCTCCCCAGGGAAACCAGTCCACCGGGTTGTGCGCGTGCTGGAGCAGGTAGGGGCTCTTCTCGCCGGCCAGCCGGTTGGTCGTGCGCCCGGCCGTCTTTTCGCGGGTGTCCATGATGGGTTCCTTTCTCCCCGGGAGCATCGGGGGTGTCGGGTGTCAGGCGTCCCGTGTGGGCCGGTGTCTCCTCATAATGTAACCACGCGGGCCCCATCGGCAACAGGCGGACATCATTGCGCTTGAAGCAAGCGCGCGATTCCACTATGATCCTTGCCGGAAACCGCGCCCGAGCACCCCTTTCGAACCGGGACCCCATGAGCCGACTCACCATCGAACGGTTGCTGACCGAGAAGAAAAACCTGGAACGGATCCTGGACAACCTCACCGAGGGCATCATCGCGCACGATCCCCGGCGCAGGATCCTCTACTTCAACCGGGCCGCCGAGGAGATCACCGGGTATTCCCGGGAGGAGGTCCTGGGCAGGGACTGCCACGAGACCTTCGGCCACCCCTTCTGCGGGGGCCGGTGCGCCTTTCTGGAGGGTCCTCCCCGGGACCTCGACCACGCCGACTACCCGCTGAACATCCTCACCCGTGGCGGCGAGCCGCGCCGGCTGGAGATGCGGGTGAACGGGATCGAGGGGGAGGACGGGACGCTCGCCGGGGTCATCGCCTCCTTCCGGGACGTCACCGACCTGATCGGCCTGAAGATCGAGCACGGGGACCTGGAGGGGTTCGCCGGGATCATCGGCCGGGACCCGGAGATGCTCCAAGTCTACGCCCGGATCCGGGAGACGGCCACCACGGACTACCCCGTCTGCATCACCGGGGAGACGGGCACGGGAAAGGAGCTGGTGGCTGCGGCGGTCCACGACGAGAGCCGGCGGGGGGGCGGACCCTTCGTCCCGGTGAACTCGGCGGCCCTGCCCGAGGGCATGCTGGAGAGCGAGCTCTTCGGGCACGTCAAGGGCGCCTTCACGGGGGCCCTCCGGGACAAGCGGGGAAGATTCGACCTGGCCGACGGGGGGAGCCTCTTCCTGGACGAGGTGTCGGAGCTGCCGCTGGTGCTTCAGGCCAAGCTCCTGCGGGTCCTCCAGGAGGGCACCTTCGAGCCGGTGGGGAGCGAGAGAACGCGCCGGGCGGACGTGCGCCTGATCACGGCCACGAACCGGGACCTCAAGGCCGACGTGGAGAGCGGGCGGTTTCGAAAGGACCTCTACTACCGTGTGAACGTAGTGCCCCTGCACCTGCCCCCGCTGCGGGAGAGGCGGGACGACATCCCCCTTCTCGCCGCCCACTTCCTCGCCATGGAGGCCGGGGAGGGGGGGCGGTCTCCGGCGCTGAGCGCGGAGGCCGTGACCCTCATGAAGCGCTACGCCTGGCCCGGCAACGTCCGGGAGCTCCAGAGCGCGATCCGGTTCGCCGTGGTCCGGAGCCGGGGCCGCACCGTCCGGGTGGAGCATCTGCCCGGAGAGCTCCGGGAGTCCATGGCCCACCGGCCTTCCCGCGGCCCGTCGAGGAAGCTGGACACCGACGCGGTGCGCGCCGCGCTGGAGAGGACCGGGGGGAACAAGGCCCGGGCGGCCCGCCTGCTCGGCGTGGGGCGGGCGACCCTCTACCGGTTTCTTCGGGACTTTCCGGGATGATCCAGGGATCCTGTCAACCGGCGGCCAGCGCGTCCCGATCCACGGCCGAGGCCCGCATCCTCACTCCGGATCGGTCACGTCCTTGCTGGACCGATCGATGTCCACGATCTTGATGCCCGCGATGTAGTCCTTGGTCTCGTAGCGGGTGATGCGGGTGAGCTTGCGGGTGATCTGCCCCATCTGGCGGGTGAGCTCGATGATCTTGCGGAGCTTCACGGCGAGCGGGTCCGTCTCCCCCGCGTTCATGAGAAGGCTCTCGGAGTAACCCGAGATGCTCTGCATGGGCTGGTTCATCTCGTGGCAGACCGCGCCCGCCATCTGGAGCGAGACCTGGAGCCGCTCCCGCTCCAGCCGCTCCGCCTCCGCCTGCCTCTCCTTGGTGACGGGCGTCAGGCACCCGCTGGAGATGCAGACGCCGTCCTCCTCGTGGGTCTCGATGCGCGCCATGTCCTTGAGCCAGCCGATCCGGCCCTGCCCCAGGTCCACCTTGTAGATGGCGTCCCCCACCCCCCTCCGCCGAACGCTCTCCCTCAGCTCGCGGGCCGCTCCGTCCAGGGCCTCCCGGTCGCGGACCTCTTCCTGGATGGAGGCGTTGGGCGCGCCGTAGTGCAGGATGTGGTGGTCCAGGATGCGCTCCCGGAACATGTCGGCCACCTCGTTCCGCTCGCAGCCCATGAGGCGGGCGAACCGCCGGCTCACAAACTCGTACCAGGGCCTCCCCTCTTCCTCCTCGTGCCAGGCGGAGAGATAGACCACCGCCGGGTTCCCGGTCCGCTCGAAGGCCCGGTAGGCGTCGATGTACCCGGCCACGTGCTTCTTGAGGGCCACGGAGTAGTCCCCGGTGAGGATGCGCCCGTGGTAGTCGCCGGGGATCACCCGGTTGAAGGTCTCCTGGCCGTCCATGTCTTCACCTCCCATGCGCCTTGATCTCGCCCATTCATGTTCTACCGGATCGCCGACCTCGAGGCAAGGGAGACCGATCAGGGCCGTGATCGTGGTCCGTGGTTCGTGGATCGGAACACCGACCAGCTGAGGAATCCTTTCGACCGAACACGGACCACCGACACGAACCACGGACGGGAGGGCGGGCAGGGATGCCCCCGGGCGTAACCGCCGGACGATGACCAGGCCGGGAGCTGAGGGAGCGGAGGAAGGCCCCGATCTCCGGAGCCGACAGGACGCGCAAAAAGTCGAAATTCAAGACTGCCCCCCTGTTCACTGACCCACATGTTCACAGGTAGGGGGAGAACAGCCAGGCCAGGGAGTCGCGGACCTTGACCGGCAGGGAACGGCCGTCCATCTCCTCGAGGCTCACCTCCCGGGAGCGGCGGCGGCGCTCCTCCGCAAAGGCGGTCATCCGGCCGACCCAGTCCGGGTCGAACACCTCCAGGGCCAGCTCGAAGTTCAGCCTCAGGCTTCTCGGGTCCAGGTTGGCCGAACCCACCAGGGCGTAGACGCCGTCCACCAGGAACAGCTTGCTGTGGACGAAGGGAGGGGGCTGGTAGAAGACCCGGATCCCCCACTGGAGCAGCTCCCAGAGCATGTTCCGGGTGGCCCAGTGGACAAAGGGCAGGTTGTTCTTCTCCGGCAGGATCACCTGGACCTCCACCCCCCGCAGGGCGGCGGTCTGCAGCGCGCCGATCATCTCCCGGGAGGGGAGGAAGTAGGGGGTCATGACGATCACCCGGCTCCGGGCCGTGGACACCGCTCCGGCCAGGATCACGGCCAGCTTGTCCAAATCCTCGTTGGGACCGTCCACGATGGTCCGGCAGACGGCCTCGCCGGCCTGCTCCAGGTCCTGCGGCGTCCCGCCCAGCTCCTCCCCCGCGGCGAAGGCCCAGTCCTCGCAGAACAGCTCCTCGACCTGCTGGACCACCGGGCCGTGGATCCGGAAGTGGACGTCCTCCACCCGGGACGGGTTCTGCGTGTCGGCGGCCAGGTGGCGGTCGCCGATGTTCATGCCGCCCAGGAACGCGGTGCGGCCGTCGACCGTCAGGACCTTGCGGTGGTTCCGCAGGTTGATGTGGAAGGAGGGGGGCACCACCGTGGGCGGCAGGAACCGAACCACACGGACCCCACGCTTCGCGAGAAGCCGGCCGCTGAAGGGAAACGAGTAGAGCTCGCCGATCCCGTCCAGCAGGACCCGCACCTCCACGCCCCGGTGCCGGGCCCGCGCGAGGGCGTCGATGAACCGGCGGCCGGTGACGTTCGACTCCAGGATGTAGGTGGCGAGGTAGACGCTCCTCTCGGCCCCTTCCACGCCCTCCAGCATCGCCGGATAGGCCTCCTCCCCGTTCTGGAGCAGTTCGACCCGGTTGCCGTGGAGAAGGGGGCGTCTCGTGACCCGGTCGGAGATGCGCGCAAAGGGGACGAACCGTTCGGGGAGGTCCTTCTCGGGGTGGGCCGTCGCGGGAATGGCGGGGGGCTCGTGGTGGAACAGGAACAGAAAGGGGAGCCGCCGGGTGAGCTTCTTGGCCCGTGTCTGCACCCGGTTGATGCCGAACAGGAGGTAGATCAGGGGGCCGAGGATGGGAAAGATGATGATGACCGCGATCCATCCCCAGCTCGCCCGGGGGTCGCGCTTGAACAGGAGGGCGTGCCCCGCGGTGGCCACGCCCAGGGCCGCGTGAAGGAGGCCGATCGCCCAGTGGAAGAGGCCTAGCGCCGGCATGGGGATGCCTTCCTGCCCGGAAAAGGGGCCGTCACGACTGCATCACGACCCGGTTGCGACCCTCCCGCTTCGCCCGGTAGAGACCCTGGTCCGCCTCCCGGATCATCTGGGGGAGGGAGCAGCCGGGGGTGCAGCAGAGGCCGATGGAGACGGTGAACCGAATGCGTTCGTTGCCGTAAGGGACCTCCGTGTTCTCGACGAGCCCCCGGAAATCGTCGAAGAGCCGGACCGCCCGCTCCCCGTGAACCCCGTACGTCAGGACGGAGAACTCCTCCCCCCCGAAGCGCGAGATGAGGCGGGACCGGCCGAACGTCCTCCGCAGGCGCTCCGACAGACGCACGAGGACCGCATCCCCGGCCTCGTGGCCGTACCGGTCGTTCACCTCCTTGAAACGATCGATGTCCACCATGGCGACCGTGGCACGCACGCCCTTCCCGGCCGCCTCCACCAGAAGCTTCTCCCCGGCCTCGAAGTAGTGCCGCCGGTTGTGGAGCCGGGTCAGCGGGTCCCGCACGGCGATCTCCCGCAGCTTCGCGATGAACTCGATGAGCTCCACGTTCTGGGTGACCCGCGCGTAGAACTCCTCGGACGCGAAGGGCTTCGGGAGGAAGTCGTTGGCCCCGGTCTTGAGGAAACGGGCCGACACCGCGCCCGCACCCTGGGCGGAGAGCCCGATGATGCCGACCTCGTTTCTTTCGTGCACCTCGCGCACCCGGGAGACGAACTCGAAGCCGTCCATCTCCGGCATGTTGTAGTCCGTGATGATCAGGCGCACGTCCGGGTTCCGGCTCAGGACGTCCAGGCCTTCCTTCCCGTTCCCGGCCTCGAGCACGCGGAACTTGTGGGCCTCGAGAAGGGTCCGGCAGAAGGATCGGAAGAAACGGGAGTCGTCCACGAGCAGGACCCCGACCTCCTGGTTCCGGTAGATCCTCTGGATCAGATTCATCACCTGGTCCAGGCTTCCCGGGCTGTCCTTGAGGATGTAGTCCACCACGTTCTTGCCCAGGATCTTCTCGCGCAGGGCCTCGTCGAACGAGCCGGTGAGGACGACGGCCGGGATCCCTCTTTGAAGTACCAGGTCCACCACCTCGCCGTCCGCGGCGTCCGGTAGGTTGAGGTCCAGGACCGCGACGAAGAACGTCTCGTCCTCCACGAGAATGGACGCCGCCTCCGCCAGGGTGTAGGCGGGCACCGGCTCGAAATCCAGGGTCTCCTCGATCTGGCGGCAGAGGAACCCGGAGATCGAGCGGGTGTCTTCGACCACGAGGATCCTCCGGGATGGGGACGGGGAGTCGTTCACTCAGAGACCTCCGCCTTCGGCCAGGGATTCCAGACCCTCCAGGTCGAGGATGCGAATGCGCCGCCCGTCCGACTCGATCAACCCCTGCCGGGACATCCGGCCCAGGATCCTGGAGAGGGTCTCCGGAATGGTGCCCAGCAGGCTCGCCAGCTGCGCCTTGGTCACGTCCAGCGCCAGGTCCTGTCCGCCCTGCCCCTGCCGGCTCAGGTAGAGGAGATAGGCCGACAGCCGGCCCGGGACCTCCTTGAGGGAGAGATCCTCGATCAACGCGGCGAACCGGCGCAGCCTCACGCTCATCAGGGCCAGCAGGTTCATGGCCACCGAGGGGTTCTCCCGGATGAGGCCGGCGAAGGCCTCTCTCGGGAAGAAGAGAACGCGGCTCTCCTCCATGGCCTCGGCGTTCGCCGGGAACCGCCTCCCGGCGAACAGCGCCACCTCGCCGAAGGGCTCGCCCGGTCCGAAGAGGTGAAGTGTCTGCTCCTTGCCCTCCATGGAGAGCTTGAACACCTTCACGCGGCCCGAGAGGACCACGTGGAAGCCCTGCCCTTCGTCGCCCTCCATGAAGATGCTCTCCCCCCGCCGGAAGGTCCTTTCGGCCGCAATGGCCGAGAGCTGGAGGATCTCCTCGTCCGGGAGCCCTTCGAACAGGGGGATGGAGGCCACGTCTTCGGGACGGCTCATGTCGGGTCAGCCTCTCGCAAGGATGCGAAGGGAGCCGGCCGGCGGCGCGGGAGACCCCGGGAACGCGTCACCCGTTCACCAACCGCACCAGCGCCGCGTCCGGGAAGTAGTCGATGATGTTCAGGCAGCCGTACCCCTGGTGCAGGCCGAAGATGCGGGAGAGGTCCAGGCCCAGGGCGTCGCAGATGAGCACGCGGTTCACGAGGCCGTGGGCCACCAGCAGGAGGTCCTCCCCCTCCCGTTCCTCCAGGATCGCCTTCATGGAGGAGAGGACGCGCCGGGAGAACGCCCCCAGGCTCTCCCCTCCTCCCGGGATCCGGTAGCCCAGGACGTCCTTCTCCCGCTCCTGGAGCTCCTCGGGAAACCGATCCCGGATCTCCTCCAGGGTCAGCCCTTCCCACGCCCCGAAGTCCATCTCGCGGAGCTCCGGCAGGGACCGGACGGGTGCGTCGTGATGCCGGCCGATGATCTGCGCACCCACGACGGACCTGCGCAGGTCGCTCGAGAACACGGCGTCGATCCGGACGTGGCGGAGGCGTTCGGCTACGGCCTCCATCTGGACGCGGCCCACGTCCGTGATCTCCACATCCGTCCGTCCGTGGACCGGAAATCGCTCGAAACCCTCCACCTGTCCGTGCCTCACCAGGTACAGCCTGTTCGTTCCCTTCATGGATCGCATCATAGGGAGAAAACCGGAACGTGTCAATCTCGTGACGCAGTCTTTGCCTGCAGGCGAATCGACATCCGGTGGGAGGCCCGGCCCCGAGACCGCGGCCCGCCCGGAACAGGGGGCGCCGGGAGATTGATCTTTATTTCGGGGACGGATTGGTGTATAGACGCCGGGTAAGGCGGACGATGCTCATGAAGGACTGCTACGGCAACCTGGATCGTGTGTTTCCCATGGGAAAGCAGGACCTTCGGGAGGTCCCGGAGGACTGTTTCGCCTGTCCGGAGCGGACCGGCTGCATGCGGGCCGCCCTGAAGACGCGGTCGGGGATCGCCATGCAGGAGGAGGCCCTGGACCGCTCGGCTGCATCCGGCCTGCGGGGACGGATCCTGCGATGGTCCCGGAAAAAGGAGCTCGAACGCATGGCGCGTGGGGGGAAAGAGGGGAGCCGGCGGTGAAGGTCAGGGTCGCCTGCCCCCACTGCGGATTCACCACGTGGGTCGACGGGAGCCGGATTCCCGAGAAGGCACGGTTCGCCGCCTGCCCCCGCTGCCGGGAGCGTTTTCCCCTCCAGCCGGAAAAGCCCCCGGAGCCTTCGCCTGCCGGGCGGGAGGGTGGGCCGGCGGGATCCGCTTCAGGGGACACCGGCGGGGAGGAAGCGCCTCCCCCGGATGCCACGGCTCCGGAACCAGGGCGCGGGCCCTCCCCCTGGGAGGACCGCTCCCGGATCGGCCTCTGGACGGGCGTCCACCGCACCTTCGTTTCCGTTCTCTTCCACCCGGCGGCATTCTTTCGGAGCCTTCACCGTCGAGCCGGCCTGAGGGAACCGTTCGCCGCCGGCCTCCTCTTCGGTTCCCTGGGCGTGATGCTCAGTCTGTTCTGGGAGCTGGCGACGGCCGTCTTGGGACTCGGGGGCGGCCTCCAGGCCGTCTCGTCGCGTTTCAACGTCTCGCTCCTGTTTCCCCTGCTCCTGGTGCTCGCACCCCTTCTGGTCACACTGGGCCTCTTCGTCGTCAGCGGGGTTCTCCACGTCTTCCTGCGGGCGGCGCGGGGGGCCGGGCACGGGTTCGAGGGGACCTTCCGGGTGGTCGCCTACGGGCAGATGACCCAGATCTTCGGGGCCGTCCCGTTTCTGGGCGGACTGATCGGCAGCCTCTGGTACGTGGTGGTGCTGGTGGTCGGCCTGCGGGAGATCCACGAGACCAGTTACGCCCGGGTGATCCTGGCGTTCGTGCTGATGACGGTCCTGGCCGTGGCGGTCCTGCTCGCCGCCATGGTTCCCGTGATGATCTCGCTCTTTCGCTAGCGCGTTACCATCCAGAAAGGGTCTTTTATGGATGGGCACCAGCACGCCTTTCGGGGAGGCGGCAAGAGGTGAAGTCGCAGACCCCGGCGTTCCCGGGCGCCGGACCACGAGGATTCGCGACCCATGGAAAACGAGGCCGCTCAGATCGACTACGAGGGACTCCTGAACCCGGCCCAGCTCCAGGCGGTGACCACGATCGAGGGGCCGGTCCTCGTCATCGCCGGAGCCGGGAGCGGAAAGACCCGGACCCTGGTCTACCGGGTGGCCCGCCTCGTGGAGTCGGAGATCCCGCCGGACCGGATCCTCCTGCTCACCTTCACGCGCAAGGCGGCCTCCGAGATGCTGGAGCGCGCCGCCGGCCTGGCGGACGCGAGGTGCCGCCGCGTTTCGGGGGGGACCTTCCACTCCCTGGCCCACCGCGTGCTTCGAACCCACGCCGATCGGATCGGCTTCGGGCCCCGGTTCACCATCATGGACCGGGCGGACATGGAGGAGGTGGTCCAGTCGCTGGTGAAGGACCTTCACGTGGCCAAAGGGTCCGTGCGGTTTCCCAAGCGGTCCACCCTGGCCACCATCGTGAGCAAGGCGGTGAACCTCCAGACCTCCGTCGAGTCCCTGGTGGAGGAGGAGTTCTCCCAGTTCCTGGAGTACGCGGGACACCTCCAGAAGCTGTCGAAGCTCTACCGGGACTACAAGCGGAACAACCAGCTCATGGACTACGACGACCTCCTCATCAACCTGAGGAGGCTCCTGGCGGAGCACGAGGAGATCCGCCGGCTACTGGCGGAGCAGTACCGGTACATCATGGTGGACGAGTACCAGGACACCAACGGCATCCAGGCCGAGATCATCCGATGGCTCGCCGCCGATCACGGGAACGTCATGGTGGTGGGAGACGACTCCCAGTCCATCTACTCCTTCCGGGGGGCCAGCTTCCGGAACATGTTCGAGTTCCCGGAGATCTTCCCGGAGGCCCGGGTGATCAAGCTGGAGGAGAACTACCGCTCCACCCAGCCGATCCTCTCCTTCACGAACGCCCTGATGTCCCGGGCGTCCCAGAAGTACGCGAAGTGCCTGACCACCAGCCGGGCCGGCGGGGAGCCGCCGAGGGCGGTGGACACCCGGACCGAGCCCGAGCAGGCCGCCTTCGTGCGCGGCCTCGTCCAGCAGCAGCGGGAGAGCGGCCGCCCCCTTTCGGAGATCGCCGTGCTCTTCCGGGCCGCCTTCCACTCCTTCGAGCTGGAGCTGGAGCTGGGCCGACACGACATCCCCTTCGTCAAGTACGGCGGGTTCAAGTTCATGGAGTCCGCCCACATCAAGGACCTCCTGGCCCACCTCCGGGTGGCGGCCAACGCGGACGACGCCGTGAGCCTGGGACGGATCCTCCGGCTGGTGAAGAACATCGGGCCGGGAAAGAGCCAGTCCATCGCGGCCTGGCTCAAGGAGAGCGGCGGCGAGCCCCACCGGATCGGGGACTGGCCCGGCGCGGGACGCCGGGAGAGCGGGCTCGAAACGCTGGCCTCGGTCCTCGAGCGCATCTCCAGGACCGACCCTTCCCCACGGGAGGCCGTGGAGACGGTCATCTCCTACTACGAACCCATCCTCCGGGAGCGGTTCGACGACTTCCCCAAGCGGATGAACGACCTCCAGCAGCTGCCCGCCATGGCGTCCCGCTACCGGAGCCTGCGCTCCTTTCTGGACGACCTGACCCTGGAGCCCCCCACCAGCTCGGCGGACCTCGAGCAGGCGCGGCCCTCGGACTGCCTGACCCTTTCCACGGTCCACTCGGCCAAGGGCCTGGAGTGGCCTGTGGTGGTGGTCATCTGGGTCATGGAGGGCTACTTTCCCTCCCCCCGGGCCTACGGCAGCGAGGACGACCTGGAGGAGGAGCGGCGGCTTCTCTACGTGGCGGCCACCCGGGCCCGGGACGAGCTCTACCTCTGCTACCCGGGCATGGAGTCCCGGCCCGTCCGGTACGCCTCGGGCGGCGTGGAAGGATACTGCCACGGCGGTCTTTCCAGCTTCGTGCGGGAGCTCCCCGAGGAGGTCCTGGTGCACGGGACGAACCGGCAGCTCGCACGGCCCCGGAGGGCTCCGGATCGCCGGACCCTGCGGGCCATGGCCGGCTTCGAGGGGAGGGGCCGGGCCGAGGGTCTCCGGCTGGGGGACCGGGTGAAGCATCCCGCCTTCGGCCCCGGCGTGATCTCCCGGTTCCGGGGAGAGGACAAGGTGGAGGTGCTCTTTCGAAACGCGGGACGGAAGCTGCTGCACCTGGAGTACACGACCCTGGAGAAGATGTAGGCGATCGAGGCGGACGAAGAACGAATGAAGACCGACGGCATGACCTACCCCGAGGCCCTGGAACGTCTCTACGCGCTGCAGAAGTACGGCATCAAGTTCGGGCTCTCCAAGACGGCCAACCTCCTCGGGGCCTTCGGCGATCCCCATCGCGGACGCCGCTACGTCCACATCGCCGGGACCAACGGCAAGGGCTCGGTGGCGGCCATGGCGGCCGCCGTGCTGGAGCGGACCGGCCTGAAGGTGGGCCTCTACTCGTCCCCCCACCTGGTGCGGTTCACCGAGCGGTTCCGCATCAACGGCCGGGAGATGTCCCGGGAGACGGCCGCCGGCCTGGCCGCAGAGCTGCTGGCCGCGATCGACCCGAGGGAGCCGCCGACCTTCTTCGAAATCGTCACGGCCATGGCCCTGGTGTACTTCGCCCGGGAGGAGGTGGACGTGGCCCTCATGGAGGTGGGCATGGGGGGACGCCTGGACGCCACCAACGTCATCGACCCCCTGGTCACCGTGATCACGAACATCGGACTGGAGCACCAGGACTACCTGGGCCGGCGTCTCGTGGACATCGCCGGGGAGAAGGCGGGCATCGTCAAGCCCGGCGTGCCGCTGGTCACCGGCGTGACCCAGCCCCCGGTGATCCGGCGCGTGGAGCGGGCCTGCCTCGAAAAGGGGGCCCCCATGATCCGCCTGGGCCGCGACGTGCGCTACCGGCAAGGCTCAGGCGGGCTGAGCTACCACGGGACGGACTGGACGCTCCGGGGGCTCCGGGTGGGGCTTCCGGGCCGGTTCCAGGGCCGGAACGCGGCCCTGGCCCTGGCGGCCCTGGAGCTGCTGGCGGGCCGGGGGATCCGCGTGGAGGAGAATCACGTGCGGGAGGGCCTGGCCCGGGCCTCCTGGCCCGGGCGCATGCACCTCATGGGGCGGGACCCGGCCGTGGTCGTGGACGGCGGGCACAACCCGAGGGCCCTCCGGGCCCTGGCGGACGCCCTGCCCCGCGCTTTTTCCTACCGGCGGCTCGTCCTGGTCATCGGCGTCATGGCCGACAAGGACATCCCGGCCGTTCTCGAGGAGATCCTCCCCCTGGCCGATACCGTGATCTACACGCGTCCCGTGTACGCGCGGGCGGCCGATCCCGAGACGCTCCGGCGGGCCGCCGCCCCCATGGGCAGGCCCGGTGAAATCGCCCCCACGCTGGCACAAGCGCTTGACAGGGCAATGAAAATAGCCGATGTTGAGGATTTGATCCTTGTCACCGGATCGCTCTTCACCGCAGGGGAGGCGCTCTCCCTGCTGGACCCCGAACAGTACCGCCCGGACGAGATCTGAAAGGCCATGACCGATCGTTTTTCAGGAATTCAGCGCCAGCTTCCGGCCGCCTGCATCGCCGTCCTCCTGGCGATCGCCCTCTGGGCCCCGCCCTGTCCGGGCGAGGAGACGGTCCTGGGCCGGCAGCTCCTGGAGGACCGGAACGCCCACTGGCAGATCACCGCCGACAAGATGGCCTACGTCCACGAAAAGCATTTATACGTGGCAGAAGGGAATGTCATGATCACCCGAAACGGCCAGATCCTGTCGGCCGAGCGGGGCGTGTACAACGAGAACACCGGGATCGTCCAGGTCTCCGGGGACGTGCGTCTGACCACCAACGGCGACATCGTCTCCGGGGAGATGGCCCTGATCGACCTCCGGAACTACTTCGGGCAGATCACCAACGGGACGATCTTCCTGCGGGAGAACAACGTCTACGTCCGGGGCAGCTCCATGGTCCGGACCGGGGCCAACACCTACCTGGTCAAGGAGGCCCGGGTGACCACCTGCGACGGCGAGAACCCGGCCTGGAGCCTCACCGGGGACGAGGTGAAGGTCACCGTCGAAGGGTACGGCTCCGTGAGGAACGCCGCCTTTCGGATCAAAGGCTTCCCGATCTTCTACCTCCCCTGGGCCGTCTTCCCGGTGAAGACCAAACGCCAGACCGGGTTCCTGCCTCCCCGGCTGGGGTACTCCAACCAGAACGGGGCGGACCTCGAGGTCCCGTTCTTCTGGGCCATCTCCGAGCAGGTGGACGCCACCTTCTACGAGCGGTACATGACGGAGCGCGGGTTCATGCAGGGCCTGGAGTTCCGCTACGCGGCCCGGGACGACTCGCAGGGCACCTTTCTGTTCGACGTCCTCCGGGACCGGATCGAGAAGAAGGACCTGACCGACCCGGACGATGCCGTGCTGAGTCCGCAGGAGCGGACGAACCGCACCCGGTACTGGTTCCGGAGCCGGATGGACCAGAGCCTGCTCCCCGGTCTCCAGGCCCGCCTCGACACGGACTTCGTGAGCGACCAGGACCACATCAAGGAGTTCCAGGGGGGACTTATGGGGCTCGACGCCCGGCCGGAGTTCGACGAGTACGGCCGCCCCGTGGAGGAGGTGCGCTCCCCCACGAGGCGCAGCGCCCTCCGCCTGAGCGCCGACGGCGAGGAGTACAGCCTCCAGGGCCTGGCCGCCTACCACCAGCGTCCGGAGAACCCGGCCTTCGACCAGACGCCCCAGCCCCTGGGCGGCGCGAGCTTCAGCCTCCTCCCCAGGCGCCTCCCCTACCTTCCGCTCTACGCGAACCTGAGCACGGACTACGGCTACGTCTGGCGGGACGCGGGCGCCCGGGGACACCGGGTCTCGTTCGAGCCCGAGGTCACCTACCCCATGTTCCTCGGCCGCTACCTGGAGCTGGAGACCTCGGCGGGGTACGCCCACGAGACCCAGTGGGTGGACGAGGCCCCCATGGACGTCGACCGGCAGACCCGCAACGCCTATCATGCCCGGGCGCGGGTCTCCACGGTGATGGAGAGGACCTTCGACTTCACCTGGCGGGAGTACACGGCCTTCAAGCACAAGGTCCGCCCCTCCCTCACCTACGACTTCCGGAGCCACCGGGACCGGGACCGGTACCGCCCCTGGTTCGAGCCCATCGACGCAGAGGGGGACATCAACCGGATCACGCTCTCCGTGGAGAACATCCTGGACACCCGAAAGGACGACGCCGAAGGAAACATCCTCTACCAGCAGTGGGGGACCTTCATCCTGAGCCAGCCCTACGACCTGGACGAGGCCCGCCGGGACCGCGAACCGTGGCGGGAGAAGGAGCCCTTCGAGCCCCTGGTGGCGGAGCTGAACGTCTTTCCGTTCCCGTGGCTCGACGTCTACGCCGAGACCCACTGGGACCACTACGAGAGCGACACCGTCTTCGCCGACGTCTCCGCAGCCCTGACCGTGGACCGGCTGGGGGGACGCCGGGACAGTTTCGCCCTGGAGTACCAGTACGAGGAGGACGAGAGCCGGTTCCTCGGGTACCGGATCCACCTGAACCTGGCCGGCGGGTTCAGCGTGGGCACGGCCCTCCGCCGGGAGCTGGAGATGGACCACACCCTGGATCAAGCCTACTGGATCGACTACCGCGCCCAGTGCTGGGGCCTGCAGCTCTCCGCGGGCAGCCTGGACGGGATCGACTCGATCTCCCTGACCTTTCACCTTCTCGGTCTGGGCGACGCCGGGGACCGGTAGGGATCTCTTGCCGTCCCGGCCACTCGCCCCCGTCCCTCTGTCTCACAACAAGGACGACCCAGGCATCCCGCATGATGAGGCGCAACGGGGCTGTTCGGACAACACGGCTTCAGGGGGAAAGGGAGAGCAGGATCACCGCCAGGCCCAGGGCCCAGCAGTAGGGGGCGAACCAGGAGAGCCTCCCCCCCCGGACCATGCCCATGAGGAGCTTGAGGGCGAGAAGCCCCACCACGGCCGCGATGACACCGCCGGCAAGCAGGACCGGGACCCCCGGTCCCGAGGCCTCGCCGGCCGCCAGCTGAAGCGCCAGGGCGCCGACGATGGCGGGTACGGACAGCAGAAAGGAGTAGCGCGCGGCCAGGTCCCGGTCCAGGCCGATCAGCAGACCGCAGGCGATGGTGGCCCCGGAGCGGGAGATCCCCGGCACGATGGCGAGCCCCTGAGCCGTACCCACGGCCAGTGCCGCCAGCAGGCCCACTCTCCGCGCCTTCCCGGGGGCGACCCGGGTCAGGATCAGCAGGAGGCCCGTCACCAGCAGCATCCCTCCCACCAGGGGAACCGAACCGAACAGGCCCTCCAGCGGTTCCCTGAAACCCACGCCGATCAACGCCGTCGGGACATTGCCGACGATCACCCACGTCAACAGGGCGCCGCTCAGCCGTTCGCGGAGGGGGGAGGCGTTCCGGGTCTCCGGGCCGGGCGCGACCAGGTCCCGGAACTCCCCCACCAGGCGGGCCAGGTCGCGGCGAAAGTAGATCACCACGGCGAGCAGGGTCCCGATGTGGAGGCTGGTGTCCAGGAGCAGCTCGGGCTCGTGAAACCCCATGAGGTTCTGAAACAGGACCAGGTGGCCGGAGCTGCTGATGGGGAGGAACTCGGTGACTCCCTGGACGACGCCCAGGATGGTGCTGGAGAGGATGTCCATGTCGCGCCCTTTCGTCCTGCACTCTTATCCGATACCCCGCCCGGCTGGCAACCGCAAAATCCTTCCCCTTTCGCGCCCGGGACCCCGAACGTGGGTCGAGGGCGCCTTGACACACCCCGGGGCTTTCCCTATCATGAAGGCTCACGCTGTTCATCCACACCCGCCAACCTTCTGGAGGATCGAGATGAGAACCCGCATCGGAGTGTTGTCCGCCGGCGCCGACTGCCCCGGGATCAACAGCGCCATCCACTGGCTCGTCACCTCCGCACTGGACAAGGATCTGGTGCCCGAACGCGGAACCATGTTCGAGATCCTCGGCATTCGAGACGGCTGGCTGGGTCTGACCGATCTCAAGCCGGACAAGAAGGACAGCCTCAAGCAGTACACCATGAAGCTCGACCTGGAGCTGGTGCGCACCTGGGACCGCTACGGAGGTACGCGCCTGGGGACGAGCCGCGTCAACCCGTTCGACCCGGCCCGGGACCGGTCCGAGGAGGTGGTCAAGAACATCCAGAAGCTGGGCCTCGACGCCCTGGTGGTCATCGGCGGCCCCGACAACCTCGGCGTGGCCTACAAGCTGTACAAGGAAGGGGTCAACGTGGTCGGCGTCCCCAAGACCATCGACAAGGACCTCAGCGAGACCGACTACACCCTGGGGTTCGACTCCGCCGTGAACATCATCACCCAGGACATCGACCGGCTTCGCATCACGGCCGGCTCCCACAGCCGCATCTTCGTGGTGGAGTCCATGGGACGGCAGGCCGGCTGGCTCGCTCTGGAAGGGGGAGAGGCGTCGGGCGCGTCCATCATCCTCATCCCCGAGCACGACTTCCTCATGGAGCGGGTGGTCGCTCTCCTCGAGATGATTCGAAAGGCGGGAAAGCGCTACAGCATCGTGCTGGCCTCCGAGGGGGCCAAGCCGCGCGGCATGGAGGAGGTGCGCGAGCGCCGGGGACGGGACGGCTTCGGGCACTTCTACCTGGGCGGCGTCGGGGGCCTCGTGGCGGAGGAGATCGAGAAGCAGACGGATTTCGAGGTCCGCTACGTGGCCCTCAGGCACCTCCAGCGGGGGGGCTCCCCCACCGCCTACGACCGCCGCATGGGCCGGAAGTTCGGCATCGGCGCGGTGGACATGATCGTCAACGAGGACTTCGGCCGCATGGTGAGCCTGAAGCTCGGCGACATCACCAGCGTTCCGCTCAAGAAGGCCCTGGAGAAGCTCAACCTCGTGGACGTGGAGAAGTTCTACAACACGAAGAACTACAAGACCCTGGACAAGATCCTTTGATCGGAAAGGCGCGCCGTTCAGCTCGAGCGGGGCGGCTGGAGGTCCTCGGGGAAGATCTTTCCGGGGTTGAGGATGCCGTTGGGGTCGAAGGCCTGCTTGAGGCGGCGCATCAGGCTTCTCGAGGCCTCCGGGAGCTCCAGGTCCAGGTAGGGGGCCTTGGTGATCCCCACGCCGTGCTCCCCGGAGAGCGTCCCCCCCAGACGGATCACCTCCTCGAAGAGCGCCCGGACGATCCGCTCCGTGTTGGCCGTCTCCTCCGGGGAGTCCGGGTCCAGCAGGATGTGGACGTGGATGTTCCCGTCCCCGGCATGGCCGAAGGCCGCCACGGGCTGGTTGTATTTTCGGGAGAGCGGCCCCAGGAAGGAGACCAGCTCGGCCAACCGGCTTCGGGGCACCACCACGTCCTCGCTCACCTTGCCCGGACGGAGGGTCTGAAGGGCCGGGGAGACGTTCCTCCGGGCCTCCCAGAGGCGCTCGGCCTCCTCCTCGTCCCGGGCCTCCTGGAACTGCACGGCCCCGCTCGCGAGGGCCGTCTCCCGCACCCGCTCCGCATCGCGCGCCACGAGACCTTTGTCCCCGTCCACCTCGATGAGGAGGAGGGCGGCCGCATCCCCGGGAACGGCCATCGCCATCTCGCCCCGCACGCAGTCGATGCAGACCCGGTCCAGGAACTCGAGGGTCGTGGGCACGACCTTGCGGCGGACGAGCCCCGTGACGGTGCGCACGGCCGCGGCCAGATCGTCGAAAAAGGCGAGCATGGTGCGCCGGGCCTCGGGCTTGGGCACCAGCCGGAGGGTGATCTTCGTGACCACGGCCAGGGTCCCCTCCGAGCCCACGACCAGCCGCGTCAGGTCGTAGCCCACCACCCCCTTGGCCGTCTCCACGCCCGTCCTGAGGATCTCCCCGGTGGGGAGCACGATCTCGAGGCCCAGGACGTAGTCCCGGGTCACCCCGTACTTGACGGCGCGGAGCCCCCCGGCGCACTCGGCCACGTTACCGCCCAGGGTGGAGATGCGGATGCTGGCCGGGTCCGGGGGATAGAAGAGGCCCAGGGACTCCACCTCCTCCTGGAGGCGGGCCGTGATGACCCCGGGCTCCACCCGTGCGATCATGTTGTCCGGATCGACGCCCAGGATCCGGTCGAACCGGTCCATGGCGAGCACCAGCCCGCCCCGGACGGGAAGGGCCCCCCCGCTCTGACCCGTGCCGGCGCCCCGGGGGATCACCGGGAACCGCTCCCGGTTGGCGAGCCGCAGGACGCGGGACACCTCGTCCGGGTTTCCCGGCCGGCCCACGGCCTCCGGCATGTAGGTCAGGCGGGTGGCGTCCGACCCGGCCTCGGCCAGGTCTTCGGGCCGCGTGGTCAGGTGGGCGGGCCCCAGGATCTCCTCCAGGGCCCGTAGGGTCGTCTCGGAAATCATGTCGTCACGGGGACTCGGCTCTTGAGGGCGTGCTGCACGGTCATGGAATCCATGTACTTGAGGTCGCCGCCCATGGGGACGCCCAGGGAGATGCGGGTCACCCGGACCCCCTTCCGGCGCAGCACGTCGGCCAGGTAGGAGGCCGTGGTCTCCCCTTCGGTGGTGGGGTTGGTGGCGAGGATCACCTCCTCGACGTTCTCCCGATCGATCCGGGCGGAGAGCTCGCCGATCTTCAGGGCCTCGGGGCCGACCCCGTCCAGCGGGGAGAGCACCCCCTGGAGCACGTGGTACCGGCCCTGGAACACGCCGGACTCCTCGATGGCCAGCTGATCCCCCGGTCCTTCCACCACGCAGAGGGTCCCGTTCGCGCGTGCGGGGTCCCGGCAGAGCGCGCAGGGGTCCTGGTCCGTGAAGTTGTAGCAGGTGGAGCAGAAGCGGATCCGGTCCTTGACCTCAAGGAGGCTCCGGGCCAACCCCTCGGCCAGGCTGCGATCGCTCTTGAGGATGTGAAGGGCCACCCGGGTGGCGGACTTCTGTCCGATCCCGGGGAGCCGCGTGAGGTGCTCGATCAACCGCTCGAAGGGCGGCGGGTAGATGCCCATGGCGCTTCCTCCCCCGGCGTTTCATCGCCGGGGCCATCCGTTTCCTGGGTCGACCGGCTACATCAGGCCGGGGATGTTCGGCAGGTTGAGCCCGGAGGTGAGCTTGCCCATCTCCTCGTTGACCATCTCCTTGGCCCGGTTGAGCGCATCGTTCACGGCCGCCTGGATCAAATCCTGGAGCATCTCCACGTCCTCGGGATCCACCACCTCCCGCTCGATGCGGATGGCGACGATCTCCTGCTTCCCGCTCGCCGTGACCATCACCATGCCGCCTCCGGCGGTGGCCTCCACGGTCCTCTCCCCCAGCTCCTCCTGCAGCTTGGCCATCTTGGACTGGAACTCCTGTGCCTGCTTCATGATGTTGCCCATGTTGGGCATTTTTCCTTTCACGTCGTCTCCTCCCTCGTTCTACTGCGAATCCGTCAATCCTGGTCCGCGTCGCTCGACGCGGACGGGGCGTCCTCTCGAAGCTCCCCCTGGAAGATCTGGAGCACGTCCTGAACGGGCCGGGGAAGCTCCCCGCCGGTCGACGGGTCTTTCTCGACGGCCTTCGGCTTCTCCCCGGCGGTCTTCTTCGCCGGGGGCTTGCGGTCCCCGGAGACGCGGATCTTCAACGCCGGGCCGAAGAACCCCCGGGCCAGCTCGGCGAGACGGGCCAGCCGCTCGGGGTCGTCCAGGTAGGTGGCGGAGAACGGGTTGGCGCCCCGCTCGATCTCCAGGGTGTCTTCCTCGAGCCCCACGAACCGCCACTGGCGGAGCACGTTGGCCATGGGGCGGTTCCGGTCGCCCAGGAACGCCAGGAACCCTTCCCACCCACCGGCGGACGGGGCCGGCGGCTCCGCTTCCGGGACGTTCGCCTGGAGGTCCGGGGCGACGGCCGGCTCCCGGATCGAGGCCGCCGGGGCCTCTGCCGGGGCTGCGTACCCCGGTCCGGAATCCCCTGCGAGACGGGCCTCCAGAGCGCCGAGCTTCTCCATCAGCTCCTCGAAGCCGAGAATCTCGTCCAGGTGGCAGAGCTTGATCAGGATGGTCTCCAGGATGAGCCGCGGGCTGGAGGTGTACCGGAGGTCCTCCTCCCGCCGGATGAGCACGGTCAGCACCTGCTGGAGCTTTTCCCTGCCCGCCCGTCGGGCCTGCGTCCGGAGCGCCTCCCGATCGCTCTCGGTCATGTCGATCAGGCCCCCGTCCGTCACGATGAGGCTGACCAGGAGGTTTCGGAACTGCTCCATGAGGGCCTGGTAGAACTCCTTGATGTCGTACCCGCGGTTGTAGATGCGCTCCACGAGGCGGATGCAGGTCCCGGCATCCCCTTCGATCACGGCGTTGGACGCCTCGAAGATCAGGTCCCGGTCCACGATCCCCAGGATGTCCGTGATCTGATGGACCGCCGCTTCCGTTCCGGTGAAGGAGAGGACCTGGTCCAAAAGGCTCTCCGCGTCTCGCATCCCCCCCTGGGCCTCCCGTGCGATCAGGGCCAGGCCTTCCCGGCTGACCGCGATGCCTTCGGCCTCGGCGATCCTGGTGAGCTGGTCCACGATCAGGGCCGTGGGGATCCGTTTGAAATCGAAGCGCTGGCAGCGGCTGAGGATGGTGACGGGGACCTTGTGCGGCTCGGTGGTGGCGAAGAAGAACTTCACGTGGGGAGGCGGCTCCTCCAGGGTCTTGAGAAGCGCGTTGAAGGCCTCCTTGGTGAGCATGTGGACCTCGTCGATGATGTAGATGCGGTACCGGCTCGACGAGGGCATGTAACGGATGTTCTCCCGCAGCTCACGGATCTCGTCGATGCCCCGGTTGGAGGCGCCGTCGATCTCCTGGACGTCCACGGAGGAGCCGTCGGTGATCTCCCGGCAGGGGGTGCACTGGTTGCAGGGGACGCCGGGCTCCCCGTCGGGGCAGTTCAGGGCCTTGGCGAGGATGCGGGCCACGGAGGTCTTTCCCACGCCCCTCGCGCCGCTGAACAGATAGGCGTGGGCGAGCCGGTCCGTCCTCAAGGCGTTGACCAGGGTCCCGGTGATGTGGTCCTGGCCCACCACGTCCTCGAAGACCTGGGGCCTCCACTTTCTGGCGAGCACTTCGTACGCCATGCCGAAAACCTCTCGCGTTCAGCGGACGGTCGGACCCGCCCTCCGGCCGAGCCGAAGGGTCATCGAGACCGAGGGCCCGGGAGACAAAAATGGCGGAGAGAGAGGGATTCGAACCCTCGGTACCGCGGTTAGCGGTACACGCGATTTCCAATCGCGCTCCTTCGGCCAGCTCGGACATCTCTCCGCATGCAACGCCCGTGACCAGGCGTGATCCTGCTCACCTTCCTTCGATTTCGGCTACACCGGGGGCTCATCCTCCTTCACGTCCCTGTCGGACCCGAGCGCGGCCCGCTCCGCTTCGACGAAGGGGGAATGGTACTGGACACGCCCCTGGAAATCAAGAGGAAAGGGGCAGCGCCGTAGGCCGGACATCACGGGCCGGAGGGGCCGGGTCCGGAGTAGCAGGGCGTGGACCTCGTGTAGAGCTCCAGGCTCCGGTCACCGATCGCTTTGGAGTAGATCCTGTGTCCGCCGGTTGCGTACAGGTACCCGAAGCGTCGACCGTCCGGTCCGAGGAGGAGGTACACCTCGCCGAAGCCCGCGCGACGGATGCGATGGAGGAACCCGGAGAGGTCCTCCTCAGCCCCTACCCTCTCCCAGTCGCCCGACCGCAGGACCCGGTCGTCGTCCTTCGGGTCGAAGACGAGCACCGGAGAGCAGCGGTAGGATGTGTCCATGAAGTAGACGTCGTAACGGTCGCGCTCCGAGACCAGGCGGTCGATGGTGACGGTTTCCGCCTCCCCTCTCTGGGACGCGATCCTGCCGTAGCCGGCGCATCCCGACATCAGAACGATGCAGAGCAACAGACAACACAGGCTCGAAACGGGCTTTGTTTTCACGTTCCTCTCCATTCGAGCCGTTTCAACGGTCGACGGATTCGCAAGAACCCGCCCGCCCGCCGCTGGAGGCGGGATCACCTGTTGAAATGCCGAGGGCGGATCTCGAGGCTTCCGGCTTTATGCGACTCCATCAACGGTTCGGGTAGCTGTCCTCCAGCGCCTTCACCAGGTCGGTCATGACCGTGTAGAACGGCGTGGGCACCCCGGTCTCCTTCCCGTACTCGACGACCTTGCCGCCCAGGAAATCGATCTCCGTCCGGGTCCGGTTCGCCACGTCCACGCACATGGAGTCCTTGTGGACGCCGACCTTCTCGAGATAGGCCAGGGCCTCCTCGAGGTATCCCTCCCCCAGGTCGTACCCCTTGGCCCCGGCCACGGAGAGAATCTCCCGGAAGCAGCCCTCCGCGATCTCCCGGGTGGGAGGGAACACCAGGGCATCCTGAATGGTCCGGTCCGTGACGGAGCAGATGGAGGCCATGGTGCACTTCATGATCATCTTCTTCCAAACGTACAGCCGGATGTCGTCCACGAACTCGGTCTCCAGACCGCCGGCCGAGATCGCTCCGGCCATCCGGAGACCCGGCTCCCGGTTCTCCGGGACCAGGGCCCCCAGATGGTTGGGCCGGTTGAAGAAGGCCATCTCCACGTGACTCGGCCCTTTCAAGGCCACCCCGTAGTTCAGGGACATGCGAAAGGCGGCCTCCGGCCCGAAGCGCTCGGCGATGAGGTCCTCGGTGCCCAGGCCGTTGTGGGTGCTGATGACCTTCGTGCCGGGTCCCACCACCCGCTCCAGCGCGTCCAGGACGCCGGGCAGGTGGAAGGTCTTGGTGGAGACGTAGACGATATCCGGACCGTAGTCCCCCAGCTTCTCGATCCGATCCGCGAAATGCTCGACCGGTGCCTGCAGGTCCATGACGCCGGAGACCCGGATCCCGCCCTCTTTGAGGGCCTCCTCCAGGCCGGGCCTGGGGTCCACCAGCACCGTTTCGGGATGCCGCGCAAGCAGGGCCGCGGCCAGCACGGCACCGGTCGCTCCGACCCCCACCACGGCCGCTCTCGGTTCGTTCATGATCCAGACCTCACTTCCGTCCTTGTTTACCAAACCAGTTGCTCCACCATCACAGGGTAGCCCAACCCAGAGCCCACGGCAAGCAAGGACTTCCAGCAAAAGTGCCGCCGGCCCATACCAGCCGGGGCCTACGTGGGTGTTGATAAGCGGAATCCACGAGATGACCGTTCCATCGCGCAACCTGGCGTGGTAAAGTTGGAGACCTTATTGGTGATGGAGTCGTAAAAATCCGCTGGAGACGCTGTAATCCATCGAAATTCCGCGGGCAGATCTCGTTCGCAACCAGTGAACCCAAACACGCAAAGGCCGGCAAGCAGGTCCTCTCCTCGCCCTCGGTTTCTTCCGGTGTTGCGGATCCATCCACTGTTGCCGGAAGAGCGGGTGACGCAGGGGCCTCTTCGATTCGAGGAGGGGCATCGCGGTCCCTGAATCAGAATTCCATTCTTCTGTCTCTACGCTTTTTCTCTCGCCGTTCGATCTCTTCGGCAAAGAGATCAAGGCGCAGAGGGCAGGGAGATTGGTTGAGATCGACGTATTGGCATTCAGATTGATCACACTGAACAAACAGCTTGCTTTCAGATTTCAAATCGAGAGAGGGTCTGTTTTTTAGAGTCACCTCAACCTCTTCAGATACGACATCACAAAAGTATTTTTTCCCCTTAGCGTTTGGCAATGTTTTCCCTCATCCTTTCGGAAGATCCTGTTACAAGTTGGGAAATGGGTGTGGTCATGAAACGACGAAGGGCCGCGCAATGCATTATAAACCACCGGTCCGGAGGATTTTCCTGCGCTTGCTTCGAAATGAACGGCTCAAAACATACAGCAGCCTTCCAACACCGGCTTGATAGACAATCTCACCAAACCCGTACGCGACCAATGTCGAGACAATACGGCGATAGCGCGCAAAGCGCCGCCTGCCCCTCCGCGTTGCCAAACTCCGCAATCTCATCCCCTTGAACCTCGCGGCCCAAAAGCGCCGAGGATCGGCGCGAATGCTTCTTTGTCACGTCGACCGATTCATGCCGGCATGTCGAACAGGCTCATTACAAACGTGACGGAGTCGTAAAAAGCCTGAATCCTCGAGATCTGCCCTCGGGATTTCAAGAGGTTATATCATGCCCAGCGGCGCGTGAGCGGGTTTTTGCGAATGCGTCAAACGTGATGGGTCGGTCTCTCCAAGAGGTTGCTATGAAAAGGCCCTGCATGATCCGGGAATCCTCACCTCGGCCGAGTGTTCCCGCTGGTCGTCCACGAGGGGAATCGCCTGACCGTTTTGCTCAACCCCGTCTACGGTGACGCGCGTGTCGTCGTTCTCATCGTCCGTTTGCAGGACTTCGATGTGGTAGACGGTCTCCCGATACCGGTAGTGCACCTTGAACGCCTTCCAATCCGCAGGGAGGCAAGGCGCGACGTGCAGCTTGTCCATTTCCAGCCTCAGCCCGAGCAGCGATTCAACGATCAAGCGGTACATCCAGGCCGCGGATCCCGTGTACCATGTCCAGCCGCCGCGGCCGGTGTGCGGCCTCACCGCATAGACATCAGCGGCGACGACGTAGGGTTCCACCTTGTAGACAGCGGTCTCCCCGGCTGATCTGCCGTGGTTTACCGGGTTGATCATGCCGAAGAGCTCCCATGCGCGCCGGTGGTCCCCCAGTTGAGCGAAGGCCATGACCGCCCAAACGGCCGCGTGGGTATACTGCCCGCCGTTTTCCCTCACCCCCGGGGCGTAGCCCTTGATGTAGCCCGGGTTCAAATCCGATTTGTCGAACGGCGGATCCAACAGTTGAATCAGCCCATGCTCACGGGGAACGAGGTGCTCGTCCACAGCTTCCATGGCCATGCGCGAACGCTCGTGATCTGCGGCACCGGACAGGACGGACCAGCTCTGCGCAATGGAATCAATCCGGCACTCGGGGCTGCCCTCGGAACCAAGGGGCGAGCCGTCGTCGAAGTAGGCCCGGCGGTACCACGCGCCGTCCCAGCCGTTCTGCTCGAGATTCCGGCGTAGCCCCGCCGCCTCATCCCGGCAGCGCTCGACGAAAGACAGGTCACCGCGGGTACGGGCGATCCCGGCGAACTGCATGAGCACATCATAGAGGAAAAACCCGAGCCACACGCTTTCGCCTTTTCCTCCTTGGCCCACCAGGTTCATGCCGTCGTTCCAGTCGCCTGAGCCCATGAGGGGCAGGCCGTGCCTGCCGAACTCGAGGCCGTGCAGGACGGCCCGGACACAGTGTTCGTAGAGGCTCGCCGCCTCTTCAGAGCGCTCGGGAAGATCGTAGTACGCGTCTTCTCCGTCCTTGATCGGGCGGCCCTGGATGAAGTGGACGGACTCGTCCAGCACGCCGGTGTCTCCGGTGGCGAGAACATAGCGGCAGGTCGCCAGCGGAAGCCAGAGGTAATCGTCCGAGCAGAGGGTCCGCACGCCCCGGCCCGAGGGAGGGTGCCACCAGTGCTGGACATCCCCCTCCGGGAACTGGCGGGCGGCGCAACGGAGCAGGTGCTCGCGCAGGAGATGCGGCGCGGCGTGAACGAGGGCCATGACGTCCTGCAGCTGATCCCGGAAACCGAAGGCGCCGCCGGGCTGATAGGTTCCCGTGCGTGCCCAGAGACGGCACGACAGGGCCTGGTACAGGAGCCAGCCGTTCACCAGCAGATCGAGGGACGGGTCCGGCGTTTCCACTTGCACGGCGCCCAGGGTGTGATTCCAATGCCGCCACACTTCCTCGAGGGCCAGGTGCGCGGCGGCGCCCCCCCGGAAGCGGTGTGCCAGGCTGCGGGCGTCATCGGCGTCCTTTCCTGCGCCGAGCGTGAAGACGATCTCACGCTCTTCACCGTCGGCCAACTCGAAGGGTACATGGATCGCGGCGCAGGGATCCAAAGCGGCTCCCACCTTGCCGGAAAGCCGCGACCGGGTCATGGCGGCCGGGCTCCGAAGCGTACCGTTACGCCCGATGAATTCTCTCCGGTCCCCGCTGACGGTGTGATCGGCATGGTCCACGTCGAAAAACGCCACCCGGCCGGCGAACTCCGTGTTGTAAGGGTTCCGCGCAAAGAGCGTTCCGCTCCCGGGGTCGACCTCGGTGACCAGGTGCATGGCCGATTTCGACCGCAGGTCCCCCAGCACCCACTCTACGTACCCCGTGGCCGACAGCCGGCGGGATCTGCCGCAATCGTTGCGTACTTTCAACACCGTCAGCTTGACCGGCGCGTCCATGGCCGCGTAGACCCACATTTCCGAGTGAATGCCGCGTTCCGTGTGCTCGAAGACAGTGTAGCCGAACCCGTGCCGGCTGGCGTAAGGCGTGGCTCCCCGGCTCGGCAGCGGCGTAGGGGACCAGAAGTGGCCCCGCTCTTCGTCACGGATGTAGAAGGCTTCCCCGCTGGCATCGCTTACGGGGTCGTTGGCCCAGGGCGTGAGGCGAAACTCGCGGGCGTTTTCGCTCCAGGTACAGCTCGGGCCGCTCTCCGAGACCAGGGCACCAAAGCTCGGGTTCGCAGACACGTTCACCCAAGGCGCCGGCGTTACGTTCTCCTGGTCGGTTGTGATGACATACTCACGCCCATCCGGGGTAAATCCTCCCAGCCCGTTGAAAAAGATCAGATCGCGGCGGGGCAGTGCGGCGGTCGAACGGGGATCGGATCGATGCGTACGGCTCGGCACGAGTCTCGGGACGAGCACGTCCGCCGGACCGTGACGGTCGATCTGCTCCTCCAGGGTTCCCTGGCTGTCGGTGATGATCGCGCGGGCGACTGTCTGGAAAAGAATGCGGTCCTCGTCCGGGATCTGGTCCGTGGGTCTGACAAAGATTCCGCCGGGTCGATCCGCCACGTTGGTTTCGCCGCCCGCTGCAATCAGCCCCATGATTTGCTCGTGGAGCCCTTGTCGGTAGCCGGAGTGGTCTTCGTTCCAGATCACCAGGTCCACGGTCAGCCCTTTTGAGCGCCAGTACGCGTGGGCTTGCACGAGATGGCGCACCAGGTCGATATTCGCCGGGTCTTGGATCCGCATCAGGACGATGGGAAAATCGCCTGAGATCGCGTAGCTCCACAGACCGGACTGCCCTCGACGGTTCTTGATCAGGACGCTTGGATCGGCACGAAGCGTGGAGTCGGCGTAGAGGATCGAGCCGGCGAGGCGTCCGTAGAGCTGCGCATCGGCCTCGGTGGCATTGATCTGCTGCAAGAGGACCTGGTTATGGGTCCACGCAAGCTCGAACACGCGATCCGCGAAACGCCGATCCCGGTATCTCTCGATCAGGTTTAGACAAGCATCGCGGGTCGCCCCCACACCCGAAAGCATATTGATCGTTGCCGACTCTTCCGGTTCGAGTGCGATTTCATACCGGATGGCCACGATCGGATCCAGCACGGAACCCTCGGTGCCCGAGAGCGCACCGGGATCGGTCATTGCCTGCGGATTCGCGACACTGTTCCCGCGGCCGATAAACCGGCTGCGGTCCGTCTCATAGGAGACCTCTCCGACGTCCGCCCCGCGAACACCCATCAAGTGAAACATCCAGAGCGGGTGCTCTTCCTCCGAACGGGGCCGGCGGGTGCAGAGAATCGCCCGCTGGGGGCGGACGATCTCCGTTTGAACGAAGAGATTGCCGAAGGCCGGATGCAGCGCATCCTCTGCGGGCGATGCGAGGACCACCTCCGCGTAGCTTGTGATTCCGATGGTTCTGCGTGTCCGGGCGCGGTTGGTGACGGTGATCCTGCGCGACTCGATGTCGTCCTCGGGTGAGACGGCGATTTCCGTATGGGTGTCCATCTCATGGGCACGGCAACGGAACTCCGCTCTCGCCTCGGAAAAAATCGCTTCATAGCTCTCCGTTTCTTTGAGCGCCGGCTGGTACGCGGTCGACCAGAACTCCCCGCTCGTCATGTCCCGGAGATAGCAGAATGTGCCCCAGCTGTCGCAGGTGCCGTCCTCGCGCCAGCGCGTGACGGCCGTGTCCTTCCAGCGGCTGTACCCGCCGCCGGAGTTCGTGACCATCACGTGATACCGGCCGTTTGAGAGCAGTTGCACCTCCGGCGTCGCAGTGTCCGGGTCGCTGAAGACGCGCACCGGTATCTCCTCGCCGCTCGGAGCGGTGATAAGGCCCGGGGATTCGGTTTTGTGCCAGTACAGTGCCGAGGTCTTCGGGACCCTCTCCTGGAGCAGGAGCGCTGTCGCCTGGAACATCGGCTCCGACTCGAATCTTTTCTGCATCGGACGGTCCAGGAGCAGGTAGGCCAGAGAGAGAAGGCTCATGCCCTCGTGGTGGGCCATGAACGACCGGACCACGGCGCTCGATTTTCCACGTGGCAGCCGGGACGGGGTGTAGTCGACCGCTTCGTAGAAACCGTATCCTCCTTCCAGCCCTTCAGCGGCGAGCCGCTGGAGGTTCAGGCACGCCTCCTCCGGCTCGACCATCAGCGCGAGCGCCGAGGCATAGGGTGCAATGACCAGGTCGTCGGCGAGCCCGCGCTTGAGCCCCAGGCCGGGCACGCCGAACGCACGGTACTGGTAGTTTCGGTGAACGTCGACTGTGTTGTAGCCGGACTCGGACATGCCCCACGGCACGCCGCGTTTTCGCCCGTAGGCGATCTGCGCCTGCACCGCCGCCTTGTAGGTCCGGTCGAGCAGCGTGTCCTGGTAAGTCGGCATGACGAGAAGCGGCATGAGGTACTCGAACATCGAGCCGCTCCACGAAAGGAGAATCGGGTCCCCGGCAACGGTGGTGAGCAGGCGTCCCAGGGAAAACCAGCTTTCTTGAGGCAGCTGTCCCCCTGCAATCGCAACGAAGGTAGCCGATCTCGCTTCCGAAGCCAGCAGATCGTAGGAACCCGGGTCCCGTCTCCGCTCACCCGCGTGATAACCGATCGCCATGAGATGATGCGACCTGTCGCACAGGAAGCCATACTCCATATCGGCCAGCTCGCCGCATTGCAGTGCCAGGCGTTCGACGGCGGCGATTCTTGCCCTGGACCTCCGGCTCGACTCCCTGACGAGCGGTCGAATCGCATCCAGCCACTCCCGCTCCTCCGGGTTCGGATCCGATCCGAGGCGGCCCTCCAGGTCCGGCAGCAGCGCCACGTCGAACCTCGCCAGCTCGCGAAGCGTCGGGACCTCGTCGACGGCGGGAAATGCCCTGAGCACACCCGGAGGGGCCGGCCGCAAGCTCCACGGGGCGAGAAACGTCATCTCGTCGAGGGCGTCCCCGCATTGCCGGGCGAGGGCGCTTGTCCATTCCTTCGCCCCCCTCTCGGAAACCCCGGGGTCGGCGTCGAGGCAGCCCTGCAGCTCCCCGGCCGATGCGGCCAGCCGATCGAGGCGGCTTCGCGTCGCAGCGAGCCCGGACGGGCGGAGACCGGATGCAGAAGACAGATCCTCCTGAAGCTGCGCGATCCGGGCCGAAGCGGCTTCTCCCGCCCCTCCTGCAATGTCCGAGAGGATTTCGAGCGTGTCGCTGAGCCCCTCAATCCACCGCGGCCCCAGGATCTCTTGATCGGCCAGGGCGAGCAGGCCCGGGCGCAGGGTCAGCAGGTGGCTCGCGAGGTTCCCGCTGTCCGCCGTTGAAACGTACCGGGGAGGCAGGGGTTCCAGGGACTGCGTGTCGTACCAGTTGTAGAAGTGGCCCCGGTGGCGTTCCAGGGCCTCCATGGTGTGGAAGGCCCTTTCCGTTCGATCGATGAGCCGTCCGGCGGAAATGTAGCCGAAGTCGCAGGCGGAGAGGTTCGCAAGGAGCGCAAGGCCCATGTTGGTGGGAGACGTGCGATGCGCGACCACGGGAGCGGAGTGCTCTTGATAGTTGTCCGGGGGCAGCCAGTTGTCTTCCTGTCCCACGAAGGTGTCGAAGAAGGCCCAGGTCTTTCGGGAAAGCTTGCGGAGAAAGTCGATCTGACCGGCGTTCAGCCTTGTGGCCGGGCGGGCGAGGGGCTTGCTGATCCACCAGGCGACGGCGGGTGACAGGAACCAGAGCCCCAGGATGGGCCCGGCCACACCCAGGGCGGCCGGCTTGGAAAGCGCGAGGCAGATCGCCGAGGCCGCGGCCGTGGCCGGCGCGATCCACATCATCCGAAAGGAGTCGGCGAGATCCGTGCGGCGACGGCGATCCGGATCGTTCGACGGGGTCCACTCCAGGAGTCGCTTGTGTGTGACCAGCATCCGCCAGGCCGTGCGCGCGATCGCATCCAACCCGAAGAAGGCTTCGTAAGGGAGGCAGGCCAGAGCAAAGGCCGCCTGCGCGGAGTGGCGGCCGGCCGAGCGTATGGAGGCGGCGACGTGCCGGCGCAGCCGCACATCGACCGGCTTGCGGAGCAGATCCAGGAGAGAAGCCGTCCAGGGGGGGACCAGGATGACCCCAATCACCGCGAGGGTCCACGCCCAGGGCGGCGACAGGACGGTCCAGCCGAGGAGCAGCATCAGGGTCAATGCGGCCGGTACAAGGCTCCGGCGGAGATTGTCGAGGATCTTCCAGCGGGAGAGGGCGGAGAGCGGATTCTTCCGGCGGCTTCCTTCGAGACCGGGAACGCGCGGCAGCAGCCAGCGGGCGATCTGCCAATCCCCGCGGATCCACCGGTGCCGGCGGCTCACGTCCGCGCTGTAGCGGGAGGGGTACTCCTCGTAGAGCAGCACGTCGCTGAGCAGCCCCGACCGCGCGTAGCATCCCTCCACAAGGTCATGGCTGAGGACCCGGTTCTCGGGAAAACAACCCTGGAGGGCCCTGTCGAAGGCATCGACATCATAAATCCCCTTGCCGATGAACGAGCCCTCGCGGAAGAGGTCCTGGTACACATCGGAGACGGCCCGGGTGTACGGGTCGATGCCGGGCTCGCTCCCGAAGAGTCGCGCGTACCTCGACCGATTCGTCCCGGGCAGGCTCACGGCCACGCGTGGCTGAAGGATGGCGTACCCCTCATTGATTCGTCGTTTGTCCCGGTCGTAGTGCGGCCGGTTGAGCGGGTGCGCCATGGTTCCCACGAACTGCCACGCCGAATCGCGTGGGAGCTGCGTATCCGTGTCCAGCGTGATCACGTACTTTACGCTCGAAAGGACAGTGATGTCGCCCACGACGAGGGAAAAGCGATCTCCCGGCCTTCCGCGCAGAAGCGAGTTCAAATCGGCAAGCTTTCCCCGTTTCCGCTCGTAGCCCATCCACGTCCGCTCCCCGGGATTCCAGCGACGAGGGCGATGGAGCAGGAAGAAGGGATCTCTGTTTGATTCACCGTACTTCCTGTTCAACGCCTCGATTCCCGTCCGGGCCAGCCGCAGCAGCGGCTCGTCCTCCGGGGTCGTTTCCTCGGGTGCGTCCCGGAAGTCGGTGACCAGGGCGAAGCCCAGGTTCTCGTCTCGATTCGCCAGAAACCGCACCTCGAGGGCCTCGAGCAGGTCCTCGAGGTTCCGGCCGCTCGTGAGCATGGTCGGGATCACGACCAGCGTGCGCGATTCCGGCGGGATCCCTTCGGAGAAATCCATCCGGGGGAGCAGGTGGGGCGCCGTCGTCAGCGTCGCCAGCCAGTTCACCAGGGCCACCGCCGGATGACTCGCGCACAAGAGCAGGACAACCGCGATCAGCGCGAGGCTCCCGCCCTGGACCCCGCCGGCATCCGCCTTCATCAGCAGGCCCCCGGCGAGAGCAGCGGTCATCAGCAGGATGGTGCCCAGATAAAGGAACAGGGGACGCCCGCCCGATGTCCCCCGGAGAGCCTCCAGCGCGGGTCGGCGCCTCTTCACCACCCGTTCGAGCTGCGGCCGTCCCTTGTCGATCAGATGGAACCCCACATGTGCCGCCCGCGCCCTGCCGCCTTTTGCCGCCGCGCTCTCACCG
>CAYUBQ010000009.1:0-90007 GCA_964443135.1 uncultured Desulfobacterales bacterium | reverse complement strand
AGGATCTCCTCCATGAGCGGGCTCAGTCCCAGCAGGGGCTCGTCCAGCATGAGCATTTTGGGCTGGGCCATGAGGGCGCGGCCGATGGCGAGCATCTGCTGCTCCCCGCCGCTCAGGAAGCCCCCCTGCCTCTTGCGCAGGTTCTTGAGGGCCGGGAAGATCGTGAACACGTAGTCCAGAGTCTTTTTCGCCTGCTCCCGCGTGGCCAGGATGCCCCCGATCCGGAGGTTCTCCATGACCGTGCTCTCCGGGAAGATCCTGCGCCGCTCCGGGCAGAGCACGATGCCTTTCCGGGCCCGGAAGCTCGCCCCCAGGTTCGTGATGTCCTCGCCCTCGTAAAGAACGTTTCCCAGCACCACGATGCGCAGTCCGCCACGCATCTCCTCCTTTCGCTTGATGTCCAGGATGATGCCGGAGATGGTGGACATGAGGGTGGACTTGCCCGCGCTGTTGGCGCCGAACAGCCCCGTGATCTTCCCCCGCTCGCAGCCCAGATTCACGTTGTTGATGGCGAGGGCGTTCTCGTAGAACACCATGAGGTCCTTCACTTCCAGTACGGCCATCAGGACGTCTCCCTGCCCATGTAGGCTTTCCTCACCTCCGGGTCCTCCATCACCTCGGCCGGGGGACCGTCGGCGATCTTCTGCCCGAAGTTCATGACCATGACCCGGTCGGCCAGCCGGAACAGCTCCCGCAGCCGGTGCTCCACCATGACCAGGGTCACCCCCTCCATCTGGAGCCGCTCCATCAGGGGGAGGAGCGAGCTGATCTCGGACATGCTCAGGCCCGAGAAGATCTCGTCGCAGAGGACCACCTCGGGCTGGAGCGCAATGCACCGGCCCAGCTCCAGCCGTTTCAGATACCCCAGAGGGAGCGACCCGGCGGGCTTGTAGGGGACCCGGGCATCCCGCTCGAAGCCGATGTCCTCCAGGATGTCGATGGCCACGGCGTCCAGGTCCCCCAGGGTGCCGCTCCGGGTGCGCTTCACCCGGGGGGAGTTCAGGGGCACGATCAGGTTCTTGAACGCGGCCAGGCTGTGGTAGGGCCGCATCACCTGGAAGGTCCGGGTGAGCCCCATGTTGGCGATCTTGTGGGGCGGCCGGCCCGTGACGTTCTTCCCCTTGAAGGAGACGCTCCCCCGGTCGGGCCGGACGAACCCCGAGGTGAGGTTCACCAGGGTGGTCTTTCCCGATCCGTTCGGGCCGATGACCCCGAGGATCTCCCCCTTGTAGAGATCGAAGCTCACGTCCAGCACGGCCTGCACGCCGCCGAACGCCTTGCTCACGCCTTCCAGTCTGAGGAGCGGTTCGTTTCCCATGGCTACACTTCTTCCCAGTGCTCGAACTGCTGGTACTTGCGCTGCAACCAGCTCATGATGCCTTCGGGCTTGTACACGATGAACGCGATGAGGATCACGCTGTAGACCACCACCCGGAGCTGCCCGAACCCCCGGAGGGCCTCGGAAAGCGGGGTCAGGACCAGGGCGCCCAGGACGGGCCCGGCGAGGGACCCCAGACCGCCCATGACCGCCGCGGCGATGGGCAGGATGGAGAAGTCCATGGCGAAGAGGCTGATTCCCAGCCAGCCGTACAGGTGGCTCAGGTAGGCCCCCCCGAAGGAGCCGATCAGGGCGGCGATGAAGACCGCCCGGATGCGGTAGTTGGTGATGCTGATCCCCGAGGCCTTCACGGCCTGGTCATTGTCCTTGATCCCCCGGAGGATGAGCCCCATGTCCTCGCTCACGAGACGGCGGATCAGGAAGAGCGCGATCAGGACCACGGAGAGGATCAGGTAGATCTCGAACCAGGTGCTGGGCAGGGTGTCCAGGCCGCTGATCCCCTGGGTGCCGCCGAACACGCTGAGGGCGATGATGATGTAGACCGCAAAGAGCGGCAGCATGAAGCTCACGATGGCGAAGTAGATGCCCCGGAGCCGCAGGGCGGGGATGAGAACCACGGTGCTGAAGACGGCCCCGCCCAGGGTGGCCAGGGGGATGCAGATCAGGGGATGCCAACCGAAGGAGGAGTTGAGGAGGCCCGAGATGTACCCGCCCGCCCCCACGAAGAGCGCACCGCCGAGGCAGACCAGGCCCACGAACTCGGCCAGGAAGTCGAAGGCGAGCGCCAGGAGCGCGTAGATTCCGGCCGCGCAGATCACCCGCTGCCAGTAGAGGTCCAGCAAAAAGGGGAGCACGAGGAGCCCCACGATGAGCAGGGCTCGGGGAAACACGAGGTAGCCCATCTCCGACCAGCCGCTCAGGGCGTAGAGCCCCTCGGTGCGCACCTTGATGGAGCGGTCCAGACGCTTTTTCCGGCGGATTGTCGTACCTTCCACGCCTTACACCCTTTCCTCGAGCTCTTTCTGCCTTCCGAGAAGCCCGGAGGGGCGGAAGAGCAGGATGGCGATGATCGTCCCCACGAGCACCACGGACTCCCACATGGCCCCGAAGAGCGCCGTGCTGATCTTCATGGCGAACCCGAGCACGAAGGCGGCGAGCACCGCTCCGGCCCAGCTCCCCAGCCCCCCGATGATGCAGACGGCCAGGGCGTAGATGAGCACCTTGTACCCGGCCTCGGCCGTGATGTTGCCCAGGGGCAGGATGAAGAGGGCCGCCAGCCCCGCCAGGGCCGAGCCGATGGACATGCTGATCATGGCGGTCCGGTCCGAGTGGATGCCCAGCATCATGGCCGCGTGCTCGTCCTGGGCGATGGCCCTGAGTCTCAGGCCCGCCTTGGTGTGGTGGGTGAAGAACCAGAGGGCCCCCACCACCAGGAACCCGGCCGCAATGATCAGGAGGCGCTGGTAGTTCACGAACACGCCCAGGATGCTCACCTTGCCCTCGATGAAAGGGGGCAGCATGTAGAACGGTCCGATGAACCCCTTGAACCCCCAGATCCCCTGCATGCGCAGTCCCTCGAGGATGACCAGGCTCACGGCGAAGGAGGCGATGATCTCCGAGGTGGGAAGCCCCCGGAGCCGGATCAGGATGAAGCGGTAGATGGCCAGCCCGATGGCCGCGGCGATCCCGAGCGAGATCAGGACGGCCAGGGGGTAGGGGAGCCCCAGGTCGTTGATGAACGTGTAGGTGAGAAACCCCACGAGCACGTAGATGGAGCCGTGCGCGAAGTTGGGCACCCGCGCCACCCCGTAGACCAGGGTGAAGCCCACGGCGATGAGCGCGAAGGTCACGCTGTTGACCGTACCGTAGATCAGGATTTCCATAGTCGATTCCTGAGACGCGGGACGCCTCCCCCGCCTCCCCTTCCCCCTTCGGTTCGGGGTGGGGGGAGGAGAGGGCGTCTACGCTGCTGGGCGGTTACGAAGGGGTCCGACTACTTGCTCAGCCACGGCGGCATCTCGAGCTTGCCCATGGCCGCCACCTCGGGAAAGACCTGGACGCGCTTGCCGTCCTGCCACTGGACCCAGCAGCCCAGGACCGAGTTGCTCGGGTCGTAGCCGTAGACGATCTGGTGGTTCTCGTCGAACCGGATGGTCCCGCGAACCGCCTCCAGGTTGGTTTCCTCGAGGGCCTTGATCAGGGCGTCGTCCTCGAGGGAGTTCGCCCGCTCGATGGCGTCCTTGAGCACGTAGAGGGACTCGTAGCCGCTCACGCATCCGGTGCTCCTCGGGGGCACGCCCCAGCGCTCCTTGAAGGCGTTGTAGAAGGGCATGGCCTTGGGCGTGGCATCGGTGGGGACATTGCCCGTCTCTGAGAGGGTCACCACGGTGTACTCGCACTTGCCGTTGGTGGCCTCCCAGAAGCCCGGGTCCTCGGCCGCTCCGATGAACCCGATGGGCAGGGCCGGGACCTCCATGTCCGCCCACTGCTTGAGCAGGATCGAGGTCTCGGGGGAGTAGGCCCAGATGAACATGACCTGGGCGCCGGACTTCTTGCAGTCGCTCAGTGCGGCGGAGTAGTCGGTGGTGCCGATGGGGTGCTTGTCCTGGCCCACGATCTCCCAGCCGGTCTTGACGGCCAGCTTCTCAACGATGCCCGCGGCCTTGCGGCACATGAGGCTGTCGTCGATGGAGATGAAGAGCTTGTTGAAGCCGTGCTTTTCCTTGATCTGGCCGAGGAGGTCTATGGCCTCCTTGATGTACCACTTCACGCTCCCGCTCTCCCGGAAGGAGTGCTTGTACTTCTCCAGGTTCTCTCCCACCTTGGCGTCCCAGGAGGGCGTGTAGCAGCCGATGGAGACGATGTCCACGATCTTGTACCGGGCGTAGAGATCCAGGGCCGCCATGCCGCACTCGCTCATGCAGGGCCCGCCGGCGATCACGTCCGCCTTCTTCTGGAGGATCAACTTCTCGATGGCCAGGAGCACCGAGCTGGTGGGAACGCCCGGCTCCTCGTCCCGGCTGTCGATGATCTCGAGGTCGATGGGGCACATCTTGCCCTTGAGCTTGATCCCCCCCGCCGCATTGATCTCCTCGGCGGCCAGAATCATGCCCCGCTCGCCGTTCTGTCCGTAAGCGCTCGCCCGGGGGATGGGCGCCCCGATCACGATGGGATCGCCCTTCTCCGCCGCAAGGACGCCGGTCGAAGCCACCGGCAGGACCAGAAGCACACCGAGGACCAAGGTACACACTGCCAAGAATCGTTTCTTCCCCATGTCTTTCCCCTCCTTTTGTCGGGACGGGCGCGGTCGGTGGAGGACCCGATGTCCTCCCGCGCGCCCCATTGACGGGTTGTGACGGTTCCCAGACCTGCCCGCCTGAAACGACGTGCAGGGTCGCTCCCACATCCTCGGGACTCGAAACGGCTCCATCCGCTCCCGGCTGTTCGGAACCTCGAGAAAGTCGTAAGCAGCCTCAAGCCTCGAGGTCCGCCATTGGCATTTCAACAGGTTATAGCGCTACCCGCGGCGTGAGCGGGTTTTTGCGAATGCGTCAGCCTTTCGAGAAGCAGCTTCAAAGGGTCGATCATCCAAATTGCGTGCCGAACCGACGAATCCTTTGCAAAAAGGGGAAAAGCATTGTATAACCCGCACGAATGCCTTGTGAAACGTTCTCTGTCCCCTGTGCCGGGGTGAGAGAGGGGAAACGCCGGAAAGGAGGACGAACCGCCGAAACCGACCCGTCATTTCTGAGCAACCGCCACAATCGCCCGACCGGGCCGTATCCGTTCGAGGGAGACCCATGGGGATCAAACCGCAGTTCTCGCTGGAGTCCGAGGCCATCATCCAACACTGCACCTACGGTATCTGCGTGGCGGATTCCGACGGCGTCATGACCAGGGTGAACAGCGCCTTCGAGCACATCACGGGTCTCGGCTCCCAGCACTTTCTGGACCTTCACGTGCAGGACGCCGTGGACAAGGGGATCATCGACAACTCGTCCATTCTGCGGCTGATCCGGCATGAGCAGCCCTCCACGGCCACGGTCACCACCATGGCCGGGAAGAAACTCTTCTCCAGTGCCTTCCCTGTCTACGACAAGCGTCGGAACGTCATCCGGCTGGCCACCATCATGCGCAGCGTCCAGGGAACCCAGTCCCTGCGGGAACTGGAAAGCTTCTTCGGGGACCACGCGGCGTTCCATCCGGCCCAGAGCCGGGTGGTGGGTGCCAGCCCCCAGCTGGCGGAGATCTTCAACCGGATCGAACGGCTCTCGCTGTTCGACTGTCCCGTGCTGCTGCTGGGGGAAACCGGTGTCGGCAAAGGCCTGTTTGCCCGGATTATACACGAACGGAGCCCTTCGTGCCAAGGACCGTTTCTCACGGTCAACTGCAGCGCCATCCCGGCCCACCTGATGGAGTCCGAGCTGTTCGGATACGAACCGGGGGCCTTCACGGGGGCCCGGAGAAACGGGAAGGAAGGCCTCCTGGAGAGCGCCCGCGGGGGAACGCTCCTCCTGGACGAGATCGGCGATCTCCCCCTGGAGCTCCAGCCCAAGCTCCTGCGCGTCATCGAGGCCCGGTCCGTGCTGAAGGTCGGCGCGGTCGAGGAAAAACCCGTCGACACCCGCATCATCGCATCGACGAACCGGGACATGGAAACCATGGTCGCGGAGGGTCGTTTCCGGGCGGATCTCTTCTACCGCCTGAACGTGGTTCCCCTGACCATCCCGCCCCTCCGCGAGCGAAGGGAGGACATCCCGGAGCTCCTCTACCACCACCTCGAGCAGTTCAATCTCCGCTACGGCACCAGCACCTGGATCAGTCCCGAGGCCGTGGACCAGCTCTCGGGCTACGGGTGGCCGGGGAACGTTCGGGAGCTGGCCAACCTGGTCGAGCGGCTCGTCATCCTTCAGGGGCGCGACCTGATCCGGGTGGAGGACCTGCCCGGCCGGCTGAAGTGCGCCCGGCGGACCGCGCCCGCTCGAGAGATCGAATGCGGCCGGCCGGGCTGCGTGAGGCCGTTGAAAGAGGAGCTCGAGGGGTACGAGAAGGCCCTCCTCTCCGAGGCGCTCCACCGATACGCCCGGCAGGAGGATGCGGCCCGGGCCCTGGACATCAGCCTGTCCACCCTGACCCGGAAGATCCGCAAGCACGGGTTGAAGGCCTCATCGAGGGATCCCTACGCTTGAGCCGCAGGCTACCCCCGCGGCATCCGAGCGCCCGGTGGCGTCCCGGCATCCGGACCGAGGGTCTCATCCGGAGGGACCGTCCCCATTCCTCCGGTCTCGAAGGTTCAACACGGCGAGAAAACCGAGCCCGAGGATCCACCCCACCAGGTAGAGCCCTCCCAGAAAAATCGCCAGGCCGATGGGGATCTGAATGAACAGGGGCTGGGCCGAGGCCCAGGCATAGGCGGTCTCGAGAAACCCAACGAGCCGGTCGATCATGGGACGCCGCCTCCTTGGCCCGTCGACGGCATCTGCGCAGGGACGATGCCGCCGGGTCCCGCCTGCAATCCTACATGCGGGTGCTCGAACCCGGGCAGCCGAAGCCGGGCCTCGAGCTGCTCACCGTGGTCAGGAACAGGTGGATCACCCCTACGATCATGAGGATCTCGGTGGAACGAAAGGTCTCGGAGGCGATGATCTTGCCCTGGCCGGTGAGATCGATACACGTGATCCTGTAGGCCGGCGAGGAGTACTTGATCAGGTGGATCAGCTCGTCGTTTCTGCTTTCCTGCATTCCAAGTAAACGAAACCGATTTCAACCCATTTTAGCAGCTAGAGCAAAGTATAGACGACCGTAGGGGAGGTGTCAATCTTCAAGGCCACCCGGCCCCCTTGAAAATCCGGGCGGTCCGTGTAGGATGGGCGCAACACCCAGGGAGCCGGACATGAAGCCGTTCGAAGCCATCCTCGATTTCCTCGTGGCCTCCGCCGCACCGGGACGACCGGGGCCGGCGGCCGTGGACGCGCAGGCCCAGCTTCTGGAAGAGGCCCGCGACGAGGCGGGACGGGCCCGCCGCCTGAACGCCGCCTTCCTGCTCGCCCTGTGCGGACCCGAACACGCCATGGCCTCCCGGGCCCGGGAGGTCCTGGATCGCCTTCAAAAGTCCCCCGACTGGCGGGAGGTCGCGCAGCACTACCTCGAAGGGCTGTCCCGCGTGCAGAGCGAGATTCGGCGCGGGTGCGACGAGGACCCGGGCTTTCACGAGCGTCTCCGCGACACCGCAGCCTGGGCGAGCGGTCCCGAGGCCGGACGGGACCCTCATGAGACCGCGGAGAGGATCTGGTCCGTCTTCTTCCCGGAGGCCGTCGGGATTCGAGGCCGGGAGGAGGAGCGCATTCGGGAGCTGCGCGGGTCACGCGCCGTCCGCATCGACTCCCCGAACCCCTTGCCCCTGGACGACCCCGGGGGTCAGGTCCTGTTCACGGCCAACGCCCTGCTCACGGTTCCGCCCCCCGAGTCGCTGAACCGCGAGGGGGCCCTCCCGGACGACCTGGGGCGGAGGCTCGAGCCGGTGCTCGGCGAGCCCCAGAAGTTCTGGTACGATCACCCGATTCGGATCGGCACACCCCCGGAGAACAACGAGATCCTGTACGGTCTGAGAGGCCTGGACGAGGCCATGGCCTTCGAAAAGCGGCGAGGGAACCTCGCGCCGGAGCGCCGCGCGGTCTGCCTGCTTTCGGTCTCGGTGACCCACGAAGGCCTCCACGGGTTGGCCCGCGACTACATTCGCGGCGAGATCCGGCGCTTCGGGGGCTTCGAGCACCTGCACGTGTTCGCCTTCACCGAGTCGGACACGCGGCGCCTGGGCGAAGAACTGCTGCAACCCGCGGCGGACCGGTTCCTGGGTGGAATCCATCCAGCGACCGGCTTCCCCGAGGTGTTCGGCGTGGACGGGGAGTACGGCCGCCACTACACCTTCCTGAAGGCCGTGGCCCCCCTGTGGCAGCTGCTCGTGGACCCTTCGGTGCGTGCGACCTTCAAGATCGATCTGGACCAGGTCTTCCCCCAGGAGCGGTTGGTGGCCGAAACCGGGGCCTCGGCCCTGGAGCATCTGAAGACCCCCCTGTGGGGGGCGGGGGGAAAGGACGCCCGGGGGAGACCCGTCGACCTCGGCCTCCTGGCCGGGGCGCTGGTCAACGAGGGCGACATCCACAAGGGACTCTTCACCCCGGACGTGCGCTTCCCGTCAGACGCTCCCTCCGCGGACCAGCTCGTCTTCCACAGCGCCCTCCCCCAGGCCCTGTCCACCGAGGCGGAGATGATGGCCCGCTACGGACCCCGCGGCATCGACGGCAAAAAGGCCTGCCTCCAGCGGGTCCACGTGACCGGAGGGACCACGGGCGCCCTGGTGGATGCGCTGCGCAGGCACCGGCCCTTCACGCCGTCCTTCATCGGCCGGGCCGAGGACCAGGCCTTCCTCCTGTCGAGCCTGGCCGGGGACCCTCCCCGGCCGGCGTACCTCCACGAGCCCGGCCTCATCATGCGGCACGACAAGGCCTCGTTCGCCGCGGACGCCGTCCGCTCGGCCCACCTTTCCAAGCTGATCGGCGACGATGTCCGCATCCTGCTCTTCTCAGCCTACGCACGCGTTCTCGCCGACTCCGTCTCCCCCCTCAAGGAAACGCTGGACCCCTTCACGGGGGGATTCGTTTCCAGGATCCCGGAGACCGTGGTCCATCTCCGAGCCGCCCTGCGGGCGGCGTCCCGGTTCTCGTCCGGGCGTCCCGGTGAGGGGCTGCGACTGGTCCGGGAGGGAGCGCAACGGGTGGGCAAGGCCCTCGCCTTCACCGGGGGTGAGGAGAGCCCGCTCGGGTGGGCCTACGACCGGGAGCGCCGTGGCTGGAACCTCTACTACGACCTGCTCGACGCCCTGGAAAGCGCGCTCGAGCGCGGTGACGGGGAGGCGAGGAAGCTGCGGGGAAGGGCGAGGGGCATCATCCAGCAGTGCGCCGTCACGTGAGCGGCCCTCGTCCCTAGGAGCTCCACACGACCAGCTTCAATGCACGGTGTTTCTTCCGGCGTTCCGCCCGACACGACGTTCACCCTTGCTCCGATCCCATCCCTGAATTCGGGACCCGAGGGCAAATCACGGAAAAAACCTTAGTGGATTGATCCGATTTCCAACCCGTGATATGTCCCATTCGTGACAGGATGCGGCAGATACCGCCCGGCCCGTCCTACGCCGGGGTGCGGATCTGAAGAAACGTTTCAACCCCCCGCACGCCCCTGCCGTGAAGGGTGAAGCTCGCCCCCGGAGGGAGGAGGCGACACCGAATGGAGAGCAAACCGGAGGAGGTCACCCGGGCGAGGTTCCTGGCCGCAGCATCCGGCGCTGTGGTGCTGCTGCTCGGACTGTACCTGTGCAGCCTCCACAGCTACCTCCTGTTTCACAGCATCGCAGAAACCTTCAGCCTCGTCGTCGCGTTCGGCATCTTCATGGTGGGCTGGAACTCGCGGCGGTTCCTCGAGAACAAGTACTTCCTGTTCCTGGGCATCGCCTACTCCTTCGTCGGTCTCCTGGACCTCGTTCACACCCTGGCCTACCAGGGAATGAACGTGTTTTCCGGACCCGGCAGCAACACGGCCACCGAGCTGTGGATCGCCGCGCGAGGCATGGAGAGCCTGTCGCTTCTCCTGGCCGCTCTGTTCGTCCGGCGCGGCCTGCGCCTCGTCCCTCTCGTCCTGGGTTACACGTCTGTAACGGCCCTCCTCCTGGGCGCGGTCTTCCACTGGGACGTGTTTCCCGACTGCTTCATCGAGGGGCGGGGGCTGACGGGATTCAAGATCACGGCGGAGTACGCGATTTCCGGGGTTCTTTTGGCCGCGGCCTTCCTGCTCCACCGGGTACGTCGGCATTTCGACCCAACCATCTTCCGTCTCCTTCTCGCATCCATTCTCGTCACCATCGCCTCGGAGCTCAGCTTCACCCTGTACCGGGGCCCCTACACCTCCTTCAACATGCTGGGGCACTACCTCAAGATCATCAGCTACTTTCTCATTTACCGGGCGATCGTGTACACAGGCCTGAAGATGCCCTACAGCCTCCTCGACGCCGGCCTGCGGCGGAGCCGAAGAGAGCTCCAGGCCGCCCACGCCGAGCTCGAGCTGCGCGTTCAGGAGCGCACCTCCGAGCTGGAGGCCACCAACGAACTGCTTCGGCGTGAAATCGCCCAACGGGAGAAGGCCCAGGGGGCCTTGCGCGAGTCGGAGGAGCTCTACGCCACGCTGGTGGAGGCCTCCCTGACCGGTGTCTACTTGCAGCAGGACGGAAGGATCCTCTTCGCCAACGAGCGGTTCGCCCACATCTTCGGCTACGACCGGGAAGATATGATCGGCATGGACACCCTCCGGCTCGTTCACCCGGAGGATCGTTCCCGGATCCGCGAGATCCGGAGCATGCGGCTGAAGGGGCAAGAAGCCCCGGGCGAGTACGAGGTCCGCGGCCTGACCCGCGACGGCCGCTCCATCTGGGTCAACCGCCGGGTCAGCCTGGTCCAGTACAAGGGCCGGCCCACCATCCTCGGGAACGTGGCGGACATCACGGGGCGGAAGCAGATGGAGGACGAGCTTCGCCTGCTCTCCTCCCGCATCCTCTCGGCCGAGGAGAAGGAGCGCAAGCGCATCGCCCGGGATCTCCACGACGGGCTCGGTCAGCTGCTGGGGGCGGTCAAGTTTCGCGTCGAGTCGTTTCTTCTCGGCCTCGACGGAGATCGTCCGGGCAACAACCGAGGCACGCTCGAGGAGGTCGTCACCCTGATCCGCAGGACCATCGAGGAGATGCGGAGGATCCTGGCCGACCTGCGCCCCTCCATGCTGGACGACCTGGGCATCGTCCCCACGATCAACTGGCTCTGCCGCGAGTTCCAGCAGGCCCACGCCGACGTCTCCATGGAGAAGACACTGCTCGTGGAGGAGGGAGAGGTCCCGGATGAGCTCAAGACGGTCATCTATCGGGTGTTCCAGGAAAGCTTGACCAACGTGGCCAAGCACAGCCGCGCCCGCCGTGTCCGCCTGGCCCTGTTCAGGGGGAACGGGGGGCTCGTTCTCGAGATCGAGGACGACGGGATCGGCTTCGACCCGAATGCGATTCCGGCCCACGCGGAAATGAGCGAGGGGATCGGGCTTCACAGCATTCGAGAGCGCTGCCGGTTTTCCGGCGGGCGGTTCGACCTGAACGCGCGCGAGGGGACGGGGACGTCGATCCGCGTGACCTGGCCCATGGGGCGGGCTGCATAACCCTATCGGTTCAGAAGCCCCTTCTCCACTGCGAAGGCCGTCAACGCGGCGGGGTTGTGCAGGTCCAGCTTCCGCATCAGGCTGCCCCGGTGCTTCTCCACGGTCTTGATGCTGATGCAGAGGAAGTCTGCAATCTCCCGATTGCGGTACCCCTCGGCGACGAGCTTCAGGGTCTCCCGCTCCCGCTGGGTCAGCGTGTCCAGGACCGACTTCCGCCCCCGGCTCTTCCGGCCCTCCAGGTATCCCTCGATCACCATTTCCGACGCTCCGGGGCCCAGATACCGCCTGCCCGACAGCACGTGCCGTATGGCCATGAGGAGCTCGGCATGGGTGGAATCCTTGAGGACGTACCCGTCGGCACCGGCCTCCAGGGCCGCGTGCACGTACTCCTCGCTCCGGTGCACGGTCAGCACCAGGATTTTGGTCTCTCCGTGGTGTCTGCGGATCTCTCGAATCGCCTCCAGCCCGTTCATCTTCGGCATGGCCAGATCGATCAGGATCAGGTCCGGGGCGTGGCCGGCCACACAGCGCAGCGCCTCCCGCCCGTCCTCGGCCTCACAGACGATTTCCATGGCCGGCTCGGCGGAGAGGAGCGCCCTCAGACCCTCGCGCAGGATCGCGTGATCCTCCGCGAGCACGATGCGGCAGGGTTTTTCCATCATTGCCGATTTCCTCAGAGCCACCGCTTCCCTGTCCCGGAAACGGGCCGGGCACCCCCTATGCGGATCCGATGCGGCTGGGGTGTTTTTGGGGGCAAAATGGGGTTGTCACCCCATTTACCACAGAACTTCGGGGTCGTAAACTTCATAAGCAGAACGGGGGCTTGAAAACAGGCGGGGACTCTCATGGATGAATGCGGGCCGCAGGTATGACCAGGATCCTGATCATCGAGGACGATCCGCATTTCCGTGCAACGCTCTGCGGGCTTCTCGCCGATCGATTTCCCGGCGCGAGGCTGCTCGAGTGCGAGGCGGGAGAGGCGGCCCTGGAACAGCTGGAACGGTTTTCCCCCGACCTGGTCTTGACGGACCTCAAGCTGCCCGGGCAGGACGGCTTTCAGGTCACCCGCCGGATCCGGAACCTGTTCCCGGAGCTGCCGGTGATCGTTCTCACCTGTTTTCACGAACCCGAGTACGAGGAGGCCGCATACTCGGCAGGAGCGACCCACTTCGCCTCCAAGCACGAGAGCTCGGCCCGCGAGATCCTGATTCTGGTCGAGACGAGCCTGTACGGCGGAGAAGAACCAAAGGGAAGCAACCCGGCAACGGGCCGATCTTCGAGAGGAAACAAACGCCGGATCTCCGTCGCCTCCGAGGCGGAACAGTCGAAAACGGTCGCTGACGGAACCGGAGAGGAAGGAGGGCAGCCACCATGAAAGCGAGACGCAGACCGATCCATCGATACGGGTTTCGAAACGCCCTGTGCCCAAACTACCGGGAATGCCTGGACATGGCGGTCCGAAAGGGCTGGGAGTTCTGGGACTGCGGCGAGTGTACCCACAAGCTCGAAACGGACCCGGCGTTCGACATCGAGGCCTCCCTGACCCAAAGCGTCACCTACTACGACGAACCGCTGGAGGTCTCGATCAAGATGTAGCCGGGATGGATCGCCGTCCCACCGGATCGACCGAGACGGCCCGAAACGGTTCGGTGTGCCGTACACACCGAACCGCCTTTCCATCCCACGACGGAGTCGCAAGAGGCCCTGAGCCTCGAGATCCGCCCTCGGAATATCCATAGGCGATGGCTTTCCAGCGGCGGGTGAGCGAATTTCTGTGAATCCGTCATTCATTCAACCCGTTTCCCACGGCGATCGCGCTGAAGATCCGTCCGCGTCATCCGTCGTGACCCCGAAGGAGGTACCTCCAATGAAACTCAGACGAACCTGCCTGTTGACCGCCCTGACCCTGGCCCTGGCCCTCGGGGGCTGCGCCGGCGGAGCCAAGGCGCCCGTTCACGACTTCACCCCCGTCAACCTCAACCCGCTCATCGACTCCGGCGAGTACGTCCAGAAGGCGAACTCCTTTCTCGTGATCCTGGATGCCTCCGGCACCATGTACGGCACCTACGACACACACCGGAAGATCGATCTGGCCAAGGGCATCGTCAACCGCATGAACCAGACCATCCCGGACCTGGAGCTGACCGCCGGACTCCGGACCGTGGGCGAGAACTTCAGCAACGGCAGCGATCTCGTGTACGGGATGACCGGCTACACCAAGGACGGGCTCGGAGGGGCCGTCGACCCGGTGACCGGCGGCGGCATGACCCCCCTCGCCTTCGCCCTCGACGCCTCGAAAGGCGACCTGGAACAGGTGCCCGGAAACCTCGCGCTCATCGTGGTGAGCGACGGCCTGGAGACGGACACGTCCTCCGTGGCTTACGCGGAGTCCCTCCAGAACGCGTTCGGCGATCGAATCTGCATCTACACGGTGATGGTGGGGGACGACCCGGCGGGAAGCCGGCTCATGGACGGGGTCGCCCGGGCGAGCGGATGCGGCTTCAGCACGAACGCCAAGGACATCGCCTCCTCCGAAGGCATGGCCAACTTCGTCACGAGGGTCTTCCTGGCCGAGGGGACGGGGCCCGTGGACAGCGACGGGGACGGCGTCGTCGACTCCAAGGACCAGTGCCCGGGAACGCCCTCGGGCGTCGAGGTGGACGCGGTGGGGTGCCCCCTGGACACGGACGGCGACGGCGTGCCCGACTACCTCGACCAGTGCCCGGGAACGCCCTCGGGCGTCGAGGTGGACGCGATGGGATGCCCCCTGGACACGGACGGCGACGGCGTGTACGATTACCAGGACAAGTGCCCGGGGACCCCGAAGGGCGCCCACGTGGACGACCGGGGCTGCTGGGTCCTGGAGGGTCTCTACTTCGACACGGACGAGGCCGAGATCAAGGCCCGGGGATATGCGATCCTCCAGGAGGTCGTCAAGGTGCTGAAGATGAACCCCGGCGTTCGGGTGGAGATCCAGGGACACACGGACAACCGCGGATCGGACAGCTACAACCAGCGGCTTTCGGAGCGGCGGGCCCAGGCGGTGCGAAGCTTCCTGATCGAATCGGGCATCGACGCGGACCGGCTGACGGCCAAGGGCTACGGCGAGTCCAGACCGGCGGTGCCCAACACGTCCGACGCCAACATGGCCAAGAACCGGCGGGTTCAGCTGAACCCCATCCACTGATCCCGGTTTCCCGGGCCCGGGGCGCTCCCGGGCGGTTCGTTGCTCTGCCTTCGGAAAGCGCCCCGGGGACATCATTCACCCACGAGGAGCCGGCCGTGAGAGGGATCGTTGCCTCTCACGCCGGTTTCCTTCGCCGTCCGGCCTGCACAGGCCCTCTGCGACGGGCATGGGGGTTCTCCTATGAAACGCGCGCTGAAGTGGATCCTGATTCTCGTTGGAGGTCTCGTCGGCCTCGTGATCGTCGCCCTGCTCGTGATCCCCCTGTTCGTGGACGTGGAAAGCTACAAGCCCGTGATCGAGAACAAGGTGAGCGAGGCCACGGGTCGGCCGTTTCGTCTGGCCGGGGACCTGGACCTCTCCCTCTTCCCCTGGGCGGGCTTCTCCGTCTCGGACCTTCACCTGGGTAACCCCCCCGGGTTCGAGCGGGAGGACCTCCTCTACGTGAAGTCGTTCGAGGTGCGCGTCAAGCTCCTCCCCCTGATCTCCCGCGATGTCCAGGTCAAGCGGTTCGTCCTGGAAGGCGTCCAGGTGAACCTGGAAAAGGACGAGGACGGTCGCGCCGGCTGGGAAGGCCTGGGCGGCGAGCCCCCCCCGAAAGGGCCAGAAGAGAAGGCCCCGGCCGATACGGGGGCTCCCTCGGAAACGGGACTCCCTCTCGAGGACCTGGCCGTGGGAGACTTCTCCGTGTCCGGCGACCTCCTGTACATCGATCATGCCGCGGGGACCCGCCAGGAGATCTCCGACCTTTCCCTGAAGCTCCGGAACGTCTCCCTGGATCGACCCGTGGACCTGCTCTTTTCAATGCTCCTGGACGGGAAACCGGTGAACCTGGAGGGCACGATCGGACCCCTCGGCAAGGAACCCATGCAGGCCTCCATCCCCCTCGACCTGCGGCTCACCGCCCTGGAGGAGGTGAACCTCCACCTGAAGGGGTCCGTGGAGGCCCTGGGCTCGGACCGGCGCTACGACCTCGGGCTCCGGATTCCCGAGTTCTCGCCCCGGGCGGCCCTCGACGCCTTCGGGCAGGAGCTGCCGATCTCCACGGCGGACCCGGACGTCCTCCAGCGGATGTCGCTCGACGTCCGGGTGGCGGGCACCCCGGAGGCGGTATCCCTGGAGGACGGGGCCCTGGTGCTGGACGAGTCCAGGCTGACCTTTTCCGCCCGGGCCCAGGCGTTCTCGAGGCCCGACCTGGCGTTCGACATGGAGCTCGACCGGATCGACCTCGACCGCTACCTGCCGCCTGCGAAGGAGGGTGAGGCCGAAGGGAAAGAGGCCCCTGCCGAACCTTCCGGAAAGGCCGAGCCCGTCGACTACGAACCCCTCCGGAAGCTGATCCTGGACGGGGCGGTCCGCGTGGGCTCCCTCGAGGCGAAAGGCCTCAGCGTACGGGACGTCGTCGTCGAGGTCACCGCCCGGGACGGGGTGATCCGGGTGGACCCCATGGAGGCCGAGCTGTACGAGGGGACGATCCAGGCCGACGCGGAAACGGACGTCCGGGGGGAGTCCCCCAGGAGCCGCTTTTCCACCCGGCTGCGCGGCATCCAGGCCGGACCGCTGGTGCAGGATTTCGCCGGTAAGGACGTCATCGAGGGGAGCGTGCGGGGCGACATCGCCGCCCGCACCGTGGGAGACCGACCCGAGCCCATCAAGCAGGCGCTGAACGGAGAGGGAGAGCTGCTCTTCCAGGACGGCGCCATCGTGGGCATCGATCTCGTCGGCATGGTCCGAAACGTCCAGTCGGCCTTCGGGATGGCCGAAGCGCAGGCGCGGACCGCCGACCGGCCCAAGACGGACTTCTCCGAGCTCTCCGCACCGTTCACCATCCGGGACGGCGTGGTGAAGACCACCGGGACCGAACTCAAGTCCCCCTTTCTCCGGGTCGTGGCCACCGGGACGGCGGACCTCGCGAACGAGGTCCTGGACCTCCGCGTGGAGCCCAAGATGGTGGCCACCATGAAGGGCCAGGGCGACACCCAGAAGCGGAGCGGAATCCGGGTGCCCGTGCTGGTGACGGGACCCTTTGCCGACCCCAAGTTCCGGCCCGACCTCAAGGGCATGATCGAAGGGGGTCTGAAGGGGGGGGTGCCGGATGCGGACCAGCTGAAGCGGATGCTCCAGCCCGGCTCGGACCAGGGCGGGGAGCAGGGATCCAAGTCGACGGAAGACCAGGTGAAGGACCGGGTGAAAGGGCTCCTCGAGGGGTTCGGGGTCGGGCAGTAGGCGTCAGCGCAGGAGTCCAAGGCCCCCAAGCGTCGCGAGATCGAGGAGTTCGCCCACATGGATCGCTTCGGGCTTCCGTTCCGATGATTTCCCGGAGGACTACTCGAGCGCAGCGGAGCGCTCTTCGCTCCGGTCGGAGAGTGCATGGCGCAGGGCGCCGACCAAGCGCTCGAACCGGGGCAGGGGGGCCTGACGGTCGGGCCTCGTGAGACCGGGAAACAGGGTCCGGCGCAGGCCGCGGGACACCTCCAGCTGGACCCCGCGGCCCCTCATGCTCCGGTTGCAGAGGTTGGAGGGGCTCCTGCCGGGGAGCCGGGGGTCCTCCCGCACGGCGAAACCGGCCTCCTCCAGCGCCGAGGCCAGGGCTTTTCGGAGCCCGGTGTCCAGCCCACCCACGAGGACCACAGGGGTCCTTTCCCTGCAGCCGTGGACGGTGATCACGGTGGCCGCCCCGGCGGCCGTGCCCAGGCCCCGTGGTTCGTCGAAGAGGGTGCTGGCGATGTGGAGCCCCAGGTTGTGGTCGGGCTTCAACCCCTCGAAGCTGTAGAAGGCATGCTCGCGCCCGGCCACGGCCTCCGCGATCTCGGTGGTTCCGGGCTCGATCTCCCCGCCGTGAGGGGCCATGAGGGCGATCCCCGACAACCCCGCCCGAACCCGAACCCGATAGTCCAGGCCTTCCCGCTCGGTACCCCGGAGCTCCGTGTAGGAAGCGTATTTCCGTCCCATGGCCGGCGCAGCGCCTCTCTTCGGCCCGGACTCAGCCCAGAAGACCGGGAGAGAAGGCCAGCATGAACTGGCCTGCATAGTACAAGGGGAGCCCGACCCCGCGATTCTCAAACCCCTTTCGGACGAACCGGTCCCGGGCCACGAACAGGTCCGACAGATAGAAGGCGACCGCCCCGCCGATCACCAGGAACCGGCCCGATCCGCCATAGGGAACCGCTCCCAGAAAGCCGAAGGCCCCGCAGACCATCAGGCTGATCACCACGATGTACACCGCCACCGGCGTCCGCATCCCGTTCAAGCGGGGCCGAAGCCACCGCCAGACCCCCCATCCGGCGGCCGCCAGGGGGAGCAGGGCGACGAGGCTCGACAGTTCGAGACCGGTCGTGCCGAAGAAGGCCGCCCCGTAGAACAGGTGCCCCAGGAGAAAGCCGACGAGCCCGGCCAGAAAGGGTCGCTCCCCGGGAAGGGCGAGGAGGACGTCCCCGAAGAGGCAGAGGACGAGCCCGGCCAGAAGGAGGCCGTGGTAGAGCGGAACGGAGAAGGCCTGGGCCGAGGCTGTGGCGACGAACAGGACGGACAGCGGGGTCTTGAAGGCCAGAACACCCGCTCGCGGGCCGCGGAACTCGAACAAGAGAAGTCCGGCCAGCAGAATCCCCGCAAGCGGGAGGACAAAGGAGGGATTCATGGTTTCTCCTTCTGCATTCGGCCGCGACTCCGGGACCCCCGGGGTGCGCCCTTCATTCCCGATCCGGAGGCCAGGCGGCTGCTCTACGGGTCCTGAGCCGGCAACCTTCGGGAACTGTCACACCGCAAATGAAAACCGGACCTCCCGATCCCCTTCCAGCCAGGGATCGTGCGTGCGCTCCACGAAGGTCAGGCGCCCGGCCCGGTCGATCAGGAGCACCGTGGAGGAGCGGGTCCCGTAGATCGGGCTCCGGATGAAGATCGGGGAGAGGATCCGTTCCCACTCGAGGCCCATACCGGTCTCCGGCAGATCCCGGTCCGGGGGGACGGTGCGGTCCTCGAGGAGCTCCATGAGCCGCTCCACCGACGGGCCCTCCGGCGAGGCGAGCAGTTCCTCCAGCATCTCCTTGCCTCGCACCACCTTGGGCCAGGGCGTGTCGAGGAGGCGATTGCTGATCCCGTGAACCCCGGGCTCCAGCCACCGGGGACCGCCGCCCCGGTTGGAGGCCCAGCAGATCCCCGAACGGTCCCCGGCCAGGAGGTTGAACCCGTTGTAGGCGGCCTTCTCTCGAAGCACCCCCCGGAGGTAGGCCTCCGGGGGCCGGGAACCTCGAAGATAGCGGTGAACGAGCCCCCCGCGGGACGGGGCGTCGGGCCGGCAGGCGGCCGGGTCGCGATGGTTGGTGAGCGCGCCGATCCTTCCCGCCTTGGTGACCCCCATCCAGGTCCCCCCCTCCCGCTTGTCCCTTCCGGCGAGCAGGCCGGGGGCGTCTTCCCGGAAATGCGCCTGCTCCGAGGGGCGATCGTAGAACTCGTCCCGGTTTGCGGCGAACACGAGCCTGAACCGAGGGTGGATCTCGTGGGCGAGCAGAATGAGGCACATGACGATTTCGCCTATCTCCCCTTGAACCGCGGGGGGCGCTTCTCCAGGAACGCCCTCTTCGCCTCGGACATGTCCTCGCTCCGGAGAGACCGAACGAACAGGGAGCGGATCGCGTTCACCTCCTCCGCAGGAAGCGCCGTGTGGTCGGCGATGCGGTAGAGAGCCGATTTCATCCCCCGGAGCGACAGGGGGGCATGGCCCGCCATCGCTGCGGCGAGCCGACGCGTGTGGTCCTCCAGGTCTTCGTCCTCCACCAGTTCGTTCACCAGGCCCATCCGCAGGCAGGCGGTGCTGTCGTACTGTCGTGCGGTCAGGAAGAGCTCCAGCGCACGGCTGAACCCCAGGACCCGCAGGAACCGGCGGAGTCCCTCGTAGGGGTAGACCAGGCCCAGCCTGGCCGGCGGCATGCCCATCGCGGCGCCCCTCGCCATGACCCGGATGTCGCAGGCCATGGCGAGCTCGCAGCCGCCGCCCAGAGCGAGGCCGTTGATCATGGCGACGACCGGGTAGGGAAACGCGCTGATGGAACGAAGCGCCCGCTCCAGCGGAGGTTCGTCCACCAGGGCCTCCCCCGGCCCGGAGGCGGGCCCGGCCGGCAGGGAGGCGATGTCGTACCCGGCGGAAAACGCCCGATTCCCGGCCCCGCGGATCACGACGGTTCGAACGGCGTCCTCGCTCTCCAGGTCCGCCATGACCCGGATCAGCCGGTCGAGACAGGACGGCGTGAGCAGGTTGCGCTTCTCCGGCCGGTGAATGACCAGGGTGCAGACGGCCCCCTCGCGTTCGACGAGCAGATCTTCGCTCATGTCCCTCCCGTTTCCGGGCCGCATTCCACGACCCTGCAGAATCCGCGGCCAAGCATAGCGCAGGCGAGCCCGCGAGTAAAGCCGTGCCGCTCCCCGTTCCAGGCTCGGAACGCCTGCAACGCCCCCTTGTGATCCGTCCCGCGGGGCGCTATTCTGGGAACATTGACGCATTCGCAAAAACCCGCTCACGCGAGCCGCGTCCATTCTTTTCGCCCCCGCCGACGCGGGGGGATGCGTAGAGGAGACCGCCATGAACATTCGAATCGTCCCATGGATCCTGCTCGCCTGCTTCATCCTGCCTCCCCCGGTCGAGGGCGAGGTCACGCGAAGCGGCTCGGGGGACCGGACATCGCTCGAGGTCACCGTGTACAACAACAACCTGGGCCTCATCAGGGAGGTGCGCCGCGTCACCCTTCCGCCGGGGGAGGGGGAGCTGCGCTTCATGGACGTGGCCTCCTCCATCCAGCCGTCCACGGTTCACGTCTCCTCGCGGGGTCTCGCCTTGCTCGAGCAGAACTACGAGTACGACCTCATGAACGAGGACAAGCTTCTGGACAAGTACGTGGGCAAGCAGATCAAGATCGTGGACTGGAACCGTTACCACGACCGCAAGGACGTGGTGGAGGCCACCCTGCTGAGCAACAACCAGGGACAGGTCTATCGGATCGGCCGGGACGTCTACCTGGGTCACCCCGGGGTCAAGGTCCTCCCGGAGCTCCCCGAAAGCCTGATCGCCAGGCCCACGCTCATCTGGCTCTTCCGCAACGAAGAAAAGGGCCCCCGCGACCTCGAGGTCTCCTACCTCACGGAGGACATCCGGTGGCGGGCGGACTACGTCCTCGTCCTCGACGCCGCAGACTCCACGGGCGCCCTCTCCGGGTGGGTCACGCTGGACAATCGAAGCGGCGCCGGGTACGCCGACGCCGGGCTCAAGCTCGTGGCCGGGACCGTCCGCAGGGTGACCCCCTCGACCCGGGAGCGGGAGCCCATGGTCAAGACCATGATGGCCCGGGCCGGGGACGACGGCTTCCGGGAGGAGTCCCTGTTCGAGTACCACCTCTACGATCTGGGGCGTAGGACGACCATCGAGGACGGCCAGACCAAGCAGATCCGGCTCCTCGAGTCCTCCGGGCTCGGCGTGGAAAAAGAGCTCCTCGTCGAGGCCTCCCCCGGCCTCTTCACTCGCCGTTCCCCCGACCCCACGCCCCGCAGGCCCGTGAGCGTGTTCGTCCGGTTCCGCAACGACCGGGAAAACCGCCTCGGGATGCCGCTTCCGGCCGGGATCGTCCGGGTCTACAAGGAGGACGGCAGCGGGAGCCGGCAGTTCGTGGGCGAGGACCGCATCGAGCACACGGCGAAAGGGGAGACCGTCCGTCTCCAGACGGGAGAGGCGTTCGACGTGGTGGCGCAGAGGACCCAGACGGACTATCGCCGGGTGACCTCCGGGTTGCACGAGACCGAGTGGGAGACGGTCGTCCGGAACCGCAAGGAGGAACCGGTCCGGGTCGGCATTCGGGCGCCCCTGTCCGGGAACTGGGAGATCCTGAGCCACTCCCATCCCTACCGCAAAACGGACGCCTTCACCATCCGGTTCGACGTGGAGGTTCCGCCGGACGACCGCGTGACGGTTCGATACCGCGTCCGGGTGGGGCTGTAGACCGGACCCCGTCCGGGAATTCCCCATTGACAGACCGGGAATGCGATCTTATGTTTTCACTGTATGTATCGTTGGATACCGTCGTGTCCGTCCCAGCGCACCTGTACGGGTGAGAAGAGGGGGGCCGACGGGAAACCGGCCCGGGACGCGCGGCCGGTGAGCCTCCGACCCGGTCACGGGCGTCCAACGCCGTTCCCGCCAGGGAAGACCGCCACACCCCGTGACGAGGGACGGGGAAAGCGGCCGCCCCACGCTTTGGTTTGACCTCCCTGCTCTCACCCCAAGCCATTCAGGGCACAAGCCAACACCCTCAGGCACAGGATATCCCGACGCACATCACCGCGCTTGCGGGCGGGGATAGGGCCCGGGAGGCGGAGGATATCCTCGACTCACCATTTCAAACAAGAGGAGGAAGAGATGACAACGCTGAAAAACGGAGACACCGTTAAGGTTCACTACACGGGGACGCTCGACGACGGCCGAGTGTTCGACACATCCAAGGACCGCGACCCCCTCGAGTTCAAGGTCGGGGAGGGACAGATCATTCCCGGCTTCGAACAGGGCGTCGTGGGGATGGAAGTGGGAGAAACCCGGGACATCGAGGTCGCACCGGAGAACGCCTACGGCTCCCGCCAGGAGGAGCTGGTCATGGAGGTGCCGGCGGGCGAGTTCCCGGATCACATCACACCGGAGGTCGGCATGCAGCTGCAGATCAAGCAGCAGGACGGAACGCCCTTCGGCGTGGTCATCACCGACGTGGCGGACGAGGCCGTCACCCTCGATGCCAACCATCCCCTGGCCGGCCAGACCCTCTACTTCCAGGTGGAGCTCGTGGAGATCGCCAACCCGGCTTGACCCGGCGGTCCGATCCGTCGAGACACGGGACCGGGTCCCGTTCGGGACCGCAGGGCACCCGGCCCGGCCTGATGTGGGGATGGGACCGGGCGGCCCTGGGCCCCTTCCGGGACGCCGGGAACCCCGATTCTTCGGTATGCTGTCCCGGGACGACCCGAGACGGCGTGTACGATCCAGATGAAAGGAGGGCTCCGTGAGAGAAAACAAATCTTTCGGGCAGGTCCTGTGGCTCCCCCTCCTGCTGTTGCTTGCAGCATCCTGGACCCTGGGCGGCTGCGGGGAGCGCATTCGGGTGGAAACGGGGGGCGAGCCCGATTATCGCCGCGAGCGGAACGCCGGGCAAGGGCCTCCCCCCTGGGCCCCCGCCCACGGGTACCGCGCCAAGCACCGTTACCGCTACTACCCCCAGTCGGAAGTCTACTACGACGAAAGGCGGGGCCTGTACATCTACTACCGCGGCGGAAGGTGGCGGGTCGGCGTCTCGCTTCCCCGCGGGATCCGCCTGGAAGCCGGCGACTACGTGACCCTGGAGATGGACACGGACAAGCCCTACCGGTACCACGGAGAGGTCCGGAGGCACTACCCGCCGGGCCTGCTCGAGAAGAAGGGAAAGGGCAAGGGCCGGGGACGTTGGAAGTAGGAGCCTCGAACGCCGAAACGGTCTCGACCGCGCCCCAGCGGGTCCTCGTCCTCCAGCAGAACGGGAGCGGCGAGAGCAAGATCCGGGGCTCTTATATCAAACATGACACAACTACTGAATATTCCTCTTCTTTATTGACAAGCGCCCCGTGCACGGCATATCCTGCCTCGTGGGAATGACGGCCTCGCAAAACCCGCTCCACCGCTGCCGAACACCCCGGAATCCGTCCCATCGCATTGGCGGATCCCAGGGTTCGTGGCAGACAGCGACTCCGCCAGGAACGGGAAACCACCCGTCCGGCCTTCTCGAGAACCGGACGAGGTTCCACTGAACAGACGCGCGCACCACCCCCGAAAAGGAGGACGGCATGGACAAGATTCTCAGGATCAACATGGGCGCTTCGGGCGGTCCCTCGATCGCCGAGGGGCCGATGGGAGACTATGCGGGCATGGGGGGAAGGGCCCTCACCTCGGCCCTCGTCAACAAGGAGGTGCCGCCCCTCTGCCATCCCCTGGGAGAGGACAACAAGCTGGTCATTGCGCCGGGCATGCTGAGCGGCACCACGGGCGCCATGTCCGGACGTCTCTCCGTGGGCTGCAAGAGCCCCCTGACCGGGGGGATCAAGGAGGCCAACGCCGGGGGCCAGGCGGCCCAGGTCATCGCCCGGCTGGGCTACGCCGCCATCGTGCTCGAAGGCCGGCCCGCCGACGAGACCCTCTACAAGGTCTTCATCAACAAGGACGGCGTGAAAATAGAGCCGGACAACAGCCTCGAGGGCTTGGGGAACTACGACCTGGTGGACAGGATGAAGGGGGAGTTCGGCGACAAGATCACCTGCGTCTCCATCGGGCAGGCCGGAGAGATGAAGATGTCCGCGGCCACGGTTGCGTGCACGGACATGGAGGTCCGCCCCACGCGCCACGCAGGCCGAGGCGGCGTCGGCGCTGTCATGGGCAGCAAGGGGGTGAAGGCGATCGTCCTGGACGACACCGGCAGGAAGATGCGCAGCCCCAAGGATCCCGAGGCCTTCAAGGACGCCAACAAGCGGTTCGTGGACGGCCTGAGAAAGCACCCGGTGACCGGTGAAGGCCTGCCCGCCTACGGCACGAACGTGCTCACCAACGTGATCAACGAGGCCGGCGGGTACCCCACCTACAACTTCAAGACCGGCCGCTTCAAGGGCGCGGGCAGCATCAGCGGGGAGACCCAGGCGGAGACCGAAACCAGCCGGGGCGGGCAGGCCACCCACGGCTGCCACCGCGGATGCGTCATCCGCTGCTCGGGCACCTATCACGACAAGGACGGCCACTACCTGACCAAGCAGCCCGAGTACGAGACCGTGTGGGCGCACGGCGGGAACTGCGGGATCGAGGATCTGGACGCCATCGCCATGATGGACAAGCTGGACGACGACTTCGGCCTGGACACCATCGAGATGGGGGCCACCATCGGCGTGGCCATGGACGCCGGGCTGGCGGAGTTCGGCGACGCGGAGGCGGCCATCGACCTGGTCAAGGAGGTGGGCAAGGGAACGCCCCTGGGGCGCATCCTGGGCAACGGCGCCGCCGTCACCGGGCGCATCTTCGGCGTGGAAAGGGTCCCCGTGGTCAAGGGGCAGGCCATGCCGGCCTACGACCCCCGGGCCGTTCAGGGGATCGGCGTGACCTACGCCACCAGCACCATGGGCGCCGACCACACGGCCGGGTACGCCGTGGCCACCAACATCCTGGGGGTCGGAGGAAGCGTGGATCCGCTCAAGCCCGAGGGCCAGGCCGCACTGTCCCGGGACCTCCAGATCACCACGGCGGCCATCGACTCCACGGGCATGTGCCTCTTCATCGCCTTCGCGGCCATGGACCAACCCGAGACGTTCCAGGCCCTGCTCGACATGATCAACGCCTTTTACGGGCTGAGCCTCACGGCGGACGACGTGAGCGAGCTGGGAAAATCCGTGCTCCGGAACGAGCGGGACTTCAACGAGCGTGCCGGGTTCAGCGCAAAGCAGGACCGGCTGCCCGCCTTTTTCATGAAGCAGCCCCTCGAGCCCCACCACGTCACCTTCGGCGTGTCGGACGAGGAGCTGGACCAGGTGTTCGACTTCTGATTCGAGCAGCCGGCCGACCCCGCCCGCAGGGAGCCCCGCCCGGGGCTCCCTGCGGGCTTCCCCGGCGGAAAGATCGCATGGACCTCCCGGCGGAAGACCACCGCCTGAGCCTGAACGCGGAGCCGGCTGCCCTCTCCTCGTTCATCCCCCTGCTCCAGGACGGGGTGGGGCTCGCGGCGGACGTGGGCTGCTCCGTGCACGCGCTCCTGAGCGATCAGCTCGGCCTGGACCCGGATTACGTGAACCACCGCATCCAGACCGCATTCCTGGACGGAAAGCCCGTCGACCGGATGGACCGGGCCACGGTCCGGGACGGTTCGATCCTGGCCCTCTCAGCGGCCCTGCCGGGCCTGCTCGGCGCCACCCTCCGAAAGGACGGGCCCTACGCCTCCCTCCGTGGAGGCATCACCCACACGGAGCCCACAGCAGCCTGTGACGAGGGGCCCGGGCGCGTGACCGTCAAGGTGTTCAACATGCTTCTCGGCGAGCTGGCGGCACCCCTGTTTCGAAAGGGGGTCGTCGTTTCCTGGGGGCGCCTGGAGTCCCGCATTCGCCACGGCGGTCCCCGGCTGATCGACGCGATCCACACAGCGCGCCTGGACGGAAAGCCGCTCCCCCCCGAAGACCTGCCCCGGCTCTCCTGGGGCCCGGAAACACCCGTCCTCCTCTCCCTTCACGCGGAGGCCCGAATCGCCGCTTCCCCACCGGAGAAGCTCAGCCGCCGGCCACGGGCGGAAAGACCCCCACCCGGTCGCCGTCGTGGAGAGCCGTCCGGCCGGTCGCGTGGACCCCGTTGACGAAGACGAGCTTGACCACCCCGGGCGGGATGCCGAGCCGATCCAGGAGGGATCCGACCGTGGCTCCCTCCTCCAGGCTCACCTCCCGGGGCGCGGTGCCGTCTCCCGAAGGCGCGTACCGTCCGAGAGAGGCAAAGAGCCGAACGTCGATCTTCATGCGTAGCCCATGTCGGCGGTGAGAGGGATCCGGCTCTTCCGGAAGGTTCCGCTGCCGCGGCCCACCTCACGCCCCCTGAAGTCGAGCACCCGGGACTCGCCGATCATGAGGGTCGCCGAGTGGTGGGCAACGGTTCCCACGGCCCGCATCTCGCCCCGGGAAACGGGGCGAAGCAGGTGGACCTGGAACTGGACGGTCAGCACCAGGCGCTCCTCGAGGAGGGAGTTGCAGGCGAAGAAGGCGGCGTCGTCCATCAGCTTGAAGTAGACCGAACCGTGCACGGCGCCGGCGGCGTGAAACAGATCCGGCCGCACCGCCAGGAACAGCTCGGCCCGTCCCTCGGAGATCCGGATCCGGGGACGGAAGTAGGCGTTGCACGGTGCCGCGACGTACATCCTCTCCAGCTTTCCGAAGTGCTCCTCGTTCGTCATGGCTCCGCCTGTGACCGGGTCTCCGTTCGACCGCTTTGCGACTTCCGGATCAGCATAGGGTCGAGCCCGGCCTCTTGTCAACCGGAAGGCCGGCCCCGTTTGACCGGCCCCGTTTGACTTGACCGAATCGTGCACTGGGGAGTATAAGACGTGTATGACCTCCATCCTGGAATCCGGCGTGCCGGCTGCCGCCCCACCCCATGGGGAATCGTGATGCCAGAAAAGCGTCCCACCATCCAGGACCTCCGCCGGCGCGCAGACCGGACCATCGGTTTCCTGACCACGGACGTCTGGAGAATCCGCAGGAAAGACCTGCCCCGCCTCAAGGCCTTTCTCATCCGCTCCCTGCGCGTGGCCCTGCTCACCTTCCGCGGCCTGGCCGAGGATCGCGTCCAGCTGAGGGCCTCCTCCCTGACCTTTTACTCGCTCCTGTCCGTGGTCCCCGTTCTGGCCATGATCTTCGGCATCGCCAAGGGCTTCGGGTTCGAGAAGAACCTCAGGGAGATCCTGCTCGAACGCCTGTCCGGGCAGGAGGCGGTCGCTCTGCGCATCATCGAGTTCTCCCACGCGCTCCTGGACAACGTGAAAGGCGGGCTGGTCGCCGGCATCGGCGTCGTGATCCTCTTCTACACGATCATCAAGATCCTGTCCCACATCGAGAACGCATTCAACGACATCTGGGGCGTCACAACCTCCCGGAGACTGGGCAGGAAGATCACGGACTACCTGTCCATGATCCTCATCTGCCCCGTGCTCTTCCTCATGTCGAGTGCGGCCACCGTCGTGATTGCGAGCGGCGTCCGGTTCGTGGTGGAGAGCATCTCCCTGCTCGGCCCTCTGGCGCCGTTGATCACCTTACTGGTGAAGTTCCTCCCCTACTGCGTGCTGTGGGTCCTGTTCACCTTCGTCTACATGTTCATGCCCAACAACCGGGTCCGTTTCGCCTCGGCGCTCCTGGCGGGAATCATCGCGGGCACGGCCTACCACCTGTTCCAGTGGGCATACATCCTCTTTCAGTTGAACGTGTCCCGCTACAACGCCATCTACGGGAGCTTCGCCGCCCTGCCGCTCTTCTTCATCTGGCTCCAAGTGAGCTGGCTCATCGTGCTGCTCGGGGCCGAGATCTCCTTCGCCCACCAGAACGTGGACACCTACGAGTTCGAGAAGGACTGCCTCACCGCGAGCCACGCCTTCAAGCGCCTGATCTCCCTGAGAATCGTTCACCTGCTGGTCCACAACTTCTCGCAGGGCCCCCCTCCCTGGTCCGCCCTTCGGATCTCCCACCACCTGGAGATCCCCATTCGCCTGGTCAACCAGCTCCTGTACGAGCTCGTGGACGCAGGGATCCTGTCGGAGGCCAACACGGAGAGGGACCAGGAAGCCGGTTACCAGCCCGGTCGCGATCCGGACACCTTGACGATCAAGGCGGTTCTGGATGCCCTCGACCATCGTGGAAACGAAACCATTCCGATCGTCCGATCCGAGGAGCTGGAGCGGCTGTCCCAATGCCTCCGGGGTTTCGACGAGGTCGTGGAAGCCTCCCCTCACAATCGTCTCTTGAAGACCGTCTGATCCCCACGAAACGCCCGAACGGGCGGCCGAACGGGGGTCCTGCAGCCGGGCACGGCTCTTTTCGGAGGGAACGTCTCCGGGTTTTCCGATTGACAAGGGCTCAACCGCTTTCTATCCTGAAATCAGCCGTTAAGGCACCACACCATGAACCAGAAAAGCAAAGCCATCCTGAAGGCCGACTTCGACCACCTCGTCGGTTTGGAGGTGGGCACCTCCACCCTGCTCAGGGAACTCGCCCGGGGCGGAATGGCCGTGGTGTTCGTGGCCTTCCAGCGGACCCTGAAGCGGCAGATCGCGGTCAAGATCCTTCCCAAATCGGAGATGACACCCGAGGCGGCCGCGAGCTTCCGGCAGGAGGCGGAAACCTCCGCCATCCTGTCCCATCCCAACATCGTCCCCATTTACGAGGTGGGGGAAACGGACGAGTTTCTCTTCTTCACCATGCAGCTCATCCAGGGTCGTCCGTTGTCCTACTACATCGCACGGGTTCAGCGGCATGTGGTCCCCTCGAAACGGTTTCTCCCCCTCCACACGACGCTGGACATCGTGCTCAAGGTGCTGGACGCCCTGGACCATGCACACCGCCAGGACATCGTTCATCGGGACGTCAAGCCCGCGAACATCCTCATTGAAAAGGAATCGGGCCGTCCCCTGATCACGGACTTCGGGATCGCCAACCTCACCCGGGACCCGGCCTCGGCCTCCCGTGCGATTCAAGGGACCCCCATCTACATGGCGCCGGAGCAGATCGTGACCACCAACCTGGACGGACGCGCCGACGTCTATGCCACAGGGGTTCTGCTCTTCGAGATGCTCGCGTCCCGGCTCCCCCTTCCGCCCCACGAATCCAAGAGGGAGCTGATGAAGAAGAAGCTGGAGATGAAAGACGGCTACTTTCAGGGCCGCCCCTCCCGGGTCAACCCCTCCCTGGACGAGCGGCTTGATGCGATCGTGATGAAAGCGGTCGCGTTTCGCCCGGACGACCGGTTCTCCGGATGCCGGGAGTTCATCGACCACCTCGAGGACTACCGGGGCCGTGTGTCCCGAGCGTCACGCAGGAAGGCACCGTGAAGGACGCAAATCGCTTCAAGCTCCAGATGGCCCAGTTCGGACGCTCCTTGTCCCTCCTCATGAACCGCGCGACCATGTACCAGCCGGATCATCCCTATTTCCGGGATGCACTGGAGGCCTTCTTCACCGTGGCCGAGGAGTTGATCAACCAGATGTCGCCGCTCGTCTTCATTCTGAGCCAGGAGCGGTTCTTCATCGACGAGGAACCCCTCGACCCCCGCATCAACGTGAACCGCCTGGTCACCTACTTCAAAAAGGCCGGGATTCGATCGGTCTCCTTTTACAAGGGGCTGCGGAAAAACGAGCTCCGCCAGTTCATGGAGGTGTTCACGTCGATTCAGCAGTACCCCGATGCGGAGGCCATGATCCGGGCGATCGAGCAGAAGGGCATTCGGCACCTTCGCCTCAATCACGTCTACTACCAGAAGGTCACGAGCGACGACGAGGTGGTCTCCCGGGAGGCCCTCAAGAAGATGACCCCCGAGGTGTCCTCGGAAGCGGAACGCAAGTCCAAGAAGATGTTTCTGGACGCCCTCCTGGAAAACGTGCTCACCGAGGAGTTCGAGAAGACCCTGTCCGTCCGGAACCTCATGACGAACCCCTCGCAGGTCTCCAGGAGCATGATCGACAACGACCTGGCCGCCGTCAAGGCGGCGGGGGAAGCCGGAGACGGCTCCGGAGAAACGGCGCCGGGCGAAAGCGGGGGACAAGGCCCGAGCCTCGGCTCGGGGGCCTCCCCTGCCGCGGATTCGGTCCCCGGACAGACCATGGACCCCGATGCGGAACCCGGCGCAGGATTCGGAGCAGGTCCGGAAGCAGGGCCCGGGGCAGGAGCCGAAGGAGGCCCCGGAGGAGGCCCCGGAGGAGGTCCCGGTGCAGGACCCGGCGCGGGGCCCGGCGCAGGCCTCGGGGAAGGTGCGGACGCAGGCTCCGGAACCGCTGCCGGTGCAGGGCCCGGACCCGGAGCAGGCACAGCAGGCTCAGCAACCGATGAAGGTCTCCGCGAGAAACCCGATTCCGGTCTTGGCGAGGGCCCCGGGGCAGGGACCGGGGGGGCAGGCGGTTCAGCGCCCGGAGCACGGCCTGCCGGCGTGCCGGCCGACGGGACCGGACCGGCCGGGCCCGTTTCGACCGGCGGAGAAGGAGCCGGGGAAGGCGGACCCCCAGCTCAGCCGGGCACCGTGCTGGCGCACCAGCTCGACCTGATCAGCAGCGAGATCGAGAAGAGCCTCAGCGGGGAGAGCGACGTCGACCTGCAGGACCTGGCCATGGCCGTCTTTCAGATGAAGTCCGAGCTCATCCAGGGAATCGAGTCTCAGAAGGCCCTGGGGATCGCCTATGAAAACGAGGCTGCGATCCTGGAAAAGGCGGACCAGCTCACGGACCGGGTCCTGCTCCAGATCGTGGGGGACGAGTACCGGGCCGGCAACGTGACCACCGCACGCATGGCCCAGATCCTCCGTCGCCTCGTCCCGGAACCCGGCGAGCTCAAGCGGCTTCTCCCCAAGTTCAAGACCGCTCTTCTGGAGGCGGGGATGCCCCTGGCCGACTACCTCCAGCTGATCAAGGACCTGGGCCGGGAGCTCCAGGACGAAGGGCTCGCCAGGGTGCTCCAGGAGGCGGGCGAGCAGGTCGGCGTGGACGGCGACGCCCTCATCGAGGAGATCAAGAAGGACCCGAAGCAGGCCGCCGAGCTCATGTCCATCGCCGCCGAGATTCGAAAGGGCCAGGGGGACGAGCAGGCGCTCACCGACGTCCTGGTGGATTATGTGGAGAAGCTGGGCACCGACCTGGGCAGGGACGCGGCTTTGGGTGAGGGCGACGACGGACACCTGAGGAAGGTGATCACGGGCGTCGAGTCGAAGCTGGTCCGGCAGCTCCGCGAGATGGACGTCCAGGAGGACGTGCTGTCCCGCATCGAGGGCAAGCTCAACGAGCGGCTCGACTCCATCGTGGACAAGATCAAGCTGGACTACATGCGATCCACCGGCCTCGACATCGGGGGCAAGGAGATCGAGGAGCTCACCGTGCTCCAGGCGATCGAGCGAAGCGTGAGCGAGAGCGCCGAGCTCGGCGAGCTTCTGAAGGCCGTGAGACAGAGGGCGGACACCAGCGCCCTGGACGAGGACGATTTCGCCCAGATCTACACAGAGATCGAGCGGCAGAAACAGATTCGCGTCGAGCGGGAGGAGAACAGGGAGATGCCTCCGGGCGTGCTCACCCAGGCCAACCTGAAGCTCTTCATCGAGAAGGAGATCAGCAAGGCCGCCCGCTATGAGCTTCCCTTCTCCGCGCTGGCGTTCACCGTGGTGCGGGCCAAGTTCAAGGAGAAGCGTCCCGGGAAAAAGATCCCGGCCCGGGCCCTGTTGGACCAGGTGCTCCACCGGCTCGCCAGGATCGTGCGGGACACGGATCTCGTGGGCACGGTCCGGAGAAACCAGATGATCGCCCTCCTCCCGCTGACCCCTCTCGGGGACGCCAAGCTCGCCCTGAGACGCTCCATGAAGCTCCTCCACAACGAATCCTTCGAGCTGGGGGGAGCCCCGCTGGACGTCAAGCTCGCCGGGGCCGCAATCACCTTTCAGAAAGGCCGCACGCCCGACAGCGACGCATTCCTGGAGGTCCTCTCCGCGGATCTGACGGAGATGGCCAATCGCGTGAAAAACATTCATGCCCTGATGTGACCGGGTCAGCCCCGGATGACCCGGAAGCGGATGGCGTGCTCGAGCAGGGGGGGAAGGGATTTCCCGAGGCCGATGAGACCCGCCCCCTGAAGTGCGGTCCTGTTCTTGCGGAGCAGGAGCTCCTCGCCGCCGTCAAAGCGGACGAAGGTGCCGTTCAGGCTGAGGTCGAACAGGGTGTAGCGGTCGTCGAGGTAGACGATGGCGGAATGGGTCCGGGACACCTTCCGGTGGGGGAGAACGAGATCGTTGTGCCGTTTTCGTCCGATGGTGAGGATCGGACGCGCAGGGTCCATCCTCACGGTCTGCTCACCCAGGCGGAGCTCCAGGTCGTAGGCGAGGCGCTTGGGCTGGGCGATCTTGATGACCTCGCTGCAGTTTCGGCAATGGATGTAGCCGGGCGCCCTTGCGACCTCCTCAGGGGTGAGCTTGAGTCGGGCGCCGCATTCCTCGCAAAATGCGATCAGAGGCTGGGTCTTTGGGGCCTGCTCGGTCCTCGCCATGTGCGTGAGCTCCATTCCCGCCTTCATGACAACGATCCAATCTTGACGGAGTCGCAAAAAGCCCGAATCCTCGAGATCTGCCCCTGGGATTTCAACAGGTTATACCGTCCCCAGCGGCGCGTGAGCGGGTTTTGCGAATGCGTCCATCCTCGGCTTTAAGAGTACAGCAAACGGCGAAGGTTTCAATACGCTATTATCTTGTAGAAATCAGGTACCCAATTTACCCATTCAGTGAACTCGTCTCGTCGCTTCGGTTTCCGAACAGGTTCCGGGCTCGCGGCCCTTGGAACCCGTCAGGGATCAGGTCCTGAAGGAGCGCCCGGCCTTTTCCTCCACGCTGCCGATCTTGGTGTCCAGGGCCCCGGTGACGCCCTTGCGGTGGTCGAACTTCACCTGGAGGCTGATCCTGTCGGACTCCGCGGACAGGGCCTGGAAGCAGCGGCTCAGCAGGGCGAGGAGCTCCTGCCACTCTCCCTCGACCACCGTCCCCATGGGGTTGAGCCGGTAGTCGAGGCCGCTCTCCTCCACGATGGCCAGGGTTCGGGCCACGTATGGGCTGAAGCTCGCCCCCTTGTCCAGGGGGATCATGGAGAACTCCATCAACGTCATCTCGGCGCTCGCTCCTCCGGCCCGCCGCCGGGAACGTCCTGGAAAAGGGCTGTCTCTGTTGGGGGGATACCGCGTATTGTATGAAACTCCATCGCCCGGCACAAGCCAAAATGTGCCACCCGATCCTTCCCCGTGACATGCCGGGACCGATCCCACGACGGCAACCGGACGCCGGAATGGGACTCCGGGAGACAAAAACATTTGAACATTCGAGATTTCCCTGATATGATCCACGAGTATCTCCCAAAGTCGGGTTCCCCCCAACCCCGGACGGACCTCCCAGGGCCGTCCCCGCGCAACCTGCCGTATCCGCGATTCGTCGTACGAAGGACAGAGCCCGAACCTCCGAACGAAGGCGTCCTCCATGAAACCAGCCGCCCGGGGCTTCACGCTGCTCGAGGTCATGGTCGTGACCATGATCGTCGGGGTGCTCGCCAGCATCGCCATCTACCTCACCATGAGGCTACAGGAGCAGACTTACACCGCTGCGATGCAGTCCGACCTCTCCGCCGCCTACAAGGCCGCCGTGGCCTTTCACTCGGACGAGGCCGGCGGAGAATTCACCGACGAGATGCTGGAGCCGTACGGGTATCGACCCACGGACGGGGTCGAGATCACGGTGGACGACGGCTTCGAGGGCACACTCCTTCTCCTCGCCGACCACCCCGGCGTGACCGCCACCTATCAAGTCGACCGCACGGGAACGATCTCCAAGCAATGACTGTACCTGCACGCAAAAGACACCGCACCCGCTACCTGGTGGACCGGAAGCTCCAGCTCGGCGTGACGCTCCGCCTCCTGTTGGTCCTGGTCCTGTTCGCCCTGTTCGTGCTCTTCCAGTCCTGCCTGACCCTCTGGCCCGTGCTGTCCGCCCACATCCCGGAAGACGTCATGCCCGAACTCCTCCGGCGGATCGCCTTCCGTCTCGCCCTGTTCGGGATTCCTGTCGGCTTTGTCATCGTGGCCATGGGGATCGTCCTGTCCCACCGCGTCGCAGGGCCGCTTCTTCGAATCGAGGCGACCCTGGACGACCTCCTGGAGCGGGGGGAGGCCCCTCCCATCCGGCTGAGGAAGAACGACGAGCTCAAAGGCCTCTGCCTCCGGGTCAACCGCCTCATCGAACGGCTGAACGAGAAGAGCGTGGTTGCCAACAGCGCCCCGAAACGCTAGAAAGAAGGGGCACGCCCCGCCACCGTTTTGCAGAGCGGAGCAGGGCGGTCCCGGCTCGCCCGCGCGGGCCGACCCTGCCCCGGAGGAGCTGGAGTCCATCACGCGTGTGCGCCCTACGCCTACACACGGGCAACCGCCTGGAAGATCTCGTCGATCTCCTGGCTGAGCTGCTTCGCGACCCCCTCACCCACCCCTTGGAACCGGAGCTCATCGTGGTTCAGAGCCGGGGGATGGAGCGATGGCTCTCTCTGGAGCTCGCGAGAAGACAGGGGGTTTGCGCCAACGTCTCCTTCCCGTTTCCGAACCGGTTCGCGGACGACCTCCATCGGCGGCTCACGGGAACGTCCGTCCCGTCGACCGCCTTCGAGCCGGCCCGACTGAGGTGGCGCATCCTCGGGCTGCTCGAAGCCCTGTCCGGCCGGCCGGGGTTCGATCAAGTCCGCGGCTACCTGCGGGGCGACGAGCGGGGACTCCGGCGTTTTCAACTGGCCGAGCGCCTCGCCCACCTCTTCGATCAGTACCTGGTCTTCCGCCCGGACATGATCCGGAGCTGGGAGCTTTCGGACCAGGGCGGTTGGCAGGCCGAGATCTGGAGGTCCCTGGTCCGCCGACTCTCCGGGGAAACCCACCGGGCCGAGCGGGCCCGGTCTCTCCTCGCCCGGCTGGAAGACCCTCCCCCCGGGCGACTCCCCGAACGCGTCTCCGTTTTCGGGATCCCGGCCCTCCCCCGCTTTCACCTGGACCTGCTCGCGGCGGTGGCTCGTCACACGCGGGTGAACCTCTTCCTGATGAATCCCTGCCGGGAGTACTGGGGGGACATCGCCAGCGACGGGGTGATCGAGCGGGTGACCGGGACCGTGGCGGAGGATGCGGAGGCATACCTCCACTGGCGGCAGGGTCACCCGATCCTCGCCTCCACCGGGATGACGGGCCGCGATTTCTTCGACATGATCCAGGAGTACCCGGTCGAGGAGAACGACTGCTTTGCGGATCCCGGAGAAGAAACCCTGCTCCGGGCCGTGCAGTCGGACGTGCTCGACCTCCGCAATCGGGGGGCCTCGGGACAACGAACGCGGCTCTCCCCTGCGGACGATTCGATCCGCGTACACAGCTGCCACAGCCCGCTTCGGGAGGTGGAAATCCTGCACGATCGCCTCCTCGCCTGGTTCGAACGGATCCCGGACCTGCGTCCGTCCGAGATCCTGGTGACGACCCCGGACATCGAGACCTACGCCCCTTTCGTCCGGGCCGTTTTCGACGCTCCCGAAACGGACCGCCAGCGCATTCCCTACAGCATCGCGGACCGGAGCCTCCGCACGGAGAGCGAGCTCATCCGCACGTTCCTGGCCCTGCTGGACCTGGGCCGGGAGCGATACGGCCTGTCCAGGGTCCTGGGGGTGCTGGAGTCCCCCTCGGTGATGAACCGGTTCCAGCTCTCCGAAACGGATTTCGAGACCCTACGCACGTGGGCCGTGGAGACGGGGATCCGGTGGGGCCTGGACGAAGAGGACCGGGCCCGCAGAGGCCTGCCCGCTTTTCGGGAAAACACCTGGGCGGCAGGCCTCCAGCGCCTCCTCCTGGGGTATGCCATGGCCGGGGGCGAGGTACGGTCCTTCGGCGGCATCCTGCCGTACGATCACGTCGAGGGCGGGGACGCGCTCGTTCTCGAGAAGCTCCTGGGGTTCGCATCCACCCTGTTCGAGCTCCTGCCCGGGCTCGAGCAGCCGGCCCCGCCCGGTGTCTGGTTTCGCAACTTGAACGACCTTCTCGATCGCATGTTCGAGCCGACGGCGGAGGCGCATCGCGAGGCCCTCTCCCTTCGCAGGGCGTTGAACGACATCCTCCACGCAACGGGAGCGGGGGCGGAGGGCGAGGACCCCCTCCTTCACCTGGACGTGATCCGCTCTCTCCTGGAGCAGCGGTTCGAGGAGGAAGCCCGGGGGACCGGGTTCATGACGGGCGGGGTCACCTTCTGTGCCATGCTCCCCATGCGAAGCATCCCCTTTCGGATCATCTGCTGCCTCGGAATGGACGGCGAGGCCTACCCCAGGAACCGCCGGGCCCCGGACTTCGACCTCATGGACGCCCACCCGAGGCCGGGTGACCGTTCACGAAGGAAGGACGACCGCTACCTGTTCCTGGAAACCCTGATCTCGGCCCGCTCCCACCTCCACCTGAGCTACGTCGGCCAGAGCCAGCAGGACAACAGCCCGCTCCCCCCCTCGGTTCTCGTGAGCGAGCTGCTGGAGGTCATCGAGCAGGGATTCGAAACGCCCGGCCGGGAGGTCCTGGACCGGATCGTGGTGCGGCACCCCCTCCAGGCCTTCAGCCCGGACTATTTTCGAGGAGGCGACCTCGCCTCCTACTCGAAGGAGCGCCTTCGGTGCGCCAGGGCCCTCGTCGAGGCCAAACGGACGCCGGCCCCGTTCTTTTCGCAGGATCTTCCGGAGCCCGGTCCGGAGTGGCTCGAGGTGGAGATCGACGATCTCGTGCGCTTTTTCCGCAATCCTTCGGCCTTCCTGCTGCGGGACCGGATCGGCCTGCGGCTCGAAGCGGCGGAAGACCTTCCCGAAGACCGCGAGCCTTTTGCCGTCGAGGGGCTGGAACGGTACCAGCTCGGCCGGCGTCTCCTGGACCGATGCACGAACGGGGAAGACCCCTGGGACCTCTTCCAGCACGCCGGCTCCTCGGGCAGGATCCCGCACGGACCCGCCGGCCGGGTCCAGTTCGATGAGCTCGTCCGGGACGTCACGGACCTGGTGAGCGGAACCGCACGGTTCCTGGACGGCGAGCCGCTGGAGCCGTTGCCCGTGGACCTGGGGATCGGGCCCTTCCGCCTGACCGGGTCCCTGGAGGGGATCCGGGCCCACGGTCTCTGTCAGCGCCGCTTTGCCACCATCAAGGTCAAGGACCGCCTGAGCGCCTGGATTCGGCACCTGGTCTTGAATCTCGCCGAAGGGGTGCCCGGGGGCTCCCGGCGAAGCGTTGTGATCGGTTTGAGCAGGGCGCGGGACCCGGGCCCCCGTTGGGCGGTGTCGGGTTTCGCCCCCGTGCTCGAGGCGGAGCCTCTGTTGCTGGGTCTTCTCGAGCGCTACCGGCAAGGTCTTCTCCGTCCTCTGCCCTTTTTCCCGGAAAGCTCCTGGGCCTACGTGCAGGCCCTGTACGGCCGCACCGGATCCGAGCAGAGGGCGCTGCAGGCGGCCCGGAGGGTCTACGAGGGGAGCGAGCGCTCCCCCGGGGACCGCGACGAACCCCACGTGGGTCTCTGCTTCCGAAACCAGGACCCGCTGGAAACCGGCGCATTCCGGGACTGCGCCTCCGGCGTCCTGGATCCCCTTCTCGAACACGAAGAAACGCCGGCCTGAGGCCGCACCCCGGGAACGCATGGAAACCGGAACCCCATTCGACAGCCTCCACACCCCTCTCGAGGGGACCAGCCTGATCGAGGCCAGCGCCGGAACCGGGAAGACCTACACGTTGACCACCCTGTTTCTCCGCCTCGTCGTCGAAAAGGGACTTCCCGTCGACCGCATCCTCGTGGTCACCTTCACCGAGGCGGCCACGGCGGAGCTCGAGGAGCGCATCCGTGACCGGCTCCGAGACGCCCTTGCGGTCTTTTCCGGCGGACCGGACCGGGACCCTTTTCTCGAGGAGCTCGCCGCAAAGGCCGGCCGAACGGAGGCGGCTCTGCTGAGACTCAGGCAGGCCCTCCGGGACTTCGACCGCGCCGCCGTCTTCACGATCCACGGTTTTTGCCGGCGCGTCCTGGACGAGCACGCCTTCGAGAGCGGATCGCCTTTCGAGACGGAGCTTCTCCCGGACCAGACCGCACTCGAGCAGGGCGTGGTGGAGGACTTCTGGAGGCGGGAGATGGGGTCGGCCTCCCCGCTCTTCGCGGCCTTTGCGCTGGCCCGGGGGTTCACGCCGGAAAACCTGCTCTCGCTCTCCAGGAGCGTTCGGAGCGTGCTTCCCCCGCACATCGTGCCCCGGGAGAGACGTCCTGAAACGGACGCGGTCGAAGCCGGGTACGAAAGGGCCTACGAAAGCGTCGCCGAGGCCTGGCCCGGCGCCCGCCCCGAGGTATCCAGGCTCCTCCTGGAAAGCGACGCCCTCAACCGGGTCAAGTACCGCAGGGACCGGGTGGAGCAGTGGATCCGCGCCATGGACCACCACGCCCTGCCCGGGCGGTGCGATCCCCTGCTCTTCGACGGGTTCGAGAGGTTCGCCTCTTCGGGGATCGAGGACGCCACCAAAAGGAATCGCACACCGCCCGGCCACTCCTTCTTTGCGCTGTGCGAGGATCTTCTCCTTCGCCGGGAAGCGTTGACGAAGGCGTTCGAGCGCAAGCTCCTCGCCTGCAGGGCCGAGCTGTTCGACGAGGTCGAGTCCGAGCTTCCGAAATGGAAGGCCGAGCGCAACGTCCAGTCCTTCGACGATCTCCTCCGGGGTGTGCAGGCAGCCCTGCGGGCACCGGGCGGCAGCCGCCTCGAGAGGGCCCTTCGCTCGCGGTACGGGGCCGCCCTGATCGACGAGTTCCAGGACACCGATCCCGTTCAGTACGACATCTTCAGGCGGATTTTTTCGGACGGGACCACACCGCTCTTCCTCATCGGCGACCCGAAGCAGGCCATCTACGGATTCCGCGGGGCGGACGTGTTCGCTTACATGGAGGCGGCGGGCGAGACCTCCCGGCGCCTCACCCTGCCCAAGAACTACCGCTCCGAGCCCGGGCTGGTGCGGGCGGTCAACACGCTGTTCCGCGGTCACGAAAACCCGTTCGTCTTCGAGCGCATCCCCTTTCACGAGGTGGAGCCGGCGGGGAAGGAGAGAGAGATCCCCCCCCTGCGGAGCCGGGACCGGACCGCTGCCCCTTTTCGGATCTGGTTTGCGGGATCCGAGGACCTTCCCTCCTCGAAGGGCCGGATCAGCAAGGAGACAGGCCGCCGTGTCATCCCCGATGCCGTGGCCTCGGAGATCGAACGCCTGGTGGCGGCCGGGCGATCCGGCGAGGCCGTGATCGAAGAGAGACCGGTCCGGGAGGGGGACATCGCGGTGCTGCTGCGAACCAACAGCGAGGCCCGGATCGTTTACCGGGCCCTGGCCTCGAGGCGCATCCCCTCGGTTCTCTACACGACGAGCAGCCTGTTCGAAACCGACGAGGCCGCGGAGGTGACGAGGGTCCTCCAGGCCATGGTCCGCCCGGAGCGCGAGGGGCTGCTCCGGGCCGCCCTGGCGACCGCGTGCCTCGGCTGGGACGCTTCCTCCCTGGAAGGCCTCCTTTCGAACCCGATGGAGGGGGAGGAGCGGCTCCTTCGGTTCCGGGCCTGCCACGAGACGTGGAGGGAGAAGGGCTTCATTCACGCCTTCCTGGACCTGCTTCGCCGGGAGTCCGCCCTTCCGAGGCTGCTCGAGCTGCCGGACGGGGAACGCCGGGTCACCAACCTGCTCCACCTGTCGGAGGTCCTCCACCGGGCGGAGACCCGCCTGGACCTCGGACCCGAAGGACTCGTCAAATGGCTTTCCGAGCAGATCGATCCTCGAACCAGGGGAACCGAGGAGCAGCCGCTTCGGCTGGAGAGCGACCGGAACGCCGTCAGCCTGGTGACCATCCACAAGAGCAAAGGGCTGGAGTACCCCATCGTGTTCTGCCCTTTCCTCTGGGAATCGTCCCGGGTCCGCGACCGGAAAGGACCCGTGGCTTTTCACGAACGAAACGACGGGTTCCGTCTGACACTGGACCTCGGCTCCTCACCGCCCGAGCGGGAGCACCACATCGCCCTGGCCGAGGAGGAGGCCCTGTCCGAAAACCTGAGGCTCCTCTATGTCGCTTTGACCCGTGCGAGAAACCGCTGTTACGCCGTTTGGGGCCGGTTCAACCGGGCCGACACGTCGGCTCCGGCCTACCTGTTCCACGCGCGTCGTTCCGAGGCGGGGGCCAAGCCCGTCGAGAGCGCGAGGCAGTTCGCGACGCTCGAAGAACCCGCATTGCGTGCCGACCTGGAGGCCCTGCGAGACGCTTCCGGCGGATCCATCGAGGTCGCCGCCCTCCCGAAGCCCGAACCGTCCCGGCCGGTGGAGCCCGTCCTGCGGTCCCCGGACCTGTCCTCCCGGATCTTCGAAGGGCGCATCGACCGCACCTGGGGGATCGCCAGCTTCACCTCCCTCACCGCTTCGCATCCGCACGGCGGGGAGGCCCGGGAGGACGAGTCGGTCCTCGAGACCGGGGGCGGGCCGCCCGGTGAAGGGGGCGGGCTTCCCCGGGGGGAGGAGCCGGCCGGTCTCTGCGGCTTCCCCCGGGGGCCCCGTTCGGGGACCTGTCTGCACACCCTGCTCGAGTCCCTGGATTTCACCGGCCTGGACTCCCATACCCTGTCCGACGCGGTTCTGGGGGTGCTTCGGGAGCACGGGTTCGACCCGGCCTTGGAGGAGTCGGTCTGCCGCATGGTCCGGGCCGTGATCTCCACGCCCCTGGACCCCGATCGGAAAGGGCTTCGGCTGGACCGGGTTTCCACGGCCGACCGCTTGAACGAGCTTTCCTTCTTCCTGCCTCTCCGGCGGGTTTCGCCGGACATGCTCCGGGACCTCCTGCTTCCGCACGGGGCGGGCGATCTTCCCGAAACCCTCCCCGAGCAGATCGGCCGGCTCCGGTTCTCCCCGGTCCGGGGGGCCCTTCACGGGTTCGTGGACCTGGTCTTCCGGTTCGAAGGCCGTTACTTCATCGTGGACTGGAAGTCGAACGACCTCGGGCCCTCCCTGGAGGACTACCGGCGGGAGCGGATCGGAGCGGCCATGGCGGACGGGTTCTACCACCTCCAGTACCTCCTCTACACCCTGGCCCTGGACCGCTACCTCTCCTCCCGGGTGCCGGGGTACGACTACGCCGCGCACTTCGGCGGGGTTTTCTACGTCTTCCTCCGCGGGGTGGACCCGGGGCGCGGGCCGGGTCACGGCGTGTTCCACGCCTCTCCCCCCGAACCGCTCATCCGAAGGCTGTGCGAAGGCCTGCTGCCTTGAAGGGGATCGCCGTGGAACGTTCAGAACCCTCCGTTCTCGAACCGCTCAGGCAGGCCGGCCTCCTCGGCGAGCTGGACATCCGCTTCGCCGGGCTCATGGCGACGCTCGCCGGCGGGGAAGCGACCGACGAGCTGCTTCTCGCATCGGCCCTGACGAGCCGCTCCACCCGGGCGGGACACGTGTGCCTGAACCTGGCGCTGGCCGAGGAGACGACCCTCCCCGAAGGGCGACCGCCCGGGACGCGTGCGTTCCCTCAGGCCACCGCCTGGGCGGAGCGGCTCGTCAGGGCCCCGGTGGTCGGAACGCCCGGCGAGTTCAAACCGCTGATCCTCGATGGGAGCGCCCGCCTCTACCTCCACCGGTACTGGTCTTATCAGGAGACGCTCGTCCGCTGGATCCGCGAGCACGGCGTCCTGGTGGAGCCCGTCCCTCCCCCCGGCACGCTGCGACAGGCCCTGGACCGCGTCTTTCCTCCCAAGGGGGACGCGGAGGAGGCGGACTGGCAGAGGGTGGCGGCCTGCACCGCCTTCCTGCGCCGGTTCACCGTGATTTCCGGCGGCCCGGGCACGGGGAAGACCACAACGGTGACGCGGATCCTGGCCCTTCTCCGGGAGGTCTGCGGGCACGAAGGCGGGCCGCCCCGGATCGCCCTGGCCGCACCGACCGGCAAGGCGGCGGCCCGGCTCGGCGAAACCGTCCGTGGAGCCGCCGGGACCCTGCCCGGAGCCCCGCCGCCCGCTTCGACGCTCCACCGGCTGCTGGGACCGGTCCGGGGATCGCCCACCTTCCGGCACAATGCGGCACACCCTCTGCCGCTGGACGCTCTGGTGGTGGACGAGGCCTCCATGGTGGACCTGGCCCTGATGGCCAAGCTCGTCCAGGCCCTCCCCCCGCGTGCAAGGCTCATCCTCCTGGGGGACCGGGACCAGCTGGCGTCCGTGGAGGCCGGGGCGGTCCTCGGCGACATCTGCGGCAGAGACCGGGAGCCGGGGTTCTCGCCCTCCTTTCGGTCGATCCTGGAGCGGGAGACGGGGGAGCGGATCCCGGAGCGCGTGGGAGCGGTGGAGGGGGGAGCCGTCCGGGACGGGGTCGTGCTCCTGAGAAAGAGCCACCGTTTCCGGGAGACGAGCGGTCTCGGACGGCTCGCCCGGCTCGTCAACGCGGGAGACGCGGACGGCGCGATCGCCCTCCTTCGCGAAGGAGGGACCGATGACCTCACCTGGGCCCCCCTGCCGACCCCGAGAACGCTCGGGGCCGCCCTCCGGAGAAGCGTGCGGGAACCTTTCGAAGAGGCCCTGAAGGCATCCTCCCCCAGCCTGGCCCTGGCGGGCTTCGATCGGTTTCGCATCCTGTGCGCCCTCCGGGAGGGGCCTTACGGCGCGGCCGCGGTGAACGGCCTCGTGGAACGCGCCCTCGCCGCCGAGGGCCTGATCCGGCCCCGGGGGCCCTGGTACCCGGGGAGGCCGATCCTGGTGACGCGCAACGATTACGAGCTCCAGCTCTTCAACGGCGATGTGGGCGTGGTCCTGCCCCGGGACGACGGGACGCTTCGAGCCTGCTTCCCCGCTCCGGAAGGAACCCTGCGGACCGTTCATCCCCTGCGGCTCCCGGAGCACGAGACGGCCTTCGCCGTGACCGTCCACAAGAGCCAGGGCTCGGAGTTCGACCGGGTGCTCCTGGTCCTTCCGGACCGCCCCTCCCCTGTCCTCACCCGCGAGCTGCTGTACACGGCCGTGACCCGGGCCCGATCGGCCGTGGAGATCTGGGCGCCCGAGCCGGTCCTCAGGGCCTCCGTCTCCCGCAGGACCCGGAGAAGCTCCGGCCTGGGGGACGCCCTCCGCCAGGCATGAAAAACCTTGCCTTGAACGACAGGGCGGATATCCTGTACGTCATGAGCTACCGGATACACACCGTCGGCACCGTCCGCAGAGGCGACACCGGTGCGGTCCTCGAGCTGGACCCCGCTTACCTCGACGCACTCAGGGGGCTGGACGGCTTTTCCCACGTCACCATCATCTACTGGTTCGACCGCAACGACACGCCCGAGAAGCGGCAAACCCTCCTCGTGCACCCCAGGAAAGACCCCGGGAACCCCCTCACCGGGGTGTTCGCTACGCGGTCGCCCCGCCGGCCGAACCTCCTGGGGATGGACACGGCCAGGCTCCTCTCGGTGGAGGGAAACCGGGTCCGGATCGACCGGACGGACGCCCTAGACGGGACCCCGATCATCGACCTCAAGCCCTACATCCCCGTTTCGGATGCGTTCCCCGAGGCCGCCGTTCCGGAATGGGTGCCCGGGACCGGGGATGAAGACCATGGCTGAGCTCAGAGGTCAGATCGAGCGGATCACCTACACGAACGAGGAGAACGGGTACACCATCGCCCGGGTCCGGGTCGCCGGGGAAAGAGACCTGATCACCGTGGTGGGGAGCCTTCCGGCCGCCATGCCGGGCGAAGTGATCCAGATGGCCGGTGACTGGACCCACCATCCGAGATACGGGAGACAGTTCCGTTTCCACCAATACCGGACCCTCGCTCCGGCGAGCGTCGCCGGCATCGAGAGATACCTGGGCAGCGGTCTGATCAAGGGCATCGGCCCGGTGATGGCCAAGCGGATCGTCAAGACGTTCGGAGAGGAGACCCTGGAAATCATCGATCGGCGCGTAGAGGAGCTCTCCCGCGTGGAGGGCATCGGTCACAAGCGCATCGACATGATCCGCCGCGCCTGGGAGGACCAGAAGGAGATCCGGGAGGTGATGATCTTCCTGCAGGCGCACGGCGTGAGCTCGGCTTACGCCACCCGGATCTTCAAGCAGTACGGCAGGGACTCCATCGCGGTGGTGAAGGAGAACCCCTACCGGCTGGCCACGGATGTCTTCGGGATCGGGTTCGTCACCGCGGACCGCATCGCCGAAAAGCTGGGCTTTGCCCGAGAGTCCCCCGTCCGCGTGGAGGCGGGCGTCCTCTACGTGCTGAACCGGATGGCCGACGAAGGGCACGTCTACTACCCCTACGAACCCCTTGTCGGCAAGTGCCGGGAGATCCTCGACGTCCCGGAGGAAAACGTCGCCCGGGCCTTCGGGAGCATCACCCTGGAAGGCCGGATCGTCATCGAAGACTTGAACGAGGCCCCCGGCTCGTTCCATGAAAGTCACCGGGCAGTTTACCTCGCCCCCTACCATCACGCGGAAAGCTCGGCCGCCTCGCGACTGGGGTCCCTCCTGCGCGCCCGGTCCGCGATCCGAACGGTGGACAGGGACAAGGCCCTGGCCTGGGTCCAGGACCGGCTCTCCATCACCCTGGCCGAGCGCCAGGCCGATGCGATCCGCTGCGCCCTCGAGAGCAAGGCCATGGTGATCACGGGAGGCCCGGGGACCGGGAAGACCACCATCATCAACGCGCTTCTTCGCATCGTCTTCGAGCTGGGGGTCCGCATCCACCTGGCCGCGCCCACGGGGCGGGCGGCCAAGCGCATGGCCGAAGCCACCGGCGTGGAGGCCAGGACCATCCACCGCATGCTGGAGTTCAGCATGCAGAAGCGGGGCTTTCAGCGCAACGACCGCTTCCCCCTCGAGTGCGATCTCCTGGTGGTGGACGAGGCCTCCATGATCGACACGCTCCTGATGCACCATCTGCTCAAGGCCCTCCCGCCCACGGCCACCCTCGTCCTGGTGGGGGACGTGAACCAGCTTCCGTCCGTCGGGGCGGGGAACGTTCTGCGGGACATCATCCAGTCGGGCGTCCTCCCCGTGGTCACCCTGGATCAGATCTTCCGGCAGGCCCGGGAGAGCCGCATCGTCGTGAACGCCCACAGGATCCTCCACGGGTCCCTCCCGCCCCTCGAGTCGGACCGCCCGGAGGAGGACTTTCACTTCGTTCAGCAGGAAGACCCCGACCAGGTGGTTCGGATCATCCAGGAGCTGGTGCGGGAGCGCATCCCCGCCCGGTTCCGGCTCGACCCGGTGGACGACATCCAGGTGCTGACCCCCATGCACCGGGGTACGGTGGGCGCGGAGAACCTCAACCGGGTCCTCCAGGAGGCCCTGAACCCCGAAGGCGACTCCGTGTCCCGGGGAAACCGGTGCTTCCGGGTGGGCGACAAGGTCATGCAGATTCGAAACGACTACGAGCGGGAGGTGTACAACGGGGACATCGGGCGGATCCGGGAGGTGGATCCCGAGACCCGGGAGCTGCTGGTGGTCTTCGACGGGCGGCCCGTCCCCTATGACTTCTCCGACCTGGACGAGCTGGTGCCCGCCTACGCCGTCTCCGTGCACAAGTCCCAGGGCTCCGAGTACCCCGCCGTGGTGATCCCTCTGCTGACCCAGCACTACGTCCTTCTCCAGCGGAACCTCATCTACACCGCAATCACCCGGGGAAAGCGGCTGGTGGTGATCGTGGGGGCGGCCAAGGCGTTCGGGATCGCCGTCAAGAACGACCGGACGGAGAAGCGGTACTCGCACCTGGACCGCAGGCTGCAGGCGCAATTCGAGACGGCGCAGGACAGGGGGCGAAGAAACGCGGGCTGAGGCGGAAGCGGCCTCGACCCGATTCGACCATGGACGGATCCGCAAAAGTCCGCTCATCCGCCGCTGGATGCGGTATGGCCTTTCGAAACTCCAGGGGCGGATCTCGAGGCTTCCGGCTTTTTGCGGCTCCATCAGCATTCATGCGAGGAGGATTGGTGTGATGAGACGCATCGAGATGTGGTTCTGCCTGGTCTTCGCGATCGCGCTCCTCTCGCCGGCCTGGACCCAGGCCGGCTGCATCGAGGGGGACTGCGTCAACGGGAAGGGGGCGGTCGAGTATCCCGACGGCAGCGTCTACCGGGGCACCTTCGAGGACGGCCGGGCGGCCGGCCGCGGGACGCTGGAAGCCCCCGACGGGACCCGGTACACGGGCGGGTTCAGAGACAACGAGGCCCACGGGACCGGCGTCATGGTCCAGCCGGACGGAACGAGGTACGAGGGCGGGTTCCGGAACAACGTGAAGCACGGGCAGGGCACCCTGACCTACGCGAACGGCGACACCTACACCGGGGAGTTCCGCGACGACGAGATCAGCGGGCAGGGAACGTTCACCTCGGCGGACGGGTCCTTCGTCTACAGGGGCGAGTTCGTCGACGGCCGTGCCCACGGGCGGGGCGTGGTCGAAATGGGCGACGGGGCGCGCTACGAAGGGGCGTTCCGAAACGACAGGAAGCACGGCCGGGGCACCCTGACCTATCCGGACGGCTCCGTCTACACCGGCGGGTTCGTCGAAGGGAAGCGACACGGCCGGGGGAAGCTGGTCTTCTCCAACGGCTCCGTGTACGAAGGCGAGTTCCGCGAGGACCGGATCTCGGGGCAGGGAACCTTCGAAGGAGACGAAGGGGTCGGGTACACGGGGGGGTTTCAGGAGGGCCGCTTCCACGGGCAGGGGACCATCGTCCGGACCGACGGCCGGAAGTACACCGGCGGGTTCAGGAACGGGATAGAGCACGGTGAGGGAACGATCCGGTACCCGGACGGCTCCGTCTACGAGGGAGAGGTCGCCGAAGGGCTCCGGCACGGCCGGGGGGTGTACACCTTCGAGGACGGAGCGGTGTACGAAGGCGCGTTCGTAGAGGATCGCATGACCGGAGAAGGGCGCCTGACGCAACCCGACGGGACCGAGTACATCGGCGGGTTCGAGGACGGCGAGTTTCACGGGGAAGGCATGCTTCTCCACCCGGACGGCCGCATGGAACAGGGCGTGTTTCAAGGCGGGGTTTACGTGGGTCCTGCGTCCTGACCGGGGCTACGGTTCCCGGGTGAGGCCGGGAGTCGGGCGAGGCGCTCCTCCCGGGGCCGCCTCCGGCTCGATCACACGCATCCGCTTCCAGTTTCCGTGCAGGTACCGGAGCAGGAAGGCGACCCCCAGACCGCAGATGTACAGGGTGGCCAGCACCCAGACCGTGTAGACGCCCGCCCCGAAAACCTCCACTGCAGTGTACACCGGAACGATCATCACGCCCGTGGAAAGGATCCCGATGGCCCACATGATGAAGCGGGTGTCCCCCGCGCCCTTCAAGGCCCCCGAGAACACCAGGTTCAACGCGTCGAAGAAGCAGTAGAGGGCCACGAAGCGCATCAGCGGCACCCCGAGGGCCATGATCCCGGCGTACTCCGCCGCCGTGTGGTGACCCGCCTTGAACAGCCCCAGCAGGAACTCCGGAGCCCCGACGAAGAGTGCGGCCACGGCCCCCATGTACACATAGGTGATGTGCAGGGCGCTGGTGGTGGCGTAGGCCCCGTCCCCGGGCCTTCCCCGGCCGACCGCCTGCCCCACGAGCGTGGCCGTCCCGATGTGAAAGCCCACCATGGGAAGGAAGGAGAGGGTCTCGATGGAGAGCACGATGTTGGACGTGGCCAGCTCCAGGTCCCCCAGGCGCCCGAGCATCTGGACGAAAAAGCCGATGGCGAAGATCTCGAGAAAGAACTGGACCCCGCTCGGGGCCCCGTAGCGCATGAGGCGCCCGAAGAGATCCCGGTCGAAGGCCCGGCGGGGCCAGGTGCCGAACGCGGCCCGGTTCGCCTTTGCGAAGATCAGCGCACCCAGGAACAGGACGATGAACGCGTAGGCGGTCACCGTGGCCAGGGCGGCCCCCCGGATGCCCAGCTCGGGGAAAGGCCCCACGCCGTTGATCAGGCAGTAGTCCAGGGGGATGTTCACCACGGCCCCGGTCACGTGAACCACCATCACCACCCGGGTGAGACCCCGGCCCGTGTAGAAGGAGGCCATGGCGGATCCGAGGACCACCAGCCCGGCCCCGAGCGTCAGGATGGAGAAGTAGGCGACCTCCAGGGTCCTGATCTGCGGGGAGTGGCCGATCAGGTCGAAGAGGGGGCCGGCCGCGAACACGAGACCGGCCAGGATCAGGGCGGAAATCAGAGAAAAGTAGATGCCTTGCCAGAGGGCCGCACCCACGCGTTCCGTGGCCCCGGCGCCGGTGTACTGGGCCACGAAGGTGTTCGTGTAGCTGGCCACGCCCATGAAGAAGGAGATGGTGGTGAAGGAGGCGATGCCTCCGGGGAGGGCCGCTGCGATGGCCTCCACGGAGTGGTTGGCCAGAAACATCCGGTCCGTGAACTGCATCAGGGTGATGGACCCCATGGACGCCACCAGGGGCAGGCTGATGTGCAGGACGTCCCGGTAACCGTTGGGCGCACTCCAACGTCTCATGAGGTCAGTTCCCTCCAAGGATCCCGTGTCCGTCGCCCGGCAGAGAGGTCTGGAAGACCCACGGCCGGCCGGGCCGATCTGTTCTCTCACGGACGGGCGGGAAAATCAACCGGGGGAACGCAGCGGCCCTCGGCGGATTCCCCCCTCGGCTCGCCCCTTGTCCCTTCGGGGACCCTGTGGTACACCCGGAGCATGGCATGCCTCACGCGAGGCCGAACGCAACCCAACCCGATCAAGGAGGAAGGAGATGGAGATTCCGGAGTACATCACCCAGGACGAGGTGAAGCGGGTGTGCCGGGAGCTGGGCCTTCGGGACTGGACCGGCATGAGCGAGGCCCGGGTCAACGACGAGGAGGCGCGGATCCTCCTGGAGCAGGTGAACCAGGAAGGCATGGAGATCGACCCGGAGGCGTTTCGAGTCGGGCTCGAGGTGGAGCTGGAGCACGGGACACAGTACCCGGACGCCAACGTGACCAACAACCACCCCGTCCTCACGGCGCTCATCGTGCTGGCCCACCTGAAGGAGTCCCTGGACTACTACCACCTCCTCGAGGTGGCCGAGCTGGAGGGGGACCTGCTCAAGGCGCTGGCGCGGGGAGACGCAGCCAAGGCCAGGTCCTACTACACGCGCCTCGCCAGGGCCCGCATCGCCCTGAGAGAGTCCGAGCTGGCCCGGTTGGAGGGGTGAGGGCGCGGCCTCCCTTTTTGCTCATCATGACGTCGCTTTGATCAGGCGGTGACCTCCACGATGCGCCCCTGATGCGGAAAAAGAAGAAGAACTGACCCCTCGCGCCCGGGCGTGCCGGATCAGGCCTTCCCCGACCGATGCCGCACGCCCGGGCCGCCGGCTCCGTCCTTCTGCCGTTCCAGGGCGCTCCGGACGGCCGAGGCCGCAGCCGCGGGCCGAAGAGAGGTATCGATCCCGAGCCGGCGCATCAGCCGGGCGTATCCCCAGGTGTGACGCCAGTAGGGTTTGGGCAGGGGGAGAAAGCGGCCCACGACCTTCAGCCACCGCGTCCACGGAAAGTACCGTTCGAGCGTGCCGGGAACGATCCAGTCACGGGTCCTCGACAGGCGGTCCAACCCCTCCAGTGCGGTCTCCAGGTCCAGGTCCGGGGAGACGTACCAGAGCGGGTACAGGGGATCGCTCTCCTCGCCGATCAAGCCCTGCTCCAGTGCCAGGTCCGCGACGGGTGTGTGCGGGTGCACCCGGATGCCCAGGAAGAAGAAGGCCATGTGATAGGGCGGCCTGCGGCCGGGGTCCAGGCGGTCCACGACGAAGTCGAAGCTCTCCTGCACGGTCCCCGTGGTCTCGCCCGGACCGCCCAGCAGGAAGTACCAGAACACGGTGAACCGGGTCCGGTTCAGCGCCTCGACGGCATGGGCCAGGTCGTCGATGGAAAAGCCCTTGCGGTAGCTCTCCAGCACGGCCCCGGAGGCCGTGTCCGGGCTCGACATGAAAGACCTGAAGCCGGCCCGCCACATCAGATCCAACCGGTCCCGGGTGAGCCCGCGGGGGCTGACGCCCATGGCCGTGAAACGCGCCTTCCAGGGCCTTCGAAGGATCTCCTCCAGGATCGCCGCGCTGTGGTCCACGGGATCGTTGAAGACCGCGTCGACGAAGATGAAGGTGTCGGGCCTCACCCTGTGATGGACCTCCTCCAGCTCGTCCACCACCTCGACGGGGTCCCTCGGGATGAGACCGTGTCCCTCCAGGATCCCGTTGTACACGCAGTAGACGCAACGATGCCGGCAACCGCGCTTGGTCTGCACGGGGTAGCTGCATCCCATGGCCCGATAGGGGGCCATGGGAACCCACCGGTGGAGCCGGCTGGCGCCCGGCCGCACCCAGGGCCGCTCCGGCGGGTTGAGCCGGAACGATCCGTCCCGCACACACCCGACCCCGGGGATCCCCTCCGGGGCCCCGCCCCCTTCCATGGCCTCCAGCATCCTCACGAACGGCCGTTCCCCGTGGGCCGCGACCACGTAATCCGCCCTCAGCTCCCGGAGCACGCCCTCCGGACAGATGCTCGCGCCGGATCCTCCCAGGACGACGGGTGCGTCGGTGATTCCCCGGACCCAACCCGCAATCTCCGCTGCAAAAGGCACATAGGAGATGGGGTGGAGCAGATTCACGTTGTCCAGGTTGCGGATGGAGAGCCCCACCAGGTCGGGACGGAACCCCCGGATCTCCCGCTCCAGGCTGCGCCGGACCCGCCGTTGGAAGCAGAGGTCCAGCACCCGCACCTCGTGTCCCGCCCGGGAGGCGGCCGAGGCCACGTAGCCCAAGCCGATGGGAGGGGCCGCGAGCACGTCGTCCTTCGTGTTGGTGTTGATCAGGAGAACGCGCAAGGGAGCCCCTTTTCCCGAAAGCCGGGCTACAGGTTCTTTCGATAGAGCCGATACCGCTTGACCGGCCGGCCCCCACCCTCCTCGTACAGGAGGTTGATGGCGGCATTGTCCTCCAGGTTCCACCCCAGCTCCAGGTACCGGTACCTGGACCGCCTTCTCAGGGACTCGAGCAAATACCCCAGGACGAAGTAGGGCGCACCGGACTGGCGATAGTCCTCCTTGATCCCGAAGAGCAGTCCCCGCAGACCGGTGATCTCGGAGGCGTAGAGGAACTTCTTGACCAGGGCCGCCGGGCCCAGGCTCCCGTTGAACCGTTTCAGCAGCGGGTTGACGTCCGGGACGATCACGCAGAGGCCCACGGCCTCGTCCCCGTGGTAGAGGAAAAAAGCGAAGTCGGGGTCGAAGATGGGCACGAGCTCCCGGATGGTAAAGGTCACCTCTTTGTCCGTCATGGGGACGAACCCCCAGTTCCGGCTCCAGCAGTCCCGGTACACCTGCTGGATGAGGCGCATCTCCTCCCCGCCCTTGGGATCCGCCTTCATCCCGCGGATCCTGAGCCCGCTGCGGCGGCCGGCTCGCTCGGCCTGATCCAGGATCCAGCCCGGGATCTCGTGGTCCTCGGTGAACCGGTAGGCGTACAGATCCTTTTCCTTCCTGTGCCCGCACAGGAACGCCATCTCGGGGTAGTAGGGGGGGTTGTGGGGCATCATCAGCGCAGGGGGGGTGTCGAACCCCTCCACGAGCAGGCCGATCTCGTAGTTCGTGGACGGGTTCAGCGGTCCCCGCAGGAAGGCCATGCCCCGCTCCCGAGCCCACCGCTCCACGGAGGAGAACAGACCGGCCGCGGCCTCGGGGTCCTGCCTGCACTCGAAAAACCCCCAGGCGCACATGCGCTCCCCGTGGTATCGGTTGTGGTTTCCGTCCACGATGGCGGCGATCCGGCCGACCGTTTCGGACCCGCGCCTGGCGAGAAACAGCTCCCGCTCGGAGAAGGCCCAAAAGGGATGCTTCTTCGGGTCGAGGAGGTGCGCGACGGATCGCTTGATGGGAGGAACCCAGCAGGGGTCCTCTCCGTAAACGGACCAGGGCAGCTCCACGAAGGCCTTCAGGTCCCTGCCGCTCCGAACGGGGACCACCTCGAGGGCCGTCACGGTCCAACCTCCCACAGGGCCAGCGAGAGCCACCGCCCCCGCTCCCGCATCGAGCGGGCGCGAAGCCGTGCGGACCGGGCCCTGACGGTGAATCGTGGCCTCGGCCCCTCCTCCCGCCGCGGGCGGACGATCACCTCGAGGGGGTCCAGGCCGACGAAGCCCAGCCCCAACGCCTTGACGGCCGCCTCCTTCAGCGTCCAGAGCAGGGCGGCGCCGTCGCGGCGGTCCCCGGCGCAAAACGGCGCCGCCCCCGTCCACTCGACGTCGTGAAAGACGCGGTGGAACGGGTACGGCGCCTCGAACTCGTCCGGGGAAGCCGCATCCACCCCCACCCGACCCTGCAGGCTCAAGGCCGCCCAGGTCCGGCCCCCCTGGCGGCTGAACGAAACGGAACAGGGCGCGGCGGCCCCTGCAATGCAGGGGCAACCCCGACGGTCCCTCGTCACCCGAAGCAACCCGGGGCCCCCTCCCCCTGCGGACCGCCCCGCAGCGGGTCGGACCCGGTCCATCAGCGCCCCCAGGAGGGCCTCCTCCTCTCCGGGCCGGGAGGCCATGGAGGCGCAGGCCAACCCGGGGCCGAGCAGGCCGTCCGGCGGGCCCGGGATGTCCCTTGCGCGCATCATGTCCCGAACCAGTTCATTTTCAGTCCCGACACCGCCATGACTGTTTCCCCTTCCCCGGCGGTCCCCCGCGCGTCCCACAGGACCCCTTCCGGCGCTTCGACACGGAGGCGGCCTTCCAGCCGGATGCGCTCCCCGGGGGCGCAGGGACGGCCGAAGGCGGCCTCCTCCATGCCCACGGGGATGAGGTCCCGGGTCTCCTCCTCGTCGCGCATGATCACGTAGAAGCTGGCCAGATGCATCAGGGCCTCCAGCAGGTAGGCCGCGTAGCGCAGCGGCGCCGCATGCCCGCCCGCGAAATCCCGGCTCCCGGGGTAGACCAGCAGACCGGCCACCCGCCCGGGACCGCTTCCCTCCATACGTTCGATCACCCGATACCTGGGGCCGAGGGCGGTTCGCCTCTCGTACCAGGCCCGGACCTCGTCCGGGTCCATGGGCCGGCTGTCGAGCTCGGCGGCGGAAACGGCGGGACCGAAACCGTCCTCCCGGGGGCTCGAGGCCTGCTGCACGACCTCCCCTTCGAAGCAGGGGATCCAGGTGCCCAGGGCCTTTCCGGTGGGAGAGACCCCGGCTCCGGACAGGTCCACCCGGGTGATCATCCGGCCCGCATCCAGGCCGAGCCGGCGGCCCTCGATCCGGGCCTCCCGCCCCCGCTCCTGGGGGCACGCCAGCATCTCCTTCAGCTCGACCCGCCGCACGCCGGTGACGGGCAGTCCGGGCGTCAGGAGCAGGGCCGCCTCCAGGAAGGTCTCCACGGCCATGATCGCCGAGACGATGGGGTGCTCGAGGAACTTGAATGGACGGTGGTCCTCGAGCCAGAGGTCCCGGTCCCCGGTGAAGGTCCGCAGGGCCGACAGCCGTCCCCGGACGGGGTCGAGCCGCTCGATCCCGTCCAGCATGGCCCAGCGGTCCGGTTCGAAGGAGGGGGCCCAGTCCGAGGTTCCCGCCCCCTCCCCCTGCGGATCTCCATCCGGGGCCGGGGTCGTCCTCACCACGGGCACGACCCTGGCCGGAACGATCCCGCTCCCCGCCGGGGAGGCGGAGAACAGCTCCTCGGGGAACACCGCGGCCAGCTCATCGACGTGCACGAAGGCCGACTCCAGGCCCCTCAGCCGCATCAGCTCCCGGACCTCGGGGTCTTCGGCCATGCCGGCCCCTTCCAGGGGAGGCAGGATCAACGATCGCGCGAGGAGACCGGGCTGCTGCCGCGCCATGGCCTCCAGCAGTCCGGTCATGGCGCGGTTGGCCGCGCAGTAGCCGGTCTGGCCCACGTTGCCCTGCAGGGCCGCCATGGAGGAGAGGCCGACGAAGAACCGCAGGCCCCGGTGGGAGGAGGACCGGTAGAGGTTCCATGCCCCCAGCAGCTTGACCCCAAGCACGGACCGGACGTCCTCGGGCGTCAGGAAGGGGACCAGGGCGTCGCGTACCACGCCCGCCCCGTGAACAATGCCGTCGATGCGCCCGTACCGGGAGAACGCCTCGGCCAGGGCCCGCTCCACCTTCGCGGCGTCGGAGACGTCGCAGGGGAGATAAGAGACCTCGACACCGTGTCTCGAAAGCCCGGCCACGGTCCCGGCCGCCTCGGCGGAAGGCCCCCCGGCCTCGCCGGCGGGATCCGGGACGGTCCGCCCCAGCAGGACGATCCGGGGAGCCAGGGGGACCAGGGACCGGGCGAGCCGTGGCGTGATCCCCCGGGCGCCGCCGGAGAAGACGATCACGGGACCGGGCCCGGGATCGAGGACCGGTCCGCGTTCCGCGGCCAGGGGTCGCTCCTTCAGACGGGACGAGAAAAAGCGGTCCTTTCGCGCGGTCACGGGCACCACGGAGAGGTCCGCGTCCAGGGCCGCCGCAAGGGCACGCCCGGGATCGACCCTTCCACAGAGGGCCATGCTGCGGAAGAGCACGTCCGGAACCTCCAGGGCCGCGGCGAGGAGCATGCCCTGAACGCCCTCCCAGGCCGGACCGCCCCCCTCCCGATCCCCCACGGTCTGAAAGGCCAGGACGAAGGCCTTGTCCCGGGACGCCAGGAAGGCCTTGAGGCACTGGAAGAACCCGGTCAAGAGCGGGGGCGTGCGCTCCATCTCCCCGGCGAGATCCCGCGAGGGGCCCTCCATCACGAGGACCAGCCCGCCCAGGGAGGAGATCTCCTCCAGCGTCCCGGCGAGGCGGCCGGCGCCCTCGGCCGAGCAGAGGTTTCCGTGCCGGGCTTTCCGGTCCAGGTACGGCAGCACGACGGGTTTCATCCCGTGCTCCCGTTCCATCAGCTTCGCCAGGGAGGCGGCCGGTTCGAACCCCTTCTCCGGGGTCAGGACGACGACCGGCCGGCCTTGCCCGCTCAGCAGGTTCCGGCGGGGGGGGGACAGCTCGACCTCCTCGAACGCCCATCGCCTCAGGGGCGCCTTTTCGCGCTCGACCGGCGCGCTCTCTTCCGGGAGGGGACCCTCGGCGGGAGGAACCGGCTTCAAGGCCGTCGAAGTGTCGGGCCCCGGCCCTCCCCTTCCGGCGTGGCGGGCCAGCTGCGCGATCCGGTCGGCCACCTCCCGAACGGTTCGAAGCCCCAGGAAGTCCTCGAGGCGCACCACGGTGCCGAAGCGCTCCTCGGCCGCCGCCATGATGACCGGAAGCCGGCTGCTGCGGATGGACAGATCCTGGCGGAGATCCATGTCCGGTTCGATCTCGTCCCGATCGTACCCGGTGGCCTCCATGATGATCCGGATCATGGCCTCCAGGGTGTCGGTTTCCGCGGATCCCGCCGGGGGCGGGGGCCCCTTCTCCACGCGCAGATGCGCACCGCCTGCAGCCCGATCCGGGTCCCCGCCGGGGGGCGTTTCCGTGGACGCCGGCGACGCCTCCTCGGATCCCAGGAGGCGATCCAACGCCTCCTCGGACAGGTCCGGCCGGACCTCCCGGCGGAGGGCCGCCAAAAGCCGGGGCTTCAGCTCGGGGCCGAAGGAGTCGAGCAGGAACGCATCGATCTCCCGTCTCACCACCCGGGCGGCCCGGTCCCTCCAGGGTTGCGGGCGGGGCTCCCGGACGGGAGGGGCGCCGTGCCGAAGGGGACCGGCCGGGGGATCCCAGTGGCCCAGGCTGTAGAGACGGGCCGCGGCCGACCGGAACGCGCGGACCTCGTTCTCGGGCAGGCAGGCGGGGACGACCGTCGCGTCCGCCACCGTGTCCCGGATGAGCCCGCAGAGGGTGTCCCGGGGCCCGATCTCCACGAACACCCGCACCCCCAGCTCGGACCACAGGGTCTCCACGTTCTGCATCCAGTGCACCGGGGACTCCAGGTGGGCCATCAGGATCCTTCGGCTCTCGTCCGGATCGTCGGGAAAGGGCCGCTTCGTGGTGTTGGAGACCACCGGGATCTTCGGGGCGTGAAACGGGATCCCGGCCACGAAGGCGGCCATCTCCTCGCGGATGACCGCCATGACCGGCGAGTGAAAGGCCATGCTCACGTCGAGCTGCGTGGCCCGGTAGCCCTCCGCTTTCAGGGATTCCATCAGGTCCCGGAGCTTCCGGGTATCGCCGCCGAGGACCGTCTGGCGCGGGCTGTTGAAGTTGGTGAAAAACAGGCCCGGGCTGCCTGCCGTCCTCTCCCGGAGCACGTCCGCCGGTGCGTCCACCGCGACCATGATGCCCGGGTCCCGCGTCAGGGCGGCGGCCTTCTCCATGCATTGGGCGCGCTTGTCGACGATCCGGAAGCCGTCCTCCCACGAGAAGACCCCGGCGACGCTCAAGGCCACCAGCTCGCCCAGGCTGTGACCGGCCACGGCCGACGGGACCACCCCGAGGTCCATGAGGGACCGGACCATGGCGTACTCCAGGGTGTAGAGGGCGGGCTGCTGCCAGCGGGTGTTCCGGAGCTCCTCCTCCCCCGAGTCGAACAGGAGCCCGAGGAGATCGAACCCGGCCAGGCCGGCGATCCGGTCCATCCAGGCACGAACGGACGGAAAGGTTCTGTAGAGGGCTCTGCCCGCGCCCCGGTACTGGGACCCCTGGCCGGTGAACACGAAGGCCAGGGGGGGGGCGGGGTCGCCGGCCGGGGCCGCGAACACGCCCTCCCGGGCCAGGGCCCGTTCGCTCGCCGGGCCCGGCGGACAGTCGGACAGGTGACGCCCCAGGGCATCCAGCTTCGCCCGGGCCTCCCCTTCCCCTTCGGCCGGCACGCCCACCCGGCAGGGCCGGCCCGCACCCGTCCACATCACGCACTGGACCCCCGAAAGCCCCGGGGCGAACGGTTCGGTCGGCGTCCCGGGGGCCGCTCCGGGAGCATCCCCGCTGAGCAGGCGTCGGTCCGCCGGACCGGCGCCGTTCACGTGCTCCTCCAGATGCACCACGTAGTTGGCCCCGCCGAAACCGAAGGCGTTGACCATGACCCGCCGGGGTCCCTTCCCGCCCGCCTTCCACGCCAGCGGCTCTGCAGGCACGTGAAAGCCCCAGCCCTCCAGGTCGATTCGGGGATCCTTCCGCCGATAGTTCAGGGTTCCCGGAAACACCCCCGCCTGCATGGCCGAGACGCCGTGAATGAGGCTCATCAGGCCCGACGCCCCCAGGGTGTGACCGATCTGGGACTTGTAGGAGGTGAGCGTCGTCCTCCGCCCTCGGGGGAAGAACCGCTTGAGGGCCCTGACCTCCTCCACGTCGCCCTGGACGGTGCCGGTGGCGTGACAGGCGACGAGGTCCACCGTGTCGGGGCCGTATCCCGCATCGGCGAACGCCGAGCGCAGGGCGATCTCCTGGGTCTCGGCCAGGGACTCCACCATGCCCAGGTGGCTGTTGCTGGCCCCCACCCCGGTGATCCAGGCGTGGATGGGGGCGTGCCGCTTCTCGGCCGTGTCCGCACGCTCCACCACGACCACGGCGCCTCCCTCGCCGAGGACCATGCCGTCCCGCTCCGCATCGAAGGGGCGGCTGCTCTCCTCGGGCGGCCGATCCCCCCCCGAAAGGCCGGCCAGGGCCTTGAGCGCCGAGAACTCCAGGTAGTGGGAGGGGTGCAGGCACTCCTCCCCGCCCCCCACCACGGCGGCGTCGATGATCCCGTTCCGGATCAACTGCACGGCCGTGTACAGGGCCACCAGGCTGCCGGCGCACGCCGCGGTGACGGCGTGGCTGGGTCCCTGGAACCCGTACCGGTTGCACAGGAAGCCGGCCGCAGCGGAGTTGAGGCGCCCCAGAAGGGTGGTGTCGTCCACGCAGAGCCGTCCCGAACGGATCGCCTCCACCGCGGCCTCTTCCTGCTCCGGGGACAGGGCCGCGGCCTCCCGCAGCATCCCCCCGATCTCCCGGGCCTGCATGGTCAGGACCAGGTCGGACATGGTGACGGCCGCCTCGCCCGAGTTCTGGCAGATCACCACCCCGATCCGTTCCCTGGGAACATCGCTCTCCAGGAGGCCGGACCCGGAGATCGCCCGCTCGGCGAGCCACAGCGTCAGCCTGGTGGCGTCGGTCATGGTGCGGAAGTCCTGGGGTGCCACGCCCAGGTCCTTCCTCGAGATGCGAAGATCCTGAAAGGCCCCGGTCCTGCAGTAGGTCCTGCCCGGGGCGCGCGGGTCGGGGTCGTAGTGGAGACTGTGGTCCCATCTGGACGGTGGAATGCCGGAAACCCCGCTCCTCATGGCCAGTGCGGCCTCCCAGATCGCTTCGGGTGAACGGCCCAGGGCGTTCACCATGGCCATGCCCGTGATCGCCACGCGCCCGGCGCCGTCCCTCGCCTCCCTGCTGCGGACGGCGGCCGTCCCCCCGGCGCGCACCCGCTCGGGCAGGGTCAGGTCCAGGTCGCCCTCGGCGACCTCACGGTGCAGGGAGGCCACGGTCTTTGTCCCGGAGATGAGGCCGGCCACCGCGCCGCTCATGAACTGGCCCTGCTCCAGGCAGGTGGTCTCGTCCAGAACCGCTCCTCCGGGCCGATCCACCCCCCTGGCCGCGACCAGGAGGCTGCCGGCGCTCATGGCCTCCAGCCGGCTCCGGAAGGTAATCTCGTCGCACGCCCCCCGATCGAACGCATCCTCCAGGGAACGGATTTCCTCGAGCTTCGGCGTCCGCAGGGAACGGACCCGAAGGCCCGCCCCCTCCCCGCTGACGGCGGTGCCCCCCGGCGGGCTCTCCAGGACCAGGCGCTGGTACAGGGGGCTCAGGGCCCCGGAAGCCACGATCTCCTCCGTGGCCAGATAGGCCGTGCCCATCTGCACCGCGTCCGCACCGAGCATGAACGCCCGGAAGGCGGTCTCCCGATCGTAGATCCCCCCGGCCAGGACGATGCGGCACCCCTCGAAGAGGTCCGGTTCCCGCCGCCTCATCTCCAGGGCCGCCTGGGCCAGGGTCAGGGTGGTGTGCTCGCCCACGTGGCCGCCCGCCTCGCTTCCCTCCAGGACCAGCCAGCGGATCCCCGCCTCCAGGGCCAAACGGAGCAGGCCCTGGCTCGAGGCCACGTAGATCACCTCCGCGCCGGTCCGCCGGAGGGCTTCGGCCCGGGAGGGCTCTCCCGCGGCGATCACCGCGAAGGGAGGGCGAATCCTCTCGATCCACGCGAGCTGCTCGTCCAGGTGAGGGTTCTCCGGAAGGGCCACGACGTTCACCGCGTAGGGGCGGTCGTCCAGAAAGGCGCCCGGGGGGCCCGGCTCCCGGTCCAGGAGCCGGCCGTTCTTCATGCCCAGGGCCAGCGTGGGCAGCCCCCCCGCCTCGGCGACGGAGCGCGCGAACCCGGGCACGTCGCTGATCCAGGACATGGCGCCCTGGATGACGGGACGGGCCGTTCCCAGCACCTGCGCCGCCGGCCCCCCTCGGGCCCGGTTCGAGATCTCGGTCGCCCGGTCCTGGAACGCAGCCGTCTCTTCCGCAAACCCCTGGACCGCCTCCTCGGTGTCCTCGCCGAACCGCCGGCGGAAGCTCCCCGCAAAACCGGCCTCCGGACCCAGAAACGCCAGGTCCTCCCGGGAGAGGCTGCAGTCCAGGGGGTGGACCGCCTTTTCGAGGACCGCTTCGTAAAACGGGCGCGGCTGCCGGTAAAGGCGGCGGATTTCCCTTCCGGCCGCGGAGTTTCCCCGATCGAACACCCGGCAGGGGAGGCCCGCTCCCCGTCCCGCCACCGCGGTGTGTTCGGGTCGAATCCGTGCGATGCGCTCCTTGCTCTCGGGCGTCGCCCGGACCAGGCTCGTTCCCCAGTGGAGGCTCTCGAAGACGATTCCCCGGGCGCCCGTGCAGAGGAAGGCTGCAGCCGCCTCGGGCGTCGAGATCCCTCCCCAGACGATCAGGCCGGGCCCGTCCCCCCGGCCGCGCGTCAAGCTTCGGAGCAAGGCAAAGAGCGTCCCGGCCGTCTCCGTACCCGTGAATCCCGAGGCCTCGGCCCCCTTGAGGGCCACTGCGGCCGGGGGGTCTTTCATTCGAACCGCCCCGGCGAGAAAAGACGCATCCCCGGAGACCGGGATGCAGCGGAGGTCACGCTTCGAGGCCAACCGGCCGAGACGCTCCCTGAAGGCGTCCCCGCCGTCCTGCATGGCGGCCGGATGGATTTCCACCCACGCGTTTCGGACACCGGTGATCTTCAGGAACGGTTCCAAATCCTCCGACAGGAAAAAACCGGAGGAGAGCTTCACGTCCGTGGCCCGGGCCTCGAGGAGGGCGGTCACGCAACGGCCCGGCCTCACGCCGGAGCAGTCGAACACGGCCCTCGTCGAGGTGCGTCGCGACATGGCCGTGACGGCCGGAGAGATCTCCTCCGGACGCCAGACAAAAGACAGAAACGGGTTGTGGCGGGGGGTGATCATGCACGTCTCCTGCGGGCTCCTGCTCGGCACGCCGGACATTTAATGGTGTTTTGCCTGCAAAGTCAATGAACCCCGGACGCACTTTCAGGGCCGCCCGTTTTCCCCTTCACCGCTTTCACGGCTCCCGACCAGCAGACCCGGTAGCGGATCTCCCTCCACTCGACCTCCATGGTGAACAGCGTTCGCAGGTGGGACCAGGAGGCCGCGCCCGCCGTCATGGGAACGGCCGCCAGCCAGGGGATCAGGGGGATCGCACCCGGAAGCAGGGAACGAAGGGCAATGGCAAACCCCGCCGTCAGGCAGAGGACGAACCAGGACGCGGCGGTCCAGGAAGCAGGCACCAGACCGGCCGTCCCGAGGGAGGCGCCGGCCACGGAGGCCAGGAGGCCCAGGGCCAGCAGGTGGCAGGCCGCCCCGGCGGCCAGCCAGCTGCCCGGGAGGCAGACCTTGAGATAGAACCACTGGCGGAACAGCCAACGGGTCCAGGAGCCCACGGTCTCCCCGGCCAGCGGGGTCACCACCCAGGCGCCGGGGCTCGCCCCCACGGCAACCCGGTTCTTCTTGAGGAGGGCCGCCAGGGAAACGTCGTCCACGACGTTTCGGACCCACACGTCCCTCGCCCCCAGCCGCTCGAAGGTGCGGCGCCGAATGGCCGTGCCGCCCCCCCACGGCTGGTTGAGGAACGGGACCCCCTTGGTCAGGTAGAGCACCAGGACCGAGCAGGCATGCCCGAGCGTGGGAAGGCGCGCGTCCGACGGCAGGATGTGGTGGTACCCCGAGGTGACCTCGAACTCCCTGCGGATCACGGGCGTCACCAGGGACCGCAGCCAGTGGGGCGGGGCCCTTCTCGTGGCGTCGCAGAAGACCAGGATCTCCGGTCGATCCCCGAGGGCATCCAGGCCGCGAAGCAGGTTCCGGTTCTTCTGGCCGCACCGGGAGGTCGGGCCCGCGAACACGAGGCGGGCGCCGGGGCGTCCGTCGATGAACTCTCGAATCACCGCCGCAGCCGGGTCTTCCGGGTCCCGCGTTACAAAGACCACCTCGTAGGAAGGATAGTCCTGGGACAGGAGGGACAGGACGGCGCTCGACAAGGCCGGCGATCGCCCCGCGGCCGGGACCACGAGACCGGCCCGGGGAAGGTTCCCGGCCCCCGGCGCGGCCGCCTCCAGGGGGCCCGGCCTGATGACCTTCGCCCCGGAGATCCAGAGAAGCGCGCAGGCGAGCAGAAGGGCGCCGCCGATGACGAGCGGGATCATGGTGCGGTCCCTCGGAACGGTCCGTTCGTTCTCATGGCAGGCCCAGCCTTCGTCCGGCCCGCTCGAAGGCGTCGAGGGCCCGGGAGACCTGGGCCGGCGTGTGGGTGGCCATGAGGCTGACCCGGACGAGACTCTGGTTGGCGGCCACGGCCGGCGGGATGACGGGGTTGGCAAAGACCCCTTCCCGTTCCAGCTCCCGGCAGAACGCCATCAGCAGATGGAAATCTCTCACGTAGACCGGGATGACGGGGGTCTCGGTCCGGCCCGTGTCGAAGCCGAGCTCGTCCAGCCCGCTCTTCATCAACCGGGTGTTCTCCCACAGCCGCTCGATTCGCTCCGGCTCCCGCCGAATGATCCGCAGTGCGGCGAGGGCGGCGGCAGCCGCCGAGTGGGGCATGCTCGCGCTGAAGATGAAGGCCCGGGAGTGGTGCTTCAGGTACTCGATGACCTGACGGTCGGCTGCGATGAAGCCCCCCAGTGAGGCCAGGGACTTGCTGAAGGTGCCCATGATGAAGTCCACCCGGTCCGCGACGCCGAAGTGATGCGCCGTTCCCCTCCCCTCCTCTCCCAGAACACCGAGACCGTGAGCGTCGTCCAGCATGAGCGAGGCCCGGTACCGGTCGCAAAGAGACACCAGCTCGGGGAGCTCGACCAGGTCCCCCTCCATGCTGAAAACCCCGTCCACCACCACGAAGGACTGCCCGCCGGAGGGGGGCTCCGCCAGCAACCGTTCGAGGGCCTCCATGTCGTTGTGGGGGAACCGCTTGGTCCCGGCCATGGAGAGCCGGGCGCCGTCCAGGATGCTGGCGTGATCCAGGGTGTCCATGAGCACGCGGTCGTGCCGGGACAGGAGCGTGGCGATCACGCCCTGGTTGACCAAAAAACCGCTGGAGAAGAGGAGCGCGCTCTCCTTGCCCACCCAGTCGGCCAGCTCCTCCTCCAGGATGATGTGCACGTCGTACGTACCGTTCAGGAAGCGCGACCCTGCCGTGCCCGTGCCGTACTTCTCGATGGCTGCTGCGGCGGCTGCCCGCACCTCGGGGTGCGTGGTGAGCCCCATGTAGCTGTTGGAACCCAGCATGAGGACTCTCCGGCCGTCCTTCAAGGTGACCTCGGGCTCCAGGTCGGAGACGATCTCCCGGAAGTAGAAGTAGAAACCCTGCCTGCGCGCCTCCTCGGCCAGGGAGTACCCGTTGATCCTGTCCGCCATGCTTCCCGTCAGCAATGCGTACCTCCCACCCGCCGGTCGGTCACCGATGCTAGTAGCCCATCAAACCGCAGCAGCGCGAGCAGACCGGCATGAGCCCCTCCCCGGAGAGGCTGCCTCGAAAGCGCCGGTACCGCTCGGAGTTCCAGAGCTGCGACAGGGTCGACTCCTTGACGTTGCCCACCACGTAATCGTGGTAGTCCCTGCAGGGCGACACGTCGCCGTTGCTGTTGACCTCCACGGCCTGGTAAATCGAAATGCACTGGTCGAACCCGAACCGGGCTGCGTGGTCCGTGTAGTAAGCGCGAAGGTTGCTCTCGCCCAGGATCGGGGGCAGCACCGTGACCGGCGGCGCGCCGCGCCGGCGGGACCGCCCGACCAGGGACCTCAGCTGCCGGTCCAGCAGCCCGTAGTCGCCGGGGGTCCAGGATCCGATCCAGCCACGGTGCTTCACCGGCCTGAATCCGAACCGCCTCTCGAACTCGCGCTCGTGCTCCCGGGCGCGTTCCGCGTCGATCCACCAGGAGAGGTAGAAGACAAAGAGGTCCACGCGGTCCCGAAAGGCCTCGTAGATGTCCACGAGGTGAGGAACGTTCTCCCGGGAGATCACCGTGAGAGAGGCGATCACCGGAAGGCCGCTTCCCCGGCGCCCCCTTTCGAGATGCACCGCCTCGAGCCCATGCACGATTCCCGAGAAGCTGTCCTCACCGCCGGCCGAGGGTCTCAAACGGTTGTGGAGGTCTGCGCGGTGTCCGTCGATGGAGACCTGCAGGAGAAAGAGGGGCATCCCGACCAGGGAGGACGCCGAGCTCGCCAGGCGGGTCCCGTTGGTGGCGATGGAGACGGGCAGCTTCAGCGCGGAGGCCCCGGCCATGACGTCCAGGACCCCGTCGTAGAGCATGGGCTCGCCTCCCCAGAGGTAGACCATGGGATGGTGGCCGGCCTCCACCAGGTCGGAGAACAGCTCGAGGTACCTCGCCGGCCTCACCTCCTTCGCCCTGAGGCCCTTCGGGCTCGTGCCGCGCAGAAAACCGCGGTCGCCCCACTGCCCGCAGGTGTGGCACCTCAAATTGCACAGATCGGTGATCCGGAGGCTCGCCTGCCGGATCTTCCCTCCCCGGTCCCCGTTTCCGGGGAGCAGGTTGAAGATCCCTTTCTCCAGCTCCAGGCCCGCCAGCCTGGAAACGATCCAGGGGTGGGGCGCCACCCGGGGGAACAGCTTCAGGGCGGCCCATGGGCTGACACGGCTCCTCCTGTGCGATCGTTCTCGGTCCATGGCCTCGCTGGAACCCGTTCCTTCCGGACGCAGCCGCAAAAGCCCGGTTTGAAATGTTTGAAGGCATTATACTACAATGCGCACCTTGACAACCGGATCCGTTCCGCCAAGGGAGAAAGAAGCATGGCGAGAGTCCTGTTCGGGATCATGGGGGACGCCCAGGGGCACCTCAACCGCGCCATGGCGCTGGCCGGGCGCCTGCCCGGCCACGAGTTCCTCTTTGTGGGCGGCGGTCGGGTCCTCGGGCTCCGGCCGGCCACCCGGGTGCTGGAGGTCCCGGTCCCCGGCACCTTCTACAGCCGCAACCGGGTGGACTTGAGGGCCACCGTCCTGAACGGGTTCCGCGTGCTGCGGCGCTACCGGAGCACCATTCAAAGGCTGCTTCCGGCCGTGGAGGCCTTCGATCCCGACCTCGTCCTGAGCGACTACGAGCTGTTCAGCCAGGGTACGGCCCGGATCCTGGAGGTGCCCTGCATCAGCGTGTCCCCCCAGCACGCCGTGACCCGGTGCCGGCCGCCGTTCCGCAGAAGGCGGACCTTCAGCCGGCTGCTCCTGGCCCTTCCCCTCCTTGCCCTCTACAGCCGCGCCGACCGCTACCTCGTCCCCTCCTTCGGCCCCTTGATCCCCGTGGATCCCGAGACCACCGAGCCGTTCCCCCCCGTCCTCTCGCCTGCGGTGAGGAAGGTCGCGCCCACGGACGGCAGCCACATCCTCGTGTACCAGACCTCCCCCACGTTCGAGCGCCTCCTGCCCGTCCTGGAGGTCCTGGGCCGCAGGATCCTGGTCTACGGCTTCGGCCACCGCTCGGAGACGGGGAACATCCGATTCAAGGGCCCCTCCAAAGATGCCTTCCTCCGGGACCTGGCCTCCTGCCGCTACGCCGTGACGAACGGCGGGCTCAACGCCATCTCCGAGGCCCTCTTCCTCGGAAAGCCCGTGCTCTCCTTTCCGATCCGCGGGGCCTACGAGCAGCTCGCCAACGCGCAGATGCTGCGTCACCTCGAGTACGGGGACTGCTCGCTGAACCCCGCGCCCGGGGTCGACCGGTTTCGCCGCTTCGAGGAACGGATCGGCCGCTTTCGGTCCCGACTCTCCGGCCGGGTGTTCGACGGGACGGGCCGAATGGCGCAACGGCTGGAGGAGATCATCGAACGCCTCGCTTCGAGGGACCGGCGCCCAAACCGTGGGAGGACATCTTGAAATCAGTGATGCTCACCGGGGCCACCGGCTTCATCGGCTCCCACATCGCCGAAGCGCTGATCGAACGCGGCGTCCGGATCCGCCTCCCTGTCCGGAGAAGAACGCCGCTGCTGCAGGACCTGGAGCGGCGGGGAGCCGCCGTTTTCGAGACCGGACCCCACAACGAACTCCCGGGCCTCCAGGAGGCCCTGCAAGGGGCCGGGGCCGTGGTTCACTGCGCCGCGGCGGTTCGAGCGGCGGATCCCGGCGCCTTCCATCGCGCCAACGTGGCGCTCACCCGGACCATCCTCGGGCTCATGGACAAGGAGCAGTTCTTCCTCCTCCTGAGCTCCCAGGCGGCGGCCGGTCCTTCCGCGGAGGGGACGCCCGTGGAGGAGACCGCACCGCCGGCCCCGGTCAACGCCTACGGCCGGTCCAAGCTCCAGGCCGAACGGGCGGCCCGGTCGTGGGGAAGAGGGCGGGGCGGCCGTTGTGTCATTCTCAGACCCTCCCCGGTGTACGGCCCCCGCGACAGGGACTTTGGCGTCCTCTTCAGGGCGGTCTCCCGGGGCGTGGCCCTGCTGCCCGGGGACGGCCGCCAGCGAATCTCCATCCTTCACGTCCACGACCTGGTCCGGGCGGTCCTGGCCGTGCTGGAAACGCGGCCCCGGGAGGGAACCTACTTCGTCTGCGGGGACGAAACGGTTTCCTGGCTGGAGCTGGCCAGGCTGGTTCAGCGCGCCCTCGAAAAGGACCGCCTGCTCGTGCTGAACTGCCCGTCTCTCCTGGTCGAATGGGCCTCCCTGGCGGCCGACGCCCTGGCCGGAGCCGCGGGACGGAAGCCGTTCCTCCTCTGCCGCGACAAAATCCTGGAGATGAGGCAGCCCTCCTGGCTCTGCAGCAGCGAGGCCTTGAGGCGGGACACGGGCTGGAGACCCGCCGTGCCTCTGGAGCCGGGCATCCGCAAGACCGCCGACTGGTATCGAACGGCCGGGCGGCTGTAGCGGACCGCTCTGCCCGCATCCGCTTGACCGGCGTCCGCGTCCGAAGGTCCGTCCCTAATGAAAGTACTCCTTCTTGAGCTGCTCTCTGAAGCTGCTGGAGGCGTGGACGACCTCGTCGAACCGGGCCTTGGGCAGCACGAAGACCTCGATGTTCTCCAGCGCCTTGACGGTGGCCGCCCGGGGCTCGTCCCTGAGCAGGGCGAGCTCTCCGAAGAAGTCACCCGGCCCCAGGGTCCCCAGGGACTGCATGCGGCCCCCCTTTTCCTTGAGGATCTCCACGGCGCCGGATCGGATGAGAAAGAACTTGTCCCCGGTTTCCCCCTGCTGGATCACGAACTCTCCCTGAGCGTAGGAAATCAGCTTCATCTCCTTGGCGGCCCCGGCCAGGACCCCGGGGCCCACATCCCTGAAGATGCTGCTCTTCTTAAGGAACTCGCCGATCACCATGGAGTCGGCCACGACCACGTCCGAGACGATGTAGCCGTCCACCATCTTGAGGATCCGGTCGGCCACGTCCAGGATCCGGTTGTCGTGGGTGACGATCAGGATGGTGCACTGCTCCTCCTTGGCCCGCTTCTGCAGGAGCTCGACCACGTGCCTTCCCGTGTCCTTGTCCAGCGCGGCGGTGGGCTCGTCCGCGAGGATGAGCTTGGGGTGGTTGATCAGTGCGCGGCCGATGGCGACCCGCTGCTGCTGCCCCCCGGAGAGCTTCTCCGGCTTGTAATGGATCCGCTCCTCGAGGCCGAGCTCCGTCAGGATCTCGACCGGCCTCTCCCTGAACTCCCGTTTCGAGTGAGGAAAGAGCTGCATGGCCAGGGCCAGGGTCTGGAACGCCGTGAGGGACTCGAACAGGTTGTGGGCCTGAAAGATGAACCCGATTCCCTTGCGGAGCTCCTGGAGCCCTTTGGCGTTGAGGCCCTTGAGCTCCTCCCCGAGCACCTTCATGCTGCCCTCCTGGATGGAGCGCAACGCCCCGATGAGGGTCAGCAGGGTGGTCTTGCCGGAACCCGAGGGACCGGTCAGGATGACGATTTCCCCGGGATAGACGGTCTGGCTGTTGTCGAACAGGACCTGCTTTCGGCTCTCCCCCTCGCCGAAGGCGTAGTTGATCCCCGTCATCTCGATGGACGGCCGGAGGGCCGGATCTCTCAGGACGAATGTGGGGCTTTCCGATCTCTTCACAGCGCATGCACCTCTTGAATGAACTGGAGGGAGCGCCCTCGCTCCCATGCGGCTAGTACAGCTCCGCGGGATCCGCCGTGGTCACGCGCCGCACGGCGATCAGGCCGCCCACCACGCACATGATCACCGTGAAGCAGAAGATCAATCCGATCCGGCCCGGCGTCATGAACAGGAGGATGCCCGTGTAGTGCTCGATGACCGCGTAGAGCATCCAGCCGCATGCCACGCCGGGCAGGAAACCGAGCAGGGAGAGCCATATCGCCTCCTCCACCACCGTTTTCTTCAGGAACCGATCCGAAAACCCCATGGCGCGCAGGGTGGCGTACTGCGGAAGGTGATCGGTGATCTCGTTGTACAAAATCTGGTAGCAGATGATCACCCCGATGACGAACCCGATCACCATGCCGATCCCGAAGATGGCGCCCAGCGGAACGGCCTTGATGGTGTGCCTCACCTCCCGCTCCCGGATCTCCTCCGGCGTCAGGACCACGATGTCCTTGGGAAGACGCTCCAGGATCCTGCGCTTCAGGTCCTGGACGTCGGTCCCGGGCCTGACCCTCAGCAGCCCGTACGCCATGCTGTCCGCCCCCTGCAACCATCGTCCCTGGAGCCAGGTGGCATCGGACATGAGGATCGTGCCGTCGACACTGAAGTTGGGACCCATCTCCACGAATCCCGCCACGCGGTGTTTCCTCTCGTCGATCTCGATGTCCTCGCCGACCTCGACCGTGCCGTAGATCCTCCTCGACTTCCGGTCGAACATCACAGAGCCCCGCTTTTTCAGACCTTGGAGAACGCTCTCGTAGTCGGGCAGCTTCAGCGGTTCGTCGTCGGGACGAAAGGCCATGACGAAGATGATCCTGCTCAGATCGGTGTCCGTGTTTTTCATCCGAACCATTCCCTTGTACAGGGGCGTGGCCTGGACCACCTCCTCGAAGCCCAGGGCCTGCATCATGCGGGAACGGTCCATCTTGGCGTACTTGTTCAGGTGGATGCTCTTGCGGTCCATCATGACGAGGTCCGCGTTGAAGTAGGAAGCCAGGCGGGCCTGGCTGTCGTTGATCCCGTTGAAGAAGCCCATCTCCATGAACATGATCACCACGGTGAAGGCCATGGCGCTGAGGGACATGGCCAGCCGCGCCTTGCTGTGAAGCAGCATCTTTCCGGCGATGGAGACGTGTTGTGTCGAGAAGATCACGAAGAGGACTCCCTCAGAACAGCTCGGCAGGATCGGTTCTCCGGACCTTCTGGAGGCCGAGAACACAGGAGATCACGCACATGAGCAGGCACATGGAAAACACGAAACCGGCCATGGCAAGGGTCAGCTCCATGGGCAGCTTGGAGAGCTCGTGGACCACGCGGAAGACGACGGCGGCGAACCCCAGCGCCGGAAAGTAGCTCACCAGGGAGTACAGGAGCGCCTGCTTGACTCCGATGCCGTAAATGGTGAAGGCCTTGAACCCCATCGCCTTGAGGGTCGCGAACTCGTCCAGCCGGGTCGAGATGTCCGTGTTGAGCACCTGGAAGAGGATGACCACCCCCACCATAAACGACACGACCACCCCGAACTGAAAGATGATTCCCACCGGCTTGACCGCGATGAAGTAGTCCTGGTCCTGGCGGATCATCGCGTCCCGGGTGAAGACCAGGACGTCGTCGGGCAGGATCCCCTCGAGACGCGACTTGACGACCAGGGGATCGGCCCCCGGAGCGAGCTGCAGAAAGCCGTAGTTGACCTCGCGTGGGGGAAGACTCGTCAACCGCGAGAAGTTGTCGGTTCCCACCACGATGCAGCCGTCCGAGAATAGGGTGACCCCCAGGGTGAACTGGGCCGCGATGGTGACGTCCTTGTTGTTGACCTCCACCTCCCGGCCGAGGGACAGGCTGCCGTAGCTCCTGTGGCTGTACCGGTCCACCATGACGGTGTTGTTCCTGTGCAGGCCGTCCAGGCCCTCACGCATGGCGGGATCCCGTATGAACGGCTTCTTCAGGGAGATGCCGAAGACGATCAGCTCGGACTCGATCTCCGTGTCCGGGTTTTTCCAGTGCCCGTTCTCCGCGCTCAGCGTCATCCAGTCCGCGACCTCGGGGACCACCGCCGCCTGGGTCAGGCGCATCCGGTCGAAGGAACCGGGCGCCCCCATGAAGCGGTACTTGTCGGAGACGATCCCGAGGTCGTACTCGAAGCAGTGGAACAGCGACGCCGCGGCGTTCTTGGCGCCTTCGAGAAACCCGATCTGCATGAAAATGAGAAGAACGGAGAAGGCGATCCCGCTCACTGCAGTGACGGTGCGTCTCTTGTTTTGAAGCGCGTTGTGCCAAGCAACGGAGATGCCCATGCTGCAGCTTCCAGGGGGCCATGCGCCCCGTCGATCCTGTGGTTGAAGGGAAACCGCCCGCGGGACGGAAACAGACGGGGGTCATCGGGGGATGGTCACGTCCACCTCGAGGTTGATCAGCCGGGATGCGACCTCTGCATCATCGAGCAGGATGGAAACGTTGGCGGTGCGGTTGGACGGGTCGACGATCCGGCCGATGGTCTCGATCTCCCCGGTCAACGCCGAGGGCAGGGCGTTCCCCGTGATTTCGGCCTTCATGCCGGGCTCCAGGTGCAGGAGATCCCCCTCGAAGATCTCGGCGACGACCACCATGGTTCCCAGATCGGCCATTCGAACGATGGGCGCGGCGCCCGTCCCCTCTCCCACCGAGGTGAGCACCTCGAGGACGGTTCCGTCGGAGGGGGCTTCCAGCGTCGACCTGTTCAACTTGTCTTTCGCCAGGCGAAGCCGCTCCCGGGTCCTCTGCATCTTGATCTCCCGTTCCAGCTCCAGCCTCTCCAGCTCCTGGCCGGCCAGGCGGACGTTGTTCTCCCGCTCCAGGACGAGCCGGCCCAGCTCCTGCTCCGCCGAGCGCAGGGCGGCCTCGGTCACGGCAACCTGCCCCTGTCGCTGGTCCATCATCTGCTCGGATATGGATTGGCCGTCCGCCATTTTGAACCGCTCGAGCGCCTTGACGGCGAAGTCGTGATCCACCCTCGCCGCCCGCACCCTCTGCTCCTGAACCGCAACGGCCTTGCGCCCGACCTCGTCGGCCTGCCTCAGCCGGGTCCTCTGGACCGCAACGGCCTTGCCCCCCCACTCGTCCGCCTCCCGGGCCGCCAAGCCGGCCAGACGGAGCTCCAGCTCGCAGGTGGTCTTGCTCTCGAAGACCACGAGGGCGTCACCCTTTTGCACGGTCTGCCCTTCCTCGACCCGGATCCCGGCGATTCGATCCCCCCGGGGACCGACCAGGTCCACGATGCCCCCGCGGGGCTCGATGCGCCCCAGCGCGCCGATCTTCTCCTGCGCCCCCGAGGGGGGGCAGCCGAACACGAGCAGAACGAAAACGGCGAGGACGACTTTCGACAGAACGGTTTTCACGAAAAGCGCTCCTATTCCTTTACGGCCTTGGGTTCGAACAGGACCGGGGGCACCATCAAGTGCTTGACCTTGAAACGGTAGCCCTCCTCTTCCTCGGTCAGCAGGCTCCCCGTGACGAACCGGACCTCCGCGAGGGCCGAGGCATACCGGCGGGTGACCTCCACCTGCCGCGCCCTGGCGGACAGGAAGCGGTCCTCCGCCGAGATCAGGTCGCCCAGATCGGAGAGCCCCTCCCTGACCTTGTAATGCTCGTGGTCCGCCGCATCCCTGTACCCTTCCACCGAGCTCGCCGCCAGGCGATACTCCCTGGAGGCGGACCGGATTCTCTCCACGGAGACGAGCACCTCCGACGCGATGTTGTTGGAGAGGTCCCGGGAGGTCAACCGGGCCTCGTTCACCAGGGACCGCCTTCGCACGTACTCCCCCTTGGCGGCGTTGTTGGCGATGGGCCACTCGAAGGTCAATGACGCGAACGCGTTCGGACCCGCGTGGTCGTGGTAAAGCGACTTGTAGTAACGGCGGGCATTCTCCTCCTCGCTGAGCCCGCTGACCCCCACGCTCAGGCCGAGATCCAGGCGGGGCTTGATCCGGTTCTCCGCCCTTCCCATCAGGATCTCCTCGGTCTCGATGCCGATCCTCGCGGCCAGGTAGTCCCCCCGGTTGTTCAGGGCCTGGTCGATGTAAGCCTTGGACAGCTCCCGGTCGAAGGCCCAGTCGTTCACCACCGGCGGGAAGGGCCCCTCGGGCAGGGGAGCGTCCACCAGATCCTCGGGCGCATAGCCCATGGACACGGCCAGGGCCTGTCGCGCCTCCTCGGCCCGGAGCCGGCTCTCCTGCAGGTCCCCTTTTCGCTGAAGGAGCTGGGCCTCCGCCTCCCTCAGGACCGCCGGCTCCATCTCGCCCACCCGCACCAGCCGCTCGACCAGGCCGAACAGCTCCTCGGCCCGGCTCTCCATGTCCTCGAGGATGTCCAGGTTCTGTACGGCCGCGAGGCAGCTCCAGTAGTTGTTTGCGGAGACCAGGATGCGCCCCGAGATGTTGTGTCGGGAAAGCTGGCGATTGGCGCTCAGGTTGGAACGTGCGGCCCTCTCCTCGGCGCCCGTGGCGTGCTCGCCGAGCCCGCGCATGAGGGGAATGGTGATGTCGATGCCCATCTCGGAGCGGTTCAGGTTCTCGATGTCCCGGCTCAGGTCCTCTGTGTCCAGGACGGTGAGGTTCGGCGCGAGGACCGCCCCGTTTCGAAACTGTTTTTGTATGCCGACGGAGTAGTAGGAGATCTCCTCCCTTCGACTCTCGGTCACCACCCGGTTGAAGAGCAGAGCGGCCAGCTGTCCTTCCTCTTCCTGCTCCTGGGTGAAGTGCTCCCTGTACTGCTCCTTCGACACGGAAGCGCTCGCGGTCCAGTCGAACCGCCCGGAGGCGGTCTGCAGCTCGCCCTCGCTCTGAATCACCCTTTCCCGCTCGATCTGCACGCCCGGGTGCTCGTTCAGCGTCTCGAGAAGGGCTTCCGGCAGGGAGACGGTTCTCTCCTCGGCGAACGAACCGGAAGACAGGAATGTGAATACGATCCAGAACAGCGACACTGAGATGAAGACCGGGCCTGCACCGCGCATTCGGAACACCCTTTTGACAGATTCGCAAGAACCCGCTCACCCGCCGCCGGGTACGCTGTGACGAAGGAAACCCCGGAGACAGATCTCGAAGCTTCGGGCCTTTTACGACTCCATTTCCTTTCGGGATCAGGGGGAGGAGAGCCGGGACGTCGACCATGGTTCTGCGCCCCGCTCGGGGGCCGACGTCCCCTTTTAATCGCTGGGGTGCCGCCATGTCAAGCTGTGAGTGTGTTCCCGGGGATTCCCGCACACCGTTTCCGGTGGACACGGGCCCATGCTTTCGAGCAAAATCCCGTCATCATGCCTGCTCCTCCCCCGGCCAGGGGCTTTTGGCCCAAGATCCTCTCTCTCTCCGCCGGCAGGGTCCTACAGGACCTCCTCCAGGCGGGGCTGCTCCTGTGGCTCGCGCGGACCGACCGGTCCGGTTACGGCCTGTTCGTGCTCGGAGCCGGGGTGGCCGGCATGGTGAGGGCGGTCCTTTCACTGGGCCTCGACGACTTCGCGCTCAGGCAGTTCTCCGGGGACGAGGTCTCCAGGGGCCCCCTGCTGACGCGCATGGTCGAGATCAAGGCGGGGCTGGGCGTCTTCATCCTGATCAGCCTCGTCGGTTTCGCCCTGATGAAGGGATGGGAAAGCGTCCAGTCCGCCGTGGTGGTCGTCATTGTCGGCGGCAAGGCCATGGACAGCATCAGCGATGCCTTTTTCAATCTGTTCCGTGCCGAGGGTCGTCAGGTGCGGGAAGGCGGCTGCCGCGCGGTTTCCAATCTGGCTGGGGCTCTGTACGGGGCGGCGTGCCTTTACCTGCACGCCGGGATCGTCGTGTTCGCCCTTTTTCTGCTCATCGGCAGCAGCCTGAAACTGGCCTTCTCCGTGACCGGCGCGTTCCGGATGGGTTTCAGGCCGGGGAGCTTCGACATCGGGACCCTGCTCCCGCCCGGACAGCTGCGCTCCATTCTCCAGATCGCCGGTGTCGTCCTGATGGGCGCTTTCTACAATCAGGTCCAGATCTTTCTGCTGAAGCAATATCACTCCCTTTCCGAGGTGGCCTACTATGGCGCCGCATCGGAGCTGGCCGGCAGCTTTTCGGGACTCGTGGCCCAGCTGGTGGTGGGTGCGGTGCTGTACCCGGAGCTTGCAGCGGCCGTGCGAAAGCGGAGGGAGGCTTTTCCGGAAATCGTGCAGGGATACTTCGGCCATCTCGTGATCCACGGAACAGCAGTGGCCTTTTTCCTGAGCACGTGGGGAGGAATGATCCTCGTTCTGTTCTTCGGGCCGGACTACACCGCGTCCGTGCCCCCCTTGAGACTCCTCGGACCTTCGGTCCTGTTCTCGTTCGTCAACAACTACCTCATCTTCGTCTTTTTCGCGACGGGGCGGGAGAGACAGATGCTCCTGATCCACTGGATCCCGGTCACGTTGAGCATCGCCTCCGGACTGTTCCTGATCCCGGCCTGGGGATCCGTGGGGGCTGCGGCGAACCTGTTGATCTGCCGGGGCGTTCTGTCCATCGGTCTCCTCTCCCTGGCCCGGCCCGCCTTTTCACTCCTCCAACGGAACGAGCTGAAACGCCTTCTGAAACCCCTCCTGCCCGCAGCCGTGGTCTTTTTGTCGTTCTATCGGCTCGAGCTGTACAGTGCGTCGCTCGGGGCCCTTGTCGTGTACGGCCTGATCGTCAGGAGGATCGGAACACCTCGTCCAGGGCCTCCATGAAAACGGCTTCGGTCTTCCTCACCATCTCCTCCGGCGTGGGCCGGGAGAGCATCTCGCGCCGCGCGTTGAACCCCATTTCCCGGCGTTTCCGGCCGTCGATCAGGATCTCCTCCATGGCCGAGGCCAGCTCGGCCGGGCGACCGGGTCTCACGAGGAAGCCGGTTCGGCCGTCCTCGACGAGTTCCGGAACGCCCCCCACGCGCGTGGCCACCACGGGGAGGCCGGCCGCCATGGCCTCCATCACGACGTGCGGAGACGCCTCCCTGCGCGAGGGGAGGGCGAAGATCCACGCCTTTCGCAGGTGGGGCAGGATGTCTCCGGTCCCGCGCAGACAGGCGACCCGGGATTGAAGGGAGAAAGAACGGATGGCCTTCTCGACCTTTGGCCTCAGGCGGCCGTTTCCGACCAGGGTCAGGCGGGCGTCCGGGTGCCGGCCGGACACGATGCGGAAGGCACGGAGAAGCGTCAAGGGATCCTTTTCGTCCACCAGGCGCCCGACGTACAGGACCGAGGGGAACGGGGTCCTCTCCTCTTGTCCGGGAGAGAACCGCGCCGTGTCCACCGCATTGGGAATGACCACGACGCGGTTCGGGTCCACCCGAAATCTGCGAACCATGATCCCTTCGAGCACCCGCGCGTTGCAGATGATCCGCCGGCTCAGGGGCCAGAGCCACCGTTCTTTCTGTCTCGGCAGGAGGCTGCGATAGCCGGATACGATCACCGGCACCCCGGCGGCCCTTCCCAGGATCCGGCCCCAGATGTTGGGCACCACGGTCAGGGTGTACAGGATGTCGGGACGGCACCGGACCAGGTGCGATGCGACCCGGAGGACGGCCCGGGGGCCCACGCGACGGGCATGGGACATCCGCACGACCGGGAACCCGCAGAGATGGTCTCGGGGAACCGGCTCCCCCCCTCCCCGCAGGACCCAAAGACGAGGCGAGAACCGGCTTCGATCCAGGTGCCTCAGCAAAGAGAACCCATACCGCTGCGTCCCACCGAACTCGAGGTCCTGGAGCAGCAGCACCAGTTTGACGGGCAGGCGATCCACCCTCTTGTCCGCTCCGTTCTCAGGCGCCACCGGACCCCTCGGGTTTTCCCTTCCCGGGACGGCTCGCCTCCGAACGGCGATCAGGGTGGTTCCGAACGGCGTACAGATTCAGGATCCTCTCGGTGTTCCTCGCCGGATCGAACTGCATCAAGGCCCTGGATCGCCCCGCCTCCGCCATGTGCACGGCCAAAGCTCTGTCCCCAATCAGGGTCTGAACGGCTTTCGCTATGGCCGCCGGATCGCGCTGCCGGATCAGGAGCCCGGTGACGCGGTCCTCGATGATCTCGGGAATGCCGGCGAGGTCGGTGGCGATCACGGGCACGCGGTGAAGCAGGGCCTCGGTGATCACGTTCGGCAGACCGTCCCGGTCGCCCGAGGCATCGCGGACGCTGGGCATGAGAAAGATGTCCGCGGACAGGAAATGGGTCTTGAGCTCGTCGTGCCGGACGAAGCCGGGAAACGAAACCATCGGGGAAAGCCCCAGCCTCCCGGCGAGGCGGGCCAGCTTCCTCCTCAAGGGACCATCCCCGGCCAGGGTCAGGCGGAAGTCGACGCCCGCGTCCCTGAGCAGCCCGCACGCCAGGAGAAGAAGGTCGAAGCCCTTTTTTCCAACGAAGCGCCCCACCGCCAGGAGCCGGTAGGGCGGTGTCATGTCTACGGGCGCCTGTCCCACGGCCCCCCACGTCGCGCTGTTGTAGGTCAGCACGATCTTGCCGGCGTGCTGTGGGGCGATATCGATCAGCTGCTTGATGTTGTACCGGCTCTCGCTCCTCACGAAGCCGGCGTCCCGGATCTTGCGACCCAGGAGCCCGTCCGGAGGATCCACGTCCCACGCCCTCGCCGTGAAGCTGAACGGGATGCCCGTCAGCCTCGAAGCCGCCCATGCGGCCGTAGCCGGGCCGCTGGCCCAGGGTGCGTGAATGTGCTCGATCCTCTCGCTTTGAAAGCAGCGGGCGAGACGAAAGGAGCAGAGCATCGCCCACAGGTTCTCTCCGGTCTTTTCCATCCCGTAGAACCCGGCGGAGAGCACGACCTTGAAAAGGTCCATGGTCTCCTTTTTTCGATGCACCCACCAGTAGGCCGCGTCGGCGTGTGCGTGCTTGAGGTAAGAAATCCCGAGCCGGGAGACGTCCCGGGCGCCGGATGCGCGCATTTCAGGAGACCAGTCCCTCCGCGAGGCCCCGTAGAGGGTGAACACCTTCAACGGAAGCCCCCTCTCCCGGAGAAGGGCCGTCTCCGTGAAGACAAAGGTCTCCGACGCCTTCGGGAACCACAGGAGAACGTAAGCTGTTCGAGGGTAACTCACGGGGCCGGATCCCCCGGCTTCGGTTTGAAGCCCCGGCGGCAGCACCTGGGGCAGGAAGGGAAGAGCCCCTTGACCACGGCAGCGTGCGGCGGGGAATTCAAGATCAAAGAGAGGTCCGGGGCGGGGGCGGCGGACGCCGACGGGCACCGCTTGCGAGACCCTGGAAACGACTCGGGTTCCTCATGAAGACGGCTTCGGTGTCGAGAGAGACTGGGTCAAAACGTAAGCCGCCTGCAGGGCCTCCGTGGGGCAGAGGGGGAAGCACTCCTTGCAGTCCCAGCACTCCTTCGCGGCGATCTCGGGAACGAAGCTGATCTCCTTCCGCATCCCCCGGTCCACGAATCCGATGGCGTGCTTCCCCTTGACCTCGGCGCAGTATCTGACACAAAGACCGCAGTGAATGCAGAAAGAAGCCTCTTTCTCGAAGCGGTCTTTGTCCGCGCCGTACTCTCCTGCCAACTCCCGGAGGTCAGGGGAATCCGGCGCATGAGCCAGCATCAGCTCCAGGATCATCTTGCGGATCCGATCCACCTTCTCGGAACGGGTTCTCACGATGAGGTCGTCGGCCACCGGGAACACGCAGGAGACAACCAGCTTGGTCCAGCCTCGGTCCTCGACCTCAACGATGCAGATTCGGCATGCCCCGAAAGGTTCCAGTTTCTCGTGGTGACACAGGGTCGGGATGAAGATCCCCGCACTCTGAGCCGCTTCGAGCAATGTCATCCCGTCCTTCGCCCGAACGTCCATCCCGTCGATCTGCAGCTGGATTTCACTCATTTTTCTTGCTCTTTCTCACGATCGTTCTCTCTTCTTCCGGTATCGGCTCCGGAACGGGCTCGCCGGAGATCTTCCTCACCGCGCTGAACTTCGAAGGACAGACCTCAAAGCAGGTTCCGCACTTCGTGCACTTTGCCTGGTCAATGATGTGGATCTTCTTCTTGGCCCCGTCGATGGCGTCGACAGGGCATTTCCGGGCGCAGATCATGCAGGCCTGGCATTTGGCCGGGTCGATGTAAAAGGAGATCAGCTCCTTGCAGGAGAGGGCCGGGCATCGCTTCTCCTTGATGTGGGCCTCGTACTCGTCTCTGAAGTAGTTCAGCGTGCTCAGAAACGGGTTCGGGGCGCTCTTGCCCAGGGCGCAGAGGGATGCCTCGATGGCGGTCTCGGACAGCGCCTCCAGAAGCTCGATGTCCCCCTCCCGTCCCCTGCCCTCCGTGATGTTCGTGAGGATCTTGAGCATCTGCCTCATGCCCTCCCGGCACGGAACGCACTTCCCGCACGACTCATCCGTTAGAAAGTCGAGGAAGTACCTGGCCACATCCACCATGCAGGTGTCCTCGTCCATGATGATCATCCCACCGGAACCCATCATGGAGCCGGCATTCGTGAGCTCGTCGAAACCGACCTCCAGGTCCAGCAAATGCTCGGGGATGCATCCGCCGGAGGGCCCCCCGGTCTGCACCGCCTTGAACCGCTTGCCCCCCGGGATTCCACCGCCGATCTTGTAGATGATGTCTTTCAGGGTGGTGCCCATGGGAACTTCCACGAGACCGGTATTGGTGATCTTGCCCACCAGGGAAAAGATCTTGGTGCCCTTGCTTCCCTCGGTCCCGTACTGCGTGTACCAGTCCGCGCCCTTGTTGATGATCAGAGGAACATTGGCCCACGTCTCGACATTGTTCAAGACGCTGGGCTTGTTCCAGAGGCCCTTGATGTTGGATCGAATGTACTTGGGACGCGGCTCGCCGGTCTTGCCTTCCAGGGCGGTCATCAGGGCTGTCGACTCACCGCACACGAAAGCGCCGGCCCCCTGGTGGACCTTCACCACGAAATCGAAGCCGGAGCCCAGAATGTCCTTCCCCAGGAAGCCGTACTCCTCGGCCTTCCGGATGGCGAGGTTCACGTTTTCAACGGCCAGGGGATACTCCTGCCGGACATAGATATACCCCTCGTTGGAGCCGATGGCATAGGCCCCGATGGTCAGGCCCTCGAGGATCGAGTGAGGATTTCCTTCGAGAAGGCTTCTGTCCATGTAGGCCCCGGGATCCCCCTCGTCTGCGTTGACGATCACATACTTGGGCTCCTCTTGGGCGTTGCGGGACCCTTCCCACTTCCGGCCGGCGGGAAACCCGCCGCCGCCCCGCCCCCTCAGGTTGGCCTTTTTGACCTCCTCGACGACCTCCTCGGGGCTCATCCCGGAGAGCGCCTTGGCCAGGGCGGCGTATCCGCCGATCGCCAGATAGTCGTCGATGCTCTTGGGATCGATGCTGCCGTTGTAGCCGAAGACCAGCCGCTCCTGATGCTTGTAGAAGGGAATGTCCGACTCGTGGACGACCTTTTCGCCCGTTTCGGGGTCCTGATAGAGCAGACGCTCGATGATCTTCTTCTCCCCGATGGTCTCGGAGACGATCTCGGGGATGTCCTCCGGCGTGATCTGAAAGTAACAGATCTCCTCGGGGTGAATCACAATGATCGGACCTCTCTCACAGTAACCGTGGCAGCCGGTCCTCCGCACATCCACCTTCTCCCCGAGGCCCTGTCGAGCAATCTCCTCCTCGATCCGTGCGGCAACGTCTCCACTGCCGGAAGCCTGGCAGGCAGACCCGGAACAGAGCGTAATGCAGGGCTTGCTCGGATCCCTTTCGGACAGGATGCGCTTCCGGTATTCCTCCAACTCAGCGGGCGAATGGATTCGCGGCATCGTCTCTCCCTATTCGTAGTGTTTCAAGACGTCAGCTGTCTGGCCCGGCGACATCTTTCCGTGCGTCTTTCCGTCGACCTCCACCACCGGCCCCAGAGCGCAGCATCCGAGGCAGTTCACGGTCTCCAGGCTGAACTTCAGGTCCAGGTCCGTTTCTCCGGGCTTGATCCCCGTCAGATCCTGGATCGTGTCGAGGACGCGGGGCGCCCCGCGGACGTGACAGGCGGTGCCCATGCAGATGTGCACCTCGTGGCGTCCCTTGGGTACCAGGCTGAAGGCCTTGTAGAAGGTCGCGATGTGCAGAATCCGGGTCATGGGGACCTGCAGTCTTTCGGCGATCCGCTTCAGGACGTCTGCAGGGAGCCAATGGTAGTCGCTCTGAATGTCCAGAAGGATCTGAATCAGAGAACTGGGTTCAGCGTCGTGCCTGTCGATGAACCGATCGATCTTGTCGTTGTCCATCCCCGTTTGCCCAATCTGTTCGTTTTCCATCTTCTCTTTTCCCGACTCCCGCCTCAGGCCAGGGCGTAACACTTCCGTCCCTCGTCGTATCGGACCAGCCCCTGCCTGGACGAGCCGCTCATGTGTCTGGACACGTCGGACGGATTCAAGTTCAGGATCTTCGAGATCTCTGCGGTCGAACGGGGTTGCTCCGCCAGAAGCAACGAAATCTGACTGACGGCCAGCTTGTCCCCGATCAACGCATCAAAGAGCCGGTCGAACTCATCACTGGTGTAGAACCTCCGATAGGCCTCCTCCGACGGCTCGGGGACCCTCAGACGCTCCCGCTCCACCAGCTTGATGTAGGGAACCAGCCTCCTCACGCTCTCGAGCTTGAACTGCAGCTCCTTCCGGTCCATGCCCTCGCTGACGCCCAGGGGGCCGATCTCCCTCACCTGCCGAGAGAAATCGTTGGTCACCTCGGCCAGGCGGATGCCCTCACCGGAAGACATGAACTCGATTCTGAGCCTTTCGGGGTTCAGCCCGATCCGCTCCATGATCTTCTTGCACAGATAGCTCGTGGCGAGGGCATGATAGTTTCCGTGGGTCAGGTAGTTGCACTCACCCAGCCGGCACCCGCCGATGAACACGCCGTCCAGTCCCTTCGCGAAGGCCCGGAACACGAACTCCGGGTCCACCCTGCCGGAACACATGACGCGAATCAGCCGCATTTCCGTCGAATACTGTAGTCTGGAAACTCCAGCCATGTCTGCAGCACCGTATGCTCACCAGTGGCACACGAAGCCCAGCAGTCTGGGTTCGAACCGCTGTTCTGCACCCATGCGCTCTCACCTCCTTTGGGGCCGTTCCGGCCCTGCGTTCGCTTGCTCCCTAAACATCGCCGACCGCCTTGTCCATCTGCTCCCGGATCTCTTCCTCTGTGACGGCCACGTCAATCTGGCTCGTGAGCTCTTCATCGGTGAAGTGCTTCAGAACAATGGCATTGGTCGGGCACTTCGCGTTGCACAGCCCGTCCCCCTTGCAGAGAACGGGATTGACCCAAGCCTTCCGGCCCGCCGGCGTCTCGCGAAACTCGATGGCGTCATAGGAACAGGCGGTGATACATGCCCCGCAGGAGACGCAATCCTCCTCCTGCACCGCGCAGACGGCCCCGGAAGCCGTGACCGTGTCCCGGGAGAGGAGCGTCAGAACCCGGCCGGCGGCTCCGTAAGCCTGATTGATCGTCTCCGGGATGTGCTTGGGATAGTGGGCCGTCCCGCAGAGGAACACGCCGTCCGTCCCGAACTCCACCGGCCTCAGCTTGACGTGGGCCTCCTTGAAGAACGCGTCGGCGCCCAGGGAGACCTTGAACTGCTGAGCGATCTCATCGCTTCCCGCCGAAGGGATCACCGCAGCGGCAAGCGCCAGCGCGTCTGCGTCGATGGCGAGCTTCTGACCGAGAATGGGATCGGGTACGGTCACCCGCAGGACCGGTCGCCCTTCGGCCTCCGTGGCTTCCACCTGAGGGGGGTCCTCGGGCTCGTATCGGATGAACTTGACGTCCTTTTCCGAAGCCTCCCGATAGGAATCCTCCATGAACCCGTACGTCCGGATGTCCCGGAAGAGGATGTAGATGTCCATCTCCGGCTTGATCTCTTTCAACTTCAGGGCGTTCTTGATGGACTCGCTGCAGCAGACCCTGCTGCAGTAATCTCTCTCCTCGTTCCTGCAGCCCACGCACTGGATCATCACGAGGGTTTCGGCCTGGGCGAGCGTTTCGTCTCCCTCGGCGATCCGCTCCTCCAGCTCGAGGTGGGTCATGACCCGGTCGTTTTCTCCGTACAGGTACTCGGTGGGCTCGTACACGTCGGCGCCCACAGCGATGACCGTCGCACCGTGCCGGATCTCCTGGATCCCCCTCTCGGAGGCCACCTTGGTGACGAAGTTGCCCACGTAGCCGGACGCCTCCTCGACGACGGCTTTGGTGTGGACATGGATCGAGCTGTGGCGGTGGACCTTGCTCTCCAGGTCGCGAAGGTAGTCCTGCACATCCAGTCCGTCCAACGTGTGGTGGAGCCTTCTCGCCGTCCCTCCCAGCTCCGCCTCCTTCTCCAGGAGATAGACCTCGTGACCCTGGTTGGCGATGGAAAGAGCGGCATTCATTCCGGCGACGCCGCCGCCCACGACCAGTGCCGCCTTGTTCACAGGCAGCTCCATCTCCTGCAGCGGCTCCAGATGGCAGGCCCGCGCGACCGACATCCGGGTGATGTCCTTGGCCTTGTGCGTGGCCTCTCCCGGCTCCTTGGAGTGCACCCAGGAGCAGTGCTCCCGGATGTTGGCCATGTCGTAGTAGTACTGGTTGATTCCCGCTTCCCTGAGGGTGTCCCTGAAGAGCGGCTCGAGGGTCCTGGGGCTGCAGGCGGCGACCACCACCCGGTTGAGCCCCTTCTCCTTGACCATGTCCGTGATCTCCTGTGCGGAGTTCGTGGCGCACGAGAAGAGCTGCTCCTGGGCGTAGACCACGTTGGGCAGGGTCAGGGCATAGTCCACGGTGGAGGGGACGTCCACCACACGTCCGATGTTGGCCCCGCAGTGGCACACGAAGACGCCGACCCGAGGCTCCTCTTCGGAAACATCCCTCTCCTCGGGATAGACCCGCTCCGTGGTCAGCTTGCCTCTCCGGCGGTCCAGGAACTCCCCGCACTGGGAGCCGGCCCCGCTGGCGGTGAACACCGACTCGGGGATGTCCATCGGTCCCTGGAAAGCCCCGCTCACAAAGACCCCGGTCCTCGAGGTCTCCATGGGGTTGAACGGTGCGCCTTTGCAGAACCCGTGGGGACCGAGATCGATCCCGAACTTCCCGGCCATCTCCTCGTAACCCGCCGGGGGGTTCAACCCGACGGAGAGGACCACCATGTCGAACTCCTCCTCCTTGACCCCTTCATCCGGCGTGGCGTATCGGATGACGACATTCTTGGTTTCGGGATCCTCCCTGACGACGGAGGCGTAGCTTCGGATGAACCGTGTCCCGGGGAGCTCTTCCGTTCGATGGTAGTAGAGCTCGAAGTCCTTTCCATAGGAGCGGATGTCGTTGTGGAAAATGGTACACTCCGCATCCGCATCGTGATCCTTCGTCAGGATCACCTGCTTCTGGGTGTAGGTGCAGCAGACCGCAGAGCAGTAGCTGTTGTCGCCGGGCGTCACCCGCCGGGATCCGATGCACTGAATCCACGCGATCTTGTGCGGGTGCTTCGAGTCGGAAGCCCGCAGGATCTCTCCTTCGTAAGGCCCGGTGGCGCACAGCAGCCGCTCGAAGTCCAGGCTGGTGACCACGTTCTCGAACCTGTAGCCGTACTCGTCCTTGGTCCCGGGGTCGAACGGTTCATAGCCCGGTGCGAGAACGATCGCGCCGACCTTCACCTCGACCTTTTCGGGCTTCTGGTTCAGATCAATGGCGTCGTTCTGACACACCGACTCGCAGATGCGGCATTTCTTCTCTTTCAAATAGAGGCAGCTCTCGTCGATGTATGTGATCAGGGGAATGGCCTGAGAGAAGAAGACATGGACCGCCTTGTTGCTGGATATCTCCTGATTGAAGGGGTCCGGGTACTCCACGGGGCAGTACTCCACACAGGTCGTGCAGCCCGTGCACTTGTCCTCGATCACGTAGCGAGGCTTCTTCGTCAACGCAACCTGGAAGTCCCCTGCTTCGCCCTCCACGCCGTCCACTTCCGTGTACGTCAGGATCTCGATGTTGGGATGCCGGTCGACCTCGACCAGTTTGGGCGAGAGAATTCACATGGAGCAGTCATTGGTGGGGTAGGTCTTGTCCAGCTGGGCCATGTGTCCGCCGATGGCCGGCCCTTTCTCCACCAGGTAGACCTTGAACCCGGCGACGGCCAGGTCCAGCGAGGCCTGAATGCCGCTGATTCCGCCGCCCACCACCATGACGTCTCCCGTCTCGCCTTCCCAGTACTGCTTGCGGAGCTCTTGGATTTTTTCTTCCAGTCGTTTTTCCACCTTGGATCCTCTCAATCGCTCTTTCAAAGGGCTTCGTAGATGATCTCGGTAATGTCCCGGACCTCGATGTCGTCCACAACGTCCAGGGTCAGCTTGCTGTCTTCGAAGTTGGAGATGCAGTAGGGGCAGGCCGTCGCCAGAACCTCGGCCCCGGCTTCCATGGCCTGCTCCACCCTGAGGTCGCAGAACCGCTCCCCCTTCGGGGTTTCCATCCAGATCCTGCCGCCTCCTCCGCCGCAGCAGAGGCTGTCCACCCGCGACTCGGGCATCTCGATCAGCTCCAACCCGGCGACCGCGTTCAATACCGCCCGGGGCTCGTCGTAGACGCCGTTGTGCCGGCCCAGGTAGCAGGGGTCGTGATAGGTCACCTTCTTTCCAAGCTCCCCGGAGAGCTCCAGCTTCCCGTCCCGGAGCAGCTCGTGCACGAACTGGGTGATGTGAACGATCTCGAACTCCACACGGAACTCGGGGTACTCGTTCTTGAAGGTGTGATAGCAGTGAGGGGAGGAGACCACGATCTTTCTCACTCCCTCATCGATCCACGTCTTGATGTTTTCGCGGGCGAGGCGCTTGAACACCTCTTCGTCGCCCGTCTTTCGAATGCTCTCCCCGCAGCAGTTCTCCTTGGGCCCGAGGATCCCGAAGTCCACCCCGGCCTTCTGCAGGATCCCGGCCGTGGCCCGGGCGACCTTCTTCAGTCTGGGATCGTAGCTCAGGTAGCAGCCGGGAAAGTAGAGGACGTCCATCCCCTCGGTGAAGGTGGGAACGGAGAGGCCCTCCGCCCAGTCCGCACGCTTCTCCCGCTCCTCGCTCAGGGGATTGCCCTCCCCCACCAGGCTGCCGCTGATGGTCCGAATCGGCTGGACCGACTGGGGAAACACCCCGTACTCCGTTGCGATCCTGCGGAGCGCCACCCCGGAATCGATCTGCCTCACGTCTCTCGGGCACTGCTGCGGGCACCTTCCGCAGGTCGTGCAGAGCCACATCTCCTCGCTCTCGATGTCCGTCATCCCGAAGGTGGCCTGCCGCACGATCCGGCGCATGCTGAACTCCCGCACCCGGTTCCACGGGCAGACCGCGTCGCACAGGCCGCACTGGAAGCACCGCTTGAACAGGTCCCCCCCGCTCTCCTTGATGACGTCGACGATCTCCTTGTAGTCCGCTACGTTCTCCACGGCTCTCCTCGTCCCCTTCCTTCCCTCAGCCCCGCTTCGACTCGCTCATCCGCGCCAGGGTGTCCACGATCTTCTCCAGGCCGTACTTGTCGGCCAAGGCCTCCAGCCCGACCTCCAGGTCGTCCTGCTCGAGCTCCTCCTCCACCTCCTCCTCCCGCTCCTCGTAGGTCAGGGCGTCCGTGATGCACCACTTGACGCAGAGGGGTTCGTCTTCCTCCTCGCACATGTCGCACTTGAGGGGAAGGCCCGAGTCGGGCTCCTTGAACAGGTCCCTCGACGGGCAGGCGGCCCGGCAGAAGGCGCACTCGTCGTACTCCTTGCCGTCGATCACGTACTTGTCCCGCCCCATGCACTCGGCCGGCGCGTACTCGCCGGCGAACACCGGGATGTACATGTCCCGGAGCGGGTCGCGCCGAACCCGGACGCGGGATCGCGCCGGGTTGTTGCTGCTGTACTTGGGCATCGCGTGGGAGGCGGAGCAGACCACCTCGCAGGCCCGGCAGCCGTTGCAGAGGTCCGCGTCCACCTTGACGGTCTTGACGATCTTGGTGTTCTTCTCTTTCGCTGCTTCCACGACTAGGCCTCCTTCTCCTGCCCCTCCGGGGTCTCCTGGGTCGATGCGCCTCCGTTTCCGGAGTAGATGCCCCGCTTCTCGAACTCCTCGTACACGTAGTCCAGGCCCAGCTCCTGAAGGGACTCCTTGGTCGGGATCCCCTGCTCGTTCCAGCCCTTGAACGCGTAGTAGGTGTCCAGGAGCTCCTTCTCCAGCTCGGGGAACCGCTTCTTCCAGTGGTTCTGGGGGGGTTGCTCGTCCTCCCGTCTCATGCCCCTTCGAATGTTGACCGCCCTCACCAGCGTCCGGTACCGCTTGACGGTCTTGGACAGCGTGTCCTCGTCCATGTCGAACCCGGCCCCGGAGGAGATGAGCCTGGGGTAGTTGTGGATGTGGTAGGGGGGCTTCAACGGAAAGGAGGAGAGGCCCGCGCACATGCCCAGGGCGTCGTCGATGTAGTGCATCGTCTCCTGCCAGTCGACGATGTCGGCGCACATCCGGGGCGTGGGGTAGTAGGGGAAGGAGTTCTCGCCGCGAAGCTCCCAGTCCACGAAGTACTGCTTGAACTTCTCGTCCGGGACCTGAATCCAGTCCTCGACGAACTCCTCCCGCTGCTCCCGCTTCGGAAAGGGCATCTGCGGGAACTGCCCCTCGATCTGGGTGATGTTGATCTTCTCGCCCGTCGCGTACATCAGGAAGTAGATGGGGTTCAGCATGGAGAGCTTGAGCGGCAGCTGCTCGTGCTTCTTGATGGTGTTGTGGGCGTACTCCTCCGCGCCCTTCCCGATGGCCTTGGCCGCCCAGTAGGTGCCGTCGGCCAGGACGTCTCCGATCCCTTCCCTGCGGACGATGCGATCCAACAGCCAGTAGAACCGCCCCTCGTTGTCCTCGGGCATGCCGGGGAAGTCGTCGTCCGAGAGGATGCCGTTCTCCAGGAGCTCCAGGGCGAAGGCCATCACCTGCGGGGTGGTGAAGGCGTCCACGCCGTACTCGGTGGCGCTCTGGGCGATCCCCAGCCCGAACTCCAGGTCGGAGAAGGCCGCCATGGTGTAGGTCAGCTTGGAGAAGCATTTCATCATGTAGGTGGGGATGCCCGGCATGGTGATGGTGGCCCCGCACTTCATGGGGCAGTTGTAACAGCTGATCAACCGGGTCCGGGCGTTCTCCATGGTCTCGGTCCAGTCCTTCGCGATCTCCTCGTTCCAGAAGTCCTTTCTCCGGACGCGGGAGTTGCCCCAGCGGAAGTTCTCGGTGTGCCACTTCTCGTCGTGGACCTTCATCTCCTGGGGAGACCCGAGCCCGGCCAGGATGGGCATGACGCCCGGGATGGGCCGCTCGTTCCGCCAGGCGATGTACTCCAGCACCTCGTTGCAGAGCTCCATGAACTCCATGGGCTGCGCGATGTTGATGTCCTTGGTCCCGCGAACCGCGATCGCCTTCAGCCCCTTGTCCCCCATCACCGCGCCGATCCCGCCCCGGCTGGCGCTGGACCGGCCCTGCTCGATGGATGCGTAGTAGACCCGGTTTTCGCCGGCCAACCCGATGGCCGCCACCTGGGCCTCCGGCTCGTTCAGCTCCTTTCGAATCAGCTCCGCCGTCTCCACGGCGCCCTTGCCCCGGAGGTGCGTGGCGTCCCGGATCTCCACCTCGTCGTTGTTGATCCACAGGTAGACCAGATCGGGGGACTTTCCGCGAAGGATCACCTTGTCGTACCCGGCGTACTTCAGCTCCGGCGCCCAGAACCCTCCCATCATGGAAAAGGCCATGAACTGCGTCTGGGGCGAGATGGTGGAGACGATGGTCCGGTTGCAGCCGGTGGCCGGCGTCCCGCACAGGAGCCCCGCGCTGAAGATGAGCAGGTTGTCCGGTGAAAAGGGCTCGACCTCGGGCGGGACCCGGTCCCACAGGATCTTGCTGTTCGTCCCCAGCCCTCCAAGGTAAAGCTCTGCATCTTTTGGATCTGAGATATCTTTTTCGATGCTTCCTCGGGATAGATCGACCTCTAAATTGACACCCGTCTCTGCGTACCTCATCTTTTCCCTCTCCGGTTGTACAGGATGTTCGACCTGACCGGTCCCCTTTTGCGGGCAACCGGCCCGACGGCCGACGGTTCCCGACCCTGGGCCAGGGTGTCACCGCCTGCGCGAGATGGTTACAATCTAGCTACATCGTGGCTAATGTCAAGAAAAAATCCATTGTATTGAGGGTTATATCATCCATGACATAACGGCAGGGGGGGCGCATCAGGGGAGCATGGACCCTGGTCCCCCATGGAGCGCGGGGCTTTGCGGCTTCGAGAGAAGCCTTCAGGACGGGACTGTGGCAGAGCGGTGCAGGGTCAGCCCTGTCGTCGGATCCGATTCTCCCCGCACGGGACGATGAAACCGGATTTCTTGTCCAGGCAGATGAGGGTCATGTTCAGCTTCCGTCCCAGCTCCACCGCCATGGTGGTGGGGTTGGACTTGCTGATCAGGATCGGGATTCCCGCCCTCGCCGCCTTCTGGATCATCTCGAAGCTGATCCGGGAGGAGAGAACCGCCAGCTTCACATCGGACATCCGATTCCCCAGGAAAACGGTTCCCACCGACTTGTCCATGGCGTTGTGACGCCCCACATCCTCCGCTTTCGCAAGGACGTTCCGGTCGGCATCGAAAAGCATGACCGCGTGGGTGCCCCGGGTGCGGGCGTAGTACTGCTGTTCCCGCAAGAAGGTGTCGAAGCAGCCGAACACCTCGCCGTAGTCGATCCCGGCTCCGTCCTCGGCGACCTTCAGATGGGCGGTCAGATCCTCGATCATCTCCCGGCCGCAGATCCCGCAGCTGGTCTGGCTGAGGAAGCCCTGCCTGCCGAGCTGCTCGGAGACCATGGTCCTTCTCGTCCCCGTCAAACGCACGTTGACGCTGTTCTCGTCGAGATCGCTGCAGAAACCGATGGAGACAAGGTCCTCCGGAGACTCGACCAGCCCTTCCGAGAGGCAGAACCCCGCGGCGTGGACGACCTCCTCCCCCGGGGTCCGCATCACCACGGCGTAAGTGCAGTCCTCCACCCGGATCAGCAGCGGCTCCTCTCTCACGAAGTCCCGCGCTTCTTCGCTCACGGAACCGTCGCCGTAACGGGCCGGGTGGTATGTGTGATAGGTCTTGGATTCCTGTTCCATCGCGCTCTTCCTCGTCTGGGGCTCCCTTGACCATCGGAAGCGGCTCCCGGCGGATTCCCCTCTTTGGAGCGGGTCATTACGAGAATACCCCAAATTCAGGAGGATGAAAAGCGGGGTTCCGCGGGGCTCGGGGCCGCCGGAGGAGCAGCAGGTGCGGGGAGCTATGAATGGAAGATCGACCAGGAGATGGATTGGATTCGTGAGGCCCGCCGTGAAGGGAGAATGAGTGACGAGGAGTTCGGGATCCGCAAGGACCGGATTCAGCGCATGTCCGTCCTGAGGTAGCGCCCGTTGGCAGAGCTCCGGGAAGCAGGAAGACGGGGGAACGGCTCGGGCTGAGTCCGCGCACGGGCATGGGCCTGTGAAACGCGAAGAAGGGGAACGTCGGGTCAGAGCAGTGCGATCAGGGGGAGCGCGAAGGTCGCAAGGGTGAGAGCGAACGCGAGCAGCATCACCAGGCCGTCCCTCGTCACCAGCCCGAGGCCGTGGGCCGTCAAGGCCGCTCCCGCACCGTTGGCGCTGAAGGGCACGAACTCCATGAACGGCATGGCGACGGCAATCAGCGCGCACATGGCAGAGCTGGCAATCGTCCCGGTCCGCCCGGTGAACCGCTCCAGTCGGGGTCGCATGAGACGGTCGAGCCACCGGGAGGGCCGGCGCAACCACGAGATCGCCTTGTCGAGCTTCTCCCGGTCCACGCTTCGCTCCTGCAGCCACCGTGGGAGCCAGATCTGCCTCCGGCCCACAAGCAGCTGTCCTGCCGAGAGCAGGACGAACAGGCCCATGAGCGTGGGTACGCCGGGGATGTCCCCGATCAGCGGAGCCAGTGTGATCAACCCGGGGATCAGCAGGAAAGGGCCGAAGGAGCTGCGGCCCACAAAGTCCATCAGCCCGCCCAGCGACATCCCCTCCCCACCCTCCGCGGCCTGCTCCACCTGATCGAGCAACGCCTCCAGGTTTCCGGCGGATCTCTCCTCGGCCACGTCTTCCTCTCCCGACCGGGTGACTGCCCCTCGGACCGTCTCCCCACTTCCGAGGGTAGAAGGGCTGGTTACCGATCCATGAGCAAGCAAGCGTTCTTCGGGGCACATGACGCCGGCGATGACCATGCGGTACGCCCATTTGAGCCAGGAGCACAAAAAGAAAGCGGTCAATCTCTTGAATGGACTGACCGCTCAGAAAGCAGACTCCGTTCCCCCCGATGTCACAAAATGTCACAAATTCTGTTGCAGATGACGGAGGCGTCTGCTAAGTGTTTGAATTTCTGGTCGGGACGAGAGGATTTGAACCTCCGACCCCCTGAACCCCATTCAG
>CAYUBQ010000008.1:0-92571 GCA_964443135.1 uncultured Desulfobacterales bacterium | reverse complement strand
GAGGGGGCAGGAATGCCCCCGGCCGTAACCGCCCGGCAATGACCAGGCCGGGAGCTCAGGGAGCGAAGGAAGGTCCCGCCCTCCGGAGCCTCTCGACACAAAATCCAGACCCGGCGGGGTGTAAAACCCCGCCCTACGATCAGAGGAGAAGCCGGCCTTGGGCTCGGAAACAGCGGTTACGGGCCAAAAGGTCAAACTTCAAGACCTGACCCCATGGGTAACCCCATGGACGGAGCAGAAATCATGACGGAACAGGACGTTCAGGTTTACTTCGTGGGCGCCGGCCCGGGCGACCCGGAGCTGATCACGGTGCGCGGGCGGCGCGTGATCCGCGAGGCCGACCTGGTGCTCTACGCCGGGTCCCTGGTCCCCCGGGAGCTGGTGGCCTGCGCCCGGGCCGAGGCCGAGGTGGTGGACTCCTCCCCCCTGACCCTGGAGGAGACCCACGCCCTCATGCTCGGGACGGTCCGGGCCGGCGGGCGGGTCGCCCGGGTCCACACGGGGGACCCTTCCCTCTACGGCGCCGTGCGGGAGCAGATGATCCTCCTGGAACGGGACGGCGTCGCCTGCCGGGTGATCCCCGGGGTGACCGTGGCCTTTGCCGCCGCAGCCGCCGCCGGGGTCTCCTTCACCCTCCCGGAGCGCACCCAGTCCCTCATCATCACCCGCATGGCGGGCCGGACCCCGGTACCCGAGAGGGAGCGGCTCCAAGAGATGGCGCGGCACGGGACCTCCATGGCCGTCTACCTCTCGGCCGGCGATGCCGAAGGAGTGGTGAAGGAGCTCCGTCAAGGCGGCTACCCGGCCGGCACGCCCGTGGTGGTGGCCTTTCGCGTGGGCTGGCCCGGGGAGCGCATCCTCGGGGCCACCCTCGACACCCTGCAGGAGACGGTCGCCCGGGAGGGGATCACGCGGCAGGCGGTGTTCCTCGTGCTCCCGGGCCAGGACGAGGAGACGGCGTTCAGCCGCCTCTACAGCCGGGAGTTCGCCCACGGGTTCCGGAAGGACCGTTGAGGAGGGGGCAAAATTGGAAGAGCATCCACCCGGACCCGGAGAACGGGATACCGCGGTCTACGCGCTGACCCCGCAGGGCGCCGACCTCGGGCGGCGGCTGGCCCACGCCCTCCGCGGCGACCTGTTTCTTCCCGCACCACTGGCCGTTCGTCACGGAGCCCGGCCGTTCGACGGTCTTCTGCAGGCCGTGGCCGGGACCTTTCCGCGGTACGGGCGGCACGTGTTCGTGGCGGCGGCCGGCATCGTGGTGCGCGCCATAGCGCCCCACATCCGCACCAAGGAGCGCGACCCCGCCGTGGTGGTCCTGGACTCGGAGGGCCGGTTCGCCGTGAGCCTGCTCTCCGGCCATTTGGGCGGGGCCAACGCGCTCGCCCGGGAGGCGGCGGCCGTCACGGGAGGGGCGCCCGTGATCACCACGGCCACGGACACGGCCGGGCTCCCCAGCTGGGACCTCCTGGCTGCGGAGCGGGACCTGGCGATCGCCGACATGGCCGCGGTCAAGGCCCTCAACATGGCCATGCTCCGGGGCGAGACCGTTTCGGTCTCGGACCCGGAGAACCGCCTCGGACTCTTCTCCGGCCCGGGTCCTTCCGCCGCGCCGGTGATCTCCGTAGAGGAGGAGAGGCTGCCTGAAGACGGCCCGGCCGTGACCGTCACCTGGAGATCCGACCCCGGACGCCCCGGCCGCCTGGTGCTCCACCCCCGCTGCCTCGCGGCGGGCCTGGGCTGCAACCGGGGCACGTCCGCCGGGGAGATCCTGGAGCTTCTGGAGTCCACCTTCGCCTCGCGGGGGCTCGCCCGGGCGAGCCTCGCCGGCCTGGCCACCATCGAGGCCAAACGGGACGAGGCCGGCCTCCTCGAGGCGGCCGACAGGCTAGGCGTCTCCGTCACCTTTTACTCGGCCGAGGCCCTGCGGGACGTGTCCGTCCCGACCCCGTCCGAGACGGTCAAACGGCACATGGGAGTGGAAAGCGTATGCGAAGCAGCGGCCATCAAGCGGGCGGGGGAAGGACGCCTCCTGGTCCCCAAGGTCCGGAGCCGGAACGCCACCCTGGCGGTGGCCCTGGAAGGCTCTTCGTCGTAAGCCTGGGACCGGGGGACCCGCGGTACCTCGCTCCCGCGGCCCGCGCCGCCCTGGAAGCGGCGCGGGTGATCGTGGGGTACAAGTCCTACATCGACCTGCTGGATCCGGGGCTTTTGGAGGAAAAGGAGATCCTGTCCACGGGCATGACCCGGGAGATCGAGCGGTGCCGTGCGGCCGTCACCTCCTGCACGCAAGGGCTGGACACCGCCATCGTCAGCAGCGGGGACGCGGGCATTTACGGGATGGCCGGCCTGGCCCTCGAGATCCTGGAGGAGGAGGGACTCACCGAAGCGGTGGACGTGGAGATCGTTCCGGGGATTCCGGCGCTGGCCGCGGCGGCGGCCCTCCTGGGGGCCCCGCTCGTGCACGACTTTGCGGTGGTCAGCCTCAGCGACCTGCTGACCCCCTGGGAGACGATCCAGCGGAGAGTCGAGGCCGCCGCCTCGGCCGACTTCGTCCTGGTCGTCTACAACCCCCGCTCCCGGAAGCGTCACTGGCAGCTGGAGGAGGCCCTGCGTCTCGTGCGTTCCCACCGCCCCGACCGGACGCCCGTGGGCCTGGTGCGAAACGCCGCCAGGGAGGGAGAGTCGGTCCTCGTGACCTCCCTGGCCGACCTTCCGGTGGAACGCGTGGACATGCTCTCCGTTCTCATCGTCGGGAACGGGTCGACCCGGGTCCTGGGGGGACGCATGGTGACCCCCCGGGGCTACCTGGCCAAGTACGGCCCCCTGTCCTCGGAAGTGCCTTAAGCGGTGGATGTTCCTCTCTATTGCCGCCGGACATCGAACCGGGCCAAGGAGAGGGAGCCAGTTTGACCTTGACAAACCCGCCCGCTCCTTTCTACGTTAGCGAAAAGCCAATGGGTGCAGCCGCTTAATAGGGAATCCCGTGGGAAACGGGAGCGGTCCCGCCGCTGTGATCCCGGCCCCCGCACCACAGGCGGGGGCAGTGCGACCGCAGGCGACCCTCGAAAGCGAGGGGAAAGCCACTGCCTCGCAGAAGCGGGGTGGGAAGGCGAGCCTGCGGTCCGGGTAAGCCAGAAGACCTGCCCGTTGGAACGATGGCCAGCCGGCCGGCTGCGGGGTGCAGCCTCCGGGGACGAGGATCAAGGAAGCTGGGTGCAGTCCTCACGTCCGAAAGGCGGACGTGGGGGCTTTTTTTTCGCCTCTCCCCCTGCAGCACCCCGCCGTCCCTCATCCTTCGAGAGAAAGGAGACCGTCGTCATGAGAAGAGCTTCGATCCTCGTCCCATGCTGTCTCGTACTCGCATTTGCACTCCACAGCCAGGCCCTCGCCGGCCACGGGGGCCGCGAACGGCCCGTGAAGCGGGCCATCCTGCTGGCCGCCTTCGGCACCACCGTACCCGAGGCCCGGACGGCCCTGGAAAACGCGGAGGAGGAGTTCCGCAAGGCCTTCCCGGACCTCCCGGTCCGGTGGGCCTACACCTCGCACGGGGTCCGGCGCAAGCTGGCCGGCCGGGGCGTGGAGGTGGACTCCCTGGAGACGGCCCTGGCCCGCATGATGGACGAGGGGTTCACCCACGTGGCGGTCCAGTCGCTCCACACCATCGGCGGGTGGGAGTTTCACGACCTGGTCCGCAATGCGCAGGCCTTCTCCGGCATGGCGGGAGGGTTCGACCGGGTGGCCGTGGGCGGCCCCCTCCTGAACGGCCGGGAGGACATCCGGCGCGTGGCCGGACTGCTGCTCGACCACCAGCCCGCGGACCGCAGCCCGGACGAGGCCCTGGTGCTCATGGGACACGGAACCGACCACCCGGCCGACGCGCTCTACACGGCCCTGGGGGTCGAGCTCCGCAAGAGGGACCCGAACGTCTTCCTGGGCACGGCGGAGGGCGCCACCGGCATCGAGGAGATCCGGGACCGGCTCCGCGAGCGGGGCGTCTCCAGGGCCTACCTGGTCCCCTTCATGGCCGTGGCCGGGGACCACGCCAGGAACGACCTGGCCGGCGAGGAGGAAGGGTCCTGGAAGAGCGTCCTGAGCCGGGACGGCGTGGCGTGCGTGCCGGTGCTCGAGGGAACGGCCGAGCTGGACCCCCTGGTCCGGATCTGGATCGACCACCTGAGGAGCGCGATCTCGTCATGGTGACGCCGTGAGACACGGGGCCCCCAGCCGCGAGCAGGTGCTCCGCGGGGAGAGGCGCACCTCCCTCCGGTTCGGCCTGATGCTCGCCGTCATGGCGGCCCTCGTGATCTTCTCGGCCTTTGCCGCCTGCCTTTTCGGGCGCATCGACATCCCGCCGGCCGAGGTGGGAAGGGCTCTCCTCTCGGGGCTCGGCTGGGACGGAGCGCAGGCCGTGGACGAGACCCGGCGGCTGGTGGTCTTCGACATCCGCTTCAGCCGGGTCCTGCTCTCCATGATCGTGGGGCTGAGCCTGGCGGTGGCGGGTGCCGTGTTCCAGGGCATCCTCCGAAACCCCCTGGCCGACCCCTTCACCATCGGGGTCTCGACGGGCGCGGCGTTCGGGGCCTCGCTGGCCATCTTCCTGGGCCTCGGCGCCCGGTCGGTCCTGGGGTTCGGGCTGCTTCCGGCGGCGGCCCTGGCCGGGGCCCTGGCCGCGCTCTTCTTCGTGATCGCCCTGGGCCGGATCGAGGGACACCTGCGGCGCGACACCATGATCCTGGCCGGGATCGTGGTGGCCACCTTTCTCTCCGCGCTGATCTCGCTCCTCAAGTCCCTGGACGAAGAGTCGGTGACGAGCATCGTGTTCTGGGTGATGGGAAGCTTCCAGGGCCGGGGCTGGACCCACACGCTCTTTGCCCTGCCCTACGCGGCGGCCGGGCTGGCGCTGATCGGGTTTCACGCCAGGGAGCTGGACATCCTGGCCATGGGCGATCTCCAGGCCGTCCAGGTGGGTGTGGACCTGGAAAGGGTCCGTCTGATCCTCCTGCTGGGGGCCAGCCTGCTGACGGCGTCCGCCGTGTCGGTCTCCGGGGTGATCGGGTTCGTGGGCCTGATCGTGCCGCACCTCGTGCGCATGACCGTGGGCGCGGAGCACCGCCGGCTGCTGGCCCTCTCCGGACTGCTCGGCGCCGTCACGCTCCTCTGGTCGGACGTCCTGGCCCGAACCCTGCTCCCGGGGGGGGAGGAGCTCCCCGTGGGCGTGGTCACCGCCCTGATGGGAGGGCCCTTCTTCTGCGTCCTCCTGAAGCGTCACAAGCGGAGGATCGGGCTGTGATCGAGGCGACCTCCCTCCGGTGCGGGTACGGCGCCGTCGACGTCCTGCGGGACGTGAACCTGCGGATCCCCTCGGGGGAGGTCGCCGGCGTGCTGGGTCCCAACGGCAGCGGCAAGACCACCCTGCTGCACGTCCTGGCCGGGATCCTGCCGCCCCGGGAAGGGCGGGTCCGTGTTGCGGGGAGGGACCTGGAGGGCAGCTCGGCCCGCTGGAGGGCGCGCCAAATGGCGTCGGTGGCCCAGAACGCCGCGGTCACGTTCCCCTTCCGCTGCCTCTCCGTGGTGCTCATGGGCCGCTACCCCCACCTCTCGCGGTGGGGCGGGTACACGGCGCGGGACCTGGACCGGGCCATGGACGCCATGGAGCAGACCGGGACCCTCGTCCTGGCCGACCGGCTGATCAACGAGGTCTCGGGCGGCGAGGCCCAGCGGGTGGTGATCGCCAGGGCCCTGGCCCAGGCGCCGTCCGTGCTGCTGCTGGACGAGGCCACCTCGAGCCTCGACGTGGCGCGCAAGATCCAGGTCTTCGACCTGCTCCTGGAGAAGAACCGGAACGAAGGGACCACGATCGTCTGCGCCATGCACGACCTGAACCTGGCCGCGCTCTACTGCGACCGGCTGATCTTCATCAAGGACGGAGGCATCGCCCTGGATGGACCGACCCATGAGCTGTTCACGAGCCGAAACCTCTCGCGGATCTACGGGACCCGGGTCATGGTCTCGCAGCACCCGGTCACCGGGGGACCCCAGGCCCACTTCGTCCCCGGTGCTGCGGGTGCTGGCGGTTCTGGTTCTTCTCTCGGCGGGGTTTGCGCTCCCGACCGCGAAGGCGGATGAGATCCGGGTCACGGACGACACCGGCCGGGAACTGGTGCTGGAGCGGCCCGCGGAACGGGTCATTGCGCTCTACGGCGCCTACAACGAGATCCTGGCCGCCATGGGACTGGAGGACCGACTCGTGGGCAGGACCAAGGCGGACCGGCTTCCCCCCTCGATCCTGTCCAGGCCGAGCATCGGCACGCACATGCGTCCCAACGTGGAGCTCGTGCTGAGCCTGGAGCCCGACCTGATCCTTCAGAGCGCCGGCCGGAGGGAGGCCGCGGCCGTGGTGCAGCAGCTCCGGCGGCACGGACGGACGGTGGCGGTCTTTCGACCCCACCGGTTCCCGGAGCTCTTTTCCGTGATCGAAAAGGTGGGTCGCCTGACCGGCGAGCCCGGGGCGGCCGCCGGTCTCAACCGGAGGCTTCTTCGCCGGCTGGAGGCCGTGGAACGGCGGCTCCGGGGAATCGAGCACCGGCCCCGGGTGTTTTTCGAGGTCCGCTACCCCAACCTGCTCGGGGCCGGCCGGGAGTCCATCGTGAACGACATCATCGAGCGGAGCGGGGGCGTGAACTGCCTGGGCCACCCGAAAAAGATGGTCCGGATCGGCATGGAAAGCCTGATCCGAAGCGACCCCGAGGTCTACGTCGTCCAGGAAGGCCCCATGAACCGGGCGCCCTCCCCGCCGGCCGAGCGGCCCCACTTCGGGGTGCTGGGGGCGGTCCGGGAGAACCGCGTCCTGAGGGTGGACGAGCAGGTCTTCTCCCGGCCGGGGCCCCGCTCGGTGGCAGCGGTGGAGACCCTGGCCGCATTTCTGCACCCCGAGCGGTTTTGAGGGGTGTCTGTGGCCGTGACGGTGTCGGTGAAGGGGAAATCGGTGCAGCATGGCAGTGCCCGCGGCACCGCAGGAGAAAAGACCCGTATGATCAAAGGAGCTCACCCATCATGAAAGCAGGTACCCTGTACGGGATCGGGGTGGGGCCCGGCGACCCGGAGCTCATCACGCTCAAGGCGGTGAAGGCGCTCGCCTCCGTGGACGTGGTCTACTCGGCCGCGTCCACCAAGAACCGCTACTCCATCGCCGTGGAGATCGTCAAGCCCCACCTCGAGAACGGCATTCCCATTCACCGGCTCGACTTTCCCATGACCCGGGATCCCGGCGTCCTGAACGCCGCCTGGCGCCGGAATGCCGGGATCGTCCGGGAAACCCTGCACTCGGGGCGGGACGCTGCGCTCGTCACCCTGGGCGACCCCATGACCTACAGCACCTTCGGCTACCTCATGCGTACGCTCAAGGAGGAGTCGCCCGAGCTGCCCATCCGGGTGATTCCCGGCATCACGTCCTATCAGGCCGGCGCCGCGGCGGCGAAGCGCGTCCTCGCCGAGGGAGAGGAGTCCCTGACGGTGATCTCCGGAGCCATGGGACCCAGCAGACTCCGTCACGTGATCGATCACACGGACAACGTGGTCATGCTCAAGGTGTACCGAAACTACCGGGACATCATGGGGGCCCTGGACGACCTGGACCTCTCCCGGCACTCCGTCCTGGTCAGCCGCTGCGGGTTCGACGGCGAGCAGATCATCACGAACCTGGAGGAGCTGCCCGACCAGGTCCCGTCCTACCTCTCCCTCCTTCTGATCAAGAAGAGATGACGCGCGGCCGCCCCAACCGGGTTCCCGTCGGGCTTTACCTCCTGCTGGGTCTTCTCGCGGCGGCCGCGGCCATCGTCCTCGTCCGGGGCCCGCAGGGGGCGGCCGGGGTGTTCACGGACCCGGCCCTGCTCTGGCAACGCATCCTGTGGCCCCTGCTTCGACTGACCTTCTTCATCTCGATCGGCCTGTTCGCCGGCCAGGCCATCGAAGGCCTCGGATGGACCGACCGCCTCGCCGTGACGGCACGCCCCTTCATGCGGGGGGCCCACCTGTCCCCCCCCATGGGCGCGGCCTTCACCACGGCCTTCGTCTCCGGAACCGCGTCCCTCTCCATGCTCATGGAGTTTCACCGGGAGGGGGGCCTGAGCCGGAGGGAGCTCACCCTGGCGGTGCTGCTCAACACCTTCCCCTCCTTCTTCCTTCACCTGCCCACGACCTTCTTCGTGCTGCTCCCCCTGGTGGGGCGGGCCGGGCTCCTCTACCTCCTGCTGACCTTCGGGGCCGCACTCGTCCGGCTCGCCGCCGCGCTGGCCGCATCCAGGCTCCTCCTCCCCCCGTTCCACGGGGACTACGCCGCAAATCGGGGCCCCGCGGCCGCGTCGTGGCGCCGGGTCCTGAAGGAGACCGCCGGGAAGTTCCGCACGCGCATCGCGCGCATCCTGGTGATCGTCCTGCCCGTGTACGTCATCGTGACGGCCGCCTCGGACGCCGGGCTCTTCGCCTGGCTCCGGGGCCTGCTGGCCGAACGGGTCACCGCGTTCCCCATCCCCATCGAGGCCTTCTCCGTGGTCCTGTTCAGCCTGGTGGCCGAGTTCACCTCCGGCTACGCCGCGGCGGGCGCCATGCTGGAGTCCGGCGCCCTGACCGTGACCCAGACCGTGCTCGCCCTCCTGCTGGGGAACATCCTGGCCGCGCCGGTCCGGGCGCTCCGGCACCAGCTTCCCTACTACATGGGGATCTTCACGCCGAAGCTGGGCCTCGGGCTCATGGCGGCGAGCCAGATGTTCCGCATGCTCAGCCTGGCCCTGGTGGCGGGGGGCTTCCTGGCCGGCCTCGCCTTACTCGACTGAGGAGTCTTTCTGAACGGGGTTCGGCGGCCCCTCACCCCTCCTCCATCTCCCGCCTCCCGAACGCCGGGTAGTCCCCCGGGACGTAGGCGCGCTCCGCCGAACCGAGGCGGTGGCCGCAGAGCGCGGATCGGTCCGCGTGGTTGAGGAGCAGGAGCATCAGCTCCTTTCCCCGGAGAAGGCCCAGCCCGCCGCCGGCCGCCGAGATCTCGTCGAAGCGCGCCACCCGGTCCCGCCGCACCGTGGGACCCGCCATCACCAGGGGAACGGTCTCGCCCGAGTGGATCAGGGGCGAGCCGCAGGGGGTGGCGTGATCCGCAGTGACCGCTGCGAGCAGGTCCCCGGATGCGCCCAGGGCGTCCAGCAGGGGTTCCAGGGCGCGGTCCAGGGACCGGATCGCCTCGGCCTTGCCCGCGGGGTCGCCGCGGTGCGCGGCCTGGTCCGGGGCCTTGGTGTGAACGTGGACGAAGCCGTGCCGGGTGTCCTCCAGGGCCATGCGCACCCGTTCCGCCAGGTCGCTTCCGGGGTCGCTTCCGTCCGGAACGGACCGGAAGGTCATGCCCAGCTCCGAGGCGATCCCGCCGAACAGAGGCCCCGAGGCGATCAGGAGACCCGGGACGCCCCACCGGTCCGGGAACGGCTCGACCCGGATCCGGCGGCCGCAGCAACCCTGCTCCCCGGCGAACGACCGGAGCTCCTCCGGTTCCTCGAACAGGTTGATCATGGCGAGCTTCGGCTGCACGGCGCCTCTTGCACCCTACTCGATGCTCAGCATGCCCTTTGCGTGGGACTCGGCCACCTCCCCGATCACGGCGGCCTCGGCGATGCCCTGCTCGTGCATCCGATCCACGCAGGCCCCGGCCTGGTCCCGTGGTGCCGCGAGGAGGAGCCCGCCCGAGGTCTGCGGGTCGAAGAGGAGATCCATCAGGAGGGGGTCCACTCCGTCGGCCGCATCCACCAGGTGACCGCAGTAATGCCGGGTGGCGTAGCTTCCGGCCGGGAGCAGGCCCATGGCGGCGAGTTCGCGGGCCTCGGGGATCACGGGAACGGCCTCAGCGCGAAGCAGGATGCGCACCCGAGCGCCGCGGGCCATCTCCAGGGCGTGGCCGGCCAGGCCGAACCCGGTGACGTCGGTGCAGGCGTGCACCTCGAATCCTCTCATGACGTCCGCGGCCGCCCGGTTGAGGGTGGAGGTCACCCGCACCAGGGTCCCGAGTGCGCTCTCCCCTGCGACCTTTCCCTTGAGCGCCGTGGCCAGAACGCCCGTCCCGATGGGCTTCGTCAGGACGAGCGCGTCCCCCGGCCGGGCGCCGTCGTTGGTCAGCACCTCGTCGGGCCGGACCACGCCCGTGACCGACAGCCCGTACTTGATCTCCGGGTCCTCCACGCTGTGTCCGCCCAGCAGCACGGCCCCCGCCTCCTGGATCTTCTCCAGCCCGCCTATCAGGATGTCCCGGAGGATTTCCCGCGGCATCTCCTTCACGGGGAAGCAGACGATGTTCATGGCGGTGAGGGGTCGACCGCCCATGGCATACACGTCGCTCAGGGCGTTGGCCGCGGCGATCCGCCCGAAATCGAAGGGGTCGTCCACGATCGGGGTGAAAAAATCCACGGTCTGAACGAGCGCGGTCTCCTCGTCCAGGCGAAACACCCCCGCATCGTCGCAGGTGCCCGTTCCCACGATGAGATCCGGATGCTCGATCGTCGGCAGCTCCATCATCACGGCCTCCAGGTCCCCCGGACCCAGCTTGGCCGCTCAACCGGAGGCCATGACCTTTTCGGTCAGGCGTATGCGGATGTCGTTCGAGGACAACCCTGCCCGCCCCTCTCTCACCCCGTCGGTTCCAGGACGATACGGTGGTTCACCAGGGCGAAACGCTTCACTCTGGCCTCGAGCCGTTTCTCCTCGCCGAAGATGCTCACCATCCGCACCTCGTCCCCCTGCTCCTCGAGCACGTCCACGCTCTCCAGGACCAGCTCCTCGGTCCCTTCCCTTTCCATGTACACGGAGGCTTCACACATGGCTCTCCATCTCCTTCAGGACCCCCACCACCCGCTCCACCAGGTGGGGAAGCGGCTCCCCCTGCACGCCGACGACGGTGATGTTCTCCTGGGTGAGGGGGATCAGGATCTTGGCCGCATCGCTCGTGCCGATGGCCTCGGCCATGGCCGGGGTCAGCTCTCCCATCATGGCGTTGGGCATGATCATCGCCAGGGGACCGATGATTCCGTCCACCCTGGGGGCGGTCCGAACGATGGCGTTTTCCCCCGTGGCGCCCCTGTTGGCCCCCGCCTTCATCATGCGGGACGTGGCCACGGAGTTCGTCCCCAGAGCGTATATGGCCAGGTCGTGATCGAAGACCTCCCTCAGCCGCCGGATCACGGTCGCCCCGATCCCTCCGCCCTGGCCGTCCACAACCATCAGGATCACGTCACGCTCTCCTCGATGCGCCGGCCGTTGCCCGGAATCGCATCACTCCATGATAAAGCCGAAAAGGTCCGAAACCTGGAGATCCGCCCTCAAAATATCAACAGGTGATGTCACCCCCAGCGGCGCGTGAGCGGGTTTCTGCGAATGCGTCAATCCATCTCCATTTCGGCTTCCAGTTCCTCCAGCCGGGCTCGAAGCGCCCGTCTCTCCCCCTCGGACAAATCCTCCTGCGCCAGCCTCCTCCTCAGGCCCAGGAGGACCATCTCCTCCCGGTACTCCCGGCACGTGTACTGCGCATCGCTTTCCGGCATCGCAATCCGGACCCTCCGAACCAACAAAAAGCCACAAAGGGGGCGTTCCTCCCTTCGGAGGAAAAGGCCTTCGTGGCTCGATTCATGGCGAAGACACCTTGATTTTCCAGCGAAATCCAGGCTTCTTGCCCGGATTGATTCACCATACCGGGAGGCTTTCGCCCTTGTCAAGCCCTTTCCCGGACGGGGGCGTCCGGGCCGGCCCTGCCGCCGGATGCCGGGGGCTTGCACTTCGCCGGCGGCTGTCCTAGACTGCCCGCAAACCGGGGCGAGGAGGAGGAAGCCATGATCGTTGTCACGGGCGGGGCCGGATTCATCGGCAGCGCCGTCGTCTGGGGTCTCAACCGGCGCGGCGAGAAGGAGATCCTGGTGGTGGACCATTTGGGCGAGTCCGAGAAGTGGAGGAACCTCGTTCCCCTCCACTTCTCCGACTACCTGGACCGGGACGCGTTCATGGACCGACTGGAGAGGGATGCCTTCGGCCGCCGCATCCGGGCCGTCCTCCACCTCGGGGCCTGCTCCTCGACCACGGAGACGGACGCCGGCTACCTCATGGAGAACAACTACCGCTACACCCTCCGCCTCGCCCGGTGGCAGGAGCAGCATCCCGACTGTCGCTTCGTCTACGCGTCGAGCGCCGCCACCTACGGCGACGGGAGCCGGGGGTACCGCGACGACGAGTCCGCCCTTCACGCGCTCCGCCCCCTGAACGTGTACGGCTACTCCAAGCATTTCTTCGACCTGCAGGCGGCGCGCCTGGGGTGGCTGGATCGGATCGTGGGGCTCAAGTACTTCAACGTGTTCGGTCCCAACGAGGACCACAAGGGAGACATGAGGAGCGTCATTCACAAGGCCTACCCGACCCTCCGGGACGAGGGGACGATCCGGCTCTTCGAGTCCTACCGGGAGGATTACGGGGACGGCGAGCAGGTGAGGGACTTCATCTACGTCAAGGACGCCGTGGAGATGACCCTCTTCTTCCTCGAGAACCGGCGCGCGAACGGCCTCTTCAACATCGGAACGGGGGAGGCCCGGTCCTGGAACGAGGTGGCCCGGGCCATGTTCGAGACCGTCGGGCTGGAGCCTCGAATCGAGTACATCCCCATGCCCGAGCCCCTCAGGGAGAAGTACCAGTACCACACCTGCGCGGACACGGCCAAGCTCAGGGACGCCGGCTGCACCCACACCTGCATGCCCCTCGAGGAGGCCGTGGACGAGTACCTCCGCACCTACCTGAAGCCGGACGCCCGGCTGGACCCGGACGCTGAACGGTGAGACGAGGAAGGCCCCTCCCGGTCGGGAGGGGCCTTCCCTCACAGCAGGCGGCTGTCCGCTCAGCCGCTCTTCTCTCCCGCCCCCGGTCTCCGGATCTCGGCCTCCTGTCGAAGCTGCTTCACGTAGCTCTGGACCGCCTCCTTGACCGCCTCGGTGCCCAGGTGCTTCCGCAAGGCTTCCTCGACTTCTTCGAACGGGACCGTCCCCTCGGACTTCCGGTCCTCGAGCTTGATGAGGTGATACCCGAAGCGGGTCTTCACCACGTCGCTCATGTCGCCGGGCTTCAGCGCGAAGGCGGCCTCCTCGAAAGGCTTGGCCATCTTACCCTTGGGAAAGTAGCCGAGGTCGCCGCCCTGCTCGCTGCTGGGCCCCTGGGAGTGCTCCTTTGCGAGCTCGGCGAACGCCTCCCCGCCCTCCGCCTCCTTTCGAATCGCCTGGAGCTTCTCGACGGCTTCCTTGTCCGCAGCCTCCCCGCCCTCGGGATCCGGACGGATCAGGATGTGCCTGGCCCGGATCTGCTCGGGCCGGACGAAGGCCTCCGGGTGGCTCTCGTAGAACGCCCGGGCCTCTTCCTCCGAGATCTCGGCGCTCTGGCCGAACCGTTCGCGGATGAACTTCTGAACCGCCTGGCCCCGCTGGATCTCCTCCCTGACGTCCTGCTCGGTCATGCCCATGCGCTCCAAAACGGTCTGGAAGGCCTCCTCGGACGTAAAGCGATCGCGGATCTTTTCCCACTCCTGCCGGACCTCCTCCTCGCTCACGCTGACGCCCTCCTTCACACTCGCCTGGTGCAGGAGGGCCCGATCGACCAGGCTCTCGATGATCTGCTCTCTGACGTCCATGAGGTTCTCGGGGCTGAGGGACTTGCCGGCCTGGACCATCTTCTGCTGGTAGCCGCTCAGCTCGCGGTCCACCTGGCTCTTGGAAATGGTCTCTCCGTTCACCACGGCGACCACCTCTTCTCCGGGAGGCGGGGCGCCTTCCTCGGCCCGCGCGGGACCCTGGAGGAAGCAGAGCGTCAAGGCCGCCGCAGCCGCCGGGATCCATTTTCTCCGGTGAGAATGCATACCATGCTCCTTTCGTGACACAATGGGATCTTCGGGACCGGGCACGCGCCCGGTCCCGCTCGATTCGTTGAAATCCCTGGGTTTGAGGTTCGGCTCTCCGGCCCGGATCCCGGGAAGGGACCGCACAGGAGAACGCTGTCTTACCCTGCCTCCCGGGCGTAGAGCACCTGTCGTAGGTACGCCATGCCCAGCTCCAGCAGGGCGGTGTCGTCCACGGCCACCCGTTCCCGGGCGGCCTCTTCCAGACCGGCCGCATCGGCGAAGGACGTTTCGAACACGAACTTTCGAAACACGTCCAGGTTGTAGCAGGCCACGATCAGCGTCCGGACCTGTCTCTCGTCGAGCGGCGCTCGCGCGCGCCGGTTCGGATGGAGCACCCGTTCCAGCATCCTGTCGTTCATGCGCAGGTAGGGCTCCAGTCCCTGGCTCTCCATCCAGGCCTCCACGCTCCAGACCCGCCGTTCCCGCCTCCCGAGACAGGCCGGCGTGTCCATGAGAAAGGCGAACCATCCGGGGGCCCGGGAACCGCCTTGCCCGCCCGCCGCACGCGCCAGGGGATAGAGCCGGCAGGCCGTGGGACGGTCGTCGTACACGCGGCACCCCTCGGGCGAAACGAACGGGCACGCCCGATCCGGCCCCTCCCCCATGCGGAGGCAGACGGAGGGGAAACCGGTCTCCGGATCGGTCCAGTACAGGGTGTGCGCTTCGAGAAACGCATCCGAGGAGAGCTTCAGCCCTTGCTTCAACCTGAGCACATCGTAGGGAGTCAGGGGCAGCTGCTTGTTCCGGCAGCAGGTGTTGAAGCAGTCCAGGCCGCTGTGGCACGAAAACGGGAACGTGTCTCCCGGCCCGAGCCTGGCTTCGCTCTCCGGGAGGTTCCGGGTGAACATGAAGCGTCCTTTGGTCCTGGATTCAGGGCGGGCCTCCCGGAGGAAAACCCCCGAAAATGCGTCGCCGGTTGATTTTCACGGCCAAACGTGATCTTTTCCTTCCTAACAGGAACCGGACTCCGGTTCAAGGACAAACATTTTCGATTGATCCGCTCCCGAACCTGGAGTAGACAGGGGCTTTTCCCATTCGACGCCGATCGCTTCGCGGCGACGGCGGTCTCAGAGCCCCACGAAAGGAGATCGACGCCTTATGGCTTTTTCCTCCACCCATGACGTGTTCGCCAGGATGCCCGAGGTCTTCGACGCCCGTGCGGCCCAGGGCCTGGAAGCGGTGTTCCAGTTCGACATCCACGGGCCGGAGGGTGGCGCGTGGCACGTCACCGTCCGGGACGACGCCTGCTCCGTCAGCGAAGGCACCCACGAAAGTCCCCGCGTGACCGTCACCATGTCCGCCGAGAACTGGCTGGCGCTGGTGAATCGCCGGCTCAACGGCATCCAGGCCTTCATGACCGGAAAGCTCAAGGTCAAAGGAGACCTGATGCTCGCCCAGAGGATCTACGACATCTTCCCGTTCTGACGGGACAGGCGACGTCCGGGACCGGAGATCGCTCTCGCGCTCGGGGGAGGGTTCCGGCTGCGTCTATGTTGAAAGCGCCCCTCCCCGGAGCAGGCACGGCCGGGGTGACCGACACGGAGAGCCGTTCATGAATCCCCCACTCGCCCGGGAACGGGCCGAGACCCTCCTGGACCGAAAGCGAAAGCGGCTGGGGCGGGGCCTGTCCTACACGGAAAAGATCCTCTACCTGCACCAGGCCGACCCGGAAAACGCGAGGGTGCCGGAGCGGGGACGCGACCCGATCCGGCTCCTCCCGGACCGCGTGGCCATGCAGGACGCCACCGCCCAGATGGCCATGCTCCAGTTCATGCTGGCCGGGCGTGACAAGACCGGCGTGCCCGCCACCATCCACTGCGATCACCTCCTGCGGGCCGCGCGGGGACAAGCGGCGGACCTGGAGGCCGCCCTCACCACCAACCGGGAGGTGTACGAGTTCCTATCGAGCGCCGCGGCCCGCTACGGGATCGGATTCTGGGGGCCGGGCTCCGGGATCATCCACCAGGTCCTGCTGGAGAACTACGCCGTTCCGGGCGGTCTCATGATCGGCACCGACTCCCACACCCCCAATGCGGGCGGCCTGGGCATGATCGCCATCGGCGTGGGAGGGGCGGACGCGGCCGAGGTCATGGCCGGGCTTCCCTGGGAGACCACCGCACCGCGTCTCACGGGCGTCCGGTTGACCGGGCGGCTCACGGGCTGGGCGTCGGCCAAGGACGTGATCCTGGAGATGCTCCGGCGCCTCACGGTGAAGGGAGGCACCGGAACGGTGTTCGAGTACTTCGGCGACGGCGCGCGAAGCCTCTCCGCCGCGGAGAAGGCCACCATCACCAACATGGGGGCCGAGCTCGGCGCCACCTCCTCGGTCTTCGTCTACGACGAGAGCATGGACGCCTACCTGAGAAACGCGGGCCGCGCGGAGGACGCGGACCGGGCCGCGTCCGTGCAGGATCTGCTCTCCCAGGACCCCCAATGCGTCGAGGCCCCGGAGACCGTTTTCGACGAGCTGCTCGAGCTGGATCTGGGCGGGATCCGGCCGGCGCACGCCGGGCCGTTCAGCCCGGACCGGGTGACGAGCGTCCGGAAGTTCCGGGGGGCCGTGGCGTCCGAGGGGTGGCCCCAGACGGTCTCGGCCGTGCTCCTCGGCTCCTGCACCAACAGCTCCTACGCGGACCTCTGCGCCGCGGCCCGGGTCCTCGAGCAGGGGGCGGCCCGCGGCCTGGGAGCCCGGGTTCCGTTCCTGCTCTCCCCCGGGTCCAGACAGGTGTACGAGACCATCCGCCGGGACGGCGTCCTCCAGAGTCTCCTGGACGCCGGCGCCACCGTGCTCACGGCCTCCTGCGGGCCCTGCATCGGGCAGTGGGACCGGACGGACGTCCCCGAAGGCGAGCCCAACTGCCTGTTCACCACCTTCAACCGCAACTTCCGGGGGAGAAACGACGCAAACCCCGAGACCCGGGCCTTTCTGACCTCTCCCGCCCTGGCCGCGGCGCTGGCCCTGAGCGGGGACCCCGGCTTCGACCCCGAGGCCGACGCCCTCGAGGGGGCGGACGGCGAACCGTTTCGGCTCCTCCCCCCGAACCCGCCCCCGCTCCCTCCGGGCGGGCTGGTCCGGACCCGGGAGGCCTATGCGCCCCCCCCGGACGACGGAAGCGACGTGGAGGTCCGGATCCCCGAGGGCTCGGAGCGGCTGGAGTTCCTCCAGCCCTTCCCCGCCTGGGACGGACGGCCCTACGAGGAGCTGCCCGTGCTCGTCAAGACCCGGGGAAAGACCACCACGGACCACATCTCGCCGGGCGGCGCCTGGCTTCGCTACCGCGGCCATCTGAGCAACATCTCGCAAAACCTGCTCCAGGGTGCGGTGAACGCCTTCACCGGCGAGACCGGACGGGGCACCAACCTGTTCACCGGCGAGACCGGCGTGCCGCTTCACGAGCTGGCCCGGGACTACCGGGACCGGGCGGGCGGTTCGGTCATCGTGGGAGACGAGAACTACGGCGAGGGCTCGAGCCGGGAGCACGCCGCCATGAGCCCGCGGTTCCTGGGCGTCCTGGTGGTGGCGGCCCGGTCCTTCGCCCGGATCCACGAGGCGAACCTGAAGAAGCAGGGCATCCTTCCCCTGACCTTCGAGGACCCCGGCGACTACGATCGCATCCAGGAGCGGGACCGCCTGACCTTCCCCCCCCTCTCGGACCTGGAGCCGGGCGAGCCCGTGACCGTTTCGGTCCGACGCCCGGACGGGACCGTCTTTTCCCCGGGCTTCACCCACACCCTCACCCGCGAGCAGATCGGGTGGCTGGAGGCCGGCTCGGCCCTGAACACCGTGCGGAGGGAGCAGGGGGCGTAGGCCCCCGGAGAAGCGTCCCCCGATCACTCCTCCTTGCCCAGCAGCTCCGCAAAGGGGTTGTTGAACGCCCCGGGCTTGGGGGACTCCTTCTTGGCAGGACGCCCCCCCTTGGGCCTCGGCGCCGGTTTCTTTCCGCCACTCGAACCGCTCCCCTTCGGCGGCCGCTTGCGCTCCCCCGACCGCATGGAGAGCGAGATCCGGTTCCGGTCCAGGTCGACGTCCAGGACCCGCACCGTGACCCGCTGGTTGACCCGGACCAGCTCGGCCGGGTCCTTGACGAACCGGTCGGCCAGCTCGCTCACGTGGACCAGGCCGTCCTGGTGGACCCCCACGTCCACGAACGCGCCGAACGCGGTCACGTTGGTCACCACGCCGGGCAGGGTCATGCCCGCGGCCAGGTCACCGATCTCGTGGATCCCCTCGGCAAAGGCCACCGTCTCCAGCTTCTCGCGGGGGTCCCGGCCGGGCTTGGCCAGCTCCTCGAGGATGTCCGTCAGCGTGGGAAGCCCCACGTTCCCGGTGACGTAGGTCTCCAACCGGATGCGCTTCCGGAGCTCCTCCCGTTCCATCAGGTCGCGGACCGAGCAGGCCAGGTCGCGGGCCATGGCCTCCACCACCCCGTAGGACTCCGGGTGGACCGCGCTCCCGTCCAGGGGATCCTCGGCGTCTCGAACGCGCAGGAACCCGGCCGCCTGCTCGAACGCCTTGGGCCCGAGCCGGCTCACCTTCTCGAGCTGCTTTCTCGACCGGAACCGCCCGTTCTCCGCGCGGTGGGCCACGATGTTGGCGGCGAGCTGGGGGCCCAGGCCCGAGACGTAGGAGAGGAGCTGCTCGCTGGCCGTGTTCAGCTCCACGCCCACGGCGTTCACGCAGCTCACCACCACGTCGTCCAGGCTCCGCTTGAGGGCCGCCTGGTTCACGTCGTGCTGGTACTGGCCCACCCCGATGGACTTGGGGTCGATCTTCACCAGCTCGGCCAGGGGGTCCATGAGCCGCCTCCCGATGGAGACCGCGCCGCGGTAGGTGAGATCCAGGTCCGGAAACTCCCTTCGGGCCGCCTCGGACGCCGAGTAGATGGAGGCCCCGCTCTCGTTCACCAGCAGCACCGGCGGCGCACCGGGCAGGTCCAGGCCGCGGACGAAGGCCTCGGTCTCCCGGCCGCCGGTCCCGTTTCCCACGGCCACCGCCTCCACCCGGTGGCGCCGGCACAGCCCGGTCAGCACGTCGGCCGCCTCGGCCTTCCGGGCGGCCGAACCGAACAGGTAGACCGTCTCCACGGCCAGCAGACCGCCCTGCCGGTCCAGGCAGGCCGCCTTGCACCCGGTCCGGATTCCGGGGTCCACGGCCAGGACCCGCTTCGGGCCCAGAGGAGGAGAGAGAAGGAGCTCCCGGAGGTTCCCCGCAAACACGCGGATGGCCGCTTCGTCCGCCTGCTTCTTGCTCTCCACCCGGGTCTCGGTCTCCATGGCGTGGGAAAGCAGCCGCCGGTACCCGTCCTGCACGGCCTCGCACACCTGCCGGGACGCCGGTCCCTCCCCCCGGACGAACATCTCCTCCAAGATCGACAGGGCCCGTTCCTCGGGCGGGGCGACCCTCAAATCCAGGAGCCCCTCCCGGGCCCCCCTGCGCATGGCCAGAACCCGGTGGGAGGGGGCCCCGGCCACGGGCTCCTCGAGATCGAAGTAGTCCCGGTACTTTGCGCCCTGCTCCTCCATGCCCGGCACCACCCTCACGAGGAAGACCCCCTCCTCGGAAAAGAGCCTTCGCATGCGCTCGCGCGCCTCCGGGCTCTCGTTCGCCCACTCGGCCACGATGTCCCGGGCTCCTGCCAGGGCCTCCGCCGGGGAGGTCACGCCCTTTTCCGCATCCACGTAAGCCCCGGCCTCCGCCTCCGGGTCCAGGGACGGGTCCTGCTCCAGCAGGCGGGTCGCCAGGGGCTCCAGCCCTTTTTCCCTGGCCGCGGTCCCCCGGGTCCGGCGCTTGGGCCGGAAGGGCAGGTAGAGGTCCTCCAGGGCCGAGAGGGTCTCCGCCCCCCGGATCCCGGCCTTCAGCTCGTCCGTGAGGAGTCCCCGCTCGGTGAGGCTCCCCAGGATGGCCTCCCTTCGCTTGTCCAGCTCCAGGAGCCGGGCCGATCGGTCCCGGACGGCGGTCACGGCCACCTCGTCCAGCGTTCCCGTGGCTTCCTTCCGGTACCGGGCGATGAAGGGGACCGTGGCCCCGTCCTCGATCAGCCGGCCTGCGGCCTCCACCTGCCAGATGTTCAGGTCGAGCTCGTCTGCAATGCGGCGTGCGTGGTTTTGGTCCATAAGATCCCTTCGTTGCAGGCCTTCTTGGAAACGGGCAGGCCGAACCGGCCCCTTGCCCAACCTGCCGGCCGCCGATGATACCCCTGCCGGCGGTCTCCGTCAACGCGCATTCGCACTCGCCCTTTCCGGTGGACGGGTGCGTGCCGGGACCCTCGAGGAGCTGCACCGCGACCGGGCCGGCTCCATAGAGGCGGCCGGGGCGAGGCTCGAGGAACCGAGAAAGGAGGAGACCGGGCTGGAGCCTTCGCTCGTGCTCTACTACCTGGCCACCCTGATGAAGTACGGGGACGTCCGGGAGGAGGACAAGGACGGGACCCGCTTCCGCTACGGGCTGGTCGCGGACCGCTCTCCCGAACCCGGGGCCCGGTCGGAGTCCGGCTGAAGGAGCAAGCGGATCGAGGTTCTCAGAGGGCCACCGATTCTCCCGGCTCCAGGTGGACCAGCCGGTCGGCCAGACCGGCCCGCTCCATCTCGCGGCGGATCTCCAGGGGCGGCAGGTGCACCGGCTCGTCCCCAAGCCGGAACGCGCCCCAGTGGACCACCAGGAGGCGCCTGGCCCTGAGCTCACGAAACGCCCGCACCGTCTCCTCCGGGTTGATGTGGCTCTGGGCCATGAACCAGCGCGGCTCGTACGCCCCCAGGTTGAAGACCGCCAGATCGATGTCGAACTCTCGGCCGATCTCCCCGTACCGGTCGAAGTAGGCCGCATCCCCGGAGAGAAAGACGTTCCGGCCGCTCGCCCCTCGAACGAGGTAGGCTCCCCAGAGGTTGCGGTTGGGGCCGGTGATCGGGCTCCTCATGGTCCAGTGCCGGCAGGGCAGGAACACCACCTCGCCCTTTCCCGCCGCGTGCGTCCCGTACCAGTCGAGGGGGGTCCGGTTGCGCATGCCGAGGTCCTCGAAGATCCCGTCGTAGCCGAGGGGCGTGACGACATGGCTGCCGGGGTCCAGGGTCCGGAGGCTGTCCCGGTCCAAATGGTCGTAGTGGCCGTGGGTGATGAGGAGGTGGTCCGGCCGGGGCATCCCGTCCAGGCCCGAGCGGATGGGGCTGAAGTCGGTCAACCAGAACAGGCCGAAGAAGATGGGGTCCACCAGGTAGACCGTTTCCAGGTCCCGGACCAGCACGCAGGAGTGCCGGAGGAACATGACCGAGCAGTCGCCCTCCTCGCGGAAGGGTCGCCAGTCCAGGTCCAGGGGACGAACGACCTCGTTCGCGTACTGATCCCTGAAGGCGTTCCGGCTGAGGAGCTTCCACCGGAGGAGACGCCACAACCCGCCGCGGGGCTCGGCGCTGAAGGGGTCCAGGAACCGGTCCCTGCCGTGGTGGAGCCGCTGACGGGCGATCTCCCGCAGGGAGAGACCGCGTGCCCGGTCCACCAGGCGCTTCCGTTCCTCGGAAGCCATGGCCTGTCCCGATGTGGCGCAGCTCGGCATGAGAGAGAGAAGGAGCCCATACGCGCTCCAGGCGGAGGCCCGTCTCAGGAACGCCCGGCGGGTGAGGGGTGAGCTTCCCGGACTGAGACCACGCCCCGGACCTCGACCCGACCTCCGGTCATTCGGGCGACAGGACGGCCAGGTCCGCCCGGTCCTGCGGCCGGTTCGATCTCCGCTTGAGGGAGATGAGGTCTTGCCGGTCAATGTAGCTCACCGTTTGTCGGCCGTAAGGACCCTGGACCCGATTCCTCCAGACGGCGGAGAAATCCACGTCCTTTGCCGCCGTGATGATGTCGATGCGCACGGGTTCGTAGCCCAGCTGTATGATCTGTCCAGGGAGGGCGAAGTCCTCCGGGCCCAGGTCCAGGGAACCGAAACCGAAAGCCTCCAGTGCTGCGATGATTCTCCGGCCGTTTTCCAGACTCGCCTCGACCAGGAGATCCATGTCCTTGGTGTAGCGGGGATAGGCGTGAAAGGCCAAGGCAAAGGCCCCGATGATGCAGTACCGAACCTCATGCCGGTTGAACAACCCCAAGAACTCTTCGTAGCCTTTTTCCGTCTTCACCGATCGTCATCCCGGACTGGTCGAAGTGCATCTCCCGGAGCATCTGCACGGTATCCAGGCGCTCCTCGGGAGAGAGCCGCTGATAATAATCCCGATCGAATGCAGCGGCCTCCTCGAAGGTCTTGGCCTTGTTCACCCAGATGCGCTCCACGCTTTTCATCCCTCCATCATAGGGGATGTTTCTCAATAACTCAACAACTGACGCATTCGCAAAAACCCGCTCACGCGCCGCTGGGGACGATACAACCTGTTGAAATACCAGAGGCAGATCTCGAGGGCTCGGGCCTATTGCGACTCCATCAACAACTCCCGCCTCCTTCGACGAGACTTCGAAGAGGCATCGTCTCCGGGTTTTCAACTACTCCGAGGAACCGTCCGGACCCCGGCAGACGCCGCACCGGTCGCAGCGGCCCACCCGGCACTCCGGCGACTCCCTCTCCGCCAGGGCCAGCCCGTACTCCCGGGCCAAATGCTCCTTGCGGATGCCGTGATCGATGTGGTCCCAGGGGAGGGTTTCGTCCAGCCCCCGGGGGCGGTGGACGAAGAACTCCGGATTGGTCTCGCTGTGGCGGAGGGCCCGCTTCCAGCTCCCGCCGAAGCGGTGGGCGGCGAGGAGGATCCTCCCGGCCCTCCGGTCGCCCAGGGAGAGCAGGGCCTGGATGTACGCCCACCGGGGAACGTCGAAGGCCACGGTCACGCCGCCCGTCTTGGCCAGGGCCCGCCGGAGCTGCTTCTGCTTCTCTTCGAGCGATTTCACGGACGCCATGGGAAACCACTGGAACGGTGTGAACGGCTTGGGAACGAAGCAGTTCACGCTCAACCGGATCCTCCCGATGGTTCCCCTTCCACCGGACTCGCGCACCATCCGGTGCCGGATCCTCTTGGCCAGCTCCGCGATGCCGGTTACGTCCTCCCGGGTCTCCGTGGGAAGCCCGATCATGAAGTAGAGACGGAGGGAAAAGGCCTGCACCGATGCGATGCGCCCTACCGCCTCCAGGATCTCCTCCTCGGTCAAGTGCTTGTTGATCACGCGCCGGAGCCGCTCCGTGCCGGCCTCGGGGGCGACGGCGATGCTCTTCTGCCCGGCCCTCGCCAGCTGCTCCAGGAGCTTCGGGCCCAGGGAATCCGCCCTGAGGGAGGAGACGGAGAACGTTCCCCCCTGCTCGACGATGCGGGCGGTCAGGGCCTCGATGCCCGGGGTGTCCGACACGGCAGGGCTCAGAAGCCCCACCCGGGGCGTGATCGAAAGGGCCCTGTCCACGCACGCCTTCAGCTCGCTTTCGGCGCGGAAGCGAGGGGGACGGCAGACGTGTCCGGCCGCGCAGAAACGGCAGGCCCGCCCGCACCCGCGGCCGAGCTCCACCAGGACCTTTTCCCCGAACTCGGTCTCCGGCGTGGTGATGGTGGAAACGGCCGGGGCCCCGGCCCCGGGTGTCCTGGCCGGACGGATCCTTTCCGGGACGCCCCTTTCCAGGGGCTCCAGGATTTCGAGGGTCCCGTCGGGCCGGTAGCGGGGACGGTAGAGGGAAGGGACATAGAGGGAGGGAAACTCGGGAACCAGCTCTCTTGCGGATTCACGGCGGGTGCGGCCCGCGGTCGTCCACTCCCGGAAGCGGGAGACGAACCGCTGGAGCACGGCCTCGGCCTCCCCCAGTAGAAAGGCGTCGAAGAAGGGAGCGAGCGGCTCCGGGTTGAGCATGGCCCGGATCCCGCCGCCCAGGACGAACGGGTGGGCGTCGTCCCGTTCCTCCCGGAGAACCGGAACGCAGGCCCAGTCCAGCACGCGGAGGACGTGGAGGTCGTCGTTCTCGAAGGAGAGGGAGAAGGCGACGACGTCGAAGCGGGACAGGGGGGAGAGGGACTCCATGGAAAGAAGCCCCTTTCCCCCCTCCGGAGGGAGGGATGTCTCCGGTTTGTCGGGATAGAAGACCCGTTCCGCCACCACGCGGTCGTCCCGGTTCAGGAGGTCGTAGACGACCTGGAACCCGAGGCTGGACATGCCCAGGGCGTAGCTGTTGGGGTAGACCAGGGCCACGGAGAGGCGTCCGCCCCAGTCCTTCCGGACGGCGCCCGTCTCCAGGGCGAGCCGCTTCCGATGAAGCGCTGCTTGTCTCCCTTCCACGCTCCGGCCCCCGGTGTGTTCTGCTGCGGGGTTCCCTCTAGTACGCCTTGGACTGCTTCGTCCTCAGGAACGTCGGGAAATCCAGGCTGTCCTTGGAGAAGGCCCTTCGCAGGAACCCCTTCTTCTCCTCCCGATGGTCCTCCTGGATATCCCCGAACGGATTCTCCTCGACCTTGTTCCGCATGAAGGCGGGGATGTCGAGATTGTCCTCGTCCAGGTCGTTGCCGTCGAAGGCGGAGCCGCTTCCGGTGCGGACGGTCCAGGCTCCTCCCGCCTCCTCCGGGCTCGCGTCCCGGACCCCGCAGGCGGGCTCCTGCACGCCGCCGGCCCGCTCCTGCACGCGGTCGTTGAGACGGATGACCTTGCTGTACTGCTCCCGGTCGATGCCCGTGGCGATGACGGTCATCTGGACCTCGTCGCCCATGCCGTCGTCGAACACCAGTCCGGAGAAGATCTCGGCCCCTTCGTCCACCTCCCCCTTGACGTAGGTGAAGGCTTCGTCCACCTCCTCCATGGTCATGTCCGAGGGGCCGGTCAGGTTCATCAGGAGCCCCCGGGCCCCGCTGATGGAGATGTCCTCGAGCAGCGGGCTGTTGATCGCCTCGCGCGCCGCCTCGATGGCGCGGTTCTCGCCGCCGGCCCGGCCGGTTCCCATGATGGCGGTCCCCATCTGCTCCATGACCTTCTTCACGTCGGCGAAGTCCAGGTTCATGAAGCCGCTGCTGTTGATGAGGTCCGAGATGCCTCGGACCGCGTTCAAGAGCACCTCGTCGGCCCGCACGAACAGGTCCCTCACGGTACTGTTCTTGGTCCCCACGGACTTCAGCCGCTCGTTCGGGATGATGATCAGGGTGTCCACTTCCTGCTTGAGTTTCTCCACCCCTTCCAGGGCCCGCCGCATCCGCTTGTCCCCTTCGAACTTGAAGGGCTTCGTGACCACGGCCACGGTGAGGGCGCCGGACTCCCGGCACTCGTGCGCGATCACCGGCGCGGCCCCGGTGCCGGTCCCGCCTCCCATGCCGGCCGTGACGAAGACCATGTCGGCCCCCTCCGCGGCCTCCCGCACGTCGTTCGCGCTCTCCTCGGCGGCGGCGTGGCCGACCTCGGGATCCGATCCCGCGCCCAGCCCCCGGGTGAGGGCCGCGCCCAGCTGGATCTTGCAGGAGCAGGTGGATCGCTCGAGATCCTGGCTGTCCGTGTTGGCCGTGATGAAGTCCACGCCCTTGAGCTTGGCGGAGATCATGTTGTTGATCGCGTTTCCGCCGGCTCCCCCGATGCCGAAGACCTTGATCTTCGCACTGTACCTGCTCTCCTTTTCCTCCACAAACTCGAACTTCATGATTCCCCTCCTTTTCAAACGTTTGAAGCGCCCGACATCTCAGATGATATCCTTGAACCACCTTTTCATCCTGTCCATGACCCTTCCGAAAATGTTGGTGTCTCGAATCCTGAACTTCTTTCCTCCCTTGCTTCGCTTCGCACCGTAGAGCACCAGCCCCACGGCGGTCGCGTACATGGGCTTGTTCACCACCTCCACCAGCCCCTTGATCTCCCGGGGGTAACCGATCCGCGCGGGTACCTTGAACACGTACTCGGCCATCTCGGCGATGCCCGAGAGCTCCGCCGACCCGCCCGTGACCACCACCCCCGAGTTGATGGAATCGGCGAACCCCGACCGGAGCAGCTCGTTGTGGATGAGGGTGAAGATCTCCTCCACGCGAGGCTCGAGAATCTCGCCCAGGATCCGCCGGGATAGGACCCGAGGCTTCCTTCCGCCCACCCCGGGGACCTCGATGGTCTCGTCCTCGCCGATCATCGAGCAGAGGGCGCAGCCGTACTTCATCTTGACCTTCTCCGCGTCCTTGCGGGAGGTGCGCAGGCCGATGGACAGGTCGTAGGTGAGGTTGTCCCCCCCGAGGGCGAGCACCGACGTGTGCTTGATGGCTCCCCGGGAGAAGACGGCCATGTCCGCGGTGCCGCCCCCGAAGTCGAGGAGGGCCGCCCCGAGCGTCCTCTCCTCGTCCGAGAGCACGGACTCGTTCGACGCCAGGGACTCCAGCACGATGTCCGCAACGTCGAGCCCCGCCTTGTTGGCGCACTTGATGATGTTCTGTGCAGAGGTCACGGCTCCGGTGACGATGTGGATCTTCGCCTCCAGGCGGACCCCGGACATGCCCAGGGGATCCATGATGCCGTCCTGTTCGTCGACGATGAACTCCTGGGTGAGGACGTGGATCACCTCGCGGTCCATGGGGATGGCCACTGCACTCGCGGCCTCGATCACCCGCTCCACGTCCTTTCGGGTCACCTCTTTTTCCTTGAGCGGGATGACCCCGTGGCTGTTGAACCCCTTGATGTGCCCTCCCGCGACCCCGGCGTAGACCGTGCTGATCTCGCAGCCGGCCATGGTCTCGGCCTCCTCGATCGCCTCTTTGATGGAGTTCACGGTGTTCTCGATGTTGATCACCACCCCTTTCCTGAGGCCATCCGACGGGTGGCTCCCGATGCCGATGATCTCGATTCCGTCCGGCTTCAGCTCCCCCACCACGGCGCAAATCTTGGTGGTCCCGATGTCCAGCCCTACGATGATCTCTGCGGCCATGATGTGTACCCCTTCTCCTTCCGCGATGGACGCCCCGCGGGTCCGCCCGATGCGGTCCAATCCGCCCGGTTCTATCCCCTCCTGAAGGAAACCACGGCCCCGTCCCGGTAGTGAAGGTTGATTCCGGTGACCTTCTCGACCTGCCGGGTGTCGCGCAGGTGCTGGACGATTCGATTCAGATCCTCGATCTTCTTCTCCAGGTCGGGCACGCTCACCTGCACCATGGCGGGCAGGGAACGGAAGTACAGCGACACGTTTCCTTCGTTGCGCAGGTGGACCTCGGAGATCTCCTCCTTCATCCAGTCCTCCCCGCGGCGCTCCAGGACCCTGAGCACGTGGGCCGCGAGCTCGAGATTCCGGTCGCGCTGCTCCTCGTCGTCGAACTCGCCGGTGATGACCGGAAAGTCCACCGGCTCGGCGGGCCCCACCTCCTTGAAGACGTTCCCGTTGCGGTTCATGTAGAAGAGCCCCCCCGTGGAGACCACGGCCCAGGGCTCCTCCCGCAGGGCCCTGATCCTCAGCGAGTGCGGATACCGCTTCTCCACCTCGACGGACTTGACCCAGGGATGGCGCTCCAGGTTCTGCTCGAGCTTTCTCGAGTCCACGGCGAGGAGGGTCATGTCCGAACGCAGCCCCGATATCTCCAGGAGCTCGCGCTTGATGCTGTTCTCCACCCCGGAGATCTCCACCCGTTCCAGGCGGATGTAGGGCGAGTGGAGCAGGAACTGATACCCCGCAAGAAAGAGCACGCTGATCATCATAAGGCACACCAGCAGGCAAGAGACCTTCAGGAAGGACGAGCCCGCCCAGCAGATCACCTGCCAGACCGTCGCCAGGATGTGCCGCCCCCGCTCTTCCGCCTCTCGCTTCGTCATGGGTTCTCGGTACCCTCTTCGACGCCTCGCCGTTTCCTTCTCAGAAGCCGACGGTCCGGATCTCCGGCTCCAGCTCGATCCCCGTGCGGCGCAGAACGGATTCCCTCGCCAGGTTCATCAGGGAGAAAATGTCTTCCGCCGTGGCCCCTCCGCGGTTCACGATGAAGTTCGCGTGAAGCCGGGAGATCTCCGCGCCGCCGATCCGCTTTCCCCTCAGTCCGGCCTCCGCCACCAGCCGCCACGCCGATCCTTCCGGGGGGTTTCGAAACACCGATCCCGCAGAGGGAAACCGGAGCGGCTGAGAACGGCGGCGCCCCTCGAGGTTTCGGTCGATCCGCTCGCGGACCCTGCCCGGCGCTTCCCGCCTCACACCAAAGAGCGCCCTGGTGACCACCGAGCCCGCGGGGAGGCTGCAGCCGCGGTACGAAAAGAGGAGCGCTCCAGCCGGGAAGTTCTCGACCTCTCCCCCTTCCGTGAGGAGCTCCACCCGCCTCAGCGCCTCCCCCGTGCTCCCGCCCCAGGCCCCGGCGTTGGTGGCCACGGCCCCGCCCGCCGTTCCCGGGATGCCGGCCAGGAACTCGAGCCCGCCGAGACCCTTGCAAACACAGAGATCCAGCACCCGCCGATTCGTCGCCCCGCCTCCGGCGCTCAACACCCCCTCCCCTTCATCCCCGATCACCTCGGCCAGGGCGCCCCGCAGGCGGATGACCACCCCCGGGAAGCCCCGGTCCGAAACCAGCAGGTTGCTCCCCTTGCCTACGACCACCCAGGGAATGCCCGCGGCTCCCGCGTAGGCATGTGTGTGCCTCAGCACCTCCAGGCTCCCGGCGCGGACCAGGGCGGCCGCATTGCCCCCCACTCGAAACGTGGTGTAGAGACGCATGGGCCGGTCGAACCGGACGTCGGAACCCGCGATTTCCATGAGCTTCCTTCGATGTCCTTTCTCCACGGTCATCCCTGGAGCTCTTCCATGAGCCGTTCCCCCACCCGATGGACGTCGCCCGCCCCCAGGGTGAGGACCACGTCCCCGGATTTCACGATCCTGCGCAGCCGGTCCCGAATCCAGTCCAGGTCCCGGCCGAGGATCACCTCCCGGTGGCCGTGCCGCTTGATGCCCCGGCAGAGCCATTCCGAGTCCACGCCCTCGACGGGCTCCTCGCCCGCACCGTAAATGGGGGCCACCACCAGGACGTCCGCCTGGTTGAAGCTCAGCACGAACCGGTCGAACAGCGCCCGGGTCCGCGAGTAGCGGTGGGGTTGAAACACGACCACCAGCCTTTGCTCGGGCCAGCAGGTCCTGGCCGTCTCCAGGGTGTGCACGATCTCCGTCGGGTGGTGTCCGTAGTCGTCCACGAACAGGACCCCGCCCCGCTCCCCCTTCACCTGGAACCGCCTGGCCAGCCCGCCCAGATTGCGGAGCCCCGCCTTGATGTCCCCGGGATCCAGCTCCAGCTCCAATCCCACGGCGACGGCGGCCAGGGCGTTGAGCACATTGTGCTTTCCGGGCATCCCCACCAGGACCCTTCCCAGGGGCCGGTCCCGGTGAAGGATCTCGAACGAGGAAGCGAGCTCCCGCATCTCCACCTCGCGAGCCTGCACGTCGGCCTGGGACGCCATGCCGTAGGTGAGGTAGCGCTTGCGCAGACGCGGGAGAATCCCCTGGATCTCCTCGTTGTCCAGGCAGAGCACGGCCGAGCCGTAAAACGGGATCTTGTTCACGAAATCGACGAAGGCGGTTCGCAGGTTGTCCATGGTCCCGTAGTGCTCGACGTGCTCCTGGTCCACGTTGGTCACCACGGCGATGGTGGGCGAGAGCACCATGAAGGAGCCGTCGCTCTCGTCCGACTCCGCGACCAGGATGTCGCCCTGGCCGAGCTTGGCGTTGGAGCCGCCCCAGATGTCCAGCCGCCCGCCGATGATCACGGTCGGGTCCAGGTCGGCGCTCGTGAGGATGGACGCAATCATGGAGGTGGTCGTGGTCTTTCCGTGTGCGCCGGCCACCGCAACGCCGTACTTGAGCCGCATGAGCTCGGCCAGCATCTCCGCCCTCGGGATCACGGGGACGAAGCGCTCCATGGCCTCCCGGATCTCCGGGTTGTCCGGCGAAACCGCCGAGGAAAAGACAACGACGTCCGCTCCCGCCGCGTGCTCCCTGCTGTGGCCGAGCATGACGGACGCCCCCATTCCGGCGAGCCTCTGCGTGACCTCGGACCCCTTCAGGTCGGAGCCGCTCACCCTGTACCCCAGATTGAGCAGAAGCTCGGCGATACCGCTCATGCCGATGCCTCCGACGCCCACGAAGTGGATCTGCTGGACCTTGCCGAACGGTCTCATCTTTCCCTCACTGCACGCCCCGGCACCCGCCGCCGGAGCTCATCAACGCCTCGAGCCGGTCCGCGATGGTCCGGGTCGCCTCTGTGCGTGCCTTCTCGAGGGCCCGGGCCGAGAGCCTTTTGAGCGGCTCCCGGTCCCGGCTGTATCGGACCAGGAGATCGGCCAGGGTGGAGCCGTCGAGATCCTTCTGAAGAAGGAGCACCGCTCCTCCGCTATCCGCCAGGGCCCTGGCGTTGGTCACCTGGTGGTTGTTGGCCGCGTGCGGAAACGGAATCAGGACGGAGGGCTTGCCCAGGGCGGCCAGCTCCGCGACCGTCGAGGCCCCGGCCCTGCCGACCACCAGGTCGGCCTCTGCATAGGCTCCGGCCATGTCCTCGATGAACGGCGTCACCACGCCTCGGAGCCCCCGCTCCGTGTACAGGTCCAGCACCCTCTCGTAGTCGGCGTCCCCGGTCTGGTGAACCACGCGAACCTCCACCCCGCGGTCCTTCATGAGAACCAGGGCATCGGCCACGGCCGTGTTCACCGCCCGGGCCCCCTGGCTTCCGCCCACGACCAGGACGTTCAGCGGCCGGGCCGGGTCGATCCGGCGGGGTTCGACCCGGAGAAGCTCTTCCCGCACCGGGTTGCCCGTGAGGACGAGGCGTCCCGCCGGGAAGCCCGAGCGGCTCTCCTCGAAGGAGATGAACACCCGGTCCACGATGCGGCAGAGAAGCCGGTTCGTGAGCCCGGGGTAGGAGTTCTGCTCGTGGATCGCCGTGGGGATCCCCAGGGTCCGGGCGGCCAGGCAGACCGGGCCCGAAGCGTAGCCGCCCACGCCCAGCACGGCTTGCGGTACGAACCGCTTCAGGATGCGGCGGGCGTGGACCAGGCTCCGCGGAAGGGTCAGGAGCGCCGACAGGCCCCCGGCCCACCCCCGTCCCTTCAGGGGCTGCACCCGGATGGACCGCTGCCGGAACCCGGACCGCTCCAGGATCCGCGTCTCCATCCGGCGTTCGCCCGTCACGAAGAGGATCTCCGCGTCCGGGTGCCGGCGCGCCAGCTCCCGGGCAGTGGCCAGGCCGGGAAAGAGGTGCCCGCCGGTGCCGCCGCCGGCGATGACCATGCGGGTTCCCCTGTTTGTCTCCGAGTCTCTCATCCGTTCCGTCCGTCAGCTTCTCTGCGCGATGCTCAGCAGGATTCCCACACCGAGCAGGTTCACCACCAGGGAGGAACCCCCGTAGCTGATCAGGGGGAGGGTCAGCCCCTTGGTGGGCAGAAGCCCCATCACCACGCCCATGTTGATCATCACCTGGAGGCCGAGAAAGCTGCTGATGCCCAGGGCCAGGTAAGTGCTGTAGAGATCCCTGGCGTTGAGCGCGACCCGGATCCCCCGCATGATGAGCAGGGCGAAGAGAAACACCACCGTGGCCACGCCCAGGAGCCCCACCTCCTCGGCGATGATGGACAGGATGAAGTCCGTGTGGGGCTCCGGGAGGTAGAGGAGCTTCTGCTTGCTGTTTCCCAGGCCCACCCCGAACAACCCTCCCGAACCGAAGGCCAGGAAGGAGTGGATGATCTGAAAGCCCAACCCGTGGGGGTCCTTCCAGGGCTCCAGGAACGCCCACCAGCGACGGAGACGGTACGGCTCCATCCAGATCAGAAGGCCGACCACGGGGGCGAACGCCGCCAGGAGCGCCAGGAGCTGGTACACGCGGGCTCCGCCCACGAAGAGGAGCATCATGAGCCAGCAGCCGATGATCACCGCGGTCCCCAGATCGGGCTGGAGCACGATCAACCCCATGAAGACCCCGGCCACCAGGAGGTGGGGCAGCAGCCCCTTGGAAAACGACCCCATGTCCGGTCCCTTCTTGGCCATGGAGTAGGCGATGTAGACCGCCAGGGAGAGCTTCACGAGCTCCGAGGGTTGAAACGAGAGGCCGTAGAACCGGAGCCAGCGGCTCGCCCCTCCCACGGTCCTGCCCAGCCCCGGAATCAGAAGCGCCACCAGGAGGGCGAGGCTCAGAAAGAGAAAGGGGTACGCGCACCGCGACCAGACGTGGCTCGGGATGTTCTTGGCCAGAATCAGGAGGCACAGACCCACCAGGCAGAAGACGACCTGCCGCTTGAGAAAGTAGTAGCTGTCCCCCATCCGGTGCTCCGCGAGAAAGGAGCTCGAGCTGTAAATGAACACCATTCCCAGCCCCACGAGAAGAAGCGCGGGCATCAGGATCCCGTAGTCGATCCCCTTCGATTCACGCCTCTTGGGCGCCATTCACGAACCTCCGGGCGGCCTCGGAAAACGCCCGCCCTCGATGGGCGTAGTCCTGGAACATGTCGAAGCTGGAGCAGGCCGGGGCGAGAAGGACCGCGTCCCCGGACACGGACCGGGTGCGGGCCCCGGAAACGGCCTCGTCCATGCTCTCCACGATGCGATACGGGAGCGTTCCCTCGAACGCCTCGGCCAGCAGCAGCCGGGCCTCTCCGAGAAAAAACGCCGCCTTGACCCGTCCCCGGGACGCCCGCACGAGGGGGCCGTAATCGGCTCCCTTGTGCCGGCCGCCGGCGATCAGGATCAAGGGCTGCTCGAAGCTCTCCACGGCCCGCACTGCGGCGTCCACGTTCGTGGCCTTCGAGTCGTCGTAGAACGCCACGCCCCCGGACCGCCCCACGAGCTCCAACCGGTGGGGCAGGCCCCGGAAGGTATCGATTCCGTTCTGAACGGCCTCCCGGCCCGCCCCCGCGGACAAAGCGGCCAGCACCGCAGCCATCGCGTTTTCCCTGTTGTGCCTCCCCGGCAGTGCGAACCTCTCCAGGGGGAAGGATTCGGACTCCCTCCCGGGGAGGCGGGCGACCACGCGGTCCCCGGAGACCCACGACGCCCGTCGGGGCGTCCGGTCCAGGCCGTAGCGCAGCGCACGGAGGTGCCCGCCGGGATCCACCTCCCGCAGCTTCGGATCGTCGTCGTTGAGCACCACGGCGGTCCCCGGCCTCTGGCGGAGAAAGATGCGCAGCTTGCTCCGGACGTAGGCCTCGTAGTCCTCGTAGCGATCCAGATGATCGGGGCTGACATTGAGGATCACCGAGACCTCGGGTCGAAAGCTTTCCAGGGTGTCGAGCTGGAAGCTGGACACCTCGATCACCCCCCGGTCATATTCCCGGCGTCCGGCCACCAGATCCATGAGGGGCGTCCCGATGTTCCCGCCGACGAACACGCGCTCTCCCCGACCCCGGAGCATCTCCCCCAGAAGGGCGGTGACCGTGGACTTGCCGTTGGTGCCGGTCACACCCGCCATGGGAATGTCCAGGAGCCGGCAGGCCAGCTCCATCTCGCCGAACACGGGGATCCCGCGCTCCCTCGCCGATCGGATCGGTTCGACCTCGGGCGGTACGCCCGGGCTGAGCACGATCCAGTCGGCGTTCAGGAAGGTCTCCGGAACGTGTCCGCCGAGCTCCAGCCGAACCCCGGCGTCGCCGACCTCCCTGAGGAGATCCCGGGCGAATGCCGAGCCCGGTCGCAGGTCGCTGGCCGTCACCTCCGCACCCCCCCGGGCGAGCCACAGCGCCGCCGCGCTGCCGGAGCGGCCGAGCCCCACGACGACGACCCGTTTCCCCCGAATGTTCAGTCCCTTCTGCATTCCCGCCTTCCGGATGGAAAAATCAGCCTTTCGTAGAACACGCACACCTTCCTCGAGAGAAACCGCCCCACGCCCAGATCCACCAGCCGGCAGTAGACGTGCAGGGGGTTGGCCTTGTGCTGGACCCTGTATCGCCAGCCCTCCAGCATGGCCTTTTGCGCGTCCCTTTCCACGGCTCCCTCCGTGACATTCCGGAAACGGGTTGCGCTTCGACATGGCCCGTCGAACACCGGCCCGCCCTCCGATCCGCCCCGGTGACGCGTCATCGCTCTTCCCCCTCACCTCCACCGACACAGACACCGTCCTCACCGCAGCTTCAGCGTGCTGAAGGCGAGCAGCGCGAGGATCACGGCGATGATCCAGAACCGCACGGTCACCTTGCTCTCCGGCCATCCTTTCAGCTCGAAGTGATGGTGTATGGGGGCCATGCGAAAGATCCTGCGCCCCTCCGTGAGCTTGAAGTAACCCACCTGGAAGATCACCGAAAGGGCCTCCACCACGAACAGGCCGCCGACGAGCACGAGGACGATCTCCTGCTTGGTGATGACCGCCACGGTCCCCAGAACGGCCCCCAGGGGGAGAGAGCCCACGTCCCCCATGAACACCTCGGCGGGATAGGCGTTGTACCAGAGAAAACCCAGCCCCGCTCCCGCCACCGTCCCGCACAGGACGGACAGCTCCCCCGCTCCCGCCACGTAGGGGATCTGGAGGTACTCCGCGATCCTCACGTGTCCGGCCAGGTAGGCGAACACCAGGTAGCAGCTGAAAGAGACGATGATGGGCCCGATGGCCAGGCCGTCCAGGCCGTCCGTCAGGTTGACGGCGTTCGACGCGCCCACGATGATGAACACGGCGAACAGGATGTACCACGGACCGAGATCCGGCTGCAGGTTCTTGAAGAAGGGCACCATGAGGCGCGAGTCGAAATCGGGGTACGTGTAGAGGCTGACCGCCACGACCGCGGCCACGAGGAACTGAAGGCCGAACTTGGCCCGGGCGCTCAACCCCTGACTGCTTTTCCGGACCCGCTTGACGTAGTCGTCCATGAAGCCGATGCCGCCGAAGCCGAGAAGCACCACCATGGTCAGCCAGATGTAGGTGTTCCGGGGGTCGGCCCACAGGATCGTGGCGACCATGATGACCGGCAGGATCAGGCAGCCCCCCATGGTGGGTGTGCCGGCCTTGCCCTTGTGATCGGGGGGTCCGTCCTCGCGAATGTACTGCCCCACCTGCAGGGTTCGAAGCCGCTCGATGCCCCATCGACCGAAGAGGAGCACGACCGCCAGGGAAGACAGGGCGGACAGGATGGTCCGGAACGTGATGTAGCGGAACACGTTCAGCCAGGAGAGGTCCTGATGGAAGATGTAGATCAGCTTGTACAGCATGGATCAGGCCGTTCCCTTTCTTCCCGCCGGCAAGCGCCGCCCGGCACCCCGTTTGCTGCCGGCCAGGATCTCTTCCATGGTCTTCACGAACGCCGCGATCCGGAACGGCTTCCGAAACCGGGCCCGAACGGGAGGCAGCCCCTGCGCGGGAAGGAGGTCGTGACGGGAGGATCCGCTCATGACAACCGTCTTCTCCCGGCGCTTGTTCTTCTTCATCCATCGGAGCAGATCGATGCCGTTCATCCCCGGCATGTTCACGTCCGTCACCACCGCGTCGTACCGCCGCTCCCGGAGCCGGCGCACGGCCTCGAGCCCGTCGCCCGCGAGGGTGACGTGCCGCTCGGGACCCGAAAGGACGTCACTGAGGAGAGCGCGGATCCCCGGCTCGTCATCCACCACCAGAACCCTCTTGATCGAGACCATGACGGCCTCCTTTCCGGCCGGCCCCGGCGATGCGCTCGACCACTTTCTCGAGCCGCATTCCCCTGGAACCTTTGAGCAGCACGATGTCCCCGTTCTCGAGCAGATCCAGGATCCCATTCGCCATCTCCTCGTGATTGTGCATCCGGCGTGTACGCTCCGCGGCGAGCCCCCCCTCGCGGGCCCCGCGGAGGACGTGATCCGCCTGCTCCCCGAGAACCAGGAGGTGCGCCGCACCCCGTTCGGCCGCCATTCGTCCCGCTTCCAGGTGGGCGGGAACCGTTTCCCGCCCGAGCTCCAGCATGTCCCCGAGGCAGACCAGGATCCGGCCCCTCCCGCCGGCCAGATCGGCGAGCGAGTCCATCGCCGCCTCGAGTGAGGACGGGTTGGCATTGTAGGTGTCGTCCACCAGAATGCCGCCTCCGGGCAGGTCCAGGATCGTGAAACGGCCCGGCACCCCCCTGAACGTCTCCAGACCCTTGGTAACGGACCGCGGGTCCGCTCCGAGGCTGTCCGCCAGGGCCGCAGCAGCCAAAGCGTTCAACACGTTCTGGCGCCCCGGGGCGTGGAGGCGGACCTCCGTCCGCTCCGCCCCTCGCACCAGGTCGAACCGGGTTCCGCCTCGCCCCAGGGACCGGACCCGCTCGGCCCTGACCTGGTTCTCCGGCCCCAGGCCGAAGGTGACGATGCGCCCGCCGAAACGACGGGCCTCGGCCATCAAAAGGGCGTCGTCGCCGTTGAGGACGGCCGTCGAGGCCGGCCGCATTCGATCCAGGAGCTCCGCTTTGGCCCGGGCCACGGCCTGGAGGTCCCCCAGCCCTTCCAGGTGGGCCCTCGCCACGTTGGTGATGAGGCCCACGTCCGGATCGGCGATCTCCGTCAGTCTCGCGATCTCTCCCGGACGGTTCATGCCCATCTCCAGAACCGCGTAGCGGTGCTTCCCGCGGAGCCCGAGGAGCGTCAAGGGCAGGCCGACCAGGTTGTTCAAGTTTCCCCTGTTCCTTAGGGTGGGTCCCCCCAGGTGCAGCACGGCCGCGGCCATCTCCTTGGTGGTCGTCTTCCCGGCGCTGCCGGTGAGCGCGGCCACCGCCGCCCCCTGCTCCCGGCGCCACCAGGAGGCCAGGTCGCCCAGGGCCTTCAACGGGTCTTCCACGCCGACGGCCACGCATCCCCGGGGAAGAGAGAGGGACCGCACCCGGGCCGGCTTCCCCACCAGGCCCGCGGCTCCCTGCTCGAGCGCCGCGTCCATGAAGTCGTGACCGTCGAAACGCTCCCCGACCAGGGCCCAGAAGAGCTCCCCCGGCTCGAGGCTTCGGGTGTCGGTGTTGACCCCGGAGATCGCCGTGTCCGCGGGTCCTACGAGCAAGGCTCCGTTTGCGGCGTCCGCGATCTCCCGGACCGTGATGCGTCCCCACGAGGCGGCCATGGTCAGGGCCTCCTCCTTTCCTCACGTTGTCAACCGGAACCTTCTTCGGCCGCCAGGACCGCTTCCTCCCGATCGTCGAAATGGACCCGTTCCGTCCCCAGAACCTGGTAGTCCTCGTGGCCCTTTCCGGCGATGAGCACCGTGTCCTCCAGGGTCGCCGTCTCCACGGCCAGCCGGATCGCCTTTCTCCTGTCGGGCTCCACCGCGTACCCCCTGCCCTCCAGGTCCGCCGTCCCGATCCGGAGAAGCGGCAGACCCGAGGCCCGGACCCCTTCTTCCACCTGGGCGATGATCTCCAGGGGGTCTTCGGTGCGCGGGTTGTCGGAGGTCACGAGGACGAGGTCGCTCCGCTTTCCCGCGATCTCCCCCATCTCGGGACGCTTCCCCCGGTCCCGATCCCCGCCGCAGCCGAACACCGTGATGAGCCGTCCGCTCACCAGGGGCCGCACCGTCCCGAGGGCCTTCCCCAGGGCATCCGGCGTGTGGGCGTAATCCACGAGGATGCTCAGGCCCCGCGCGTTCTCCACCCGCTCCAGCCTCCCCGGGATGCTCCGCACCCGCTCGAGCCCGGCGGCCACCTCGTCCGGGCCGACGCCCAGGGAAAGGGCCGCACCCGCGGCGGCGAGCATGTTGTAGACGTTGATGCGCCCGACCAAGGGGGATCGGATCTCGACCGTCCCCTCCGGCGCCTTCAGCCGGGCACGCAGGCCGGTCCGGTCCTCGGAAAGGATCTCCGCGCGGACGTCGCACCGCCCCTGGAGGCCGTAGGTTCGGACCGGCCTTCCGGACAGGGAGACCAGCTCCGCCCCCCTCGGATCGTCCAGGTTGATCACCGCGGGGCCCTCTCCGGGGACGCCCCCTCCCTCGCGCGGGCGGAAGAGGATGCTCTTGGCCATGAAGTAGGCGTCCATGCCCGCGTGGTAGTCCAGGTGATCCCGGGAGAGGTTCGTGAAGACCACCACCCGCATGGGGCAGCCCCGGACCCTTCCCTGCTCCAGGGCGTGGCTGGAGACCTCCATCACCACGCGGGTGACGCCGTGGTCCGCCATCTCCCGCAGGACGGCCATCAGGTCCAGGGACTCGGGCGTGGTCACGGGGGCCGGCCGGCTGACCTCGCCGTGGCGGTAGTTGATGGTGCCGATCACGCCGGCACGCTCCCCGGCCGTTCGGAGAATGGACTCGAGGAGGTAGGAGGTGGAGGTCTTTCCGTTGGTCCCGGTGATGCCGATGATGTCCAGGTTTCGGTACGGCTCGTCGAAGAAACGGGCCGCAATGTCCGAGAGGGCTTTCCGCGTGTCGGGAACGCGGATCATGGCCGCATCCGTCGTCATGTGGGGGAACGCTTCCGCCACCAGGGCCGCGGCCCCCCGATCGGCCGCATCCCGGAGAAAGGCGTGGCCGTCCTGCGCGTGACCCCTCACGGCCACGAAGAGATGTCCCGGGCGGACGTTCCGGGAATCGTACGCCACGCCTTCGACCTCCAGGTCCAGGTCGCCCCGGAGCCGCTCCGCCCCTTTCAGGCCTTTGATGAGTCGGCCGAGCTCCATTCGCTTCTCGTGTCCTTCCCCCGGCATGGAACGTCCACGCCGGTCCGATTCAGAGGGGCGGGTCGAAGCGGACGCGCACCGCGCTCACGCAGCTCAGCCCCACGCCCGCCTCGGGCTCCTGCTCCACCGCCAGCCCGCTGCCTTCCAGAACCACTCGGATTCCCAGGTCGGTGCCGTTTCGGAGCACCTCCCTCATGGACTTCCCCCGAAAATCCGGCAGCCTGCGCTCCGATGGAGCCGTGACTGCGTCTTCCCCCCCTGCACGACGTTCGCTCATGCCCGCCCGCCCCTCCTCCGCCACCGCGTCCGCACCTCCCTTCAGAAACTCGAAGGTCACCTCTTCATGCGGCCCGGAGCTTTCCGAAACCGATGCCAGCTTCAGGCGCGGCGTCACCCGAAGATGGTTCAGGGCCCACCGGCCGAGCTCCCTGAAGGCCGGTGCGGCCACGACGCCCCCGTAGGTGCTCCCCTTGGGCTCGTTCACCAGCACGAGACAGACCAGCCGCGGATCCTCCACGGGCACGAACCCCACGAACAGGGCCACGTACTTGCTCCTCGAGTACCGCTTCGTCTTCGGGTCCACCTTCTGCGCGGTCCCGGTCTTCCCGGCGGCCTGGTAACCCGTGATCGCCGCCCTCGGAGCGGTCCCCCTGTCGCTCACCACACCGCTCAGGATTCTCTTGACCTTCCGGGCCGTCTCCGGGGAGAGGACCCGCCGGACCACCTGCGGCCGCGTGCGTCGAACGACCCGGCCGTTGGCCTCCCGGATCTCCTTCACCACGTGAGGGCGCATCAGGCGCCCTCCGTTGGCCACGGCCGCCATGGCCATGGCCAGCTGGATGGAGGTCACGCTCAGACCCTGGCCGAAGAAGATGTTGGCCCGATCGATGGCCCGCGCCTCGGCCGCAGGACGGATGAAGCCCTCCCGCTCCCCGATCAGGCCCACCCCGGTCTTCTTCCCGAACCCGAACCCGCGAAGGTAGTCCGTGAAGGTCCGGTAGCCCAGTTTCCAGCCGATCTTGACCGCCCCGATGTTGCTGGAGAGGACCACGATGTCCTCCGCCGTGAGCTCCGCGTACTCGTGCGTGTCGTGGATCACGTGGTTCGCCACCTCGAACGCCCCGTTCTCGCAATGAAACCGCGTCTGAGGGGACACGACGGCCTTGTCCAGCGCGGCGGCGATCAGGAACGCCTTCAAGGTGGAGCCCGGTTCGTAGCTGTCCGTGATCACCCGGTTCCTCCAGTCCTCCGGGTCGTACCGGCCGAAGGAGTTCGGGTTGAATGCGGGGACCACGGCCATGGCCAGGATCTCCCCGCTCTGCGGGTCCACGACCACGCACTGGCCGCTCTCGGCCCTGGCGCGCTTCACGGCCTCCCTCAGCGCCTGCTGGGCCTTGTACTGGATGTGCTTGTCGATCGTCAGCACGAGGTCGTGCATGGATCGAACCTTCCCGTCTTCGTCCCGGAGCGTGGGCCGGCTGACGAAGAACGGCCTTCGAAGCGCGTCCCGCATCTGGATCAGGACATAGTCGGGGCCCCTGAGGTATCGGTCGTAAGCGTTTTCCAGGCCTTCGAGCCCCTGGTTGTCCGTCCCGGAAAACCCGATGAGGTGACCTGCGATCTCCTTGCCGGGATAAAAACGTTTGGACTCCGGCGTGGACCCGACCCCCTTGAGCCCGAGTTTCCGGACCCGCTCCGCCGTCTCGGGAGGGACCTTCCTGCTCAGCCACACGAAGGACGCTTCCTTTTCCAGCTTCGCGATCACCTCCGCCTCCGGAAGAGAAAGAACCCGGGCGAGCTTCCCGGCCGTCCGGGTCTTGTCCTCGACACGCTGGGGATGGACATAGACGGAGGCCACCTCGATGCTCACCGCCAGCTCTTTCCCCTTCCGGTCATAGATCGTCCCCCGTATGGGGGGGAGCTTCACGGTCCCGCTGTACCCTTTGCGGGCGATCCGGGTGAGCTTCTCCCGTTCTCGAACCTGGAGCTGGTATCCACGTGCGAGAATCACAGAGAGCCCCAGCGCGAACACCGTCGCGACAACATAGATGCGGAATCGAATCCATTTCTTTTCCGTGAATCTCATTGAATCAGGATCACCTGGTCCGGGTCCGTCGGGTGAAGACCGGCCTTCCGGGCCGCCTGCTCCAGGTACTGGGGTGACTTGAGGAAGGCGAGCTCCAGCTTGAGCTTCCGGTTCAGCTCCATGAGCTCCATCTCCCGCTTCTGGAGACGGCTCAGATCGTAGCCGATCTGGGTGCCTTCGAAGTTCGACCAGACGTACCCGATCCCGCTCCCCATGAAGATGAGGAACAGGACGGAGATGAGCACGATCTGACGCGGTGTCAACCGAAGCTCCCGGTCCTTTTTTCTCGCATTGTGGATCCGGACGCCGGTTCCGTGGTTCCGCAGCCTGTTCAACCCGCTCCCGGTTCTTCGATCACTCATGGCTCAAATCCTTTCCGCCGACCGCAGGACGGCGCTGCGGGCCCTGGGGTTCCCCACCGCCTCCTTCTCCGTCGGCCTCAGCCCGCCCCGCCGGATCGGCCTGAACAGGGGGCTCTTCCCGCAGGTACAGACCGGAAAGTCCGGCGGGCAGGTGCATCCCTTTTCCCAGGCTCGCACGGCCTGCTTCACCATCCTGTCCTCGAGGGAGTGATAGCTCAGGATCACGAGCCGCCCTCCCGTGTGAATCCACTCGGGCACCCGGTCCAGAAACAGCCGGAGGTTGTCGAGCTCCCGGTTCACTGCGATCCGCAGCGCTTGGAAGGTTCGTGTCGCCGGGTCCTTCGCCCCCGGCCTTCGCGGGCGCGGGACCACGGATCTCACCAGCGACGCCAGCCGGGACGAGGTCGCGATCGCCTCCTCGCGGCGGGCGCGAACGACGGCGCGTGCGACGGCCCGGGCCTTTCTCTCCTCACCGTACCCCCTCAAGATGCGCTCCAGCTCCCGCTCCGGCAGCGTGTTGACCAGGTGACCGGCCGTCGGGTCGCTTTCCGGATCCATCCGCATGTCCAGCGGCTCGTCCCGCTGGAAGCTGAACCCCCGGCCGGATTGATCGAGCTGGTAGGTCGAAAGCCCCAGGTCGAGCAGGACCCCGTCGGCGGTTTTTCTTCCCGTCTCCTCGAGCACGGCCCCGAGCTCCGCGTAGCTCGCCTTGCGCAGGGTGAGCCGGTCCCCCATGAAGGACAGCCGGACCCGGCATCGGCGCACGGCCTCCGGGTCCCGGTCCAGGCAGATCAGCCGGCCCTCTTCCGACAGGGCTTCCCCCACGGCCAGGCTGTGGCCCCCGCTCCCGCAGGTCCCGTCCACGTACACCCCCTCCGGGCGGGTGAGGAGATCCCGAACCACCTCCTCGACGAGCACTGGTTGGTGAGGGAACTCCAAGGATGCCTACCTCTAAGGCGGGCTGAGGCCCGCAACCCGGCAGAGGAACGGCCGGCTCTGGAGGCCGGGGCTTCCTCCGCCCCCTGCGGCCTCGGTGTGAAAACCTTCTTGTTTTCGATGGCAGGGTTTCATGAGTGAAGCACTAAATGCCCAGCTCCGAGAGGGCCTGGCTGTCCTGGGCAAAGCTCTGTCTCGCGGTCTCGAACTCGTCATCCCACCGCTCCCGGTCCCAGATCTCGAAGATCTTCAGCTCGCCGACCAGGACCACCTCCTTGGTCAGACCGGCGATGTCCCGCAGATCCGGAGGAATGGTGATGCGGCCCTGTTTGAGTGGACATTCCTGCGCGCCGGAGATAAAGTAGCGCAGATAGCGATTGGCGGCATGGTTGAAAAGGGAGAGATTTGCAGCCCTCTCCTCGATGGCGCGCCAGTCGTCGAGGGCAAACGCCCAGAGGCAACTGTCGTGGTTGGTGAGGACCAGGACGTCGTTGCCCTTTTGCTGGAGGGCCTCCTTGAAACGAGCCGGGACGGCCAGCCGGCCCTTCTCGTCCAGGGTATGTCGGGAGCGTCCTTTGAACATGCCGGGCTACCACTTTGTGCCACTACATTCCACTTTGTGACACTTTTACCCGATAACTCCCCGGCCTGTCAAGGAAAAAATGCTCCGTTGAACGGCCTGGACCCGACGCTGGAAATGCAAAGGAACGGTGTGACCCATGACACGCCACAGCCTGTTGTTCGAAGCACTGCGACCACCAGATGTGGTCCATCGGAGGGAGGAGCCGTACCCGCCCCGAAAGGGGTCGATCGGCCCGTGGAGACGCGGCTCCGCGGCCGGAAGGGCCGGGCGGAACCTGCGCTGTCACCGTTCGGGGAGGAGATCCGAGGCGTCCGACGTCACCTGCGGGTGACCACCCCGCTCGCGATCGTGGAGCCCGGGCACGGAAGATCGCCTGCCATGGAAGAAAGGGCCGCGGATCGGATCACGAACCCGGATGGATGCGAACGAGGTAGTAAAAGACGCTGGCGAGGAAGAGCAGCACGAGAAACAGATTGAGGACGAGCCCGGAGTAGGCGTAGTCCCTGTCCCCGAGCTCTTCGATGAACGGGATCGAGGTGATCGACAGGAAGAGCCCGAGGGCGAGGAGGAGGGGGACCAGCACGAGGATCGGCAACCAGACCGGAAAGGGCAGCCCAAAGGAGCGATTCCAGAGGACGACCCCGGAGGCCGTCCCCATGGCCAGAAAAGGGAGAAGGAACCCCAGCACCGCCCGATTGTTCGTCTTCTTGAATCCCATGGTCCCCATTGGACGTTCCCCGCCCGGTTGCCTCAGCGGACATCCACCACACTCTACCCGCCGGGATCCCGCTTGTAAAGCGGCGGGGCGGACCGCGCCGCCCGAAAGGGTCTTGCCTCGCAAAGGGCATCTTTCTAGAATGTCCGCACGACGCCGGGATCGACGACCGCAGGTCGTCCCCCCGGCCCTTGCCCACCCAGGAAACGCCGGGAGGTCGAAGCATGGCTGAGCTGACCATCTGGAAAACCGAGGAAATGAACCGCCTGAGGCGGGACATGGGACGCATGTTCGCGCGCGTCTGGGACGATTTCTGCATGCCCCACACCCTCCCGCCCGCCGGGGGCATCGACTCGTTCGAGCTTCTCGACCGGGGGGAATCCCTCCTGCTCCGGGCCCGGATTCCGGGCATCGAGCCCGCCGACCTCACCCTCCGGGTCTCGGAGGACCGGCTGACGATCCAGGGTGCGAGCGGGAAGGAACGTACCCGGGAAAGCGGCCGCGGACGAAAGGTGGAGACGCGGTACGGTGCGTTCGCCCGACGCCTCCGACTGCCCTTCCGGGTCGTGCCCGAGCAGGCCTCTGCGACCTTCAGCGAAGGCCTCCTGGAGGTCGTGCTGCCGAAGCGAAAGACCGACGCCGGGAGGGAGATCGAAATCCGGATCGCCTGATTCCGCAGGCCGGGAACCAGGACAAGGCACGCGCGTACCGTTGCCGCTCCCACCTCAGAGGAGATTTCGCCATGCCCCGAAAGAAGACATCGAACGACCGGAAAGCCCCCCTCGACCAGCTGAGATGGAGATTGGATCCTGCATCTCTCCCTTTCCAGACCACGGACGATCTGAACCCCCTGACGGAGATCATCGGCCAGGACCGAGGCGTGGAGGCCTTCGGGTTCGGCATGGGCATGCACAAACCGGGGTACAACATCTTCGTCACGGGGATCGCCGGGACCGGCCGCATGTCCACGGTGCGGAAGCTCCTCGAGCAGATGGCCGAGCAGAAAGGGGTCGAGATCCCGGAAGACCTCTGCTACGTGAACAACTTCAAGTCCCCCGAGAACCCCATCCTGCTCCGGTTCAGCGCGGGGAAGGGCGCCGGGTTCAAGAAGGACGTACACGACTTCATCGAGAGCCTGAAGAGGGAGGTGCCCGCGCTCTTCGAAAGCCAGGACTATCTGAACCGCAAGAAAGAGATCATGCAGGCCTACGAAAAGAAGGGCAAGGGCTTCTTCAAGGATCTGGACAAGAAGGTCCGGGAGGAGGGGTTCGCCCTGGTGGAAACGCAGATGGGCGAGATCAAGCGTCCCGAGGTCGTGCCCCTGGTCGACGGAAACCCGACGCACATCGATCAGATCGAGTCCCTGGTGGAGAAGGGGCGGTTTCCCGAGGAAGAGTACGAGGCCCTGAAGCAGAAGCAGGCGGAGCTGCGGGAGCAGGTGGACCAGATCTTTCTCGAGCTTCGCGATCTCCAGAAGGAGGTACAGGAGAACGTCGAGAAGATGGACGCCATGCTGTTCAAGAATCTGGCCGAAGACAGCCTTGCGTCCGTCCGCCGGAAGTACGAGGGGGAAAAGACCCAGAATTTCCTCGACGACATGCTCGAGGACCTGGGGGAGAACATCCAGATCTTCCAGACCCAAGGCAAGGAGCAGATGCAGGCGTTCCCGTTCCTGGTCCCCGAGGGCGACCCGTTCCAGCCCTACCAGGTCAACGTGATCGTGGACAACTCCGAGGGTTCGGCGGCCCCGGTCATCGTGGAGACCTACCCCACCTACCGGAACCTGTTCGGCGCCATCGAGCGCGTGGTGGATCGAAGCGGGGTGTGGCGCACGGACTTCAGCAAGATCCGTGCGGGCTCTCTGGTCAAGGCGAGCGGCGGGTACCTGGTGATCAACCTCATGGACGCCCTGATCGAACCGGGGGTCTGGCCCTCCCTCAAGCGGGCGCTCAAGACCGAGAAGATGGAGATCCAGACCTACGATCCGTTCTATCTCTTCACGACCTCCGGCCTGAAGCCGGAGCCGGTGGACATGACCACCAAGGTGATCGTCATCGCAGAGGATCACATCTACTACCTCCTGCTGCGATACGACGAGGACGTACCCAAGATCTTCAAGGTGCGCGCCGCCTTCGACACCTCCATGGACAGGACGGACGAGTCCATCCACCGGTTCGCCGAGTTCATCAAGATGCGGGTGGACGAGGACGGTCTCAGGCCGTTCGAGCGAACGGGCGTGGCCGCCCTGGTGGAGGAGGCGATCCGCATGACCGGAAGGCAGGAGAAGGTCTCCACCAGCTTTCCCGAGATCACCGACATGATCCGCGAGGCCGACTACTGGGCGGGCCAGGACAGGGCCTCAGCCATTCGCGCCGAGCACGTGGACCGGGCCATCGACGCCAAGATGTACCGCTCCAACCTGGTCGAGGAGAAGATCCAGGAGATGATCGACCGGGGCACCCTGATGATCGACGTGGCCGGGGAGAAGGTGGGTCAGGTCAACGGGCTTGCGGTGTACGACATGGGGGACTACGCCTTCGGCAAGCCCAGCCGGATCACGGCCTCCACGTCCATGGGACGGGCCGGCATCATCAACATCGAGAGGGAGTCCGACCTCTCGGGCAAGACCCACAACAAGGGGGTGTTCATCCTGAGCGGCTACCTCCGGCACAAGTACGCCCAGGAGAAACCGCTCACCGTGAGCGCCAGCATCGCCTTCGAGCAGTCCTACGGCGGGGTGGACGGGGACAGCGCGTCGTCCACCGAGGTCTACGCCCTGCTCTCGAGCCTGGCGGGTCTCCCTCTGAAGCAGTACATCGCCGTCACCGGGTCCGTGAACCAGAAAGGCGAGGTGCAGGCCATCGGCGGGGTCAACCGGAAGATCGAGGGGTACTTCGACTGCTGCCGGAAGGTCGGCATGACCGGGGACCAGGGCGTGATGATCCCCGAGGCGAACCTCGAGGACCTGATGCTGCGCAAGGACGTGGTGGAGGCGGTGGAGAAGAAATCGTTTCACATCTGGGCGGTCACAAGCGTCGACGAGGGCATCGAGATCCTGTCCGGCAAGTCGGCCGGCAAGAGGAAGGCCGACGGCACCTACACCAAGAACAGCATCAACGACCTCGTGGACCGGAAGCTCCGGGAGCTGGCCGAAGGGCTCAAGCGGTTCGGAAACGCCGCGCCTCCCGAGGAAAAGGGAGGGAAGTCCGGTGGCCGGAAGTCGGGCGGTAAGAAGAAGTCCTGAGCGTCCCCCCGGCGGGAACGGCTCCCTGGACAGCGCCATCGAAGAGAAGATCGCCTGGGCGGAGGCCCGCCACCGGGAGGCCGGCGCCCGTCTGGCGGCGGATCCCGTGGCTGCGGGTCTGCTCGATCGGTTCAGGGCGGCCGCCGAGGCGTCCCGCCTCCGGATGCTGGAGTCGGGCGTCGCCGCATTCTGCCGGGATTGCGATCTCCGGGAGGGGGGCTCCTGCTGCGGGAAGGGGATCGAGGATCGATACAGCGGGGTCCTGCTGCTGATCAACCGCCTGCTGGGCCGGCCCCTTCCCCGGAAGCGGACCGACCCGGCGGGATGCCGGTTCCTGGGTCCCACCGGCTGCCTCCTGTCGGCCCGCCACGTGATCTGCATCAACTACCTGTGCACCAAGATCACCCGCAGCATCGACCCCGGGCGTCTGCAGCCGCTCCGGGAGAGCGAGGGGGAGGAGATCGAAGCCCTCTTCCTCCTGGAGGAGCGGGTGAGGAAGGTGTTGAGGTGTTGAGGTCCTCCGAGCTGAAGAGCACGCTGGAGACCGTCGCCCGCTTCTGCGACGAGCGGCAGGTGGGCGACGCCGGCTCCCTGGGTTTTCGCCGATCCAGCAAGCTGGACAAGCTGCTTCCCTGCCTCGAGCCCCTGGTCTGCGATCGCATCCTGGTCCCCGGCGAGACCCGGTTCCTGGACATGGGCTGCGCCGACGGCCGGGTGAACGTGTTCCTCAGCTGGCTGGTCCGCCGGTCCGTGGGCGTGGAGCTGGACGACTGGATCCTCGACGACCACGCCGAGCTGAAGCGGGGCCTGGAGATCGAGCTGTCCCGCAGGGGGCTCCCTCCCGTCCCCGGGAACATCCAGCTCTTCGAGGGGGACTCCACGGACGACGAACTGCACGAGAGGATCGAGAACGCCACCGGCCTGGCCTTCGAGGCGTTCGACCTCTTCTACACCTATCTCACCATGCAGGAGGAGTTCGCCGCCCTGATCGCCCGCAAGGCGAGACCGGGCAGCGTCTTCGCCGTCTACGGCCTGGAGCGGCTCCAGCCCCGTTTCCCCGGCCTGGAGCTGCTCACCCCCGGCCGGTCCCTGAACGGGATCCTGGCGCTCTACCGCAAGCAGTAGATCACATCAGCTCGTCGAGAACATCCGACAGGTCGGACAGGCGAAACGGCTTCTGGATGAAGCCGCTGCACCCCCGGTTCAGAATCTCCTTCGCCTCTCCGTCGAGGCTGTATCCGCTCGAGAGGAGCACGCGCACGCCCGGATCGATCCGCCTGAGCCGGTCGAAGGTCTCGCCGCCGCCCATATCCGGCATGATCATGTCCAGCACCACCAGGTCGATCTCGTCACCTTGCCGCTCGTAGACCTCCAGGGCTTCCCGGCCGCTTCCCGCCGTCATGACGCGGAAACCCAGCGACCTCAGCATCTGCTCCCCCACTTCCACGATGATCGGTTCGTCGTCCACCAGCAGCACGGTCCTCGAGCCGTGCTTCACCTGCTCCTCCATGAGCATCTCCTTCCTTCCTCGACCAGCGGCCACGGGGAGGTACACATCGAAGCGTGTCCCCCGGCCGACCTCGGAATCGACCTCGATGAGCCCTCCGTGGCTTTCCGCGATGCCGTGTACGAACGCCTGACCCAATCCGGTTCCCTGGCGTGAAAGCTCTGCTCGACCCGGCGGGGGCAATGGGGGGGCAAACCCCGAAGACCGGCGTGGATCCTCAATCCCTTCCCTCCTCGAGCCTTCGCTCCATCCTTCTCATGAAGTCACGGTAGACCTGGTAGTGCTCCGTGTCCTCGTAGGCCACCCTGGTGATGGGAATCCTGTCGAAGCTGTAGATGGCCGCCCCCCTGCAGGCCAGGAGGATCGGGGAGTGGGTGGCCACGATGAACTGGGCGTGCCCGGCCTTCCCCGTCTCCTCGAGCAGCTCGAGCAGGGCGAGCTGGGTCCGGGGGGAGAGCGCGGTCTCGGGTTCGTCCAGCAGGTAGAGTCCCTTGATCCGGTACCGGGACTGAAAGTAGCTCATCAGGGACTGGCCGTGAGACTGGGTCATGAGGGACTTTCCCCCGAAGTACCGCAGCGAGTCCGGGTCCGACACGGCCCACTCGTCCAGGTTTCGGGCGAAATCGTGAAACATCTCCGAAGAGAAAAAGGAGCCGTGTACGTACTCCCCGCACCACTCCACCTCGATGAATCTCCACAACAGGTCCTCGTAGGGGTTGAGCTCGTAACGGCTGGTTTCGATGGTTTTCCAGATGTGAATGCCGCAGCGGTTTGCGATGGCGCGCAGGAGTGTGGATTTCCCGCTCCCGTTCTCTCCCGCCAGCATGGTGACGCCGGACGGAAACTCGAGCTGTCTCGTGACGCGAAAGGTCTCCAGGTTGAAAGGGTAGTAGCTGTCCGTGGGATAGTCATCGACGCGAAAGGAGATCCTTCGAATGTGCATGGCGACTCCTGGACTGCAAAAGTGAACCGCAAGGGGCCTCCGGCCATGTCGCGCGAAACAACTTAAGACAAATGCAGAGACCTGTCAACGCACCCTTTGGTCCTGCAACGGCCGCCCCGGGGAGGAGTTGCGACAGCGAAACGACGGGATCGCGGAAGGCCGAGCGGTCCGCCACTCGCGAAGGCTCTGCGGAGAAGGCCTTCGGGTTGACAAGGACCACCGAGTGGCCATAATTGAACTGAGGAGCACAAATCGAGCACGATACCGGGTGAGCGGGTTCTTGCGGATCCGTCGAAAATCAGGGCGCATTCCGCTTTTACCCGCGGGTCGCCCCCTTGCGAAAGCGATTCACCGGACATGCCCTTCGTCATCGACATCCTTCTGGCCGCCTGGGATCTCCTCCGGGAATCCTCCATCTACATCCTCTTCGGGGTCGTGGTGGCCGGACTCCTTCGGGCTTTTCTGAACCCGGCCACGGTGGCCCGACATCTGGGCGGGGGGAGAGTCTTCCCCGTGTTCAAAGCGGCCCTCCTCGGGGTGCCCATCCCCCTCTGCTCCTGCGGTGTCGTACCCGCGGCCGCCTCCCTCAAGCGTCAAGGGGCCAGCAACGGCGCCACCGCGTCCTTCCTGATCTCCACGCCGGAGTCGGGCGTCGACTCCATCGCCATCACCTACGCCCTGCTCGATCCGATCATGACCGTCGCGCGTCCGGCGGCCGCCTTCATCACCGCATCGGCCGCAGGGCTTGCGGAAAACCTCTTTGCATCCCGGAAACCGGAGCCGCACCTTCAGGTGCCGGACCTCGCCTGTCCCGTGGACGGCTGCTGCGACGGGATCGACTGTGACCCGGAGGCCCACCGGAAGCACCACACGGTCCGCGAAAAGGTCGGCTCCGGCATGGCCTTCTCCTTTCGAGAGCTCTGGCCCGACCTGGCCCCGTGGTTCGTCTTCGGCATGCTCCTGGCCGGCTTGATCCAGGTCCTTCTGCCGACCGAGCTCCTCTCCAGCCACCTGGGCGGAGGCCTGCTCTCCATGGTGATCATGCTGGGGGTGGGCATTCCCCTGTACATCTGCGCCACCGCGTCCACCCCCATCGCAGCCGCCCTGATCCTCAAAGGGGTCAGCCCGGGGGCCGCCCTGGTCTTCCTGCTCGCCGGGCCCGCCACCAACGCCGCCTCGCTCTCCATGCTCTTGGAGGTGCTCGGAAAACGGGCGACCGCCGTTTACCTCGGCTCCATCGCCGTCGTCTCCATTATCCTGGGACTCTCCCTGGACGTGATCTACGGAACGCTCGGCGTCTCGGCCCAGGCCGTGGCCGGCGAGGCCGCCGAGCTGGTTCCCGCCTGGGCCCAGATCTCCGGGGCCGTGGCCCTGCTGGTCCTCTCCGTCGGTCCGGTCGTCTCGGCCGGCAGGGGCCTCCTCCGCCGGCTGTCCGGGCGGGAGGCGCATCACCGCCACGCCTGCGACTGCGAGAGCGGCTCCTGCGAGACCTCCGGGATCGATCCGGCCCCGATGAAGGACCGTTCCTTCCTCTGATCCGCGCGCTCACGGATCGTCAATTCCGTGACGGTTCGCCCCTCGGCTTCCCACACCCCCCCCCGCGCCCCGCCCCCCCGTTTCCAAGGCTCCGGAAAGAACGCCCGGGGTCTCCCGTCTGGCACGATTCTTGATGCTCTCCTGCTTCCGACACCCTGCCATGCGACCCGGCAGGGGGCCGCTCGAGGAGGGCGGACTCGATGCCTGACCGAACGGAAAGGAGACCCACGGGCCGGAGCCCCTGCCCATGAACCCCGTACTGGAACACACCCCGATCGCCCAGTTCGTCATCGACGCGGACCACCGGATCACCCACTGGAACCGGGCCTGCGAGCTCCTCACCGGCGTCTCGGCCCGCGACGTGGTCGGGACCGATCGCCAGTGGTCCCCGTTCTATCCCTCCCGGAGGCCGGTGCTGGCCGACCTGGTGGTGGAGAACGACTTCAGCCGCTTTTTCGAGCTCTACAAGGGCCGTCGCGCCGGACCTTCGAACGTGATTCCGGACGCGTGGCAGGCCACCGATTTCTTCCCGGTGCTCGGCGGCGCCGCCCGGCACATCTTCTTCCTGGCCGCCCCCGTGTTCGACGCTCGGGACCGCCGGATGGGCGCCGTGGAGACGCTTCAGGACATCACCGAGCTGGTCCGCACCGGAAGGCGGCTTCGGGCCAGCGAGGAGCGCTACCGCTTCCTGGCGGAGTCCGTGGCGGACGGCATCGCCGTCCTTCAGGACGACCGCATCGCCTATGCCAACCCGGCCTTCGCCGAGCTCTTCGACGGCGCCGGCCCGGAGGATCTCGACGGCCTCAGCGCGCTCGGCCTCGTCGCCCCCACCGACCGGACCAAGGTGAAGCGACTGGTGAACACCCTCCGGATCGACCGTGAGGCCGAACGATCCGTTCGCCTCCGGTGCCGGTCCCTCGGGGGAAAGGAGTTCTGGGCGGAGGCCCACAACCGGGTCATCGACTGGGGCGGACGCGGAGCCCTTCTCACCGCTCTGCGGGACGTGACCTCCACCCTTCAGAGGGAGACCAGCATGAGGGCGGAGACCGAGTCCCTGCGCCTGGAAAACGTCCGGCTGAGGACCTCCATGCGGGACCGCTACCGGCTGGGGGATCTGGTGGGAAAGAGCGCGGCCATGCAGGAGGTCTACGAGCTCATCCTGAAGGCCGCATCCAGCGAGGCCAACGTCATCCTGTACGGCGAGTCGGGCACGGGAAAGGAGCTGGCGGCCCGGGCCACCCACGGTGCGAGCGCGCGAGCGGGAAAACCCTTCGTCCCCGTGAACTGCGGGGCCATCCCCGAGACCCTGCTCGAGAGCGAGTTCTTCGGGCACCGGAAAGGGGCCTTCACCGGGGCACAGGCCGACAGGCCGGGGTTCCTGGACCTCGCGGACGGAGGCACCCTGTTCCTGGACGAGGTCGGCGAGCTGCCGCCCGGCCTGCAGGTCAAGCTGCTGAGGGTCCTGGAGGGGAGTGGGTTCACCCCCCTGGGAGGCGGCGAGAGCAGGCGCCCCGATCTCCACATCGTCGCGGCCACGAACCGGGACCTGGGCCGCCTGGTGGCGCAGGGGAAGATGCGGGAGGACTTCTACTACCGCATTCACGTGCTCCCCATCCGACTGCCCCCGCTTCGCGAGCGGCTGGACGACCTGCCACTCCTGGTGGAGCACCTGTTGAAACGCACGCCCCGGGGAACATCGGAGCACGCGCTGCCGGCGGACGTGATGGACGCGCTGGGCCGTCACGCCTGGCCCGGAAACGTCCGGGAGCTCCAGAGCGTGCTTCACCGTTTCGTGACCCTGAGGCGTCTCGACCTGACCAGCCCGCAGGGGTTTGAGCAGGGCGATGCGCCCCCACCGCCCCCCGGCCCCCCGGCCCTCGATCCATCGGATCTCTCAGGGGCCGTGGCCGACTTCGAGCGGCGTTTCATCCTCCGGCGGCTGGAGCGCCACCAGTGGCATCGGAGCGTGGCGGCCCGGAGCCTGGGGGTCTCCCGGAAGACCCTGTTCCGGAAGATGAAGCGGTTCGGGTTGGCCTAGACCCGGTTTGGGTCACTTCCGTCCCTTCACCTGTTTTCATCAACATTCCAGCATGTTCTCCTCATTCAACCCCCTCACGGGTCATTCGTGACCCATCCCCTCGCTCCCGCACGGCCCCTCCAGGCGGCCTGCGCACCATGGATCACGCAGACATACCAGCAGGTTGCACTCCAAACTCCGTTCCCGGCACGCTCCTTGCCTGGGTGAGGGCCCAAAGAAACCACAGCCGAGCCGGCCAAGGCGATCCCCGAGATCGGGCACGATCCGGGGGGAGCGACCCTTTCAGTGCGTGGAAGGTCCTTGCGGCGGACCGGCCGGATCATCACGGAAACGGAGGAATCGGTCATGAGGCATGGAAGGAAGACGAAATCATTGGCGTTCAAGCTGGTGGCGGGGGGCATTGCGGTCGTGGTGATCCCCCTCCTGGTGGTGGGGCTCTTCTCGGTCACGCGCTCCTCGAAGGCCTTGGAGGCCCTGGGGCAGGATCAGGCGCGCCAGGTGGCCGCAGACCTGGCCTCCATGACCCAGCTGGTCCTGGAGGAGGAGCTCAAGGTGGCCGAGCAGCTGGCGTTGAACAGCGGCGCCGCCGCCCTCCTGGAAACGGGGTCCGGCGGGAATGCCGGTGCGCCCGCCGAGGCCGCGGCCTTCCATGCCTACCTGGGCCGGGTCATGAAGAAGCACGGAGATTTCTACGAGGCGATTCTGCTCACCGACAGCCGGGGAACGGTGGTGGCGGACGGCAGTGGTGGAAAGTCTCTGGGCATTTCGATCCAGGACCGGCCCTACTTCCAGGAGGCCCTGGCCGGGAAGGCCAACGTGGCCGACCCGGTGAAGTCCAAGCTCTCCGGTCTGCCCGTACTGCCCGTGTGCGCGCCGGTTCTCGGGCCCGAGGGCCGGGTCCTCGGCGCCGTGGTGACGGTCCTCGAGATCCAGTTCCTCACGGAGAAGATCACCGCCATCCGGATCGGGGAGACCGGCTACCCCTTCCTGGTGGACGACACCGGGCTGGTGATCGCCCACCCCAACGAGGAACACATCCTTCGAACCGACCTGGCCGGGCTCAACGGGATGGAAGGCATCATGGCGAAGATGCTCGCCGGGGAGAAGGGCGTCGAGGCCTACGCGTTCGAAGGGATCGACAAGATCGCGGGGTTCGCGCCCGTGCCTCTCACCGACTGGAGCATCGGCGTCACCCAGTCCGCCGAGGAGTTCCTCAGGGCCTCCAACGCCATCCGGAACGTGATCCTGCTCGTGGGCGCGGCCTTCCTGGCGTTCACCCTCCTGGCCGTCCTGTTCTTCGCCCGGAGCATCAGCCTGCCCGTCATGCGGGCGGTCCAGGAGCTCACGTCGGGCGCGGAGCAGGTGGCGTCCGCCTCGAGCCAGGTCTCCTCCGCGAGCCAGTCCCTGGCCGAGGGCGCCTCGGAGCAGGCCGCATCCATCGAGGAGACGTCCTCCTCGCTCGAGGAGATGTCCTCCATGACCCGCCAGAATGCGGACAACGCCACCCAGGCCGACACCTTGATGCGGGAGGCGAACAAGGTGGCCCAGGAGGCCGGAAAGGCCATGTCGGACCTCGACGGCTCCATGTCGGAGATCACCACGGCCAGCGAGGAGACCCAGAAGATCGTCAAGACCATCGACGAGATCGCCTTCCAGACCAATCTGCTCGCCCTGAACGCCGCGGTCGAGGCGGCCAGGGCCGGGGAGGCCGGCGCCGGGTTCGCCGTGGTGGCGGACGAGGTGCGCAACCTGGCCCTCCGTGCCGCCGAGGCGGCCAAGAACACGGCCGGCCTCATCGAGAACACCGTGGGCAGGATCGGCGAAGGGTCGGAGCTGGTGACCCACACCAACCGGTCCTTCAGCGACATGGTGGAGAAGGTCGCCCGGGTGGGCGAGCTCGTGGACGAGATCGCCGCGGCCTCCAACGAGCAGGCCCAGGGCATCGACCAGGTGAACAAGGCCGTGGCCGAGATGGACAAGGTGGTCCAGCAGAACGCGGCCAACGCGGAGGAGTCCGCGTCCGCCTCCGAGGAGCTCAACGCCCAGGCCGAGCAGATGGAGGGCGTGGTGGGCGACCTGGTCCGGGTGGTGGGCGGTAAAGGCGGAGCCGGGGCCGACGGAAACGGCCGGCAGCCCCAGAGGGGAGGGACCGCCTCCGGCACCGGATCACGAGCCGCCCGGACGAGCCTGCCCGCCCGCACCGGCTCTCCCCGCGGGGAGGTGGACCCCAGGCAGCTCATCCCCATGGAGGACGGGGACTTCCGGGAGTTCTAGACCTCGGTCCGGCGGCCGTTCCGCTCCGGGACGGCGATCCCGGGGGACGCGGGAACGGCCGCCGCTTCATCGGGCCCGCCCCCCCTACTCGGACCGGGAGGGCGCAAACCGGTCCCGGAGAAGGGAGAAGATCCGCTTGCGGCTGCCGTACCCGTGCTCCTTTCCGTTCAGCAGGATGACGAAGGAGACCGGGTTCCCGCTGTCCGGGGCCAGGTACCCTGCAAGGGACTTGACGTCGTGAAGGGTCCCGGTCTTGGTGCAGGCGCCCTGCCCGCAGTCGAGCAGGCGCCGGTGGGGGCGGAAGCGCTCCAGGACGCGAATCATCTGGCTCGCGGTGATGCGGGTCCTGCGGCTGAGGCCGGACCCCTCCTCCACGTGAAGGCCCTCGACGCCCACCGAGGTCAGGAACCGGTCCACGGCGCGCCTCGCCTTTTCGGGCGTGGCCGGCGGGCCGTAGCGGGAGGCGCCCACGGCCAGAAAGATCTGATTGGCCATGAAGTTGTTGGAGAAGCGGAACATCTTCTCGAGAAGCTCCTCGAGGGACCAGCTGGAGCGGTGGACGTAGAGCCGGGGGAACGCCTCCGGGTCCTCCTGGTACCGCCGGACCTCCCCCTTCACCTCGATGCCCTCCTTCCGGAGAAAGGCCGCCAGGAGCTCCCCGGCGTACAGCAGGCACTGCTCGGGGCTCTCCGCCAGGTTGATGCGCACCCGGCCCCTCTCGCCGCTCTCCAGCGCGGCCCTGCGGGCGAGCTCCGTCAAGGGGGTCTGGGGCTCGGCCGATCGAACGCGACCCCGGTCGTCCACGCGGACGAAGATCGTGTTGAAGTTGACGCACAGGGCGCCGTTGTAGGCGTCGTAGGGGTTGAGGCTCCGGTTCGTCCCGTGGAGCACGAGACCGGGCTGGAAGCAGCGGTTGTCCAGCAGGAGGTGGCGAACGCGCTCCAGCCCCTTCGACCTCAACGCCCCGGCGATGCGCGCGACCTCCTCCGAGACCAGGTGGGGGTCTCCCCGGCCCGAGACCGCCAGGTCTCCTTCCGGGGTCCTGCGAAACACGGTCTCGAAACGGTGGCCGGGGCCCAGCACCTCCAGGGCGGCCGCGGCGGTGACGATCTTGAGGATCGACGCGGGCACCAGGGCTTTGTCGGGCCGGTGCGAGGCGAACACCTCACCGTCCGCGCCCACGGCCATGACCGCGCCGTCTCCGGCGAGGCGGGCGAGCCGTTCACCTGGAACCGCCCCTGCCCCCGCCCACGCCGGGAGGAAGAGGAGCAGGAGGCAGGAGACCAGGACCCGCGTGGTGATCATGGTGAAGCCGTCTCCCCCTTCAGACCGATCTCCCCGGCGACCTCCTGCATGCCCGCGATGGTGTCCGTGATGAGCTCCCCCAGCTCGACGCCGAGCATCTCCGCCCCCCGCTCGATGATGGCCCGATCCACGCCCGCAGCGAAACGCTTGTCCTTCCACTTCTTTTTCACGGACTTGGCCTTGAGGTCCATGACGCTCCTGGAGGGACGGACCAGGGCGGTCGTCACCACCAGACCCGTGAGCTCGTCCACGGCATAGAGGGTCTTCTCCAGGTCCGTCTCCGGCTCGACGTCGGAGCAGATCCCCCAACCGTGGCTCACCACCGCGCGGATGTAGTCCTCGGGCCATCCCCGGTCCCGGAGGATCTCCCCGGTCTTGGTGCAGTGCCGGTCGGGGTACTTCTCGTAGTCCAGGTCGTGGATCAGACCGATGACCCCCCACTTCTCCTCGTCCCCGCCCCGCTTGCGGGCCATGTAGCGCATGACCCCCTCTACGGCCAGGGCGTGCTTGATCAGGCTCTCGCTCTCGTTGAACTCCTGGAGGAGCCGAAAGGCCTCCTCTCTGGTGGGCGCACTCGACGTCATGGGTGCCTCCTCTCTTCCTTCCGGTTGCGATCCGAGACAACCCTACTCCGAACCGGGTGAAATCGCAAGGAGCGGCATGGGGATCGGGTGCGCCCCCCGTTGCATTGCAGGGCATCGTGGTTATTGTGTAGCCTGAGTCGGTATCCCTTGCGGAGCGTTCCGACGTCCCGACAACGAACCGCGTGCGAGGAATGACGAGCAGGAGAATGCCATGGTGAGCTGTGCAGAGCTGACCCGCGACATGCTGCCCAACCCGGTGGCGGTGAGCGGAGTGAAAGGGGCCGGGCTGGAACGGGCCCGGGAAACGGCCCTGGAGGAGGCCCGGAAGCGGATGGCCGACCCCATGCTTCTGGGATGGTACGACCGCGGCACCGGGGCCTTCTCCCCGCAGGTGGAGTGCTGCAGCGAGGAGAAGCCCGGATGGGTGGTCTACGCCGAGACGCGGGGGGGGAGCCTCACCGTCGACGTCAACGACGGCGACTACTACTTCATCTTCAGGGACGCATCCTGAGAATTCGTCCCTGACGGACTTTCCCGCCCTTCCCGGAGGAACACCCTCATGCCCGTCCACACCCGTGAGCTCCGGTTCTCCACCACCGCGCGGACCGACGTGATCGACATCACCCCCGAGGTCAGCCGGCTGCTCGGGGAGACGCCCGTCCGCCAAGGACTCTGCGTGCTGTTCGTGCCGGGCTCCACCGGGGCCCTGACCACCATCGAGCACGAAAGCGGCGTCCTGGAGGACTTGACCCGGGCCATCGACCGCATCGCCCCCGAGACCATCCCCTATGCCCACGACGCCCGTTGGGGGGACGGCAACGGACACAGCCACGTGCGCGCCGCCCTGATCGGGCCCTCGTTGAATATTCCCGTGATCGATGGTATGCTCGCTCTCGGCCGATGGCAGCAGATCGTGCTCCTGGACTTCGACAACCGGCCCCGGGAGCGCCGCGTACTCGCCCAACTCCACGGAGACTGATCCCAAAGCCCCAGCGCCCTTCTTCCCGAGACACCGTCAGGAGGGCAGGTTCGGGGCTTTTTCTGTTCAGGCCGGAAATCGGAAGGACATGCGATTGGATTTGTAAGGTATGAGAGGGGAACGATTGAATAGAAAAGAATCGATGAAGAAGGATCTCGAAAGCAAGAAGCTCAGCTTCGAGGATCCGCAGATCGTACGTTCGCTCTGCGGTGAGCACAACAGCAATCTCAAAAAGCTGGAAGAGAAGGTCGGTCTTGCGGTGAACGTGCGAGGAAACGAGTTCATCCTCCAAGGGAGGGATTGGGAAATCGAGCTGGGCGCCAAGATCCTCCTCCAGCTGTACGAGCTGATTCAGCACGGCTACCCCATCTACGACAGCGACGTGGAGTACGCCACCCGGATCCTGAGCGGAGACCGGTCCGCGGACCTGAAGCAGATTTTCATGGACCGCGTCTACATCACCTCGAGCAAAAAGGTGATCGCGCCCAAGACCGTCAATCAGAAAGATTATATTGACAGCATTCGAAGATACGATATGGTGTTCGGCGTCGGACCGGCGGGAACCGGAAAGACCTATCTGGCCATGGCCATGGCCGTTTCCGCCCTGGCGAGGAAAGAGATCAAGCGAGTGGTCCTCGCCAGGCCGGCCGTGGAGGCCGGAGAGCACCTGGGGTTTCTACCGGGCGACCTGTACGAGAAGGTGAACCCGTACCTCAGGCCCCTGTACGACGCCCTGCACGACATGATGGAGTTCGAGGACGCCTCCCGGATGATCCAGAGAGGGGTGATCGAGGTGGCCCCCCTGGCATTCATGAGAGGCCGGACGCTCAACGATTCCTTTGTGATTCTCGACGAGGCCCAGAACGCCACCACCGACCAGATGAAAATGTTTCTGACCCGGCTCGGTTTCAGCTCCAAGGCCGTCATCACGGGTGACGTCACCCAGACCGATCTCCCGAACGGAAGCACATCCGGCCTGATCGAGGCGGCGAAGATCCTGAACGGGATTCAAGGCATCCGTTTTCTCTACTTCGGACGGGAGGACGTGATCCGCCACCCCCTGGTTCAGGAAATCATCGAGGCGTACGAAAAGGCGGAGCAGGCGCGGCCCAAGCCCTGACCGGGCGACGATCCCGCGGCCAGGCCGAAACATCCGAACCGGACTCGAATCCATGAGCGACAAGGAAAAACTCAAACCCCTCCACGGAGCCGCGGCGAAGGCCGTCAAGGTGGAGAGGAAGTCCGGGACCGCCGCCAGGTCTTCCGGCAAGGGGGAGCGGGACTCCGCGCGCAAGAAGCCCGGCACCGAGCCTCTTCCCTGGTTGACACACGAGCGTCTCCTCTGGGGATCCCTCGTGCTGCTGAGCATCCTGTTCGCCCTCCTTCTCTTTCCCAACATCCTCAGCCAGGGCCCCGACTATCAGATCGGGGACGTGGCCGAGACGGGGATCAAGGCGAGCCACGACTTCCTGATCGAAAACCGGGAGCAGACCGAACGGAACCGGATCGAGGCGGCCAAGCAGGCCCTCGCCGTCTACGACTACGACCGCAACCTGTCCGACCTCCTCTCCCGCGTGAAGGAGGCCTTCGCCTTTGCCCGGGGTCGCTACGAGGAGCTCAGCTCCCCGGTGAGCCGGGAACCGTTCGATCCGGCGGCGGCGAGCGCATCCCGGCCCGGGGCCGAGGAGACCGCCGCGATTCGGGATCGCTTCTTCGGCATCCTGGAGCTCTCCCCGAACGACGCCCTTTTCGAACGACTCCAGGAAAGCCGTTTCTCCACGGGGGTGGAGCAGTCCGTGATTCCCCTTCTGGGCCGCATCATGGAGAAGGGGATCGTGGCGAACAGCGATCGTCTGCTGTCCCAGACCGAGAAGGGCGGCATCATCCTGCACGACCTCTACACCCAGCAGGAAACCCGGGTCGAAAACCTGGACCGGTTCTACGACATGGCGAGCGCCGCGGCCTACGTGGGAAACCAGGCGGACGCCATCGCAGAGCGGCTGGGAAGCCCGGCCGATGCAAAGGCCGCCGTGGAGCTGACCACGGCGCTGCTCCAGCCGAACGTCACCTTCAATCAACGTGAGACCGAGATCCGAAAGGAAGCCGCCCGGAGTGGTGTCAAGCCCACCTACTTCAAGATCAAGAAGGGCGAGATGCTCGTGCGGGAGGGCGAGCGCATCGGTCCCGAGCATCTGGAGAGGCTCGCAGGGGAGTTCCGTTCCAGGGACCGGGTGGACATGCTGGGACGGATCCCCGCCATGACCGTGCTGATCGGGCTCTTCTTCACCGTCATGTACCTGGTGGGGTTTCGAGGCCTCAAGACGCTTCGGGTGGACCGGCGGGACCTCCTGTTCAGCGCCGTCACCCTGCTCAGCCTCTTCGTCTTCGCCTGGGCCTACCGGTTCGTGGCGGACGAGGTGGCCCGCGGGTTCGCCTTCATGACCCCCAGGAGCCTGATCTACGCCATGCCGGTGGCCTGCGGCGGGATGCTCCTGTCCATCTTCCAGGGCCTGGCCGTGGCCACGAGCTTTTCACTCATCATCGCCGTGCTGGCTTCGCTGATCTGCGGCGGGCAGGTGCCGCTGTTCATCTACTTCTTCCTGGGCAGCCTCGTCGCCGCCTACGGCGTCCGCCGCTGCACGGAGCGCGGGACCCTGATCAAGGCGGGGCTCAAGGTCAGTCTCGTCAACGTGGTCCTGGCCGTCTGCATCGAGATGATCTACGGCACCCTGTACTCTTTCGAGGCCCTGATCGCCGTGAGCGCGGGCTTTGCAGGGGGGATCCTCGCCGCCATCGTCGCCACGGGCTTCCTCCCCCTCATCGAGATGTCCTTCGGGTTCACCACGGACATCAAGCTCCTCGAGCTCGCCAGCCTGGATCAGCCCCTGCTCCGGAGACTCCTGGTACAGGCCCCCGGCACCTACCACCACAGCGTCATCATCAGCAACCTGGTCGAGGCCACGGCCCAGGCCGTGAACGCCAACCCGCTCCTCGCCAAGGTGTGCGCCTACTATCACGACATCGGCAAGATGAAAAAGCCCCTCTACTTCATCGAGAACCAGCAGGGCGGGGAAAACAAGCACGAGAAGCTGGCCCCATCCATGAGCAGCCTCGTCCTGACCGCCCACGTCAAGGACGGCGTGGAGCTGGCCCGAAAGCACGGCCTGGGTCGCGAGATCATCGACACGATCCAGCAGCATCACGGAACCAGCCTGATCACCTACTTCTACCAGAAGGCCCGGGAGAAGGCGGAGACCCGCGGGGGAAAAGCCTCCGACGTCAAGGAAGAGGACTTCCGCTACCCGGGCCCCAAGCCCCAGACCAAGGAGGCGGGGCTCGTGATGCTGGCCGACATGGTGGAGGCGGCCTCCCGGTCCCTGAGCGAACCCACGCCGTCCAGGATCCAGGGGACGGTCCACAAGATGATCAACAAGGCCTTCTCCGACGGCCAGCTGGACGAGTGCGAGCTCACCCTGAAGGATCTCCACGAAATCGCCAAGAACTTCAACAAGACCCTCGCGGGCATCTTCCACCAGAGGATCCGATACCCGGAGGTCGGGGAATCGAGGCCGGAGAAGAAGGGGAGAAATGGATATTCAGATCAGCGGTCTGAAGAGGATACCAGGGCTCGCAAGACCGACGATACGCCGCGAAATGACAAAAATCTCAAGAGACTTGGGTTGTCTTGAGGGTGAGCTCAGCATTCTCCTCACCGACGATGCGTTCATTGCGGAACTGAACGACCGGTACATGGGGAAGAACGGCCCCACGAACGTCCTGGCCTTTCCCATGTCGGAGAACCCAAGCGCGGGATCCGAGCCCGGCATGCTGGGGGACATCGTGGTCTCCCTGGACACGGCCCGGCGCGAGGCCGATGCCTGCGAAGAACCCCTCCCCCAGACCGTTTTCCGGCTGCTGATCCACGGGCTCCTTCACCTGCTCGGGTATGACCACGAGGGGTCCGCGGAGGAAGCTCTCCGCATGGAGAAGGCCCAGGAGAGGCTTCTGGCCCGGGTGGATCCGACCTGAGAGACGACCGGCGTCTCGTCTGCGGGCCCCCGGCACGACCGGACCCCGAGCGGGGGACCCTGCGGGAGGCGCGGCTTCGCGCCTGTCGCCCGCACGGGCCTTTTCACACCGGACCCACCGTTTTCAGCGGGCGACCACGGCAGTCGGGTCCGGAGCGGTTGACTCATACCCGCACTCAGCCCCGGAGGGGCGGCACTCGAACGCGTACCCGAGAACTTTTGCCGTGCGAGAAAAAACCCGAGTGCGGGTGCGAGTACGAGTAAGAACGTCTCGAACGCCATCGCTGGAACATATCCCAGGGAGGAAGGCTACATGGCACACCTGGCCGTCAACGTGGACCACATTGCCACGGTCCGGGAGGCCCGTGGCATCGACCAGCCCGATCCCGTGCTGGCCGCAGGAATCGCCGAGCTCGCAGGAGCGGACGGGATCATCTGCCACCTTCGCGAGGACCGGCGTCACATCCATGACAGGGACCTCCGACTGCTCCGCCGAACGGTCAAGACCCGCTTGAACATGGAAATGGCCGCGGTGGACGAGATGATCGAGATCGCTCGAGAGATCCAACCCGACCTCATCACCCTGGTGCCGGAGCGCCGGCAGGAGCTCACCACCGAGGGCGGGCTGGACGTCCTGGCCGATCCCGACCGGTATCGCGAGGTGGTGGAACGGGTCCGGGAAAAGGGCATCCTGGTGAGCTTCTTCGTCGATCCGGAACCCTCTCAGATCGAGGCCGCCCGCAGCGCCGGCGGCGACATCGTGGAGATCCACACGGGACACTACTCGGAGGCCCGGTCCGAGGAGGAGGCCGACAAACGATTCGAGCGGATCGCCCGGGCGGTCGAGTCCGCATCCGACATGGATCTCCGGATCAGCGCCGGGCACGGCCTGGACTACGTCAACGTCAAGCGGTTTCGCGCCCTTCCCCGGATCGAGGAGTACAGCATCGGGCACAGCATCGTCTCGCGCGCGGTCCTCGTGGGCATGGAGAGGGCCGTCCGGGAGATGATCGACCTGGTGAAAGCGTTCTAGGCGGAGCGGATCGGAGCCCTCGAGCGGACAGTCATGATCTACGGAATCGGGGTGGACCTCGTGCACATCCCGCGCATGGAAGACGTCCTGGACCGGTGGGGGGACCGCTTTCTCGACCGTGTCTTCACCCCGGGGGAGCGGGCCCTCTGCCTTTCCCGCGTCCGGCCCGCATCGGCGTTCGCCCTTCGTTTCGCCGCCAAGGAGGCGTTCTCCAAGGCCGTCGGGCTGGGTATGCGCCAGGGCGTCCGCTGGATGGACATCGAGACCTTCCACCACCCCGGCGGCCGCCCCGGCCTGCGGGTTCACGGCACCTGCCGGGAGATCTGCCGCGATCGCGGCATCACGGGCATGCACGTGAGCCTGTCGGACGAGCGGGACTACGCAACCGCCGTGGTGGTCCTCGAGACGGGGGCAACCGGGCCGGAGTGAGGCGCGCGGTTGCCATACATGAGGGTTTGCCCTTTGGGGGTTCAAAAAGCAACATATCCGACCGCCTCGGACCGGGAGACCGTGAACCTCGGCCGGCGGCTCGGCCGGCTCCTGGTTTCGGGCGACGTGGTGGGCGTCACGGGCCCGTTGGGAAGCGGGAAAACCTGGTTCGCCAAGGGGGTGGGCCTGGGGTTGGGCGTCCCCGAGGACACGGTGATCACCAGCCCTTCCTTCGCCCTGGTCAACGAGTACCGGGGACGGGTCCTCTTTTTTCACATGGATCTCTACCGCCTGGCCGGGCTGGAGGAGGCCCTCTCCGCCGGCCTCGAGGAGTATCTCCACGCGGACGGCGCCGCCCTGGTGGAGTGGGCCGACCACTGCCCGGGACTGGTTCCGGACCGGGCGCTTTCGGTGGCCGTCGCCATATCGGGACCGGAACGCCGGGAGATCTCCTTTTCGGGGGAGCACCCGAGGGCCCGCGAGCTGGTCGAGGGGCTGGTCCGCGCACAGGGCGCCCCCGACGCATGACGGACCGCCTTTGCAGACCTGACGGCGCCGCAAAAGGCTCGAAGCCCTGAGATCTGCCCCCTCGGCATTTCAACAGGCTGTAGCGCTGCCGGCGGCGCGTGAGCGGGATTTTGCGAGTGCGTCAAACCTTTTCCAGCAAGGGAGAATCGCGAACGAGGAGCGGTATGGCATTGATTGTGCAGAAGTACGGCGGCACGTCCGTCGGAAGCGTGGAGCGGATCCGGAACGTGGCCGAGCGTGTGCTGGAGTCCTATGGGGAGGGTAACCGTATGGTCGTGGTGCTCTCCGCCATGGCCGGACAGACCGACAACCTGATCGGGCTGGCCCACGAGATGGCGGAAGAGCCCGACCCCAGGGAGCTGGATGTGCTCATGGCGACGGGGGAGCAGGTCAGCGTGGCCCTGTTCGCCATGGCCGTCAAGTCGCTCGGATACGACGCCCTGTCCCTCCTCGCCTTCCAGGCGGCCATCCAAACGGACCGGCTCTACGGAAAGGCACACATCCAGGCGATCGACACCCGCCGCGTCCGGGAGGAGCTGGACAAGAACAGGATCCTTGCCGTGGCCGGCTTCCAGGGTCTGGACGGGGCAGGCAACATCACCACCCTGGGACGCGGCGGATCCGACACCACCGCTGTGGCCCTGGCCGCCGCTTTGGGCGCGGACGTCTGCGAAATCTTCACCGACGTGGACGGGGTGTACACGACGGATCCCAACATATGCCCGAAGGCCAGAAAGATGGAGGCCGTCTCCTACGAGGAGATGCTGGAGATGGCCAGTCTGGGGGCCAAGGTCCTGGAGATCCGGGCCGTCGAGTTCGCCAAGAAGTTCAACGTCCCCATCCACGTCCGGTCCACCTTCAGCAAGGAGAGGGGAACCATGGTCGTCGCCGAAACAAAGGACATGGAGAAGGTGCTGGTCTCCGGTGTGGCCTACAACAAAAACGAGGCCCGCGTGACCATCAAGAAGGTGCCCGATCAGCCGGGCATCGCCGCGAGCATCTTTCAGCCGGTGTTCGAGTCGGGCATCATCGTGGACATGATCGTTCAGAATACGAGCGAGGACGGCATCACCGACCTCACCTTCACGGTTCCCAAGTCGGACTTTCTCAAAACCATGAAGCTCGTGAGCCGTGTGGCCGAAGAGATCAAGGCCGAGAAGGTGCTGGGGGACGAGGACATCGCCAAGGTCTCCGTGATCGGCGTGGGCATGCGCACCCACGCAGGCGTGGCCATGAAGATGTTCGAGACGCTCGCCGCCGAAAACATCAACGTGATGATGATCAGCACCTCCGAGATCAAGGTGTCGTGCGTCATCGAGGAGAAGTACACGGAGCTGGCCGTCCGGGTGCTCCACAAGGCCTTCGGGCTGGAAAACGATGACACGGACGAGGGATGACCGGGTGGGGCCGTGCCTCGCCCTGCTCCTGGCGGTGCTGAGCCTGGGTCTCGCGGGTTCGGCGGATCGCCGGCCGGCCGACCGGAAACCGGCCGCAGGGGAGACCCATTTCCTGGCGGCGTCCGGGGACGTCTCCCGCCCCGGGGTCTACGCCTTTCGTGAAAACGGGGTCACGATTCGGGGCCTTGCCCGGGCTGCGGGTTGCGGATCGGAGCTCGAGGTTCGGACCCTTCTCCAGGGAGGCTTCCTTCCCTCCGGCTCGGTGGTGGTTTTCGTCCGGGGAAGCCGGAGGGTCGCGTCCTTCCGCACCGAACCCATGGACGGGTTTCGGCGCATGACCCTGGGCATCCCCCTTTCCGTAAACCGCTCATCCCGTGAGGACCTCACGGCCCTGCCCGGCGTGGGACCGTCGCTGGCCCTGGCCATGGTCGAGCACCGGCGGAGAACGAAGGGGTTCCATGGAGAGGAAGATCTTCTGTCGGTGCGCGGCATCGGGCACAGGCGGCTGGAACGGATGAAGCCTCACATCACCGTACCCTGAACCGGCGCACCCGGGGCCCCATGGGAGCGGTCCGGCGGGGCACCACATCCTCGAGAGAGCGGGGGACTCATGACACTCGAGCACAGTCTGCCCGACTGGGCGGTCGGCGTGGTGATCACGGTGTTTTTCGCGTTCGTCACGGTGACGGGGATCCTGGACTTCACGGACGCCATCGAGCGGAAGACCTTCGACTTCCGGGCCCGGCTCGCAGCCCCGGCCGAAAGAAATCCGGACATCGAGATCGTGGCCATCACCGACGACGACCTGTCCGAGCTCGGTCGTTTTCCCTGGCCCAGAGACATCCTCGCCCAGGGGGTCAGAAACCTCTCCACCGCCGGTGCCCGGGTGATCGCCATGAACATCCTCTTCCCGGAACCCGAGACCAGCGAGGGTCTGCTGACGGTCAAGGAGCTCCGCCGCAAGTACGAGTCCTACGGCCTGGCCCAGCAGGGTCCCGGCCTGGATTTCTACCGGGAGCTGTCGGACGCCGAGGACGACCTGGACAACGACCGGAAGTTCTACGAATCCATGAACGAGGCGGGCAACGTGGTTCTTCCGGTCTACTTCGACACCCTGAGCACGGGAAGAGACCGTGAGGCCCCGGGCTTCGTGACCCGCTACGCCTACCGGAACGTCCGCGGCCTGGACGACCCCTGGGCCATGTCCAGCCTGATCTGGCTCGACAGGGTCAAACCGCTGCTGCCCGCCTTCGCCGAGGCGGCCGCGGGCGTCGGTCACCTAAACCTCTTCCCCGACCCGGACGGATCCATCCGGGACCAGGTCCACGTCATCGGCTACCTGAAGAACGTCTTTTTCCCTTCCTTTCCCATGGCCGTCGTCAAGGCGTACAAGGGCCTCTCCCCCGAGGACGTCGTCGTGAACCTCGGACAGGGGATTCGAATCCGGACGAGCCCCTCGGCAACCACAATCGTCCCGGTCCGGGACCGTCAGATGGCGACCCTGATCAGCTGGAACCAGGGTCCGGACAAGGCATTTCACCGCACCCCTTTCAGCAAGGTGTACCGGAACGAGATCCGCACCCCCCTGTTCCGGGACAAGATCGTGATCATCGGCCCCACCGCCACCGGTGTGGCGGACCGGTTCGTGACCCCCGTCTCCGGGCAGCTCCCGGGTGTGGAGGTGGTGGCCAACTCCGTGGCCAACATCCTGAACGACCGGTTCTTCTCCCGTCCCGCCTGGATCGGGTTCGTCGAGCTCGGCGTGCTTCTCCTGTTCGGGCTCTTTCTCACGGCCGTCCTGCCGAGACTTCGGGCCGGCATGGGCGCGCTCACCACCTTCGCCCTCTTCGCGGGGTATGCAGGCATCGGCATCGTGCTCTTCTACGCCGGGGACATCTGGCTCCGCATCACACCGGCCGTTCTTCTCCTGGCCGTCGGCTACGTGCTGATCATCTCCAAGCGATTCTTCATCACGGAGCGGACCAAGGAGAAGGTGGAGGCCGACTCCGTGGAAACCAACAAGATGCTCGGCCTCTCCTTCCAGCAGCAGGGGATGCTGGACCTGGCCCTGGAGAAGTTCCGGAGGATCCCCCGGGATGAGGAAGGCGCGCGCGAGCTCCTGTACAACCTGGGACTGGACTTCGAGAGGAAGCGCCAGTTTTCCAAGGCGCTGGCCACCTACAAGCTGATCGTGGAGAACGGGAAGAGCTTCAAGGACCTGGACGAGCGTATTCCCAGGCTCAAGGGAGCGGAAGCCACCATGATCTTCGGCTCCGGCAGCGGGGGACATCCGGGCGACATCGGGTCCACGCTCACCGATACGGACACCAAACCCACCCTGGGCCGCTACGAGGTGACCGGGGAGCTGGGCCGGGGCGCCATGGGGGTCGTCTACAAGGGTGAGGACCCCAAGATCCACCGCACCGTGGCCATCAAGACGGTCCGCATCTCCGACTTCGACGACGAGCTGGTGGACGAGATGAAGGACCGGTTCTTTCGGGAGGCCGAGTCCGCAGGCCTCCTCACCCACCCGCACATCGTCACCATCTACGACGCCGGCGACGAGCACGACCTGGCCTACATCGCCATGGAGTTCCTCGAGGGAGAGGACCTCGAGAGCGTGGTCAAGCAGGGCAAACCGCTTCCCATGGTGCAGGTCCTCACCATCGTCGCCCAGGTGGCCGACGCCCTGGGCTACGCCCACGAGAAGGGCGTCGTTCACCGCGACATCAAGCCCGCCAACATCATGCGGCTCGAGAGTACGGGCGCGGTCAAGGTCACGGACTTCGGCATCGCGAGGATCACATCCTCCTCCAAGACCAAGACCGGCGTCGTCCTGGGAACCCCCTCCTACATGTCGCCGGAGCAGGTGGCCGGCAAGAAGGTCGACGGCAGGTCCGACATCTTTTCCCTCGGCGTCGTGCTCTACGAGATGCTGACCGGACGTAAGCCGTTCCGGGGGGACGACATGACCTCGCTCATGTATCAGATCGCCCGAGAACCGCATCCTTCGCCGCGCTCGATCAATCCACGCATCCCTCCCGTGGTCGAAAAGATCATCGACAAGGCACTGGAAAAGGACATCGAGCGGAGGTACCAAAAAGCCGTACAGATGGCGGATCACCTGAAGAAGGTCGCGGCCAGGATGATGGAGATCCAGGCCAATAAGAAGGGCGGGGTCGCCTGAAAGGACGGCACGAGTCGGAATGAACATACGGGCCGCCGGCAAGACTCACATCGGGCGCAAGCGCAAGATCAACGAGGACAACCTCCTCGTGGAGCCCGATCTCGGTCTGTTCATCGTCGCCGACGGGATGGGGGGGCACAAGGCGGGAGACGTGGCGAGCAGGATGGTCGTGGAGACCATGGCCGACTACTGGCTGAAGGTGAAGGACAACAAGTCGCCGTCCTTCCTCGAGCCCATCAACAAGGACGTCTCGGACCTGGGGAAACATCTGATCAACTCCATCTCGCTCACGAACATCGTCATCCACGAGGCCCAGAAAAAGCCCGAGTATCACAGGATGGGATCCACCGTGTCCGCCCTCCTGGTGGATGGCGACTGCATTTGGGCCGCGAACGTGGGGGACAGCCGGACCTACCTGTTCGACCACGGACGGCTCATCCAGGTCTCCCAGGAGCACTCGGTCGAGGCGGAGCAGAAGGCCATGGGCCTGACCGACGCCATGGGGTCGACCCACCCGGGCATGAAGAACCTGCTCACGCGCGTCATGGGCCAGCACAAGAAGGTGGACGTCTACATCACGCCCATCCGGCCGGAGACCGGGGACCTCGTCCTGATGTGCTCCGACGGTTTGACGAACTACATGACCGAGCAGTCCATTGGGACGGTGCTCGACGATTTCTCCACCTCCCTCGATCGCAAGGCGGCGATCCTGATCGACGAGGCGAACCGCGGAGGCGGCGGGGACAACATCACGGTCCTCCTGCTCGAGGTGCTGGAAGAGGGAAAGTGGAGCAGGCTCAGGAAGAAGCTGAAGCGCTGAATGATCGTACTGGGCATAGACACCTCCTGTGACGACACGTCCGCCGCCGTGGTCTCCGATCGCGACGGCATCTTCTCCAGCGTGGTCGACTCGCAGATCCGCCTGCACCACCCTTACGGAGGCGTGGTCCCGGAGCTGGCCTCCCGCGAGCACATCCGCAACATCGTACCGGTGGTGGAGAGAGCCCTGGAGGAGGCGGGTCTGGACGCCGGCCGCCTCGAGGGCGTCGCCGTCACTGTGGGTCCCGGGCTCATCGGCTCTCTCCTGGTGGGGCTGCACTACGCCCGGGGCTTCGCCTGGGTACGCGGGCTCCCCGTCGTGGGCGTGAACCACCTCGAGGGGCACGTGCTCTCCATCCTGCTGGAGGACGAGGCGCCGCCCTTTCCCTTCGTGGCCCTGACGGTCTCGGGCGGGCACACGAGCCTCTATCGCGTGGAGGAACCCGGGAAGTACCGGACCCTCGGGCAGACGCTGGACGACGCGGCCGGGGAGGCTTTCGACAAGGTGGCCAAGCTCCTCGGCCTGGGTTATCCCGGAGGCGCGATCATCGAAGAGCTGGCCGGCGGCGGCAGAGGAGATCGGATCCCCTTTCCCCGGGCCATGATGGGCCGGGACTCCCTGGACTTCAGCTTCAGCGGTCTGAAAACGGCTGTGGGCCTCTTTGTCGAGCGCTGGAGGGAGAGCCCGGAGGAGCGGTCCCGGGTCCGCCTGGAAGACATTGCCGCGTCGTTCCAGGAGGCCGTGATCGACACGCTGGCCGTGAAGCTGTTCCGCGCCGCGGAGCAGGCGGGGGTGGAATCCGTGGTGATGGCGGGCGGCGTGGCCTGCAACGGGCCCCTCCGCAGGCGGGTCCGGGAGGAGGCGGCCTCCCGGGGCATGCAGGCCTACTGGCCACGGCCGTCGCTTTGCACGGACAACGGGGCCATGATCGCCCGGGCCGGGCTTTACAGACTGAAAAGGGGAGAACGCGCGGACTTCTCGACGGACGTGCGCTCCCGTTATCCCATGGCCGATCTTGCACGGGATCGCGGATCAGGAATCGTTCGAACGTGAAAGTCTCCAGGCGGTTCCGCTACTATTACTGGAGGTTCATGCGGCTCAGGGGGAACCCTCACGATCTCGCCCTGGGTATCGCCCTGGGCGTCTTCTCCGGCCTCCTGCCCGTGGTTCCCTTCCAGACCGCGCTCGCGGTTTTCCTGGCCCTGGTGTTCAGGGGCAGCAAGATCACGGCCGCGCTGGGCACTTGGATCAGCAACCCCTTCAACTGGTACCTCCTCTACTCCCTGAACTACCGCATCGGTGCGGCCATCCTCGGGCTCTCGGAAGAGAGCCGGGGCTTCTCGTCGGTCATGGCGGCCCTCCAGCGCGGCGAGGAGGGCATGGGCCTGGTGCAGACCGTTCTGGCTGCCGGCGGATCGATCATCACCGCGTTCCTTCTCGGCGGGCTCATTCTGGGGTTCCTGATCGCCCCGATATCTTACCCCGTCTTTCTGAAGGTGTTCCGCGCCATCCAACAGTGGCGCGAGACCCGGCGGACCTTCAAGGCGCTTTCTCGGAAATCCGATTGACGGCACCCGGCAACCATCGTCCCCGCAAACGGTTGGGCCAGCACTTTCTGGTCGACCCGCGAGTGGTCCGCGCCCTTCTCGAACGCTCCGGTCTCGGGACGGGCGACCGGGTCCTGGAGATCGGTCCGGGTCAGGGGGCCCTCACCTTTCCCCTGGCGCGAAGGGTGACCCGGGTCCTGGCCGTCGAAAAGGACCGGGACCTGGCGGAATGGCTCCGGCAGGAGCTGAAGGCCCGGGGTCTGGACAACGTCACCGTCCTCTCCGAGGACATCCTGCGGTTCGACTTCGATCTCCTGGAACGGTTTTCACCGGGGGGGGCCCAGGTGCTCGGCAACCTCCCCTACAACGTCAGCACCCCGGTGCTCGAGCGGCTGATCCGGAACCGCGACAGGATCTCCCGGGCCGTGCTCACGTTCCAGAAAGAGGTGGCGGACCGGCTCGTCGCCTCTCCGGGGGGGCGCATCTACGGGGCGCTCACCGTTCTCGTGGGGGTGCACGCCCGGGTCCGCAGGATCCTCCGGGTGGGCAGGGACGCTTTCCGCCCGAAACCGAAGGTGGAGTCCGCCGTGGTGGAGCTGGATTTCGCGCTCCCCCACCCCGACCGACCCGAGGACGAAACATGGTTTCGGCGTGTGGTGAAGGGCGCCTTCGCCCACCGGCGAAAAACCCTTCAGAACGCCCTCTCCGCCTCCTTCCCCGCCCTCGAGCGCGATGAGGTGAGAAGGGCGTTGACCGACAGCGGCATCGAGCCCGACCGCCGGGCCGAGACCCTGGATATCGAAGCGTTCATCCGTCTCGGCCGGTCCTTTTCCACCCTTCTCCGGAATTCGGACCCGGCCGATTCTTGACAAATGACAGGCCGGGTGATAGTAGACTGAAATTTTTTGGAAATGCGGAGACGTCCCCTCGAAAGGTCGGCGGAAGGAACACCAGGCGGACCATGCAGACAGATCGCTCCAGCCCGCACAACCACGTCGTCATCGAAGGCCCCCTGGGGGTGGGCAAGACCAGCCTGGCCCGCATGCTGGCCGACCGGCTCGACGCCGAAACGCTGCTGGAGGACATCGACGAGAACCCCTTCCTGGCCGATTTCTATCGCGATCCCCGGAAGTACGGGTTCCAGGCCCAGATCTTCTTCCTTCTCCGGAGGTACCAGCTGGCCCGGGAGATCGGCCAGATCGGTCTCTTCAACCGCGTCCTCGTCACGGACTACCTGTTCGACAAGGACCGGATCTTCGCCAGGACCAACCTGGGCGAGAAGGAGTTCTGGCTGTACGATCAGCTCTACCGGCTGCTCAAGGGCCGCCTGGCCCCGCCGGACCTGGTGATCTTCCTCCAGGCCCGGACCGAGGTCCTGATGGACCGCATCCGGAGCCGGGGGCGCAGGTTCGAGCGAGGCATCGGGCTCGAGTATCTGGAGGAGATCAACCGGTCGTTCAACGAGTTCTTCTTTCACTACAACGAGGCGCCCCTCCTCGTGGTGAACGCCTCGGAGATCGACTTCGTGCACGTCCCCGAGGACTTCGACGACCTCGTGGAACGGATCAAGGAGATGAAATCGGGGACCCAGTACTACGTGCCCATGACATCGCCCCGGTAACCCGTGGGAGCGATTCGGCCCCCGGGATCGAAAGGTGACGGCGTCGTAAAAGACCCGAACCCCCGAGAGCCGCCCCTGGAGCTCCGGCAGGACACGGCGTTTCCAGCGGCGGGTGGGCGGGTTTTTTCGAACCCGCCAAAGGTGAACATGAAGGTCCGCGTCGTCCATCGCGTCGACGAGATGCAGTCCCTCGCCGAGCAGATGCGCCTGTCCGGCGGGAGCGTCGGTCTCGTGCCCACCATGGGGTTTTTCCACGAAGGGCATCTGGAGCTGATGCGGGTCGCCGGCACCCTGGCGGACCGGGTGGTCGCGAGCCTCTTCGTGAACCCGACCCAGTTCGGGGCCAACGAGGATCTGGCGGCCTACCCGCGGGACCTGGAGAGGGACCTGGCCGGGGCCGAGGACGCGGGCGTGGATTTTCTTTTCCTGCCGCCGGTCGAGGAGATGTACCCGGAGGGGTTCCAGACCACGGTCCACGTGGACCGGCTCACCCGGGGTCTCTGTGGACCGTTCCGTCCCGGACACTTCGACGGCGTAGCCACGGTGGTGGCCAAGCTCTTTCACATCGTCAAGCCGCACGTGGCGGTGTTCGGCCAGAAGGACTACCAGCAGCTCGCCGTGATCAGCCGCATGGTTCAGGACCTGAACATGGACATCGAGATCGTGGGCGCGCCCACGGTCCGAGAGGCGGACGGGCTCGCCATGAGCTCGAGAAACATGTACCTCTCCCCGGAGGAGCGGGAGGCGGCCCTCTGCCTGAGCGAGTCCCTGGACCTGGCCCAGAGGCTGGCGAACGCCGGGGAACGGGATGCGGACGCAATCCGTTCCGCCGTGGAGACACACATCCGGAAGGCCCCGTTCACCCGGATCGAGTACGTGAGGCTGTGTCACCCGGACACCCTGGAGGAGCTGGAGAAGCTCGAGCAGGAAGCCCTCCTGGCGCTGGCCGTGTTCGTGGGCAAGGCGAGGCTCATCGACAATCGTGTCATTCGCAACGCAACGCCCTGATTTCTTCACCTCGTGCCCGAGATCGAGCGGGTCAAGACTCGAGGCCCCGCCCTCCATGGAGAGACGGTGAATCGGGCGAAACAACACAGAAAAGATCGCAGCAAAGGAAATCAACCCCGAAAGGAGCAACCCATGAAAATCGAAAACTTCCTCTTCACGTCGGAATCCGTCACCGAAGGCCACCCGGACAAGGTGGCGGACCAGATCTCCGACCGCATCCTGGACGCCATCCTGGAGCAGGACCACCAGTCGCGCGTGGCCTGCGAGACCATGGTCACCACGGGCATGGCCATCATCGCGGGCGAGATCACCACCTCCGCTTACGTGGACATGCCCGGGGTGGTTCGCCAGACCATCCGGGACATCGGTTACAAGAACTCCTCCATGGGGTTCGACTGGGAGACCTGCGCCGTGCTCTCGTCCATCGACAAGCAGTCCCCGGACATCGCCCAGGGCGTGAACGGGAAAGGTCTGTTCCAGGAGCAGGGCGCCGGCGACCAGGGCCTCATGTTCGGGTACGCCTGCAAGGAAACCCCATCGTTCATGCCCATGCCCATCTACCTGGCCCACGGCCTGACCCAGCGCCTGACCCACGTGCGGAAGTCCGGCAAGCTGCCCTGGCTGCGGCCCGACGGTAAGAGCCAGGTGACGGTGAATTACAAGGACGGAAAGCCCGAAAGCGTCCACACGGTGGTGATCGCCGCGCAGCACAGCCCCGACGTGGACTACGACACGCTCCGGGAGGCGATCATCGAGGAGGTGATCAAGAAGGTCATTCCCGAAGGGATGCTCCGGAAGTCGACGGACATCTTCATCAACACCACGGGCCGGTTCGTGGTGGGCGGCCCCATGGGGGACTGCGGGCTGACCGGCCGCAAGATCATCATGGACACCTACGGGGGATTCGGCTACCACGGCGGCGGCGCCTTCTCGGGCAAGGACCCCTCCAAGGTGGACCGGAGCGCCTCCTACATGTGCCGCTACATCGTCAAGAACATCGTGGCCGCAGGACTGGCGGAGAAGTGCGAGGTGCAGATCGCCTACACCATCGGCCGGGCCCAGCCCGTGAGCGTCACGGTGGGGGCTTACGGCACCGGCGTCCTGCCCAGCCGCGAGCTGACCGAGATCGTGAAAAAGATGTTCGACCTGCGGCCGGCCGCCATCATCGAGCGGCTGGACCTGCTGCGGCCCATTTACCGGAAAACCTGCAACTACGGACACTTCGGCCGTGAGCTGCCGGAGCTTTCGTGGGAGAAGACGGACCTGATCGACGACCTGAAACGCGCCGTCAAGTAGCCTGCGTCGACCCCGAAACGCTGGACCACTGTCAACCCCAATAAACATCGAGGTAAGCAATGGACTACGACATACGCGACATCAACCTGGCCGACCGGGGCCGGCTCCGCATCGAGTGGGCCGGCATGAGCGCCCCGGTGCTCGGCCTGATCCGGGAGCGCTTCACACGGGAGCGCCCCCTGGAAGGGCTGCGCGTCTCGGCGTGCCTGCACATCACCACGGAGACCGCCCTGCTGCTCCGCACCCTCAAGGCCGGGGGCGCGGAGGTGGCGGCCTGCGCCTCCAACCCCCTGTCCACCCAGGACGACGTGGCCGCCGCCCTGGTGGCCGACGACGAGATCCCGGTCTTCGCCGTCAAGGGGGAGGACCACACCACCTACTACGATCACATCCTGTCCGCGCTCAAGCACCGCCCCGGGCTGACCATGGACGACGGGGCGGACCTGGTCAGCTCCCTCCACTTCATCGCCCTGGGCCGGTGGGACGACTTGGACCCCGGCGTGGCCGACTGGGCCGGGGGGCTCTCCCCGGACGAGCGGAAGACGCTCCTCTCGGGCGTCCTCGGCGGGACCGAGGAGACCACCACGGGGGTCATCCGCCTGCGCAGCATGGAGCGTGACGGTGTGCTTCAGTTCCCCATCATCTCGGTGAACGACGCCGACACCAAGCACCTCTTCGACAACCGCTACGGAACGGGACAGAGCACGGTGGACGGCATCCTGCGGGCCACGAACCGGCTCCTGGCGGGCAGCACCTTCGTGGTGAGCGGCTACGGCTGGTGCGGGCGCGGCGTGGCCATGCGGGCCAAGGGGCACGGCGCCGATGTGGTCATCTGCGAGGTGGATCCCCTGCGGGCCCTGGAGGCCGTGATGGACGGCTACCGGGTCATGCCCATCGCCGAGGCCGCCCCGGCGGGCGACTTCTTCTGCACCCTCACCGGCGACATCAACGTGATCCGCAGGGAGCACTTCCTGACCATGAAGGACGGCGCGATCGTGGCCAACTCCGGCCATTTCGACGTGGAGCTGGACCTGCCCGGCCTGGCGGAGGAGTCCACCGCCCGGCGCGAGATCCGGCCGTTCGTGGAGGAGTTCACCCTGTCGGACGGCAGGCGCGTCTACGTGCTGGGCGAGGGCCGTCTCATCAACCTGGCCGCGGCCGAGGGGCATCCCTCGAGCGTCATGGACATGAGCTTCGCCAATCAGGCCCTCTCGGCCGAGCACATGGCCAGGGAGCACGAAAACCTCGAGAAACGGGTCTATCCCGTTCCCGCGCACCTCGACCGGGAGATCGCCCGCCTCAAGCTCGAGTCCATGGGCGTGCGCATCGACCGGTTGACGGCCGAGCAGGAGAAGTACCTTTCCTCATGGGACATGGGAACCTAGCCCAAAGCCCCACCCGTGAGCCGCTCTTTCGAAGCTCCCCGCGCCCTTCGAGGGCCGGGGAGCTTCGGGTTTCGTGCCGGTCGAGAAAACGTTCAGCCGGAAGGAGGGGACCCCCGGGCCTCGTCCGGGGAAGAGGACGACTCCTCCTCATCGGGCTTGGGGAGGGAAACGGTGAACAGCAGCTCCTCGCCCTCCCGTTCGCAGCTCAGGAGGCCGCCCACGTTCCGGAGCATCTTGTAGCAGAAGGGAAGCCCGTGGGTCTTCCCCCTCTCCTCGAAGGGGAGCAGGAGCGTTTCGGGGTTCTCGAACCTCGTCTCCGGGACCCGGTTCCTCAGAGTCACCTCGACGTGCCGCTCGCTCTCCCCGCTCCGGATGGTGAGCGCCTCCCCCCGGTCCATGGCTTCGACGGCGTTTCGGGCGAGGCTGGTGAGCAGTTCTGAAAGAATGTCCGGGTCGGTCCGGATCACGGGCAGGGCCTCGTCCAGCTCCAGGACGACATCCGCCTCGCAGCGCTCGAAGTCCTGCGCCATGTACTCCACGGCGCTTCGAACCACGTCGTTCACCGAGCATGCCCTGGGCTCGACGTCCACCGGCTTCAGGTAATCCTGGATGCGGTCCAGGATGCCCTCGAGACGCCTGGACTCCTCCAGGATGATCTCCCCTTCCACCAGGCCGGGTTGTCTCTCCCGGAGGCGGCGGGCAAACCCCCCGATGGAGACCAGGGGATTGCGGATCTCGTGGGCCACCTCGGCGGAGACCGCGCCCAGCGTCTTGAGCTTCTCCCGCTGGACCATGGCCTTTTCCAGGACCACGCGGTCGGTGATGTCCACCACGACGCCCTCCAGGCGGTCCCGCATGCCTCCTCCGTCGGGCTCTTCCTGGGGCAGGGACTCGAGAAGGACGTGGATCTGGCGTCCTTTTCGGTGGAGCAGCCTGCACTGCGTGGAAAAAGGGCCGCCGCGCGCCTCGAACGCCGACGACAGGAGACGCCTCACCTGCGACCTGTCCTCCGGGTGGATCCGGTCTAGGAACCATCCGGGCTCGGCCAGGGCCTCCTCCGGGCCGTAGCCCAGCAGCGGCTCGCAGGCCTCGTTCACGAACTCCAGCTCCAGCCCCTTTCGAAGGACCCAGATCATCACGGGGATGTTCTGGACCAGGTCGAAGTAGCGGCGCTCGGCCGAGCGGATCCGGGCCTTGAGCTCCCGGCGCTCCTGGTAGCGCCTCAGGCAGAGGTTCAGCTCGCTCATGTTGAAGGGTTTCCGCAGGTAGTCGTAGGCCCCGATCTTGATGGCCCGCAGAACGCTGTCGAAGCTGCCGAACCCCGTGATGAAGACCACCTCCCGCTCCGGGTACTCATCTTTGATCCTCGAGGCCAGGTCGAACCCGCTCATGCCCGGCAGCCGGATGTCCACGAAGATCAGCCCGAAGCTGTGGGCCCGGCAGAGGGCGAGGGCGTCGTCCGGATGCAGGCACGAATCCGCTGCGTATCCCTCGGCCTCGAGGGCCTCTTCCAGGAGGCGGCAGACGGATGCGTCGTCATCCACCACCAGAACCCTGTGCCGGCTCTTCTGGGCATCGTTCATGGTCGTTTTTCCGGATCCGGAGGTGCAGTACACGCCCGGGCGAACTCCCTCGGAGTCCCGCCGGGGGGCGCAACGGCGGCCGGAGCCCGCGGCTCGGGGGTGGCGTGTGAGAAGAGGACGCGTGAGCGGCAAGGGCCGTGGGTCCGGCGGGCGTCGCCGCGGGCGGATGCGCAACGGGTGCTCTCGGGAAAAGGATCGCACGGGCCCGACAAGCTGTCAAGGGCGGTTGAAGGCGAAGGGCGGCAGGATCAAGGGCGGCGGGGCGTTCAGTAGAAGAGGGTTTGCACGCGGTGGAAGGGACGCGACCGGTGACGGGCTTCCTGCCCCATCTGCCAGAGGATCGCGTCGATCTCGAAGGCCCTCAGGGGCCTGCCCGCCGTCGAGGCCCCCTCCCGGATCCGGTCCACCGCCACGATGGTGTTCGCGCGGATCTCCACCTCCTCCGCCCCACCCGCCTCGAGCAGCTCCCGACGGTCCACCCGTTCCGCCAGACCGGCCTCGTACACCAGGACGCCCAGGTCGCGCAGGACCTGGGGCAGCTTGTAGTCGGCAAAGGCGGTGAGCCGGTCCAAATCGCGAAAGTCGCCCCAGCCTCCGCCCCCCAGGGCCCCGTGGAGGTCCGCCGCCAGAATCTGTCCCCGCTTGTAGAAGTAGACGGCCCGCTCCCTGTAGACGGCGGTGTCCCGGAAGGACGGGCATTTCCCCGCCAGCAGCCTGGCCAGGTCCCCGGCCCAGCCCCTGGGCGCCTCCAGAAGCCGGACCGCCTTCCCCCCGTAGTCGCGCTCGAGGACCATGCCGAGCTCCCTAAGGGCCCGGGCCCGTTCCTCCATGAGCTGGAGCCGGCCGCGGCCGCCCAGGACCCGCGCGAGATCGGCGGCGGAGAGCCCGGCCAGGAAACCGGCGTCCGTCAGGGGCACGCCTTCCTCCATGGCCCGCTTCAGGGCCAGGGCCAGGCCGTTGTACCCGGAAACGGACCGGCCGCCGATTCGGACCCGCCAGGCCTCCTCCCCCAGGGGCGGCCAGAAGCAGAAGTTGATCGTGTCCAGCACGAGGATCCAGGCCGCGGTCTCCTCCGGCGGGCCCGCATGGTGGTGCAACCCGTCCCACGCGGGCGGGCGCACCCCCTCCTCCGCGAGCATGCCGGCGAACCGGGAGACCGCGGCTTCGTCGATCCGCACGAAGCGGCTCTCACGGGCCACGAAACGCGCGCTTTCCAGCACCTCGAACATGGAATCCCCCCTCCAGGATGAGAGCACCCTACCACACCCCGTGCCCGGAGGCCAATCGGCCCTCAACGGGCAGGGCCGCACACCGGTCCGCAGCCGCCGTGCCGGCGGTCCCGCACCGGCTGCAGTCCGGGTCTTCCAAAGACCGAAAACCTCTCTTCGCACGCAAATCCCGCCCACGCGCCGCGGGGAGCGTTACGACCCGTTGAAACTCCGACGCCGGCGCTCCAAGCTTCGGGCTTTTGGCGGCCCCGGGATTGTGCTAGGATGGATCACCCGTTCGCCGTGAGCCGAAGACCCCGACCACCCTCTGCTTTGGGACGCCCGTGACCGCCCGCAGACTCCTCATCATCGCCCCGCTCCTCGTGATCGCCTTTCTGCTCCAGTCCTACTTCTGGGTGCCGAGCTACGAGGAGCAGACGCGGGGGAACCCCCGGAGGCTCGAGGAGTACATCACCGGCTCCATCGGCGACGCCAGCATCCTGAACCCCATCCTGTCCGCGGACTCCGCCAGCAGCGAGATCGAAGGCCTGGTCTTCGAAGGGCTCATCGACCGCGACCGCGATTTGAGCTTCCGGGGCCGCTTGGCCGAGTCCTGGGAGATCCACGAGAAGGCCATCTTCCGGGTGAACGATCGCGCCGCGCCGCCCGGCGCGGAGAGCGGCGCCCCCGAGGACGTGGCCCGCCTGATCCGGCGGGCGGCCGCAGGCGAGGTCCCCGTGAACGAGAGGACGCGGGCCGCCCTGGACAACATCCGGCGGGTGGAGCTCCTCGCCCCGGAGGAGCGCGTGGAGACCGTCTCCGTGCCCGGCCCCGACGGCAAGCCCCGCAGCCTCCGCCTTCGGATGCGCGATCCCGCCCGGGTCCTGCTCACCCTGGACCGGGTGGACCAGGAGCTCTTCGACCGCCTGGGCGGCATCCTCGGGGGGGACTACCTCTCCACCTTCTCCGCCGCCGATCGGGTCGAGGTCATGGAAGGGGGGGGCGCCCTCTCCCGGTCCCGGATCGCTTCCGCAGCCGCCCGGGTCCTGCCCGCGTTCGAGCACAACCCCGTGATCACCTTTCACCTCCGGCCCGGCATCCGGTTCCACGACGGCCACCTGCTGGACGCGGGAGACGTGAAGTTCACCTTCGAGGCGATCATGAACCCGGCCAACCTCTCCCCGCGCATTGCGGACTACGAGCCCGTGAAGCGGGTGGAGGCGGTGGACCCGTTGACGGTCCGGGTCACCTACAAGCGCCTCTACTCGCCGGCCCTGGGCACCTGGGCCATGGGGGTGCTGCCCGAGCACCTCCTCAACCGAAAGGCCGTTCGGGCCGAGGCGATCGAGCGGGGAAAGGACCCGGAGACCTTCACCATGCGCCAGAGCCGGTTCAGCCGCAGCCCGGTGGGCTGCGGGCCCTTCCGCTTCCAGGAGTGGGCCTCGGACCAGCACATCGTCCTGGATCGTTTCGAGGACTACTGGGAGGGTCCGCCCAACTACCTGCGGTACGTCTACCGGATCATACCGGACCTGCTCACCCAGGAGATGGAGTTCTACGCCGGGACCCTGGACTCCTACGCGGTCCAGCCCCACCAGGTGGAACGGCTCGAGCGGGACCCCCGTTTCCAGAGCTTCTCCGGACTCAGCTTCGGGTACACCTACATCGGGTACAACATGCGGCGGGAGCCCTTCGACGACCCGCGGGTGAGAAGGGCCCTGGGCATGGCCGTCGACGTGGACAAGATCATCCGCTACGTGCTCTACGGGCAGGCCGAGCGGATCACCGGCCCTTTTGTCAAGCAGACGGACTTCTACAACCCGGGCATCCAGCCGCTGCCCTACGACCCCGAGGGTGCGCTCCGCCTCCTCGAGGAGGCGGGATGGAAGCGGAACGCCTCGGGGTGGCTGGAGAAGGACGGAAAGCCCCTCCAGTTCACCCTCATCACCAACCACGGCAACGACATCCGCAAGGCCATCCTGGCCGTGGCCCAGGACGCCTGGAGAAAGCTGGGCATCGACGTGCGCACCGACCTCCTGGAGTGGTCCGTCTTCATCCAGGAGCGCGTGGACCGGGCCGACTTCGACGCCCTGGTGCTGAGCTGGAGCATGGGGATCGAACCGGACCTCTTCCAGATCTGGCACTCCAGCCAGACCGGCCCCAACCAGCTCAACTTCGTGGGCTACGAGAACCTCGAGGCGGACGAGCTCATCGTCAAGATCCGCCGGGAGTACGACCGCGACCGGCAGGTGGCCTACTGCCGCCGCCTCCACGAGATCATCGCCCGGGACCAGCCCTACACCTTTCTCTACGTGGGCAAGTGGACCGCCGTCCTGGACAAGCGGATCGTGATCCGGGAGGTGGGCGAGGACGGAGAGGTCCACCTCCGTCCCATCACGCCCACGCGGACCGGCAACTTCATGTTCGACTTCAACCGCTGGGCCAAGCTGCCCGAGGCGCCCGACTTCGCCGCCCGCTGAGAAACGGGGTTCGTCATGGTCTCCTTCATCGGAAGAAGCGTCATCCAGAAAGCGGTCACCCTCTTCTTCGTGTCCGTGCTGAGCTTCCTGATCATTCACCTGGCCCCGGGCGAGCCCAGCCAGGTGGACCCCCTGAACCCCAAGTTCACGCCCGAGATGGTGGAGCGCTTCCGAAAGGCCTTCCACCTGGACGAGCCCCTCCACGCCCAGTACGTTCACTTCTACCGCAGCCTGCTGACCGGCGACCTGATCTCCTGGAAGGACAACCGGCCCGTTCTGCTCAAGATCTGGGAGCGGTTCCTGAACAGCCTCCCCCTGTTCATCGTGGGGACCCTCATCACCTGGACCCTCTCCTTCCCGGTGGGCATCCGCTCGGCCATCCGGCGGGGAGGCGCGTACGACCGCACGGCCACCCTCCTCTCCTACCTGCTGATCTCCATCCCCGGGTTCTTCTTCGCCTACATCCTCATCATTCTGGTGGTCAGCCGGTTCCACGTGCCGGTCATCGGCATGGAGACCTTCGGCATGGGGGACGCCGCCCTGCCCCGCATGTTCATGGACCGGGTGTGGCACCTCCTGCTCCCGTCGGTGCTGAGCGCGTCCGGCGGGATCGCCATCCTCAGCCGCTACGTCCGGAGCCAGATGCTCGAGGTGGAAGGCCAGGACTACGTGCGCACGGCGAGGGCCAAGGGCCTCCCGGAGGAGCAGGTCCACTACCGGCACGCCCTGCGGAACGCCCTGCTGCCGTTCGTGACCATGTTCGGGCTGATCCTGCCCGGCCTCATCGGCGGATCGGTCATCATCGAGTCCATCTTCTCCTGGCCCGGGATGGGGCGGATGGCCTACGAGGCCATCCTGGCCCGGGACTACCCCGTGATCCTCACGGTGAACTTTCTCTCCGCGGTGCTGGTGCTCGCCGGCACGTTCATCTCGGACGTGCTGTACATGGTGGTGGACCCCCGCATTCGACTGTAGAGGACCTTGTTCATGCCGGACCCCGTAGAACACGCCGCCGTTGCGGAGCAGGAGTACCAGGCGCCCGAGACGCCCCGGCGCACGCGGTTGCAGGAGGCGTGGGACCGCCTCAGCGAAAACCGCCTGGCGCTGGCGGGCCTGGCCGTCTTCGTCCTGTTCTTCGGGGTGGCCGTGGCCGGCCTGGTCCTCACCTCCGGCGTGGACCCGGTGCTCGACCCGGCCCGGATCCGGCTCCAGGAAAAGCTCCGGCCTCCCCTTTCCCGGCCCCACATCGAGCTGCTCACCGCGGAGGAAACCCCGGTCCTGGGCGTCTATCTCTTCGGGACGGATGACCTGGGCCGGGACGTGTTCGCCCGCATGCTCCAGGGCTCCTGGGTTTCGCTCACGGTGGGGTTCGTGGCCGTGGGTATCTCGGTACTGCTCGGGATCCTCATGGGAGGCGTCGCCGGCTACTTCGGCGACCGCAGCGTCCGGACGGACCGTTTCCTGGCGGTCCTCCTGGCCGCGGCCGGCGTGGTGGTCGTGACGGCCGGCTCCCAGGCCGTCGGCATCGCGCTCCTGGCCGCAGCCGTCGCGTGGATCGCCCTGGGCTCCCGGATTCCCGGCCGTGCGGCCCTGGGCGGCGTCTCCCTGGACACCCTGATCATGCGCTTCGTGGACATCATGCTCTGCTTCCCGAGCTTCTTTCTCATCCTCACGGTGGTGGCGCTCCTCCCGGCGAGCATCTACAACATCATGATCGTGATCGGTCTCACCAGTTGGATGGGGGCGGCCCGGTTCGTGCGGGCCGAGTTCCTCTCGCTCCGGGAGCTGGACTTCGTGACCGCGGCCCGCGCCCTGGGCGTGGGCGACTGGCGGATCATCTTCCGGCACATGATCCCCAACGCCGTGGCCCCGGTCCTGGTCTCGGCCACCATCGGCATCGCCACGGCCATCCTCACGGAGGCCGGGCTGAGCTTCCTGGGCTTCGGCGTGCCGCCGCCCCACGCCACCTGGGGAAACATCCTCTCCGACGGCAAGCGGTTCATCTTCGACGCACCCTGGCTGACCTTCGTCCCCGGCATCGCCATTCTGATCGTGGTGCTCTCCTTCAACCTCTTCGGGGAAGGCCTCCGGGACGTGCTGAACCCCAAGCTGAGGGAGCGATGAGCGAGACCCTTCTCTCCGTCCAGGACCTCCACGTCCGGTTCCGGGGTCGCCGCGACGTCTCGAAAGCGGTCGAAGGGGTGAGCTACCAGGTCGAGGAGGGCGAGACCGTCTGCATCGTGGGGGAGTCCGGGTGCGGCAAGACCGTATCCGCCCTCGCCATCCTGGGCATCCTGCCCGTGCCGCCGGCGGAGATCCCCGAGGGCCGCATCCTGTTCCAGGGAAAGGACCTCCTCCGCGTGGACCCGGAAGCGCTCCGGAGGATCCGCGGCAACCGGGTGGCCATGGTCTTCCAGGAGCCCATGACCTCCCTGAACCCGGTTTTCAAGATCGGCGACCAGCTCCGCGAGGCCGTGCTGGCCCACCGCCCCATGGAGGAGAAGGCGCTCGAGGAGCGGTGCGTCTCGCTTCTCCGCGACGTGGGGATCTCCTCCTCGGCCGAGCGGCTCCAGGACTACCCCCACCAGCTGAGCGGCGGCCAGCGCCAGCGGGTGATGATCGCCATGGCCCTGGCCTGCGACCCCGCCCTGGTCATCGCGGACGAGCCCACCACGGCCCTGGACGTCACCATCCAGGTCCAGATCCTGAACCTGTTCCGCGACCTCCAGCGGGAAAAGGGCCTCTCCCTCCTCTACATCACCCACGACCTGGGCGTGGTGGCCCAGATCGCCGACCGGATCTACGTGATGTACGCCGGGATCATCGCGGAGCAGGGCACGGCGCACCAGATCTTTCACGAGCCCCGGCACCCTTACACCATGGGGCTCCTGGCCTCCCTCCCCTCCCGGATGCGGCGTGGATCCTCCCTCCACAGCGTCCCCGGGGCCGTGCCCGACCCGGCCCGCAAGCCTCCCGGGTGCCCCTTTCACCCGCGCTGCCCCGCCGCGGAGCCCGCATGCACCCGGGCGTTCCCCGGCATGTGCGACTGGGGCGAGGGACATCTCGCCCGCTGCCCGATCACCTGCGCCGCCCCGGACAGGGAGGTGTGGAGGTGAGCCCGCAGACGGCGGCACCCGAAGCGGTCCTTCAGGTCGAGGGGCTGGTCAAGCACTTTCCGGTGCAGCGGGGGTTCTTCCAGCGGACCGTGGGGCACGTCAAGGCGGTGGACGGCGTGGACCTGGTTCTCGAGCCCGGTAAGACCCTGGGGCTGGTGGGCGAGAGCGGCTGCGGCAAGTCCACGGTGGGCCGGCTCGTCCTCAAGCTCCTGGAGCCCGACCAGGGCCGGATCCTCTACCGTGGAGGGGACATCACCGCCTACGACCGCTCCGCCATGGCCGCCCTGCGGAGGGAGATGCAGATCATCTTCCAGGACCCCTTCGGCTCCCTGAACCCCCGCATGACCGTGGGACAGACCATCGAGGAGGGTCTCCGCGCCCTCGGCATGAGGCGAAGGTCCCACCGCACCGACCGGGTCCGGGAGCTCCTCCGCCTGGTGGGCATCGATCCGTCCGCCTCGGGCCGATACCCCCACGAGTTCAGCGGCGGGCAGCGCCAGCGGGTCGGCGTGGCCCGCGCCCTGAGCGTGGAGCCCACCCTCGTGGTGTGCGACGAGCCGGTCTCGGCCCTGGACGTCTCCATCCAGGCGCAGATCATCAACCTCCTCGAGGACCTCCAGGCCCGCATGGCGCTGAGCTACCTCTTCATCTCCCACGACCTGAACGTAGTGGGATACATCAGCGACACCGTGGCGGTCATGTACCTCGGGCACATCATGGAGACCGCCCCGGCGGACGCGCTCTTCGACGACCCCCGCCACCCCTACACCAAGGCCCTCCTGGCCGCCGTGCCCGTGCCGGACCCGGACCGGCGCGCCGAGCGAAAGCCCCTGGGCGGGGATGTTCCGAGCCCGTTCAACCCGCCTCCCGGCTGCAAGTTCCAGGGCCGCTGCCCGCTGGTGGAGGATCGGTGCCGGCGGCATGAGATCGCCTTCTACGACGCGGGCCCGGACCACCGCGTCCGGTGCTGGAAGGTGATGGACGGGTGAGTTTTTCCTTGACTTTCACGCTCGAATTATTACCCTGAAGGTTCGTTGGGGGATCGTATAAGGGCAATACGACGGGTTCTGGCCCCGTTAATCGAGGTTCGAATCCTCGTCCCCCAGCCAAGCCCACAACCCCGCTCCCGGGCGGGGATTTTCAACCGTGGTCCCATCGTCTAGCGGTCTAGGATATCGGCCTCTCACGCCGAAGACACGGGTTCGAGTCCCGTTGGGACTACCAGAAATCACGTAAACCCCCGGTTTTCCTTAATGGAGCCGGGGGTTTTTTTGTGTTGATATTCCTTGGGCAGATCTCAAGGTTCAGGGCTTTATACGACTCAATCAAGTTTGACGGATTCGCAAAAACCCACTCATCCGCCGCTGGGTACGCTATAACCTATTGAAATTCCAGGGGCAGATCTCGAAGCTTTGGGGTTTCTACAACTCCATCAAGTTTGACAGTGCTCAAAAACTTATCCCATGATAACAGGCACTTTCCTGGCATGGAACAGTCTTTGGCACTACCTCTCCCCCCCTCATCCCGTTGCCTCGGCCGGCTGGATCCTCAGTGGTGGCACAACGACCACGGCTTGGCGGTAGCACGGCCGGACGTTTCCAGGTGTAGCTGAGTGTGTCAACTGAACTACGCCGAGATGGCCCAATATCCGGCGACTTCCGAACCGCTCCATGGATGATGGCGATGACACCCTTTGCGCGTCAAAAGCCGCCTCCAAGGGGTGACCGACCCCAAATCCACAGGTGCTTCAGGTCAGTGAGTAGCGGTCGCGCAAGCTGCAAGCGAAATAGAGCTAGACCCCTGCCCAGCGTGGTTTTCGACCATTCGCGGCCCTACAATTTCAATCAGGACTGATGACCTTCAGAGGAAAAGTGGGAAAGCAAACTGATGGGAACCAACGGATTCCACTGCTTATCGCTGTACGCACATTCCGCGAGGGTTAAAATCGGAAGCATTCCGGATCAATGCTGGCTCGTGGTCCTACTGCGTACTCGATTGATTACGACCTCACCGAATTCTTGATGGATCCAGCAACCGAGCGCCATGGTATACAGTGAGAATCGAAACGGTTTCGCCTGCGACCCGATAGACGATGCGATAACTCCCAAAGAGAATTTCTCGAAGTCCAGGATCGTGGAATTCCGGAACGATTCTGCCGGAGCCTGGAAAAACCCTGAGCCGCTCCACTGCAGCCAAGATATCCATTGCGAAGAGGCTGGCGTAGTGAAGGGAGTCTTCTGCGATGAAGTCGGTAATGGATTCCAAGTCGTCTGCGCCTTGGAGAGTCCATCTCACTTCAGCCATTTGGCCATCCTATCCCGGACCTCACCATGCGAAATGGTTTGTCCTGCATCGGCCTGCTGAATTCCTCTCTCCACCTTGGCCAAAAAAAGGAACCGCTCCATCGCGTCTTCAATCGTGGCGTCTGCTGGGAGTTCTTTCACCGCATCAAGCATTTTTTCTTTCATCGTCATGGCATCTTTCCTTCCAATCCACCCCTCGGCCGGGGGGACGGATTGCACGCTAGTCATGGACTGTGACCTGTCTGAAACCAGCTTGATCATACCACGGGATTCGAGGAAAATGAACCATGTTCACGGCCTAGAGCCGTGTCACCCCCAACCTTTTCAAGGAGGTTTCATCATGAACGTGTCCACGGCCGTAGAACGCTTCTTCGAGTACCAGAGTGCCAACTGCAAAAAAAATACCGTCCGGAATTATTGAAACTGAAACTCCTTGACTGAAGTTTCCCGCTTTTTCTGACCGCATGCGTCCCAGCCGGGCTCCGATGGTTTCGAGCAGGGACCGCGACGTGCGATTTGGCAAAAATACAATGATAACAGCCACTTAAGGCAGGGCGTGGGCGATGCTAAGTCTTTGATGTCATTACAGAAAATGTGAAGCCGCCCTGACGGAAATCGCCATTTTTTTCGCAATATCAACACTTTATGAATGACAACGAGGCCCCGTTATGGTAGTATTGCTTCACCACTGAAGACAATCATACCCATAACGAAGGCCTCGTATGTTCATCCTACACCAGCTCCTCTGAAAGTTCAAAGATGATTTTGCCCATTCCCGAAAAGGCGAGGAACGAGGTGCCTGGTTCATCTACACCCTCCTGGCCGTCATCATCCCGTTCACCTCTTCGAAAACATCCAATCTCCTGCGCTGCCTGCACACCGCCTTCGGGCTTGCCCACATCACCCCCAGGCGGTTCTACACCTTCATGGCCTCGCCCAAGCTTCCTTGGGAACGACTCTGGGATACCCTCAGGAAGGCCATCCCTAATCCCCGCACTGATGGAAGGCTCCTCTTGGCCCTCGATGACTGCATCAACCCCAAGGTCGGCAAGAAGATCTTCGCCTGCCACCGTTTCTTCGATCATGCCGCCAAACAGAACCAGTCTCGCTACCCCTGGGCCCAGAACATCGTCGCCGTCGGCCTGCTCGCAACCATCAAGGGACGCTGGGCGTGCCTCCCTCTGGACTTCCGATTCTACCATCCCGCAAAAGCGTTCAAGGACGGGGAGGTGCGCTTGGGGAAGAAGAAGATCAACTTCCGGACCAAGCTGGATCAGGCCGCTGAGATGCTCCGGGCCATCTACGAGGCCTACAAACTCCCCCTGCTCGTCGTGGCCGACTCCTGGTTCGGCAATGACGGCCTCTGGAAACCCCTTCACGGCATGTTGGCTGAAAACGTCCATCTCCTCTCCAGGCTTCGCTCCAACATCAATCTCTTCGATCTTCCCAAAGCTCCCAAGCAGAGGGGACGCGGCCGTCCGGCCAAGTATGGCGTCCACCTCGGCAAGGTCTCCAGCATGGCGGCACACTGCCGCGATCGGGCCCGCGCATACGATGTCGACCTCTATGGGCGGATGCGCCAGGTCATGGCCTTCGACCGGGTGGTCATGCTCAAGACACTCGAGCGCTCTGTGCGGGTCGTCTGGAGGATTCGGGCTTTTTGCGACTCCATCATGATTGGGAACTTACTGAAGCGGATTTCCGAATCATAAACAACCACATTGAAAAAGACCGGTATCCAAGATGCCCTCAGGATTCGATCCCTTTTCCGATTCTTATGACAGATGGTACGACGCGCCTAAAGGAAGCGCCATTTTGCAAGAAGAAGTTCAATGCCTGCGCCTCCTTGGAATCGAGTTTTCCACTCGCTGGTTAGAGGTTGGCGTCGGCACCGGTCGTTTTGCATCAACACTCAACATCAAACACGGGATCGACCTTTCACTGCCGATGGCTGTGAAGGCCACGCAGAGGGGTATTCACGTATGTGTGGGGCGTTCTGAACAGCTCCCTTTCCCGAGGCATGCATTTGACGGCGTACTGATGGTGCTGACGTTGTCCTTTCTCGAAAACCCGGAAAAGGCCATTCAGGAATGCATTCGGGTTTTACGACCAGACAGCAGGCTGGTCCTCGGCACCATCCCCGCGGACAGTGCTTTGGGCCGGGCTTATGCCAGGAAAGGCAAAGAGGGCCATCCATTGTATGCAGACGCACGATTTTACACCGTAGCGGAAACGGTTTGTCTCATTGAGCGAACGGGTTTTGAGTTTCGACGAGGTTGCAGTGCCCTTTTTGGGGAGCCCGACAACCCGTCGATCCGCGATACAAGAGTGGAAACCGGTATCTTCGCAGGAGCAGGATTCGTCGGGTTGCTCTTCGACGCTCCTCATTCCATCGTTTGAAACATCCGTGCGAATCGATGCAGCCCGCGCCCGCCCCCCCCAAGGAGCCTGGGGAAGCGCTCACCTTTCGCCGGGCAGGAATCCCCTCGGATGGCCCAATGCCCCCAAAACCGTTTATCCGTGCAGAGACCGGCCGATGGCCTTATACGACGTTTCCGGCATGATCTCTGACAGGGTGGGGTGCGCATGAATGGTATGGGCCAGGTCCTGAACACCGGCACCCTGTTGGATTGCCAGCACCCCTTCGGCAATCAAGTCTGTGGCATGCGGACCGATGATGTGAACACCCAGGATCCTGCCGCTTCCGCGTTCGGAGACGATCTTGGCCTGCCCGGCAATATCCCCGATCACCTGGGCCTTGCCCAACGTCCTGAAAAGAACGCTGTCGGAGCACGCCTGATAGCCCTGCTCGTTGGCTTGGGCTTCCGTCAGCCCGGCGTTTGCGACCTCCGGCGAGGTAAAGATGGCGCTCGGAACGGCGGCATAATCCATCTCGCGGCTTCCTCCCAGGGCGTTTTCTGCGGCCACCAACCCTTCGGCGGAGGCCACGTGGGCCAGCATGATTCGGGAAGGCCCCAAGATGTCGCCGATGGCATAGACATCCGCGGCACGGGTTTCCATCCGCTCGTTGGCCGCCACCCACCCCTTTTTGTCCACCTGAACCCCGAGTGCTTCCAGGCCTAAGCCGGCGGTGTTGGGTGCACGCCCGATGCAGACCAGGATCTTTTCCACGGTCTCGAAAAGAGGCCTTTTGTCTTTCTCCGTGGGGTTGTCTTTGTATGGCGACAGACCGATGGCGACGCGGAGCTTACCGTCCGTCTCCTCCACCCCCTCGACGACGCGATCAAGGATCAAGGAGATCTTGCGTTTCTTCATCTCCCGCTGCAGCACCTTGGAGCAGTCCTCGTCCACCGAAGGCAGCGGCAGCAGGCGGGACAGGGCCTCAACAATGGTGACCCGCGCCCCAAGTGCGGCAAGCATGCACGCAAACTCGCAGCCGATCACGCCGCCGCCGACAATCAGGATGGATGCAGGCACGGCCGACAGGCAGAGCGCATGGTTGCTGGAAAGAATCCTCTCACCGTCAAAGGGCAGGCTGGGCAGATCGAGAGGCGTCGTGCCCGTGGCCAAAATAAGCTTGTCCCAGGGGACTTCTTCTTCCCCGCCATCAGGCAGTCGGACGCCGACGCGTCCCTTCGCCTTCACCAAACCCGTTCCCTTCAGATACCGGATGCGATGGTGCTTGAGCAGGTTCAGGATGCCCTTGCGCTGGTCCTCGAGGACCTTGTCCTTCCTCTCCATCAGCCGCGGCATGTTCGGTTTTACGACCCCCTCGACCGTAATGCCGAAGCGGTCCGCCTTTTTGACTTTCTCGAGCAGCTCTGCCGTCGTGATCATGACCTTGGAGGGAATGCAACCCCAATTCAAGCAAGTTCCTCCCGGGTTCTCCGCTTCAATGACAGTGACCTCAGCCCCTTCCTGAGCCGCCCGGACTGCGGCGACGTATCCACCCGGCCCGGCCCCCAACACAACGATTTTGACCGACATGATGTGCTTTCCTTTTCGTTTTCTAGGCCGTGTGGCCATTCTGAACCTCTGCAGCTCCATCGGCCGCTTGGGTTCATCGAGCTGGGAACAGAGCGCATCAGTTCTGTGCCGTAGATGCGGCGGCGATCGGCTGTCGGCGTGACGGACGGTCCTCTGAATTCAGCAGGTTCACTGCGACGCGAACGATCGAGTCGGAGTCCAAATCGTATCTGGCCCTCAACAGGGATTGCGCGCCATGCTCGACAAATGCATCGGGAATCCCCATCCGCTTGACGACGACCCCGGTCAACCCCGCTTCGGCGAAGCACTCCAGCACCGCGCTCCCGAACCCGCCCGCCAATACGTTTTCTTCAATGGTCACCACAAAGGGGATCCTTTCGGCCAGTTCGCAAAGGCAGGTCTGGTCCAAGGGTTTGATGAATCGGGCGTTTACGACGGTGGCGCGGATACCCTGTCCCTCGAGCTTCCGGTGCGCGGACAGCGCTTCAGAAACAGATGCGCCGACCGCCAGGAGAACAATGTCGGATCCTTGTTCGAGAACCTCTGCCTTCCCCACGGGCAAGACATCGAGTGCATCGTCCGTCCGTATGCCTGCTGCCTGACCGCGCGGATAACGAAAAGCGAACGGCCCGTCGTGATCCAAGCCGGTCTTCAGCATCCTTCGCAGCTCATCCTCGTCTTTGGGGGCGGCGACCACCATGTTCGGCAAGCTTCGCAGATACGACAAATCGAAAAGGCCGTGATGTGTTGCCCCGTCTTCTCCGACGATCCCGCCCCTGTCGAGCGCAAAGACGACCGGCAAAGACTCCAGACAGACGTCATGGATGATCTGGTCGTAGGCTCGCTGCAGAAAGGTGGAGTAGATGGCAACGACCGGTTTGAGCCCCTCCATCGCCAGCCCCGCCGCAAAGGTCACGGCATGCTGCTCGGCAATACCTACGTCGAAAAACCGGTCCGGGAATCGCTTCGAAAAGTCGACCAGCCCGGTCCCTTCCGGCATGGCGGCCGAGATGGCGACAATGCGGTGGTCGGTTTCAGCCAGATCGACCAGATTGCGGCCGAAAATCTCCGTGTAGCTCGGAAACGGCTTTCTCGCATCCAAGCACCTGCCCGTTCTTTGGTCGAATCGCCCGCAGCCGTGAAAATGCACCGGGTCGGTTTCGGCCGGCGGGTAATCCTTCCCCTTTTTTGTCTTGAGATGAAGCAATGTCGGTTCTTCGCGGCATTTCAAGTTCTGGAGGATATCGGTGAGATGATCCAAATTGTGGCCGTCGATCGGGCCGAAATAGTCCAGGTCGAAGGCTTCGAAGAGTATGCCGGGGGTAACGAAGCTCTTGAAGGACCCCTTCGACTTTTTGGCCAGCTGGTACATGTCGTTTCCAACCCCGGGTATCGACTTCAGCACATTGCTGAACCCATCGAAGAGTTCCTGGTATTTTTTGGCCGAAAAGGTCCGGCTCAAGAAAGAGGAAAGGGCGCCCACATTGGGCGAGATCGACATGTTGTTGTCGTTCAAGACGACGATCAGATCCTTTTGAAGATGGCCCGTCTGATTGAAAGCTTCGTAGGCAAGACCCGCCGTCATTGCGCCGTCTCCGATGACCACGACGACTTTTCCGTTGTCGGCGTTCAAACGCTTGCCGCAGATCATTCCCAGACCGGCCGAAATGCCGGTGCTGCTGTGTCCCGTGGTGAAGGCGTCGTGCGGGCTTTCGCTCGTTTTCGGGAAGCCGCAAAGCCCTTGGTGTGTCCGAAGTGTGTGGAATTGGCTCGAGCGACCGGTGAGCAACTTGTGAGCATAGGCCTGATGCCCGACATCCCAGACGATCCTGTCCTTTGGCGAATCGAACACGTAGTGTATGGCGATGGCCAGCTCCACGGCACCCAAGCTCGACGCCAAATGGCCGCCGTTTTTGGAAACCACCGCCAGAATGGTCTCTCGGATTTCTCCGGCCAACTGAGGAAGGCTGCGCCGATCGAGGGTTTTCACCTTCCGAGGATGATCGATTTGCTCTAAAAGGCCCATATGACGTGCTCTTCCGTTGGATAGCCAGGATAAGTGGTGCTGGATCACTCCAAGCATTCTTTTCACGCAAGCCGCACCTGCAGATGCTCACTCAAAGGATGCCCACAACCTGGTCGCAGGATGTCATCAGGTCGACCAA
>CAYUBQ010000007.1:0-97103 GCA_964443135.1 uncultured Desulfobacterales bacterium | reverse complement strand
GAGCAGCGGACTTCTAATCCGCAGGCCGGGGGTTCGAATCCTCCCAGGCGCGCCAAAGAAATCAAGGGGTTACGGTCAAAAGCCGTGACCCTTTTTCTTTGAAGGGGTGCTTGGGGTCCAAATAGGGTCCAAAAATGAAAGCACGCTTTTTTAACCTGAATACCTTAGACCACTATTCCCACAATCCTCAAAATCGAAGACACCACGGGAAAAGTCAGGGTCCAGAACCTATGCTCAATATCCTCAGATTCTCAGAATAGGGGGTGGGGCTGTCGGTTGAATAGGGGAAAGTCCTTCCGGGCCGCACTGCAAAAACCGCAAAATCTTTGCAGCACTCCCCCCGGGCGACAGGGGCGACAACCGTTGACGGGCGCGGACCTTGCTCGGGCGAAGCCGGGGCGAATAGGGGCGAAGGGATTTTTCTCTATGCCCTGTAATAATATAGGCGAAGTCTGTCGATAGGGAGGGGCCTCTCAAAGAAGTATTATTTCCCTCCTGCAAACAAAAATTCGGGGCGCTTCTTTTTCTCTCTATTCGAATGGAATTACAATATTGACGAGTTTCCAAGAAAGCCCACTTCTCTGTAGTACAAACCTTACTTCTTCCCCCTCATCATTTTTTACCCAGACTGAGAATTTACTGGCAGAGTCAAAGGACCATCTCGCGTTCTTGAATAGCTCTTTTTTCTGGGCTATTGGTTTTTCCTCTGTGCTCCCACTTTTTCGCGGTTTTTCTCCCTCCATCATAGCGGCTAAACCGCTGGGTGTGATAAATGTATCTACAATCCCATCAACCATTTTTGTAGCAAGTCCTGTGGCAATTACCGAGAATGGGTTGTCTTTGATTTCATTGGCAGTATTTTTCATCATTGCCACTTTAATCTGCTCCTTAAAATTCTTGCGGAGTATTACGAATTCTATGTTTTCAGATAGCTTATCTGAGTTTTTTTCTACAACGGCTGTCTTGATTGCAGAAATGGTCAAGAATGGACCTGTAGCCACATACCCAAATAGAAAGACAACAAAAAGGCAGCCAATAACAATGATTGTTTTGACATATCTACTGCTTTTCCCTCCGGATTTTGACTTTCTTTCGCTGCCCTCCTTTTGGGCTATGTAATCGGCTTTACTCCTATCAGCTTCCGCTTTTTCCTCTTCCTTTCGCTTCGCTTCCGCCCTTTTCTTTGCCTGAAGATATTTTGAAATTATCACTCCACACTGGACACATTCGGTTGCACTGTCTGAAAGGCTCGCTCCGCACTTCGGGCATTTTTTCATGATAGGCTCTCCTTGTGCAATTTGAAGAAAAGCATAGCTCTTTCCATATCATAAAGCAATTTATATTTATCTTTTTGTTGTCTTTGCGCTCCGAGTGCCTCGGCAGCCAGCGCTTCGTCACGGCCTCATCCGTTGCCAGGCGTCCGGGTGTTGCGCGGCCAGGGCGAGCACTCGGCACCTCTCCGCGTCCTGCTCGCGCTCCTCGGTGTCCATCGTCACGGGCTCGAAGGCGGGGCAGTCCTCGCAGGAGAAACCGGCCCAGCCGTGCCGGAAAGCATGGTCAAGGCAGGCGTCATACTCTCGGCACCAGACCCGGCGGTTCGGGAAGGACTCACGCCATTTTCTGTCTGGAAGGGGTGTCGGGTGCATGGTCCTCCAGAAGAGGGGAAGAGGCAGGCCGGCGCCCATCTCCGGCCCGCCCCTCGCGGGGGTCTTAATGTCCGCCTCCACAGCGGAGCCGCCCGCAGCCCCGGGCAAAGGAGGAACCCGGGGTCCATGAAAGGGCCGGGGAGAGCACCCACGGGGACGGAGGTTCCCGCGCCGGTCCTCGCGGAGCCGGCGTCTCCCCGGCGTTCGTCAGAACTGCGGGCCCGGATCGGGCTCCACGATGCTTTCCTTGTTGACGTGCTTGGCCAACCCCAGCGAAGCCCACGCCTGGCGCTCCCGCTGGTCACTTGCCTCCAGGCTCACGCCACGGGGTGAACACGGTGCGTTGCACTTGGCCTGCACCTTGATCCAGTGGCGGTGGAATGCCTCCCGGATGTCGCCGTCCCGGGTCGTGAAGCGGGCAGGGGACAGGGACTCGAGTTCGGCTTCCGTTTCACGGATCTCGGCGTCTATGCGCTCCAGTTCGGCCGCGCGGTCCTCGGCGGTCATGCCCTCACCGGAGCCGATGCGGGCGAAGGCGTCCTCAAGGATGTCCAGGGGGACGAGACCGGGCACGTCCACGTCCAGGGCCCTGTGCTCCATGTTGGGGGCCGTGTTCGCGGCCAGGTGCGCGGCCACTGCATTCACGGCGGATTCCCGCCGGCGCTCGTGCGCCTCCAGGACCGCCGTTCTGAATTCGCCTAGGTCCACGGGTATGGTGCGGACCCGCTCCCGCTGAACCTCGAGTTCCCGGAGCCGGTCCCGGAGGGTGAGGGTCTTCAGGTAGTCGTCCAGCCATTCGGTGTAGTCGTCCAGGAGCCCCAGGCCGGGCACCTGGCCGGGGAGAATCGGTTTCATGATCTGATGTCTTTTCATTTCCTCTCTCCTTTCAGCATGGCCGCGTGAAGGTCCGGTCTTCGTCGGCGAGCCTCGCGGATGGCCGTGCCAGTGGCGCAACTCAGTTCCATTTTGACGGTCTGAACGTAGGCCATGAAGTCCTGCCCGCCCTCGGTGCCGGTTGCGCTGAACACCACAACCTCGGTGTCCGAATCCGCGCCCAGGGAGACGAAAGAGATTTCGCCCACGCGGGACTCCTGCCATATTTCGCCGGGACCTTTCGTCTTGTGCCCATTGACCACGGCGTTCTCGCCCTCGGCCAGGGTCTTGACCTTCACGGGCCAAATACCCACGGACGCCTGCCACGGGAAGTCCTCGGCGGCCAGCGCTTTCACCTCCCGGCCCTCGGCGGTGTCCAGGAACCGGCCGGAGACATGAAACCCGGCTTTATCAGTCCAGGACTTTTCGCCCACTCCAACCACGCGGTCCCGGCCGTGCTCACGTAGGATCGGAAATCGGGGCTTCGTGGTCATGCCGGCCAGGTCGAAGGCGAGCCGGCCAAACCATGTATCGACGGGGCGGCCGGTGTACGCCAAGATCGTGAAATTTGATTTCTCCATGGTCGTCTCCTTTCAACCCTGCTCGAGCATCTGCTTGTGAAGCCCAGGAAACCGCTTCCTGGCCTGCTTCACGGCCTCGGACAAGGTGAGGTTTTCAGCATCACGAATCTCGTAGACCTTGCCCATAAAGGGGCTCCGGCCGCTGGCCTCGGTCTTCTTTTCTCGGGCGGGCGCAAAGGTCACGGTCCCGCCGGTCAGCACAACGTGGTCGACTTGGCTTTTTTCCATGGTCTCTTTCTCCTCGACGTCAAAGGTTGTTGGTTCCGAAAGCCCCGCAGGACGGGGCTACCGGCCGGTTTACTGTTCGACGTAACTCCTCGGCTTCGGTGACCATCGGGTGTTGCCGCTCGTGTAGCTGCGGAGACCGAGGAGTTCCCAGGCTTGGCGCTCCGATCCATCCTCGGGCAACTCGCGCCCGCGAACGTCGCAGGGCATGGTCATTCGAGACTGCATCTCGCGCCACGATTCGATGAAATCCCGGCGGGCATCGGTTCGACCACCACCACGCGCCGGCCGCACCCACGGGGCTCGGGATTCCCCGATGGCCTGCTCCAGTTCGGCAATGCGTGCGTCCAGGTCTTGCAGAGCATCGGATCGGGCCTTCGTGGTCATGCCCTCCGTGAAGTCCATGGACCCCACGGCCTGCTCCAGCACGTCCCAGGGCAGGATCTCCAGGTTCGGTGTATCGGGCCGGTTCGCGGTGAGACCGCTTTTTATGAAAAACTGTCCTGCCCGTCCGGGTCTGGTGAAGGGCTCCAGGATGCTGGCCACTCTCTTCACGCGCTGGTCGTGGTACTGGTCAAAGGCGACCTTGAGTTCCTTTTTGAATTCCGCAGCGGTCACGGGTGCCTTCTCCACGCGCCTGCGCTCCTGCTGGAGTTCCCGGAGTTCGGCTTCCATCCGCTCCTGCTTCAGGTAGTCGGAAGCCGCGTCAGGAAAGGTGCTCAGGATTTCGTGGTACGCGATGATGTCCGTTTTACTGGTGCAGCTGTTGAACACTTTGGGCATGGGCATTTCTTTGTCCTCCTGTTAAGGTTTCAAGAATCGCGTCCACAAGGGCGCTCCGTCTATCGGTACGCCAGGCGGGACGATCAGCCCTTCGCGTCTGGCGGGGGTTTCGGGTTGTCTTTCGGGGGCCGGCGGAACACTTCCCGTTCGGCCTCGGTGAATTTGAATGAGTAGCCGCCTTTGAGACAGTCCACCATTTCCTCGGTCAGCCAGGGCGGCCGGGTTTCTGGTAGCCGGTAGACTTCACTTTCCATTTGTGTCTCCTTTCGTGGGGGATTCTGCGAGCACTTGGAATTCCCTCGTGCTCGAAAACAGGTTGAGCACGCTTTCCTTCATCTCCATCAGGTATGCAGTCAGGTCCGGGGTCCGGGACGGGTCGCCGTTCACGATGGAGACCATCTCGGCCGCGTGCGCCTGAAAGGCATAGGTGAGTTCGTTGTCAGCGACGATGCCCCGGGCGGCCAGTTCACGGGCGAAGTCTTCACTTAGGATGTACCGGCCCTTTTTCACGTCCAGGTCGAAGGCGGCGGCCTCGGCCTGCGCTCTCTTGTACCGGGCCTCAGCTTCCAGCTTCTCGGCCTGGAGGGTGCCGACTCTCGGCGGGGTGCTGGTCTCTACCAGTGGCAGGAATTCCGATGCGTAGCGGTCCACCGTGACGCGGCCGAAATTGCCCTTGCTGGTCGCGGTCAGCTTGCCGGCCTTCCGATGGTTCTGGAGGGTGCGGAGGGTCGCCTTGTACCCTTTGGCGAGCAGATAGGCGTGAACGTCCTGGAGACTGCGAAAATAAGGGGTTTGCGTCATCGGGAATCCTTTGGCCTCTTGGCTTCAGTTTTCAGGTCACGGAAAAAATGAAAGGGTTTTGAAATCGTAAATGCTCGCGGACTTTGGGCTTCGGAGGACCGTATGGCAGCAACCCATAGGAGGACCCGTAACAAACTGGAATCACAACGCTTTGGGTCCTCCGGCCAGGATGTTTCACTACGGACTCCCAAGGCCCGATCCGCGTGCAGACAGTGGCGCTCAAACTTGGTTATGCTCGCCATAACCAACTCATCCATCCTCGTGTAGTAGTGGTTCATTTTTGAACCGCTCAACTTCATCCATCCTCCGGCCATGACCGCCTCGGAGTTCCGATCTCCGGGTTGCAATTGCACTCCCCGCCTTTGAAGATCGAACACCAGTTGTCGTGCCGGACTTCAATGTGCTGGACAGTCCCCGGGCGAAGGTTGATCTTCCCCGCCGCCTGCCTGCTCATGATCTCCTCGACGTACCTCGGAATCGTTGCCACTGGTCTCCTCCACGCTTTGGGTTGAAAGGTCCTCGATTCCTACTTGTATCCACTCCCGAAGGTCGCCGCCTTTTGCCATGTACTCGCCCGGGTCCTTGCCCTCGGGTGTCGGCCAGCGGACGGCGTGCTTGACGTGCTTACTCCACCAGCCCCGCCACTCCCGCGCGCCGGCTTCGTCGTAATCAAGAGCACACAGCACGCGGGGTGCGGCCTGTATCAGTTCCCAGCTGTCCCGGTCCGGCCGGATCTGTGCCGCGCCCAAGGCCAAGGTACAAACCAAGTCCCCGGCCTCTTGACTGCACAAGAGCCCGTCAATCTCGGCCTCGACCACGAGCACGGGCTTTCCGGACTCCGCGTCCAGGGCAAGGGGTCCGGTCTCGCCGCCGGATACCGCGACATACTTCGGCCTTCCGTCCTCGGCGCTCGGCCGGCGGGTCTTGATGCGGCGCACTTCGCCGTCCCTCCATCCCGGAAGCACGAGCCCACGGGGAAGCCATATTTTGCGTCCGGGCTCCAAGCCCCACGCTTCCCGGGCCTCGAAACGGTCCCGGTCATTACAGCCGACTTTGAAGCGCTCCAGGGTTTCGACCTTCAGACCTCGTTGCGCTGCAAAGGCCCGTCCCTCTTGGCTCTGCATCATTCTCTCGAAGCACTCCAGGACGTAGCGTGTCGCGCGCTCACGCCACTGCTCGGGCACGTCCCGCCGCTCGTTCGGTGCCCATGGGCTTCGGTTTTTCTGATTTCTGAAAACCTGCTCCCTTCGACCTCGGGGGGTCGTTCGCGTCAAACTGCTCGTCACGCCTAGCTCTCGGCACGCCTCGGGGAAGGACAGTCCGCGCAATTCCATGAGCAGGGTGAGCATGTCGCCCCGAAGGGGACACCTTCTGCACCAGACATTCCCGCCGGTGCCTCGGCCCGCCGGCCACACGCGGAAGCGGTCCCGGCCTCCGCACTTCGGGCAGGGTCCGGCGTATTCGCCGCCGCCTGTGCTGGCCTGGCGCTTCATCTCGAAGCCGTGACTATGGAGCACGTCCAAAACGTTCATGCCTCGCTCACCTTCCCGTTGAAAACGCTCTTGGTCTCGTGCGCCGCGCGGACGGCCTGCGGGTCGCCGTTCTTCAAGGTTGCTATCTCGTCCAGGGTGTACGCCGACCGATCCACGAAGACCACGCGGGGCTCGGAGCCCTTCCAGGAGACCACGATCTCCCGGCCCAGGACCTTCGAGAAGGCGCGGACTCTGCGCCACTCGGAGCCCTCGGGCTCGCGGGGGCGGGGGGCCTGTTTGGGTTCCGCGTCAACGGCGCTGCCCTTCCACTTCTGTGCGAATCCCATTTTCAATCCTCCAGCACTTTTGGGTTGACGTGGTAAAGGGGGCTCGGCCGGCGTCCGCGGCCTTCCCGGTCCTCGGGTTCGGCCGGCCGGATGTACGCGCGGGCCTCGAGCACGTCCAGCCCTGGCCATACCTCTTCCATCTTCGGGAACCTGCCCTTGACTCCCTGATAGGCGTCCCGGGCGGTGAAGGATTCGAGCCGCCGATCCGTGAACCACTTCATAATCCGGCGGGCGGCCTCTATCTCGGGAACCTCGGCCATGAAGGAAAAGGCTACGCGCGCATGGTCGGCCAGGGTCGCGGCCAGGGCCAGGGCCTTCCCCATGGTCTCTGCGCTGATCTCCGTTTCCGCCAGCCGTGCCTCGGTCGCCACGTGGTAGAGCCCCGCGATACGCGCGGCCTGTCCGGGAAGCTTTCCCGCCCAATCGCGCAGGGCCTCGAATTCCCCGCCGTCCTTCAGTTCGACCTCGACCGCTTCAGAAAAGCCCTTCCACTGCTCGTACGCGCCGGCGCTCAAGCGGATCTGATAGGGCACGCGCTCGTCCTGCTCGTTCGTCGCCCAGGGCATATCAAGGACGCGGAGTAAGGCGGCCTCATAGTCGGCGCGGACGGCTTCGGGCACGGGCGCGGTCTCAACGGCTCGGCTTCCTAGTCTGCTCCTAGGCAGGCAGTAGAGAAAGCGGGCGAGCAGGCCCCGGCCCCGGAAACCCGGTTTTTCGGCAATGTCCTTCAGCACGCTCGGTTGTGGAATGAAACAAAGCGTCAGGGTAGGGCGAACCACAAAGAGCGGGTCACGTGCTCGCCGGTCAACAGAGGTGCTTTCGCCGTTGTGGCTCTTGAGATAAAGATTCAGGTTTGCGCGGCCGTTTGAGTACAGGCCGGAAATGACTTCAAACAGACCGCCCTCCGCCTCCATGACAGAAGCCCGGTTGCCGTGCCGCGCCATGAATTCAGCCACGGCCTCGGTCGTTGCATCGTCAATGAAAAGGCGATCCGCCACGGGGACCTCGGGTAATGCGTCTTCGAGTTCCTGGACTTCGCGGATGAAGCTCTCCAGGTCTTCAGGGCGGGCGTTGCCAGCCTTCGATCGCTTGCGTTCAACGGCCTTTTCCCGTGTCCTGCGCTCCGATGTAAGGCGCTTGATTTCCGGGGCCATGGCTCGGGCCTGTCCCTGCTCCCAAGCCACGAGTGGCCGCTTGCAGGCGTCAAGGACCGCACTTTTCCGTTCGCCCGAAAGAAGACAGGCCAGGATGTACAGACACAGGGCCTCGGCGTATCCCGGCCGGATTTGCACCTCATACTTGCGTTGCGCCACGATCGCCACTGCTCCCAGGGCGGCCATGACTGCAAGCTCGAAGGGCGCTTGCACGGCCTCGGCCACGGCCAAACAAAAACCCCGCAGGGGCTCGGGGACCGCCTCGGGGTCAATGGGGGGCGCTTCGCTTTCGTCCAGGGAAACCGGGTAGGGCCACTGGGATTCCATACCGCTCCGCTCCGTTTCCGCGCGCTGCTCCACTGTCGCGCCCAGCATTACTCGGCCTCCACTAGCCGGCCTGCGATCCATTCGGCCAGGTCCTCGGCGTAGTAGGCCGTATTTTTGCCGATACGGAAGCGTCCTGCCGGCCCACATCCCCGGCTGTCACAGTTGGCAAGGAAGCCGGGGCGCACAAGGTCGCCCGAAAAGGTCGCGGCCTGTCGCCGTGCGACGATAGGAGAGCCCCAGCCCTTCATGAGTTTTTCTTTCAGTCGTTCTTTTGCAGTCATAGTGAAACCTCCGAAAGGGTTTTGCCCTTTACGGTCAAATTTCACCGAAGGGCCGGCTTTTTTACCTGCTCACTCAGTTAAGTCGCAGGGAAGTCTTTGAAATTTTTTTCGGGGAAAAAATGAAAAGGGCCGGTCAAATTTGACTCGGCCCCTTGAAGGTAGGATGTTAGGTGTTGCTACTCGTCGTGGTATTCACCCAAGGAAATGGAAAATGCAGTCTCCCAAGCCCGCTCTTTCGCGCGCCACGGGATAGGGTTTCCCTCTATATATGGAAAGAGTTTTTGAAGTGCTCCGCGCAGGCGGGAAACGCGCGGCTTGAAGTTGTACTCCGCCGAATATTTTTGGGGTTCGATGGTCCCGCCAGCCCTAGCAAACAAACCAAGCAGCTTCCACAGCTTTCCCGGGCCACTGTGCCCCCCGAAACCAAGCACTTCGGGTTTATAGTTCCCAAGGTGCCCGCCGGGGCCTTTCACTTCAAGGACTTCGGTGTATTCGTTGTTCCGAATCACAAGCCGGATGTCCCGCCACGTTGTTCCTTCCGGGGTCTCGAGACTCAGGGGGGCGCGCTTCTGCTCCGGGGCGTCCGGTGTGTCCCGCTCAGGCTCCAGGAATTCCGGGGCGAGCCCAAGGGCCTCGGCCACGGCTCGGCACTCGCCGCGCTCCATGGTGTAGTGCGTGAAGAATTCGTGCTGAATCGGCTCGCCGTCAAAAAGCACGCAGTCACACGCGGTCAGAAACCAGCCGCCATTATATTGGCCGGCCTGCTCCAGGAAGCTACTGAAAAGCACATGCTCTTTTGCAAGGTGCAGGATCTCCCGCAATACCTCTTCCGCCGCCGGGGCCAGGTCCGCGCTCGGCGGGGGCGGCTCCATGTCGTTCAATAGGTGCGCCGCATCCCACACAGTCACTTTTGATCGGGTTTTCCATATCTGTTTGACTCCCATTTTTCCGCTCCTGTACGGTCCTGAAAAGGATCCCGGGGAAAGCGGTCCAGGAAAGCCGCCTTGTCGGGGTGCACTCCCTATCCCCGGGCATTCTGGATATTGTGGGAATTATGAGCCTACGTTTTCAACCTCGTTTTCTTGGAGTCCGGTCCCATTGTGAGGATAATGGGAATACTGGTCATAGGGTTTTAAATTAAAATCACTCGCCGCCCTCGGAAGCCTCGGGCTCGGTTTCCTGCTCCTCGGGCTTCTTCTCAAGGGCCTTTTCGAATCGGGCCACACTTCCCTGAAGGGCGGCCGGGGACAGGTGAGAATACCGCTCGGTCAAGGCAAGGGTGCTGTGTCCAAGTAATTCCTTGATGTTGTATAAGGACTCCCCACTAATAGCCAGCCAGGATGCAAAAGTATGTCTCAGGCTATGGAAAAGCACTTTGTCCCTTTTATGTACGGCATTCTTGTTTAACTTCAATTCGTCTACGGTTCGAAAGAATACTCTCGAAGGGCTTTTTATCTTATTCCCTTTCCTGTCAAGGAAAACAAGGCCGCTTGAATCCTCTTCTTTCCTTCCCTCAAACATACTCCTGACTTGCTTTGTCATATAAACGATGCGGTCCTTTTTACTCTTTGCAGTCTCACCACGTACACGAATGAAACCGTTGTCGAAATCAATATCATTCCAATCAAGGGAAAAGACTTCTCCTGCTCTCATTCCTGTATGTAGACTCAAAAGGCACTGGTCGTGAAGGTTTACACTCTTCTTTTTCAATGCAGTAAGTAGTTTTTCAGCCTCTTTTTGTGAAAGAAACCGGGTCCTTCTGTTTTCATACTTCGGCATTTTGACTTGAACAATAGGGTTGTCAGAGACAATGCCTTGCTTTATAGCATGGTTGAAAACCTGTCTTATGATTGCAAGGGTATATTGAATAGTTCTAGGAGCCTTCCCCTTGTCCTTCATTCGTTTTTTCACTCGTTCAAGGTCAAGGGGTGATATGTTTTTCATTTTCTTTTTGCCAAGGACCGGCTTTATCCAGTGCTTGTAATAAACCTTTTCCGTTCTCCAGCTATCAAAGGACTTTTCATTTTCAGCTGTCTTTGAATAGCTATCGGTAAAGTATTTACTGAAAGCGACATTCCGCTTTTCCTCGGCCTCTTCCTGCTTCCGTTCCTCTTCCTTCTGCTCCCGCTCCTCTCGAAGGGTAGAAGGGCCTTCCCCCTTCTTTGTGTTCCTCCTCAATCTCTGAAGCTCGGCAAAAGCGTTCTTCTCTGTCCAGCCTTCGCTTGACCAGCCCAAGGGGACAATGTAGCGTTTCCCGCCCACCATGTAGCGGGCTCGATAGTAGCGGTCCTTGAAAATCCCGCGCTTTCTGGTGGGGTGTTCGCGGTACTGGATTCCAGCGATTTTTCCTGTTTGCCACTCTTGCCTTGCCATGACTTTTCCCCCTGTCCAGGAAAGTGGGGTCCAAATAGGGTCCAAAAAATTTGCTACGTAAGGTGAAAAACTGAAAAGCACTGTGAAGGATGGTAGGGGAAATATTCAGGGATGTCAAGCGGTTTCTGCTTACTTGGGGAAGCACTGTGAAGGTAGGGGAAGGGCGGTTTTTTAGGCTTCTAATCCGCAGGCCGGGGGTTCGAATCCTCCCAGGCGCGCCATAAAATCAAGGGCTTACAGCTTATTTTGTAACTCTTTTTCTATGACCGAAAATAACGGTTGGCATTAGATTTGCTGAGCCCCTGGATTTGTGGACAGGTTCTGCGGAAAGAGAGGCTCTCGTATCAGTTTCTTTAGCTCTACTGGAATTTTTCGACTTTTTTGGTTGGCTTCTCTTATTTCATTGGTAACTGTATCGCAATCAATTTGAGCAAATCGTTCTTCTAAGCTTTTTGTTCCGTTTAGGATAATCTCCAGATAATCATTGTTGTTGAGGTTTTTTACAAGAGGCGTGTCAGAAAGAATAGCCCTCAGACGCCGGGCAACCACTGAGCGCGACATCAAAGTTAGGTTACATTCGTCGTCGTCCTTGAATAAGCTGGATCACCACCACGATGACGGCGATGACCAGCAGGGCATGAATGACGCCACCCACTGTGTAGCCGGTCAACAATCCCAAGGCCCACAAAATCAAAAGAATCACAAATATAGTCCAAAGCATGTTTATCTCCTTTCTAACCCTGCCTTCATTATATGCGCGTGGCATTCTCTCAGAGTGATGAAAGGTTCAAAAATGTTCTTGAACATCAGATTAATTTCCCAAGACCTTGACTTAGCCGTTCCTTTCTTGAGCTTTCCCGATAGGAGTTTCGTTTGTGCCTTCAGCTTCCATGTGGGCAGTCATGATTACCATACCGGCAATCTCCTTGACCTTGTCTTTGAATTGGTGCATCTTACCTTCCGCCTCAACCCGTGTTCCTGATTTCATGATATTCCTCCTATTCGATTTCAGCCTGACTAAATGATGCATTCGCAAACACCCGGGCCATTCCTGATCCTGGTCCGACCCGGTCGTTCGCCCGAGGGTGGCTCTCATCCTGTCCGTTCACGGCCGGCCGTCGACCAGGGACTGAACCATCCGGCCGATCTCCTCGGGGGAGGAGGTGCGCTTGGACAGGAATCCGTCCGCCCCGTTCTTGCCGGCGGCCTCCCGGTACTCCGGCCCGTCGTACAGGCTGATCACGAGGACCCTGGTGGCCGGATTCCGGGCCTTGATGCGACGGGTCAGGTCGAGACCGTTCGAGTCCGGAAGCTCGATGTCCATGAGGATCAGGTCGGGCCGGGTCTCCTCGATGATCGAGAGGGCTTCCCTTCCGTTGACCGCCTCGAGCAGGGTCGCGTCGGTATACCGGGCGCGAAGGGTTTCGACCAGCATCCTCCGCATCAGCGTGTTGTCCTCTACGATCAGAAAACGGGTCATGGTCCGGCTCCGTCGAGACGCTCCGGGCCGCCCCCGTGTCGGGAACCTGCGGCCCACGGATCCAACTTTACTTGGTCACGAGGGTGTGGTATATGGGGTGCGGACTGTAGTTGTCTTTCGATTTCTCAGCATCCGCGCGTGGGCCGCGGGAATCCACCAGGGGAACGGTCTTGAAGAAGAAGCGAACCATCGTGATTGCAGAGGACCATCTCATCCTGAGGCAGGGGCTCCGGTCCCTGTTGAGCACCAGCGAGGACCTGGAGGTGGTCGGGGAGGCCGGGGACGGCCTCGAGGCCATCCGGTGCATCCTCGAGCACGGGCCCGATCTGGTGCTCCTCGACCTGAACATGCCGCGAATGAACGGCATCTCCGTGATCCTCGAGATCAAACGGCAGGCCCCCGAAACGAAGATCCTCGCCCTCACCATGCACAAGGAGGAGGATTTCGTGCTCCAGGCGTTCCACGCAGGCACAAACGGCTACTGTCTGAAGTCCGCCGGCCACGAGGAGCTGGTCATCGCGATCCGCGCCGTTCTGGACGGGAAGAGCTACGTGAGCCCCGAGATCTCGGACACCGTGCTGGAAGGCTGGCTGGAGGAGCGGAAGACCGTGAAGAACGACTCGTCCTGGCACTCCCTCACCCAGCGGGAGAAGGAGGTCCTGAAGCTCGTGGGCGAGGGGTATCAGAACAAGGAGATTGCAGACTACCTGTGCATCAGTCCGAAGACCGTGGAGAAGCACCGGGCCAACATCATGCAGAAGACGGACCTCCACACGGCCTCCGCCCTGACTGCGTACGCCATCGAGAAGGGGATCGTGACCAGGTAGACCTTCCTCACGTCTCGGGCCACCTGGCCGCGATGGTGGTGCCTTCCCCGGGAGAGGAATGGATGTCGATTCGTCCCCCGGAAAGCTCCACCCTCTCCAGCATGCCGTCCAGCCCCATTTTTTCCCTGGATCCGTCCTCCACGGACCGGCCTCGATCCGGGCCGAAGCCCTTTCCGTTGTCCTGAACGAGCAGCTCGAGCCCCTTCTCCGACCGGCGCAGCGAGACGGTGATCCGGTCGGCCCCGCTGTGCTTGACGGCGTTGTTCAAGGCCTCCTGAACGAGGCGGAGCAGCACGATCTTCAAGGACTCGGGGATCTCTTCCTCCGCCAGGTCCCAGGCCGTTCGAACATCCATGGCCCTGTAGAACTCCCGGGTCTTTCGGGCGGTCCAGTCCAGCGCGGCCAGGAGTCCCATGCTGTCGAGGATGGACGGCCGGAGGTTGGTGGAGATCCTCTGGGTCTCCTCCATGGTCTCCTTGACGGCGGCGATGATCTCGGTCAGGGGGATGCTGTCCTCCTCAGCCGCACCCGCTTCCCCCTGGGCGATCTTGGTCTCCAGGGCGTACTTCACGGCGGTGAGATTGGCGCCGATTCCGTCGTGGAGCTCCTTGGCGATTCTCCGCCTCTCCTCTTCCTGGGCCTGAAGGAGCCTGGAGGACAGGGCCCTGAGTCGATGCTCCGATGCCCGGAGCGCTTCGAGGTTCCGGGCCCGCTCCAGGGTGTACCGAACGGAGCGCTCCATGAGCTCCGGTGAAAGACGGTCCTTCTCCAGGTAGTCCGCCGCTCCCCCCCGCATGGCCTCCAGGTCGACCTGTCGGTCGCCTTGCCCCGTGAGCATGAGGATCGGGGCGGAGAAACCCAGGCCCTTCAGCTCGTCCAGCACTTCGATGCCGTTTCGATCTCCGAGCCGGTAGTCCAGGAGGCAGAGGTCGTAGCCTCCGTTCCGGGCCCGCTCCAGGGCCTGCTCGACCGTGGAGGCCCAGTCGATGCGAAACGACTGGTTGGAGATGTCGGCGAGGATGTCCCGCGCAAGGACGAAGTCGTCCTCGTCGTCCTCGACGAGAAGAACGCGAATCTCTGAGGGAGCGTCCATCGGGGTCATTTCCTTCCGGAGGTCCGAACGTCGTGGAACCGCCTCGGCGCAGGAACCCCCGCTCCGATCCTGTCCGGAGGCGTCTGAAATACAGGATCGACCTTATCACATCGCGCGAGGAAATTGAAGGTCCAAAACGGAGCGCGAATACCGCCCGGGAGCACCGATAATACATCTTCGCACCCATTCACCCGCGTCCTCCCGGGGTTCAGACTGGGACGGGTGGTCAGATGCAACAGGCTGCGAAGAGGAGAGTCGGTGAGGTGAAGAACGCAGGAGCGGGTCGGAAATGGAGGAGATGGGCCCACCGGGTCATACCGGCCTCGCTGATTTTGGTGGTGATGGGCGGGGCGGCCTGCTCCAGGTCCGAAGAGAACCAGGCGGAGGGAACGAAAGATACCGCCGTTTCCGTGGAGACCTCACGGGTTCGTTCCTCGACCTTTCGAGAGACCGTCCGCGGCGTAGGGACCGTGGATGCGGTCGAGGCGGTCGTGATTCGGGCGGAGATCGCGGGCATCGTGAGGGAGGCCCCCGTGAGGGAAGGGATGGAGGCGGCCGGAAAGGAGCTTCTCTTCCTCCTCGACGACGATCAACTCCTCGAGCGGCTCAATGAGCAGGAGCGGGCCCTGGACGCGGCCCGGGCCCGGCTCGAGAACGCACGGTCCGACCACCGCAGGCTCGAATCCCTCTGGGAGCGAAGGGTGATCGCCAAGGATCGATGGGACCGGGCCCGGACGGAGCTCGAGGTCGCCCGGGCGGAGGCGGAGCGGTTGCAGGCCGCGGTCGAGGGGGTGCGGGAGCGGATCGAGGACACCCGGATCCGGGCGCCGTTCCCGGGCGTGCTCTCGGAGCGGCTGGTGGACCCGGGAGATCTCGTGCAGCCCGGACAGGCCCTGGTGACGCTCTACCGCGATCAGGGAAAGGAGGCGGTCTTCAGGGCCCCGGGGCGGTACGCCGGGGTGGTGAAGCCGGGCCAATCCGCGGAGATCGGGGTGGACGCGTTCCCCGATCGCACCTTCTCCGGACGGGTGTTCTTCGTGAGCCCAGAGCTGGATCCCAGGACGCGGAGGTTTCAGGTCAAGGCGGCGATCGAGGATCCGGAGGACCTCCTGAAGCCCGGCATGTTCGCCAGGGTTCGAGTCATCGTCTCCAGGCGGGAGGACCGTCCGGCGGTGGCGGAGGAGGCCCTGGTCGCTCTCCGGGAAGGGTACGCGGTGTTCGTGGTGGAGGAGGGAAGGGCACGCCGCAGGTCCGTCACGATCGGCCTCCGCCGGGTGGGCACCGTGGAGATCGTGGAAGGGCTCGAGCCCGGGGAGACCGTCGTTCGAAAGGGACACCTCCAGCTGCAGGACGGGGACCCGGTGCGAGACACCGGAGGCGAAACGGACGGGGGCGGGTCCCCATGATCTGGAACTTCTGCATCCGGCGGCCCGTCCTGACGGTGGTGGTGTTCGTCGCGATCGCCATCTTCGGCGTCTACGGCTACTTCGACATGCCGGTCCGGGAGTACCCGGACATCGAGTTCCCCATCGTCAGCGTGAACGTGGTCCTTTCCGGGGCGGAGCCCGAGGTGATCGAGTCCGAGATCCTCGAGCCCCTCGAGGAGGAGATCAACACGGTGGAGGGGTTGAAGACGCTCACGTCCACCGCCAGGGAGCAGGTGGGAACGGTGATCGCGGAGTTCGAGCTCTGGCGGGACGTCGACGTGGCCGCCCAGGACGTGCGGGACCGCGTCAACCGGGCCCTCCGCGAGCTCCCCGACGGGATCGAGTCCCCGATCGTGCGAAAGCTGGATCCCGACGCCCGGGCCATCATGTGGATCGCGCTGACGGGCGACGAGCGATGGGATCCGGTGCGGCTGAGCCGATACGCCGACGAGCTGATCAAGCCGCGCCTGGAGAACCTCCGCGGCGCCGGCCGGGTCCAGATCGGAGGGGAGAGGCGCCATGCGGCGCGGGTCTCCCTCGACCCCGAGCGGCTCGCCGCCCATCACCTCACCGTGCAGGAGGTGGTGGCGACCATACAACGGAACAACGTGGACATCCCCTCGGGAAGGCTCGAGAGCGAGGCCCGGGAGTTTCTGGTCAAGACCCAGGGGCGGTTTGCCTCCCATGAGCCCATTGGAGACCTCATCGTCGCCTACCGGAACGACGGGCCCGTCCGGGTCCGAGATGTGGGGACGGTGAGGGCGGGCGTGGAGGACGACCGGCAGGTGGCGCGGTTCCGGGGAGAGGAGACTGTGGGCCTGGGCGTGGTCAAGCAGAGCGGCGCCAACACGGTGGCACTGGCGGATCGCATCCGGGAGCGGATGCGTGCCGTGGCCCGGGACTTCCCTCCCGGCCTCACCTACACCGTGGCCTCGGACGACTCGGACTTCGTGGAGGCCTCCATCAACGACCTGGTGGTCACCATCGGGATCGCCACGGGCCTGGTGGTCCTGGTGGTGCTGGGGTTCCTCCACAGCTTCTCCGGCACCCTGATCACCGCCCTGGCCATCCCGACCTCCCTGTTCGGGGGCGTGGCCATGATGAATCTCCTGGGCTTCAGCGTGAACACCCTCACCATGCTGGCCCTGATCCTGGCCATCGGGATCGTGATCGACGACACCATCGTGGTGCTGGAGAGCACCTACCGCCACCTGGAGCAGGGCACCGATCCGGTGCCGGCGGCCCGGGTGGGCACCACGGAGGTGGCGTTCGCCGCCATCGCCAACACCCTCTCCCTCTGCGCGGTGTTCGTCCCCGTGGCCTTCACGTCCGGTCTCATCGGCCGCTTCTTCTACGAGTTCGGTCTGGGGGTGGCGTTCACGGTGATCTTCTCCACGGTGACCGCCCTTTCTCTCACCGCCATGCTCGCCTCGCGCTTCCTCCGCTCCACCGGGAAGAAGGGGGCCCTGTTCCGCTGGTTCGACGCGGCCCTCGACGGACTGGAAACCGCCTACGAGCGGGTGCTCCGGGGCGCCTTCGACCACAGGGTTCTCACCGTTCTCCTCGGGGCGGCGGCCCTGGCCGGAGGCGCCTGGTGCTTCGGCCAGCTGCCGCGGGAGTTCTCCCCCACCGCCGACCGTTCCCAGTTCGTCATCTCCTTCGAGACGCCGGAAGGCGCCACCCTCTCCCAGACGGACGTCTTCGCCCGGAGGATCGAGGAGGTGCTGGATCGCACGCCGGAGGTGGAGCACCAGTTCCTGGCCATCGGGCTCGCACAGGGCGGGGGGCCCGGCAAGGTGAACGAGGGGATCGTGTTCGTGAGCCTCACACCGCGCGATCGACGGGAGAAGCACCAGAACCGTGTGGCCCAGGAGGTCCGGAACCGGCTTTCGAGCATTCCCGGAGGCCGCGCCTACGTGGTGGAGGCCTCCGTGGGGGCGATCCAGGCCGGCGCGCCGATCCAGCTCAAGCTCATGCACACGAGCATCGAGTCCCTGGCCGGTCGCCAGGAAGAGGTCATGGGCTGGATGCGCCGGCAGGAGCTGTTCACCGGGGTGCGATCCGATCTGAAGCTGAACAAGCCCCAGGTGGAGGTACGTATCCTCCGGGAGCGGGCCTCCCAGATGGGTGTCTCGGTGGCGGCCGTGTCCAACACCATGCGGCTGCTCCTCGGCGAGCCGGACGTCTCCGAGATCGAACGGGAGAGCGAGCGCTTCGAGGTGATCACGGAGGTGTCGGGGAAAGGGCGTATGGTACCCGAAGATCTGGGACTCCTCTACGTTCGAAGCGCGACCGGGGAGCTGGTCAGCCTGGACAACCTCATCGACTGGGAGGAGTCCGTGGGGCCGTCGGTCATTCCCCACCACGACCGGATGCGGGCGGCCACCCTGTCCTCCTCCCTGCCTCCCGGAGTGGCGCTGGGCGATGCGGTGGGGGCCTTGACCGCCTACCTCGACACCTCTCTCCCCGGGGACTTCTCGTACGAGTTCGCCGGCGAGACCCAGGACTTCCAGGAGTCGTTCCGTAGCCTCACCGTGACCATCGCCTTTTCCGTGGCCTTCATCTACCTGATCCTGGCGGCTCAGTTCGAGTCGTTCATCCACCCCTTCACCATGCTCCTCACCCTGCCGCTCGCCATGGTGGGGGCGTTCGGGGCCCTCTGGGCCTTCGACATGCCGTTCGGGATCGTCTCCTTCATCGGGCTGATCATGCTCACGGGCATGGCCACCAAGAACGCGATCCTCATGATCGACTACACGAACGTCCTCATCGCTCGGGGGGAGGAAACCCTGGAAGCCGCGAAGAACGCCGCCCGGGTGCGGTTCCGCCCGGTGGTCATGACCACGATCTCCACGGTGCTGGGGATCCTTCCCATCGCCCTGGGTTACGGGGCGGGCGGGGAGGCCCGGGCGCCCATGGGGGTGGCCGTGTCTGCAGGGCTTCTTGCCACCACCGGTCTGACGCTTCTCATCCTGCCGGTGGTGTTCACCCTGGTTCACGGCCTCCGGGAGATCCTTTTCGGCGGGAAGCGGGTGGACCGGGGCAAGGAGGCGTCATGAAGCTGCTCCACCTCACCTTTCACCATGAGTTCTCCGACGCGGTGGAGCGGATCCTCGATCGTCACGAGGTCTCGGATTTCGTCCTCCACCCCATGCTCCAGGGGAGGGACCGGGACGGAAAGCACTACGGAAGCAAGGTGTACCCGGGCAACATCACGCTGGTCCAGGCCCTGGTGGAGGACGAGCGCGTCTCGGGGCTCCTCGAGGAGGTGAACGCCTTTCGGGACGAGAAATCGTCCCACGTCCACCTCCGGGCGGCGGTGATCCCGGTGGAACGGCAGCTGTAGGAGAAGACCATGGAAAACGCCCGCATTGCAGGGATCTTCAGCGAGATCGCGGACCTGCTGGAGCTCGAGGGCGGAAACGAGTACCGCGTGCGCTCCTACCGGAACGCCGCCCGGACCGTGAGCGAGCTCCCGCAGCGGCTCGAGGAGATGGTCGCCGAGGAGGCGGACCTCACAGAGCTCCCCAACATCGGCAAGAGCACGGCGGACAAGATCCGCGAGATCGTGGAGCGCGGGACCTGCAAGCGGCTCGAAGAGCTGCAGGAGGAGGTCCCCGAGGGCCTGACCGAGCTCCTGAGCGTTCCCCAGCTCGGGCCTCGCAAGGCCTCCCAGCTGTACCGGGAGCTCCGGATCCAGTCCCTGGACGACCTGCGGAAGGCGGCCGAAGAGAACAGGATCCGGGAGCTGGAGGGGATGGGGGCCAAGACCGAGGAGAAGATCCTGGAAGGGATCAAGACCCTCGAGTCCTCCTCCGGCCGCATCCCGTACCACACCGCGGCCCAGTATGCCGGCTCCCTGGGAAAGCTCCTGGACGGCATGGAAGCGGTGAAGCAGTGGGAGGTGGCGGGCAGCTTCCGGAGAGGAAAGGAGACCGTGGGGGACCTAGACATCCTGGTTCAGGCGGACGACCGAAAGCGGGTCACCGAGTCGGTGGCCGATCACGACTCGGTCGTGGAGGTGATCGGGCGGGGCGAAGAGAAGATGAGCGTCCGGCTGGAGAGCGGGCTCCAGGTGGACCTCCGGTTCTTCGAGCCGGAGTCCTTCGGCTCGGCCCTGGCCTACTTTACGGGCTCGAAGGCGCACAACATCGCCGTGCGGAGGCTGGCCCAGGCCAACGACTGGAAGCTCAACGAGTACGGTCTCTTCAAGGGGGAGAACCGGCTGGCGGGAAAGACCGAGGAGTCCGTCTATCACCGCCTGAACCTGTCCTGGATCCCGCCCGAGCTGCGGGAGGACCGGGGGGAGGTCGACGCTGCAGAGGGGGGGCGGCTGCCCGACCTGATCACGGAGGAGCAGATCCGGGGAGACTTTCACAGCCACACCGAGCGCACGGACGGGCGGGAAAGCCTCGAGGAGATGGTGGAGGCCGCCCTCGACAAGGGGTACGACTTTTTTGCGGTGACGGAGCACTCCAAGGCGTTGAGCATGGCCAAGGGACTGGACGAGGACGATTTGAAGGCCCACGCGGACAAGATTCGGAAGGCGGACGGGCGGTACGACGACATCTGGGTCATGGCCGGGATCGAGGTGGACATTCTCAAGAGCGGCAAGCTCGACCTGGACGAGAAGGCCCTGGAGAAGCTGGACTGGGTGGTGGCGAGCGTTCACTCCTTCTTCCAGCTGGACGAGAAGGAGATGACCGGGCGGATCCTGAAGGCCGTGAAGAGCGGCGTGGTCCACTGTATCGGCCACCCGACCGGCCGGATGATCGGGAGCCGGGACCCCATCCGGTTCGATCACGACCGGGTGTTCGAGGCGTGCGCGGAGCAGGGGGTCTGCCTGGAGGTCAACGGGCAGCCCGACCGGATGGACCTGCCCGATACCCTGTGCAAGCGCGCCCGGGAGTCCGGCGTCCTCTTCGCCCTGGCCACGGACGCCCACCACCACGTGGAGCTCGACTTCATGCGCTACAGCCTGCAGGTGGCCCGCAGGGGATGGCTCGAGAAGAAGGACGTGCTCAACACCCGGACCGTGAAGCAGCTGCGAAAGCATCTGGGGAAGGAGTGAGGCGAGGAGGCCATGGACAAGAAGGAAGCGGAAAAGCGGGCCGAGGAGCTCCGCGAGGAGATCGCCTACCACAACTACCGCTACTACGTGAAGAACGACCCGGTGGTCTCGGACGAGGAGTACGACGAGCTCAAGCAGGAGCTGGAAGGGATCGAGGAGACCTATCCGGACCTCGTCACCCCGGACAGCCCCACCCGGCGCGTGGGGAGCGAGCCCCTGGAGGAGCTGGGAACCATGGAGCACGAGACGCCCATGCTGAGCCTCCAGGCGGTCCGGAAGGAGGAGGCCTTTCGCAGGTTCTACGACACGTGTCGAAAGGAGCTGGAAAAGGATCGGGTCTCGCTGGTGGCCGAGCCGAAGTACGACGGGGCGAGCGTGGAGCTGGTCTACGACCGGGGACGCCTCACCGCCGGTGCGACCCGGGGGGACGGGTCCACCGGCGAGGACGTGACCGCCAACATCCGAACCATTCGGGAGGTCCTGCTGCGTCTCCGCTCGGACACGGACGCCTCCGTTCCCGACCACCTGGTGGTTCGGGGAGAGGTGTACATGGAGAAGAAGGAGTTCGAGACCTTCAACCGGGAGCTGGAGAACGCCGGGAAACGGACCTTTGCCAACCCCCGAAACGCCGCCGCCGGATCCCTCCGGCAGCTGGATCCCAGGATCACGGCAAAGCGCCCCCTGCGCATCTTCTTCTGGGAGATCGCCCCTTCCTCGAGCTCGCGGCCCGACTCCCAGTGGCAGTGCCTCGGGCTCCTCTCGAAGCTGGGGCTCAAGATCAACGATCTGGCCGTGCGGCTGCGTTCACCGGACGAGGCCGTGGACTGGTACCACGAGCTTCGGGAGAAGCGGGACGACCTGCCCTATGAGATCGACGGCTGCGTGTTCAAGGTGAACGACCTCCGGGGACACGCGACCCTGGGTACCCGAGCCTCCAACCCCCGCTGGGCGGTGGCCTGGAAGTTCCCGTCCAAGCGGCGCACCACCCGGATCGAGAGCATCGAGGCCTCGGTGGGCAGGACCGGAGCCCTTACGCCGGTGGCCACGCTGGAGCCGGTTCGGATCGGCGGCGTCGAGGTCACCCACGTGAGCCTGCACAACCAGGACGAGGTGGACCGCAAGGACATCCGCGTGGGAGACCACGTGCTGGTGGAACGCGCGGGCGACGTCATCCCGCACGTGATCCGGGTGATCGAGGACAAGCGAGACGGGAGCGAGAAGAGGTACACTCTGCCTGGGAAATGCCCCGCGTGCGGCGGCAAGGTGTCCAAGCCGGAAGGTGAGGCCGTGGCGCGCTGCGTCAACGCCTCCTGCCCGGCTCAGCTCAAGCAAAGGATCATCCACTTCGGCTCCAAGGAGGCCCTGGACATCGACGGCCTCGGAGAGAAGACGGTGGATCAGCTCGTGGATCGGGGCATGGTGGAGGATCTGGCGGATCTCTTCGACCTCACCGAGGACCAGGCGGCCGATCTGGACCGAATGGCCGGGAAGAGCGCCCGGAATCTCGTGGACGCCATCGGAAAGAGCAAGGAAAGGGCGACCCTTTCCAAGCTCATTTACGGCCTGGGCATCCCGCACGTGGGCCGGGCCGCGGCGGAGGATCTGGCCCGGGCCTTCGGGAGCATGGACCGGCTGGCGGCGGCAAAGGCGTCGGACCTGCAGGATCTTCCGGGAATGGGCCTCACCATGGCCCGCGCGATCGCCGACTGGTTCTCCAGCGAGAGGAACAGGCGGCTCTTGAAGAGGCTGAAGAAGGAGGGCTTGAACCCGAAGGTCGAGGGCCGGGGAGACCGGCTCGAGGGGTTGACCGTCGTGATCACCGGGGAGCTGGAGTCCATGAGCCGGGACGAGGCCCGGGAAGCCGTTCGAGCCCAGGGGGGGAACCCGACGTCGAGCGTATCCGGCAACACGGACTACCTGGTGGTGGGTTCCAACCCCGGCAGTGCCAAGCAGGAGGACGCGCGGAAGCACAACACGCCCGTTCTGGACGAGGACGGGTTTCTCGAGCTCCTCGAGAAAGGTCCCGGGTGACGGGCGTTCGTCACAGCTCGAAGGTCCGGGGCTGATTGTTTGCCAGCTCGAACTCCTCTCCCCTGAAGCCGATGCGGATGGGTTCGGCCAGGGCGTCCCCCGCGGTGACCACCAGGCGTTCCTGCGTGACGTCCACGTGCAGGGTGTGGCATCGGTAGCGGATGTTCATGGAGAGCCGTCCCATCTCCTTGGGCAGACGGGGGTTGAATCGAAGCACGCCCCTGCAGGCCTCGATGTCCGTGTAGGTCTGCAGCAGGATGTTCACGCTGCCCGCCATGGCCCCCAGGTGGATGCCTTCCGGCGTGGTCCCGCCCTGGATGTCCGTGTAGTCGCTCTTCAGGGCCGACTCGAACAGGGGCCACGACTCCTCCCGGCTGGCCCGGCCCAGGATGCTCGAGTGGACCATCCGGCTCAGGGTGGAGCCGTGCGAGGTCCGCTGTATGTAGTAGCGGATGTTCCTGGGGATCGTGTCCGGGTCGAAGTCGTAGCCGAGCCGATCGAAGACGCGCTTCAGCTCCTCGGCCGAGAACAGATAGAACAGCATCAGGACGTCGGCCTGCTTGGACGCCTTGTACCGGTTCGGCGTGTCGTCCTCGGCCTCGAGGATGCGGTCCAGCCGCTGGATGTCCTCGTACTTCTCCCGGTACCCCTCCCAGTCGAACTCCTCCAGGTCGTCGTAGCCCTCGAACTGGCTGATGATGCCGCCGTCCTGAAAGACCACGCAGAGCCTCCGGCTGACGTCGTCCCACCGGGCCAGCTCCTCCTGCTCCAGCCCCAGGCTCTCCTGGAGCTCCCGAGCTCGTTCCTGGGGCAGGATGTCGAGGAGATCCAGGGCCTCGGTCAGCACCCAGGCCGCCATGACGTTGGTGTAGGCGTTGTTGTTCAGGCCGGGCTCGTCGGACCAGGGGTACCCGTCGTGATACTCGTCCGGACCCATGACGCCCCGGATCTCGTATCGCCCCCGCTCCTCGTCGAACTCCGCGATGTCGGCCCAGAACCGGGCGATCTCGAGGAGCATCTCCGCGCCGTAGGTGGAGAGGAACTCCCGGTCCCCCGTGATCTGGTAGTACTGGACCACGTTGTAGGCGATGGCGGCGTTGACGTGCCGCTGCCTGCGGGAGTTGTCGGGGATCCAGCGTCCGGACTTGGGGTTGAGGTGGAGCTTCTGACTCTCCTCGCGGCCGTTGCTTCCGCTCTGCCACGGGTACATGGCTCCGCGGTATCCCTCCGCCCGGGCCGCGGCCCGGGCCTCGTTCAGCCTGCGGTAGCGGTAGAGAATGAGGGAGCGCGTGATCTCGGAGAGGCGCAGGTTGAGAAAGGGAAAGATGAACAGCTCGTCCCAGAAGATGTGCCCCCGGTAGGCCTCGCCATGCCACCCCCTCGAGGGGATCCCCACGTCCATGTCCATGGTGTGGGTGGAGGCGGTCTGGAGCAGGTGACAGATGTTCAACCGCAGGATCATGGCGGTCAGGTCGCTTTTCCCGGGGTCGCGGTGCTCGAACACCATGTCGAAATCGCGCCACAGGTGGCTCCAGGCACGGGTGTGGGACGACAGGAGCCCCTCGAAGGCGTCGGCCCGGGCCGCCAGCTTTCTCGCCTCCAGCCCGCACTCCGAGGAGGCGTGGTCCCGGGAGGTGCACAGGGCCAGCACCTTCTCCACGCGCAGCTCCTCCCGGCTCTCCAGCCTGACCCGGAACTCCTGGGCGATCCAGCCCTCCTCCTGCAGCAGCCGCCGTTCGGGGCGAAGGAGGTGCCCCCCCTGATAAGCCCGCGTCCTGGCGGCCTGGGCCACACGCAGGCCGGACTGGTTGGTCTCCACCTTCAGAAACAGGGTGTCCTCGTCCACGGGCTCGGCCGAGAGCGGAACCAGGTGGTCGTTGTTCAGCCCCTGGTAGCGTTCGACGCCCGCGTTCTTCACCCGCCCGTCCAGGGCGGTTCGAATCTCCACGTCCCCGGACCAGTTCTCCGGGGCGATGCGGAGCTCGAGGGCGGCCAGGTGGGGCTCCCCCATGTGGACCACCCGCCTTTCCTGGAGCATGGCCTTCCGGTCCCGGTCGTCCTTGAAGACCACGGTGCGGTTGAGGACCCCCCGGTACAGGTCCAGCTCCTGGCGGTAGCGGAGGATCTCCACGTCCTCGAGGGAGAACCAGTCCCCCTGCTCGAAGCGAAAGGTCAGGCAGAGCCAGTTGGGCAGGTTGACCAGGTCCTCGTTTTCTATTGTCCGGCCGGAGACCTCCGTCTCCCGCCGGTTGTACCCGCCGGCCAGGTAGGTGCCCGGGTAGTGGGTGCCGTCGGCGTGGGACTGGGGAGCCGCTCCCCGGGTGGCGAAGTACCCGTTTCCCAGCGTGCAGAGGGCCTCTCTCAGCCCCTCCCGGGCGGGCTCGTAGCCTTCGTAGACCAGGGTCCATGGGTGCGTCATCTGCTTTTCCCTTCTCCTCGTTTGATTTCCGACTTCCGGATCTCGTGGCTCCTTTTGTCCCTACTGATCTTCATGACCCCGGACCAGGGAGGCCAGGGACTCGAGAAAGACCCGGACCTCCTCGGGGTCTTTGAGTACGAGATCCGCCTCGCTGAAGCGGTCCTCCCCCGCGACCACGATGCCCACCCCGCCGTTCTCCCGCGTTCGAAGCGCGCCGAACCCGTACTCGTCGGTGACGTCGTCCCCGATGTAGAGGGGGATCCACCGGGGTCCTTCCAGGTCGAGGGCCTCGAGAATCCACAGCAGGGCCCGACCCTTGTTCCAGTCGATGTCCGGCTGGAGCTCGATCACCTTCTTGCCGTGCCCCGATTTCAGACGGGGGTGTCCGGCGTGGACCCTCTCCACCGCCTGCCTGAGCTCGGGGACGTCTTCCTCGTCCACGTTTCTGTAGTGGACGGCGATGGAGTACTTCTTTCGCTCCACCAGGGAGCCCCGGATCGACCCCAGCTTCTCCCGGAGAGCGACCTCCGCCGAGTCCAGGTCTTCGAGGTAGGTCCCGCCCTTCTCCAGGCCCAGGCGTCCCTTCTCCGGTCCCAGGATGTCGAATCCGTGGCTTCCCGCGTAGACGATGCCTTCCAGCCCGACCAGCCGTTTCACGTCCTGCAGGTCCCGTCCGCTGACCACGCCGACCGTGCACGCCGTAGAGAGGGTCTCGAGGGCCCTGCGCATCTCATCCGCCAGCACGGCCTGCTCCGGCGTCTCCACGATGGGCGTCAGGGTGCCGTCGTAGTCGAGGAACACCACCGGGAACTCCTTGTCGAATCTTGCCGCCAGCTCTCCGAGGGCGTGAAGAGCGGACGGGAGATCCCGGGTGGGCCGGGCCGCGAGCTCGATCTCGGAGAGGTTCCGGACCACCCGATCGGCTCCCGAATCCAGGATCTCCTCCGCGCGGTCCGTGCGGTCCACCCCGATGACCAGCCCGAAACCCCCGCGCCGTCCCGCCTCGACGCCGGACAGAGCGTCCTCCAGGACAACGGCCCGATCGGGCCCCACCTTCAGGCGCTTCGCCGCTTCGAGAAAGATGTCCGGCGCCGGCTTGCCGCTGAGGCCGAGCTCCTCGGAAACCAGCCCGTCCACCCGGACCTCGAAGAGGTCGGCGGCGCCCGCGGCCTGGAGGACGGGCCCGCAGTTCTTGCTGGAAGAGACCACGGCTGCTCCATAGCCCCGCTCCTTCAGCCCGCGGACCAGGTCCACGGCTGGCCGGTACAGATCCACGCCGTCCCGCTCCAGCCGCTCCAGGAACAGCTCGTTCTTGCGGTTCCCCAGCCCGTTCACGGTGGCCCGGCCCGGGGGGTCGTCCGCTCTCCCTTCCGGCAGATCGAGGCCCCGCGATGCCAGGAAGCCCCGGACCCCGTCCAGACGGGGTTTGCCGTCCACGTGCCGCGGGTAGTCCGTGTCCGTGTCGAAGGGCTCCCATCGGCCGCCCGACGCTTCGCGATACTCGTCGAAGAGCGCCTTCCAGGCCGCAGCGTGGACCCGGGCGGTTCGGGTGATGACCCCGTCCAGGTCGAAGATCGCCGCATCGAATCGAAAGCGGGACAGGACGAGTGGTTTGGACGACGGCTTCTTCATGGGAAAGGCTCCTCCGCTCCTCCATTCCGGCCATTGGAACAGGAAGTGGGGGGCGGTTTCAATGGGTTGAATCATGAATCGGTCGGCTCCCGGGACAGTAGGAGGCGTCCGGTTCCGTCCTTTTGGGTCTCTCCGGGCCTCGAATACATGATGGAGCCCATTGCGCGTTCGTCTCGCCGGGTACAGCATGGAGGGTAGGCTGAAGATGTGACGCAATGGAAATCGGGCTTCCGATGGAGAAGCCGGCCGGCGGGCTCTCGGGCGCGACCGGGTTCCTGGAATGCGAGGTGGATGTGGCATGGGAGATCTGGTCATTGTCTCGAACCGAGGACCCTTCAGTTTCACCAGTGAGTTTCTGAACCAGGTGGAGCATCGCCTGGAAAACGACAAATGGCCTTCGCCGCCCAGGTTCGGCGAGGGGGGGTTGGTTCAGGCCATGTCGGGCCTCCTGCGCCCCGGGGCGTGGAGAACCACCTGGCTCGGATCGTCCATGGGCGATCGGGACGTGGACGTGGCCAGGGGGCACTACAGCCACCTCTTCCAAGGCATGGAGGAGAAGGGGCTCGCGCCTCGGTGGTTTCCCCACATCGAGATCGATCCGGACAACCGCATGCACTTCCGGTACGGGGAGTACGACTTCTTCATGCGCTTCGTCTTCTTCGACACCCCCCACATGCACAGCTACTACAGCCGCTTCGCCAACGGTTTTCTCTGGCCGCTGATTCACCTGACCCGACCGCCCCTGTTCTACAAGAAGAGCAGTGCGTTTCCCAGGCCCGAGTTCCGGAAGAGCGACTTCGTTCAGTACACGAGCAGCGGACTGACCTTCGCGAACACCGTGCTGGACGAGATCCAGAAAAGCGGGGCCCTCATGCGGACGAACGAGGAGACGGTGGTCTGGAACCAGGACTATCACCTGATGCGGGTTTCCGAGGACTTCAAGGGACTCCTGCGCCAGGAGGGGGTCGAGCCGGAGGCCCGGAGGCACATCCACGTGGGTCAGTTCATGCACACGCCGTTTTTCAACATCCACGAGATCCAGGGGCTCATTCGGGAGGACAAGCGGCGCCGGATCAAGGCCCAAGTCTACGACCCGTTCGACGAGAGCATCGAGAGTGTGCTGAAGCGGGTGACCTGGGGAATGCTCCACAACGACTTCATCGGCTTCCACACCAAGGAGTACTGCGACAACTACCTCGAGGCGCTGGAGGAGTGGTTTCCCGTGGACATCCGGGTCGGCGAGCGGTCCTACGAGATCCATCGCCGGGGAGGCGTCACCACGGTCGGCGCGTTCCCCATCGGCCTCGACGTGGACAAGATCCTCGCCGAGGTCGCGCCCGGGAAGTCTCTGGATCACGAGGTGGAGGGCAGGCAGCTGCGGAAGTGGATTCAGGAGAAGCGCGGCCGGGGCAAGGTGGTCTTCGGCGGGCTGGAGCGCCGCGACTACACCAAGGGGCTCATCGAGCGGTTGAGGGTCTACCGGCACGCATGGAACAGGCTGCGTGAGAACGACCGGGGGGCCTGCTTCTTCCAGGTCACCTCTCCGAGCCGGATGGCCAATCCCGAGTACCGGAAGCTTCAGGAGGACCTGGGCGAGGAGGTCGCCAAAATCAACGACCGCCTGCCCGAAGAGGAGGGGATCGTACACCTGGACCGGGGCATCCCCGCCCCGGAGAACTACCGGTTCATGAAGGAGGTGGACGTGATGCTCGTGACGCCGCTGGAGGACGGGATGAACCTCGTGGCGTTCGAGTACATCCTCTCCCAGAAGTACAAGAGCCGGGAGATGCGGGGCATCCTGGTGCTGAGCACCAGCGGGGCCGCCCGGGTGCTGCGCATGAGGAAGTTCGGAGAGGAGGACGGCGTCGTTTTCGTGAACCCCATGAAGCCGAAGGAGGCGGGGGGGAAGATCGGGGACGCCCTGGATCGGGGATGCCGGTTGTCGGACCGGTTGATCGAGTACGTCGAGACGGAGCGTCGCGTGGACGACTGGGCGGAGAAGAACATCGAGGCGATTCTGAATGCAAGGAAGCAGGTGTGAAGGGTTTCGCCGAGAGGGCCGGATGCAGGAGGAGCAGACGATGGAGAACATGAACCGTGCAAGAGAGAGGATGGTCGCGGAACAGCTGGTTCCGCGGGGTATTCGGGACCCGCTCGTGCTCGAGGCCATGGGCAAGGTCCCCAGGCATCGCTTCGTACCCGAGGGGATGGAGCGGGAGGCCTACGACGACCGTCCCCTCCACATCGGGCTCGAGCAGACCATTTCCCAGCCGTACATGGTCGCCCTGATGACCGAGGCCCTGGAGCTCACCGGAGACGAGAAGACGCTGGAGGTCGGCACCGGGAGCGGTTACCAGGCGGCGGTTCTGGCCGAGATCTCCTCGCAGGTTTACACCGTCGAGCGGTTCGAGGAGCTCCAGGAGCGGGCCAGAAAGGTCCTGGACGACCTGGGGTACGAAAACATCCACTACCACGTGTCCAACGGGACCATGGGCTGGCCCGAGCACGCTCCCTACGACGCGATCATGGTCACCGCGGGCGCGCCCAAGGTCCCCGATTCCCTGCTGGAGCAGCTGGCGGACGGCGGGCGGCTCCTCATCCCCGTGGGGGACCGCTACAGCCAGATGCTCACCAAGATCACCCGGCAGGGAGAGCGGCTCGCCAAGCAGAACCTCGGGGGCTGCCGCTTCGTAGCGCTGACGGGGGAGGAGGGCTGGTAGGGGCTCAGAGTCGCTCCATGAGGGCCAAAGCGTTCTCGAACATGGCGTCGTTGTTGAACATGCAGTAGACCGTGTCCCGGTCTTTCGCCAGGTCTCCGAGCCGGTCGGCGAGCTGGTCCAGCTCCTCCCCGGAGTAGTCGTAGCGGTAGTCGGTCTCCCGGCGGTTCAGCCCGTGGAGACGGACGTACCCCACCGGGTGATCGGCGAACGGGAACCGGCGCATCAGGTCCACGATGTGGATCAGGTCCAGGTCCCTGCAGATCTCCCGGACGGCCTCCGGGTGCTCGATCCAGTCCCCGCGAGGCTCCCACCCGAGGAGGAGCCCTCCACGATCGATCTCTCCGAGCAGCCTGCGCAGGTTCTTCTCGTTCCCCCCGGTGCAGCCGAAGGAGGAGGGACTCTGAAGTACGCAGACCCCGGCCTTCATGGCCAGGGCCCTCTCCTTGAACTCCTCCCAGGCGGACCGCACCTCGCGGTTGGGACGGAACGCTCCGTACCGCTCCAGCTGGGTCTTGGTGAGCTTGTCCTTCCGCTTCCGCCAGGTGGGGCTGTTCGTGGAGTGGGTGACGGCCTGCCAGGCCTTGACCTGGAACTCCATGCCTTCGAAGGCCTCCTCCCGCCAACGGGCCGCGGTCTTGGTCATGGGCAGATCGTAGAAGGTGCGGTTGATCTCCACCGTGCTGAAGACGGACGAGTAGGCCTGGAGTTTGCTCTTGTACCTCTCTTTCCAGCCGGAAGGGGGACGGTACCCGCTGTACCCGCAGGTACCCACCCGAGTCTTTCCCATGATGCCTCCTGAGCCGAAGCTTTCATCGCTGGACACGAAGCTCGTTGTAGATCTCGATGACCCCCTTGGAGTGCCTGGCGGCGTCCTCTGCAGAGACCAGGGAGGCCTGGTTCGGCACGTTCCCGGTCAAGCGAACCACCCCGTCCGTCACCACCACGTCGATGCCCTCGGCATCCACGGTCTCCATCCGTTCCAGGGCCGCCTCGATGCCCTCTCCGATGATCCGGTCCAGCACGGACTCGGAGGGAACCACGACCAGGTGGTTGTGGACGGCCCGCACGCCCGCGACGATGCCTGCGACCTCCTGGGCCCTGAACTTCTTCCAGAGCTGGTCCACGGAGCCCTCCAGAACGACCTCACCGGATTTCACGGAGAGCGACAGGTCCCGGATGCTCACATCCGGCGCCTGGACCAGCATGCGTTCCGCCGCGGCCTGGATCTCACCGTCCGTGGGGAGGGCCGGCTGCTCGGTCGGGGGCTCCACCCGGATCCCGTTTTCCACGCTCTGGACCCCGGAGACGATCCGGGCGTCCTTCTCCGCCGCGGTCAGGGCGGGATAGGAGGGCACCGATCCGGACAGGGTCACGTGTCCGTTCGACACGCCCACCTCGAGGGCGGATTCATCGATGCGTCTGTTGAAGGCCAGCTGCTCGCGGACGTCCTTGGCGATCTGTTCATCCGAACGCTGCATACGCATTTCTCCTTTCACTGATGCTCGACCGATCGTGTTCCGGGATCTCTCCTTCCGGAACTGCAGGCAGGATACAGGGGACAACGGGCTTCGGGGAATGGGTTCGAGCCTGTATTTCGGGCTCAACCCCGCTGATCGCGGGGGCAGAAGTAGCTCGTCCGGCCCGCGATTTTTCTCTTCTCGAGCGACTGGCCGCATTTGGGGCAGGTTCCGTCTCCGCGCCGGTGGGGGATGATGAAGGAGGAGGGAAACCGGTCCGGCTGGGCCCCGGCCTCGATGGCGGCCGGAAGCACGCTTTCGACCATGACATCGTAGACCGTCTTCATGTCGTCGTCCGAGAGGGAGTCGGCCTTGGAATCGGGCCGGATCCCCGCCTGGAACAGGATCTCGTCCGAGTAGATGTTCCCGATGCCGGCCATGCGCTTCTGGTCCATCAGGGCGGACTTGATCGTGGCGCGGGAGCCCTCCACGGCGCCCCGGAAGGCCTCGAGGTCGAACCCCTCGCCCAGGGGGTCCGGGCCCAGCTCCTCCTGCCGGACGTACCGATCCGGGTCCTCGGTCAGGGCGATCGTTCCGAGCTTGCGCTGGCAGTCGTACGCGAGGGCGTACCCGTTGGAGAAGCGGATGAGAAGGCGGGTGTGGGAAGGTCGGTTGTCCTCGTTCTCGAAGTAGGCCAGAAACCCGGTCATGCCGAAGTGGAGCATGAGCCATTGTCCGGTCTCCAGCCCCGCGAACAGATGCTTCCCGTGGCGCCGGGTGTCCGCGAAGCGGCTCCCTCGAAGGGACTTCTTCAGGCGGGAGGCCGAGATCCCCTCCAGCAGGTCGGGACCGGGTACGGCCACCCGGGCGATCTCCTGGTGGAGGGAGGTGGACTCCAGGTACCGTCTGAACACCTCGACGTCCGGCAGCTCGGGCATGACAGGATCCTTTCCGTGCGTTCAGGCCGGCCGCTTGCAGGCGAGAATGCGGTTTTTCGCCTCCATGAAGACGTCGCTCCGGTGCAGCATGCCCACAGCCTCCTCCCCTTCCCTGTCCATCACCAGCAGGCTCGAGTGCCTTCCCGTCACCATGAGGTGAATGGCCATGCTCAGATCATCGTTCTCGTGGAGGACCGGGTCGCTGATGGGCATGTAGTCGATGTCGCCGACGCGGATCTCTGCGGCCTTCTCGCAGAGCGCACCGAGCGGGTCCTGCCAGAGACGGAAGCCCTGGAGCATGGAGCGAAGGAAACCGCTGCTCATCCCGCTGAGGTTGGTGGTCCGCAGGTCGCCGACGTGCCGATAGGCGGGTTCCAGGCTGCGCATGACGTCCAGGTCGCTGAGCTTTCCCAGGGGACGGCTCCCGTCGTCGACGACCAGCACGTTTCTGGTGGCGTGGCCGAGGTCGGTGCCGGCCTGCCCGGCCCGGTCGAATGCATGCACCGCTTCGGACAGGGTGGTGTCTTTCGTGACGGTCGATGTGGTGGACACGGGCACCATCAGATCGCGGACGGACTTGGTTTCCATGGCATCCCCCTCGCTTGTTTGTCAACCAGGGTACGCTGCGGGACGGACTGCGGAAAGGATACCAGGGTTGCCTCCTCGTGGGCATGGGGTGTTTCCTGTATTCCTTGCCCTTCGGCCCCCACCGTCTCCCGGGATCCTGGGAGGACCGGTCCTTCACGCCGCGGCGTGAAGGAGCACCAGCGGGAAGCGGCGGGTCGCGCGACCCATCTCCAGGCGGGAACCCGTTTCGAGGCGGCGCCCGCTGAACAGGTCGATAAAGCGCTGCGGTGAGTCCGGAGGGAGCTTGACCCGGGTGTCTCCCCATGCCTCTTCGCCCAGGGGCCATCCGCCGCCCGGTGAAAGACCGGCGGGAAGACGGGGGACGGCCGCCACCAGCCACCGGTTCTCCAGGCGCCGGGCAAAGGCCACGACCCGGCTGCGCCGGTCGCCCGTCGCGGACAGCGGAAGGTAGTCGCCGCGATCGAACAGGTCCGGGTGCCTCTTACGGAAGGAGAGGACCTTGAAGACCAGGTACATCTTCAACCGGCCGTCCCGGGGATCCTGCAGGAGCTCCTGGAGGAGCGGCCCGGTCCCGGAACGGCCCCTCTTTCGAAGCTCCTCGAGAAAGGCCCTCCTCGGCTCGAACGCCACGGGGCGCCGGTTGTCGGGATCCACCAGGCTGAAGTCCCAGAGCTCGGTCCCCTGGTAGAGGTCCGGCACGCCGGGAAGGGTGAGCTTGAGGAGCAGCTGGGCGAGGGCGTTGGTCAGCCCCAGGCGGGAGACCCTGCGGCAGAAGGGAAGGAAGCTTTCGAGGAAGGTCCCCTCCCCGCGGCGTTCCATCAGGGAATCGAAGAAAGAGACAAAGGCTTTCTCGTAGGCCGAGTCCGGCTCGATCCAGGCGGTGTGGACCTTGGCCTCGCGCACGGCCTTGACCAGGTAAGCGCGGATCCGCTCCCGGAAGGCGGGCATCTCCTCGTCCCGGAGCGGCCAGACGCCGAGCAGGGTCTGGTAGAGGAAGTACTCGTCGTTGGCGTCCGGGGCCGGCATGCGCCGGACCCGCGTCTTGAAGGGCCGGTTGACGACGCTCCAGCTCCTGACCAGGGTCGCCCACTCCCCGGACAGCTCCGAGAGGACGTCCAGGCGGGCACGCACGTCCTCCCCCCGTTTGGTGTCGTGGGAGGCGGTCGCGTTCATGGCGTGGGGCCAGCTCCTGAGTCGCTTCCGGACGAACCGGTGGAACGAGGAGGGAGACCGGCCGATCCGATCCAGATCCCCGCCCACCTCGTTGAGCGAGATGAAGCGGTTGTAGACGTAGAGGGCCGTGTCTTCGAAGCCCTTGGCCATGAGGGGACCGGTGACCTGCTGAAACTTGCGGACGAAGTGGATCAGGTGGGTCCGTCTCTCCACGGGCATCCGGTCCCGGTCGCGGAGCAGAAGAAAGGCCTCGAGGAACCCGAGCTCCCCGCCGAGGTCGGGACGGCTCTCCCTGGCATCGCCGAGGGCGTGCTCGACCGAGGCGGTGTCCGCCGGGGCGTGCCCGTCCTCCGAGGCGTAGGTCCGGTATACCGGAAACCGCGCCAGCACCTCGATCAGGGCGGCCTCGAGGCCGCGCATGGTGATGTCGCGGGCGAAGCGATCCTCGGCCGCGAGGCTTTTCAGGGTGCGGGCCAGGTTGTCGACCTCGCCCGCCATCTCCCGTTGAATGATGAGCCGCTTCTTTTCCACCGCCAGGGAGCCGGGATCCACTGTCAGTCCGGTAAACCGGCGGTAGGTCCGGGTCAGCCCCTTTCGATGCCGGGAGGAGCAGAGAAGCTCGTTGACCCGGTTGAGAAAGTCGTACCCCGTGGTCCCGTGGACCGGGAAGGCGCCGGGAAGCGCCTCGTCGGTCTCGAGAATCTTCTCCACCAGGAGATAACGCCCGTCCATCCGATCGCGGAGGGCCTCCAGGTAGGCGAGGGGATCGTAGAACCCGTCGATGTGATCGATTCGGAGCCCCGACACCGTTCCCCGGTCCAGCCAGCGGAGCACCAGGCCGTGGGTGTGGTCGAACACCTTCGGGTCTTCCTGCCGGAGACAGATCAGCTCGTTTATGTTGAAGAACCGCCGGTAGTTGATCTCCTCGGTGGCCACCTTCCAGAAGGAGAGCCGGAAGTGCTGCTTCAGGAGCAGGGCCTCCAGGCGGTCGAAGGAGCGCGGGTTCCCCGGCTCGCCGTTGAACGCCTCCAGGTTGGCGTCCGTGAAGGCTCGAAACGCCTTTTCCCCCCGGTACAAGGTCCAGAGGGACCGCTTGACGAAACGGGTCTGGGTGGCGCGTTCTTCGGGATCGTCGACCGAGTCGAGGGTTCGCAGCACGTACAGGATCCCGAGGAGCTGGATCCAGGCGGGGTGATCCTCGCCCAGCTCCCGCTTCAGGCGGACCAGGTCGTGGGAGAACAGGTCCGGGTAGGAGGACAGGGCCACGGGAAAGGCGTGCTCGTAGTAGTGGAGCGTGAGGCCGCCGGCCCCGTATCGCAGGGAGATCTCCCCCTTCTCCAGGGCCCGGCCGGAGAGGGAGCCCAGAAAAGGGGCCAGCACGCGGCCGTTCATGGACTCGTAGGGATGGTCCCACTCGATGTCGAAGAAATCTCGATACGCCGAGACCGGGCCGTGCTCGAGCAGGTCCACGAGCATGAGGTTGTCCCCGTGAAACGCCATGTGGTTGGCCACCAGGTCCTGGAGCCAGCCCATGTTCTTCTCCCGGACCCGCTCGAAGAGAGACTCCAGCTCCTTTTCGGTCCCCAGCTCCGGGTTCACCCGGTTCAAATCCACGGCGTCGTACCCGTGGGCGCTCCCCTCACGGGCCTGGAACACGGGGGATGCGTAGACATGGGAGATGCCCAGCTGCTCGAGGTAGTCCACGATCTCCAGGGCGTCCTCGAAGCGGAACCCGGCGTGAAACTGGAGCCGATAGGTGGCGCGGGGAATGGTCACGGCGTCCCTCCCAGGGGTTGGAAGTGGAACAGCTCCACGGCCAGGGTCCGGTAGTGATCCGCGGCTGCGGCGGCGTCCCGGTCGCCGTTGTCCGCCTGCTCGGCGAGACCGGGATAGACGTCCCGGGTGAGCTCCCACCCGATGTTCTGCACCGCGAACAGGTTCACGTCGAACGGGACCCTGTGGACGATCCCGGTCCAGGTCCGGAGCCGCTGGAGGTGACCGAGATCCCAGGGCGCTTCCTGAAGCGCCCGGGACATGCGCTCGAGGTTTCTGCGAAGCGCGAACTCCAGGGTGTCCTGGTCCAGGGCCACCCCGACCTGACGGACCTCCTGAAGAAGCGTGTCCACGGCCTCGGGGTCGGGTTCCTCCTCGGAGAGACGGCGCTCCAAATCCGTGTTGAGCACGAACTCCGCGGCGATGGCGAACACCCGGGGCTGGGGAAACGCGGAGTCGCTCAGGAAGCGCATGAGCGGGGCGTGGATCTCGTAGATCTGCCGGTGGCTGGCCTCGGCGTCTGCGAGCACGGCCTCCAGGACCTGCTCGGTCACCTGGATCTGCTGATCCCGGAACAGGCTCTTCAAGGAGTAGGTGGCCGGTCCGAACCGCTGCTCGATCTCGAGCACCACCCGGGAGAAGTCCGCGTGCTCGAAGGCCTCGGCCACGCCGCGGACCATGGCCCGGTAGTCCTCCATGCCGGAGAAGGGCGCCACCCCGCAGAGGAGGTTCTGGTCGCCCAGATGGAACAGGGCGTACTGGAAGGTCCCGGTTTCCCGCGTGATCCGGGAGGAGACCCTGGCCCGGCCGGTGGTCAGGCGGCTCCGGCCGGCCGCGGACTCGGCCCCGTCCTCGCTGCGGACCGAAAAGCAGTAGATCTCCGACTCCTCCTCATAGCCCTCGAACAGGGAGCTGGCCGCATGGTGGGCCACCACCCGGTGGAGGTTCAACATGGCCGGTTTGATCCACCGCTCGTAGATGCTGCGTCCGTCCGGGGGGTCGGGCAGGTTGCTCCGGGCCCGGCCCAGACGTTCGAGAAAGTCCGGCTCCAGCTCGTCGCCGGTCACCGCCTCGCAGAGCTGGACCGCTCGGCCGGCGTACTCGATGACCTGGACGGTCTCGATGCCCGAGAGCTCGTCGAAGAACCAGCCGCAGCTGGTGTACATGAGCATGGCGTGGCGTTCCATCTCCAGGAGCTCCAGGGCCTCGGTACGTTCGTGCCCGGTCAGCTCCCGTGCTGCGTGGCGTTGCATGAAGTCGTCCAGGGATGCATCTGAGCGATCCAGCACCACGTCGACGTAGTCGTTCCGGGCCGCCCACGGATCGTTCAAAAGCGTGGCCGCCAGCTCCTCGTACCGTTTTGCGAGGGCGTCGTGCAGCCAGTCCAGGGCGTCCCTCAGCGGGGCACGCCAGGACTGGTTCCATTCCGGGTGGCCCCCGGAGCTGCAGCCGCAGTCGCTTCTCCACCGTTCGACACCGTGGATGCAGCTCCAGCTGCTGTTCTCGACGATCTCCACCTCGTGCGTGGGGGGGTGCCGCTCGAGAAACCAGCCGTAGTTGGTCAGGGCGGCCTCCCCCCGCTCCTCGATGGTCTCGAGGGCGTAGGCCAGGCCCATGTCCCCCTGGCGGTGATGGTGCCCGTAGCTCTCCCCGTCCGTGGCGATGTGTACCAGCTGGGGCCAGGTCCGCTCCTCCGAGAACCCCTGCTCCAGCCGGTCCGCGAGCCGCTCGCCGCTGCTGAGGAGGTTCTCGAAGGCCACGGCCTGGGAGATGGGTCCGTCGTAGAAGAAGAGGGCGAGAGAGCGCCCCGACGGCAGGGTTACGCCGTACGCCATGGTGGGGTCGATCCGGGCCCCCTCGACGCGGGTCCAGTCGGACGCGCCGATCTCCCGCACCCGGCGGGCCTGGTGCTGGGCCAGGATGGTGAAGAGGATGCCCTGGTCCGCCAGGACCTCCAGCGTCTCCAGATCCACCGCGGTCTCCGGGAGCCACATGCCCTCGGGGGACCGGCCGAAGCGGTGCTCGAAGTCCCGGATTCCCCAGAGAACCTGGGTCTCCTTGTCACGGCGGTCGGCCAGGGGCATGATCATGTGGTTGTAAGCCTGGGCCAGGGCCGAGCCGTGGCCGCCGAACCGCTCGCTGCTCTCCCGGTCCGCCTCCACGATCTGCTCGTGAACCCCGGGTGCGGCCTCCTCCATCCACGCCAGCAGGGTGGGCCCGAAGTTGAAGCTCATCCGGGTGTAGTTGCTGGTGATGCGCTCGATCCGCCCCTCCGGGTCCAGGATCCTCGAGGCCGCGTTGGTGGCGTAGGACTCCGCCGTGATCCGCTCGTTCCAGTCGTGATAGGGGTGGGCCGACGCCTGGGCCTCTACGGTCTCGAGCCAGGGGTTTTCACGGGGCGGCTGGTAGAAATGTCCGTGGACACAGATATGCTTTTCCATGGTTCGTGGGTCTCCCGGGATCGGTGCAGAAGGATGAAGGAACGGGGTTGGATTCGAACCGAGAACGCGCCCCGGTCGTCGATGCGGCGGACCTCCCCGCAGGATCCGGACTCCAGCCACTCCCCTCCCTCCGAGTCGAGCAGGAGCCGCCAGTCGCCCGGAGGCAGGTCCAGGTGGAAGCGGGCCTCTTCCCGCCTGAAGGAGAAGATGGCCAGCGCCCCTTGATCCCCCCGCCTCCGGTGAAGGGTCAGCAGCTCTCCCGGCCATGCCCGGACCTCCGGGCGGATCTCGTCCGGGATCTCGAGCGGCGGCAGGGTCCGGCGCAGCTCCAGGAGGCGCCGGTAGAGCGCTTGCAGCGATTCGTGCCGGCCGCCTTCGGCCAGGCCGGGGTTCAGGCGCGCCGACGCGAAGGTGGCCTCGTCAACGGGGTCGGGCGGGGAGCCGGTCCACCGGAAGGCGTCGAACTCCTCCCTCCGGCCCTCTCGGACGGCCTCCACGAGATCCGGGTCCTTGTGGCTGACGAAGTAGGGGAAGGGGGCGGTCTCCCCGTACTCCTCGCCCATGAACAGGAGCGGGACGTTGGGGGAGAGGAGCAGGAGGCCGGCGGCCAGCTTCAGGTCGCTGAAGGGGACCAGGCCGCTCAACCGGTCGCCCATCATGCGGTTCCCCACCTGGTCGTGGTTCTGGACGGAGACCACGAACCGGTCGCCGGGAAGGTCCCGGGACGGGTTCCCGTGCCTTCTCCGCCGGAAGGCGGAGTGCTGGCCGGTGTAGACATAGCCCTGGTCGAGGGCCCTGGCGAGATGCTCGATACGCCCGAAGTCCTCGTAGTAGCCGTCCCTCTCCCCGGTGAGCAGGGCGTGGACCGCGTGGTGGAAGTCGTCGTTCCACTGGGCCCCCAGCCCGAAGCCCCCCTGCTCGTGGGGACGGATGATCCGCGTGTCGTTGAGGCTGCTCTCGGCGATGAGGTGGAAGCGGCGGTTCAGCTCCCTTCCGGCCCGGTCCACGGCCTCGGCCAGCTCCCGGAGAAAGGGCCGGGCCGAGAGGTCCTTGATGGCGTGGACCGCGTCCAGCCGGAGGGCGTCGATCCCGAAGGCCTCGAGCCAGTAGAGGGCGTTCTGGATGAAGTAGTCCCGCACCCCGTCGCTGTCGGCGCCGTCGAAGTTCACCGCCGGGCCCCAGGGCGTGTGGTAGCGGTCTGTGAAGTAGGGGCCGAAGTCGGCGAGGTAGTTCCCCTCGGGGCCGAGGTGGTTGTAGACCACGTCCAGGATCAGGGCGAGCCCGCGCTCGTGGCAGGCCCTCGCCAGCGAAGCCAGGCCCGCCACGCCGCCGTAGGAGTCCTGTACCGCAAAGGGGTAGACCCCGTCGTACCCCCAGTTTCGCTCTCCCGGGAACCGGGCCACCGGCATGAGCTCCACCGCCGTGACCCCAAGGTCTCGAAGGCGGTCCAGTGCGGCGGCGACGCCGGAGAAGGTCCCCTCCGGTGAAAAGGTTCCCACGTGCAGCTCGTAGATCACGTAGCGCGACAGGGGGAGACCGAACCAGCCGGCCTCCCGCCCGATGCCCTCGGGCTTCACCACCCGGGAGGGGCCGTGAACGCCCTGGGGCTGGGATCGGGAAGCGGGATCGGGACGCTCCACCTCCCGGTCCAACCGGAACAGATAGTCCGAGCCCGGGCCGACCCCGTCCAGGACCGCCTCGTGGTACCCCCATTCGTCCTTGGCCAGCGCTTCCGTCCGGTCCTCGGGGGAGAGGACGTGCACGGCCACCTCCTCCCGGTGGGGGGCCCACACGCGGAACCGGCATCTCCCGCCGGGGAGAGCGGTGGCACCCAGTGGAAATCTTCCCCTCATCTTCCCGGCCTCTTGAAGAACACCGCCCCCAGCGGAGGCAGGGACAGGGTCAGGGAGTAGCGCCGGCCGTGGACCGAGACGGGCGCGGCCTCCAGGCCGCCCATGTTGCCCCAGCCGCTTCCCCCGTAGAGGGGGGCGTCGCTGTTGAAGATCTCCGCCCAGAACCCTCCGGCCGGCGCGCCCATGCGGTAGTTGGTCCGGGGCACCGGGGTGAAGTTGCAGGCGGCCAGGATCTCGTCGCCTTCCCGGTGGCTGAACCGGATCAGGCTCAGGGTGCTCTGCTCGGCGTCGTTGCAGTCGATCCACTCGAACCCGCCCGGCTCGGCGTCCCGCGCGTGAAGGGCGGGCTCGTCGCGGTACAGGCGGTTCAAATCCTCCACCAGGCGGTGAAGACCTGCGTGCAGCGGCTGCTCCAGGAGGTGCCAATCCAGCTGCGCCTCGTGATACCACTCGTTCCACTGGCCGATGTCGATCCCCATGAACAGGAGCTTCTTCCCCGGCTGGCAGAACATGTAGGCCAGGAGCAGCCTCAGATTGGCGAACTTCCGCCACTCGTCGCCCGGCATGTTCCTCAGGATGGACCCCTTGCCATGGACCACCTCGTCGTGGGACAGGGGCAGGACGAAGTTCTCGCTGAAGGCGTACATGTTCCGGAAGGTGAGCTGGTTGTGGTGGTACGTCCGGTGGATGGGATCCTTGGACATGTAGGTCAGCGTGTCGTGCATCCATCCCATGTCCCACTTCATGCCGAAGCCCAGGCCGCCCACGTAGGTGGGCCGCGACACCATGGGCCAGGACGTGGACTCCTCGGCGACGGTCTGGACGTCCGGGTGGAACCGGAACACCTCCGTATTGAGCCGGCGCAGGAACTCGATGGCCTCGATGTTCTCCCGTCCCCCGAAGCGGTTGGGAATCCAGTCGTCGCCCTCCCGGGAGTAGTCCAGGTAGAGCATGGAGGCCACCGCGTCGACCCTGAGGCCGTCCACGTGGAACTCGTCCAGCCAGTAGAGGGCGTTCGAGAGCAGAAAGCTCTGGACCTCCTTGCGCCCGTAGTTGAAGATCAGGCTGTCCCAGTCGGGGTGGAGCCCCTGGCGGGGATCCGCGTGCTCGAACAGGTGGGAGCCGTCGAAGTAGCCCAGGCCGTGCTCGTCCTTGGGGAAGTGGCTCGGCACCCAGTCCAGGATCACGCCGATCCCGTTCTCGTGAAGCGTGTCCACCAGATGCATGAACTCCTGGGGGGTGCCGTACCGGCTGGTGGGTGCGAAAAAGCCCGTGACCTGGTATCCCCAGGACCCGTAAAAGGGGTGCTCCATCACGGGCAGGAACTCCACGTGGGTGTAGTTGGTGGACCGGACGTACTCGCTCAGGCTCCCGGCCATCTCCCGGTAGGTCAGGGGGCGGTTTTCCTCGTCCAGCCTGCGCATCCAGGAGCCCACGTGGACCTCGTAGATGCTGATGGGGGCCTCGAGATCGTTGCGCGCCGGCCTGCTTTCCATCCACTCCCGGTCGTGCCACGTATAGTCCAGGTCCCACAGGACGGAGCCCGTGCGGGGCGGGGTCTCCTGGCGAACGCCGAAGGGGTCGGCCTTGTCCACCCGGTAGCCGTTGTATCGGGAGCGGATGTGGTACTTGTAACAGGCCCCCTTCCGGACGCCGGGAATGAACCCCTCCCAGACACCCGAGCTCCCGGAGGGTGACAGGGGGTCCGCGTCGGGATTCCAGCCGTTGAAATCCCCGATCACGGACACCGCCTCCGCGTTCGGCGCCCACACCGCGAACTGGCCGCCCGGCTGTCCTTCCAGGACCCACGGACGGGCGCCCAGCTTCTTCCAGAGGTGGAAGTGGGACCCCTCGTTGAACAGATAGAGATCGTCGTCGGTCAGTAGCACGTTTCGTTGGGTGGTCATGGCTTCGGTCTGCTCCTCTCGCGGCTTGTTACTGTTTCCGGCCCGCTCACTTCCCGTCCTCGAGAAGCCGGGCCAGCCCCCGCAGGGGAATGGCGATCCAGTCGGGGCGGTTGTTCAGCTCGTATCCCAGCTCGTACACGGCCTTCTCCAGCAGGAAGATCTCCAGGAAGGGACCCAGGTCGGTGGAGGCCGGCAGGAACCCCCCCTCCCCGGCCGCGGCCAGGTAGTCCCCCAGAAAGGCGGCGGACACCCACCGGCACCAGAACTCGGCCAGGTCGACGCCTTTTTCCCGCTCCGTACCCCGGGCCATGCCCACGGCTCGCTGGCGGTGCAGGCCGGCATACGCGGCGTAGTGGAACGAGCGGAGCATCCCGGCCACGTCCCGAAGCGGGGAGTACTTCTTCCGCCGTTCCGAAAGAGGCCGGGCGGGTTCTCCCTCGAAGTCGATGATGATGAAGTCGCCCCCGGTGTAGAGGAGCTGCCCCAGGTGATAGTCTCCGTGGATGCGGAACTTGAGACCGGGATCCGCGAGGCTCAGCACGCCCCGGAACCGCTCCATCAGGTCCGTTTTCCGACGAATCAGGCGGTCCGCCAGGTCCCGCTCCTCGTCACGGAGACCCGAAAGGCTGCGCTCCAGGGTGCGAAAGACCCGGCCGGTCAGGTTCCGCATGGACTGGTACAGGGACCGCTTGTACAGGCTGGTGAAGGCCTCCGGGGCGAAGGCGGCAGGCTCCCGGACGGCGGACAGGACGATGTGCATTCCGGCGGTGCGCCGGCCCAGGAGCCGGGCGGACTCCAGGAACGGTCCGACGACGAAGGCCTCCTCCCCCGCGGGCCGCGAGACGGTCTCCAGGAGGCGCTCGGCGGGTGCGACCGGCTCCGGCAGCTCCTCGGGGTGGGCCAGGGCGCGTTCGAAGTAGTCGGCCAGGGCTCCCTGGGTGTATTCCCAGGCGTCCCCGTGATTGGGAACGAAGCCCTGGACCAGCCCCAGGCTCATGGGCTCCCGGTGATGGGGGTGGTACTCGAAGGCCGCGGCGAGCGGAGGCGTGTGCTCGAACCCCTTCCGGGTGAGGACGTGGCCGATCTCCTGGTCCGGGTTGATCCCCGGCTCCAGGCGGCGGAACAGCTTGAGGATGAACCGCTCCCCGAAGATGACCGAGGAGTTGCTCTGCTCGCCCCGGAGGGGTCTGGGTTCCAGGTCGCCCTCGGCCTCTTCCCGCAAGCGTCGAAAGACGGGTTCGGGTTGAAACAGCACGCTGCCGCCGGCGGTCTCGAAGGCCTGTCGCCTGGCGCAGGCCCCCAGAAGCCAGCGGGGAAACTCGGGGGTGAGCATGGCATCGGCCAGGTAGCCCAGGGTCTGATTGCGGCCGTTGCGGACCCGTGCCAGGATCCGGTTCAGGTTCTGCCCCGGAGGCTCGCCGGCGTCCGCCTTGTCCAGCAGGGTGAAGGCGGATACGTAGATCCTGGGATCGCCCTCGGTGAAGGCGACCTCCACGGGCAGGATGTGGGTCGTGGGCCGCTTGGCCGGGAGGGGAATGCTCTCCAGGATCCGCACGTTCTTGATGCGGCGGGCCTTGTCGCCGAACCATCGCTGGCGCGGAAGCCACCGGGCCAGAAGGGGAACGAGCCTGGGAAGGGCCTCCGGCCGGAAGACGTCCTTCCAGGTCCGTTCGGCGCGGACCACCGGGAGATCGGCTTCATCGGACTCGGCCTCGGCCCGTCGAAGCCCGTCCTCGTCGGTGCGCAGCTCGAACCAGTAGAAGGCGTGGGGGCTGATGGTGAAGAAGTAGGGGCGCTCGCCGATCACCGGAAACTCGGTCCGGCCGAACATCTCCATGGGGATCAGCCCCTGGAGCGCCGACAGGTCCAGGTCCGCGAACTGGGTGAACCGGGAGAGGTTGATCACCACCAGGACCCGCTCCTCCTCGTACTCGCGCAGGAAGGCCAGGATCTTGTTGTTCGAGCAGTCGAGGAAAGAGAGCTTCCCGAGGCCGAGCGCCCGGTGTTGCCGCCTGAGGGCGATGAGCCTGCGGGTCCACCACATGAGCGAGCTGGCGTTCTTCGCCTGGGCCTCCACGTTGACGGCCTGGTAGTGGTACTCGGGATCGATGATGACGGGAAGGTAGAGGCTCTGCGGGTTGGCCGAAGAGAACCCGGCGTTCCGGTCCACGTTCCACTGCATGGGCGTGCGGACCCCGTCGCGGTCTCCCAGGTAGACGTTGTCCCCCATGCCGATCTCGTCGCCGTAGTAGAGGACCGGGGTCCCGGGGAGCGAGAAAAGGAGCCCCAGCATCAGCTCGATCCGCTTGCGGCGGTTTTCCATGAGGGGGGCCAGTCGCCTCCGGATGCCCAGGTTGATGCGCATCTGCGGGTCGTGGGCATAGGCCCGGTACATGAAGTCCCGCTCCTCGTCGGTCACCATCTCCAGGGTCAGCTCGTCGTGGTTGCGGAGGAACATGGCCCACTGGCAGGAGTCCGGGATCTCGGGCGTCTGCTCCATGATGTCGATGACCGGGAACCGGTCCTCCATGCGCAGGGCCATGAAGAGGCGGGGCATGACGGGGAAGTGGAAGGCCATGTGGCACTCGTCCCCCTCCCCGAAGTAGGCCGCCGCGTCCTCGGGCCACTGGTTGGCCTCGGCCAGGAGCATGCGGTCCTCGTACCGCTCGTCCACGTACCGGCGGAGCCGCTTCAGGAACGCATGGGTCTCCGGGAGGTTCTCGCAGTTGGTGCCCTCCCGCTCGTACAGGTAGGGGACCGCATCCAGGCGAAGGCCGTCGACCCCGGCCTTCAGCCAGAAGTCGATCGCCTTGAACATCTCCCTCTGGACGGCGGGGTTGTCGTAGTTCAGGTCCGGCTGGTGGGAGTAGAACCGGTGCCAGTAGTAGGCTCCGGCCACCGGGTCCCAGGTCCAGTTGGAGGTCTCGAAGTCCTGAAAGATGATGCGCGTCTCGGGGTACTTGTCCGGGTCTGCGCTCCAGACGTAGAAGTCGCGGTGCGGGGTCCCGGGGGCGGCCCTCCTCGCGCGCTGGAACCAGGGGTGCTGGTCGGAGGTGTGGTTGAGCACCAGCTCGGTGATCACCTTGAGGTCCCGCTTGTGGGCCTCCCGGACCACCCCCCGGAAGTCGCGCATGGTTCCGTAGGTGGAGTGGATCCGGCGGTAGTCCGAGGTGTCGTAGCCGTCGTCCCGCATGGGCGAGGCCGTGAACGGCAGGAGCCAGACGGCGGTGACGCCCAGATCCTTGAGATAGTCCAGCTTGGTGCCGAGCCCCCGGAAGTCTCCCACGCCGTCGCCGTCCCCGTCGCAGAAGGCCTTCACGTGGAGCTCGTAAATGACGGCCCCCTTGTACCAGAGGGGGTGGGGGGTCCGGTTCGTGTCCTGATTCTTCGGTGCTGCCATGCCGTGCTCCCACCGTCACATGAAGTAGTCGAAGTCCCGTTCCGTGCGGAGCTTTCTCCGGATGCGGAAGATGTGCCCCGGTGTGCTTCGTGGATCCAGCTCGATGTAGTTCCTGGGTCCGGACCAGATGAAGCGCGCGTCGCTGATGAGGTCGTGCATCTGGAAGGGCCTCCGGGCGTCGATCTCCAGGGTCGCCAGGGGCAGGTCGATCCAGCCCGACTGGACGTAGTGCGGGTCCAGGTTCACCACCACCAGCACGGAGTTTTGAGAGTTCGGCTCCGTCTTGCTGTATGAGAGGAGCATCTCGTTGTCCGTCGGGTGGAAGCGCAGGTTCCGGTCCTGCTGGAGGGCCGGGTTACCGCGCCGGGCCTTGTTGACCCGTGCGATGAAGTCCCTCAGGCTGTCCGGGTCGTCCAGGTCCCAGTCCCGGAGCTGGTACTTCTCCGAGTCCAGGTACTCCTCGCCGCCGATCTCCCGGGGACGGTCCTCGCACAGCTCGAAGGCGGGTCCGTAGATCCCGTAATTGGCCCCGAGGGTGGCGGCCAGGAGGAGACGGCTTCGAAACGCGGGCCTGCCGCCGATCTGGAGCTGCTCCGGAAGGATGTCGGGCGTGTTGGGCCAGAGGTTGGGACGGAAGAAGTCCTGGACGGGCGGCCGGGCGATCTCCGTGAAGTAGTCCCTCAGCTCCGCCGCGGTGTTGCGCCAGGCGAAGTAGGTGTAGGACTGGCTGAAGCCGATCTTGGCCAGGTGGTACATGACCTTGGGCCGGGTGAAGGCCTCGGCCAGGAAGATCGCGTCCGGGTATGCCTTCTGGACCTCCGCGATGACCCATTTCCAGAAACCGAACGGCTTGGTGTGCGGGTTGTCCACGCGAAAGATGCGGACGCCGGCCTCCGCCCAGAAAAGAAACAGTTGCTCGAGCGCCTCCCACAGGTTTTTCCAGTCGTCGGTCTCGAAGTCCAGGGGATAGATGTCCTCGTACTTCTTGGGCGGGTTTTCCGCGTACTGGATCGATCCGTCCGGCCGGTGCCTGAACCAGGCGGGGTGCTCCCGCACCCAGGGGTGGTCCGGGGAGCACTGGAAGGCCATGTCCATGGCGATCTCCAGGCCCGCCTCCTTCGCCTCGTCCACCAGCAGGCGGAAATCCTGCATGGTGCCCAGCTCCGGGTGGACGGCGAGATGCCCTCCTTCCTCGGAGCCGATCGCCCAGGGGCTGCCGGGGTCGCCGGGACCAGCCTGCGGCGTGTTGTTCGCCCCCTTGCGATGGGTGCGGCCGATGGGGTGGACGGGGGGGAGGTAGAGCACGTCGAAGCCCATGCCGGCCACGTAGGGCAACCGTTCGATCAGGTCCAGGAAGGTGCCGTGCCGGCCCGGTTCCCCGGCGGCGGAACGGGGAAACATCTCGTACCAGGTGCTGAAGCGGGCCCTTTCCCGTTCCACCCGGACGGTGGGGGTTCGCGGGTAGGTGACGGCGAAATGCCGTTCCGCGTAGTGATTGACCAGGAGGGCCAGGCCCCGGTCGAGCGCGGCTTTCACCGCGTCCGGCGTCACCTTGCCGGCATCGAGGCGTTCGGCCACCGCGGCGAGCACGCGTTCGTCCTCGCCTCGAGCAAGCGTCACGGCCTCCCTCAGGAGCCGGGCGCCCTCGCGCAGGTCGGACGTCTCCAGAACCTCGGCGGCATGCTTTCTCGCGAGGTCCCGCCGCCAGGTGGCGAACCGGTCGATCCAGGCGGTGAGGGAGATCTCGTACACCCCCGGGCCGCCGGGCCGAAACCACCCCTGCCACCGGTCGTTGACCCGGTGGGCCATGGGGATTTCGGTCCAGCCGGGATCCCCCGCCCGGCGGTACAGCAGCCGGGCCGACAGAAGGTCGTGGCCGTCCGCGAAGATGTCCGCCTCCACGATCACGTCCTCGCCCAGGCTGGCCTTGGCGGGAAGCCGGCCCGCCTCCACCTCCGGTTGAACGTTCGTGATGACGACTCGCTGCCGGCCGTGCTGGGACTCCATGCCGCTCTTCCTTTCTCCCGTCGCCCGCCTTCCCTGGACAAACAACGGCGGTTCACGTTATACAGTGGCCCTCACCCGGTCCTCTAAGTCAAGGACGAAGGGTGAGGGAAAGGCCCGTCTTGAACATCACCCTGCTCACCAAGGAGTATCCTCCCCGCGTCTACGGGGGCGCCGGGGTCCACGTTTCCCACCTGGCGGACGCGCTCGCCGGCCTGGAGGAGGGCGCCCACCGGGTGCGCGTTCTCTGTTTCGGGGACCAGAGGGGACGGAACGCGAACCTCGAGGTCGCCGGCGTCTCCTCCTGCTGCGCTCCGCCCGCCGCCGGGGACGGGGTGGGGAAGCTGGTGGACACCCTCGGCCATGTGGCCGCCATGGCCGGGGTCCCGGACGAGACGGACGTGCTCCACGCCCACACCTGGTACACCCACCTGGCCGGTTGCCTCCTCAGACCCATGCTCTCCGCGCCCCTGGTCCTGACCACCCACTCCCTGGAGCCCCACCGCCCCTGGAAGGAGGAGCAGCTCGGCCGGGGCTACCGCGCCTCCTGCTGGATCGAGCGCACCGGCTACGGCGAGGCGGACGGGGTGATCGCGGTGTCCAACGCCATGCGCGTGGACGTGCAGCGGCTCTACGGCGTCCCGGAGGACCGGATCGAGGTCGTGCCCAACGGCGTGGATCACCGGCATTTCCGGCCCCGGACCGCGCCGGACGTGCTCGAGGCGCACGGGATCGATCCGGCCCGGCCGTACGTGCTTTTCGTCGCCCGCATGACGCGGCAGAAGGGCATTTCCCACTTCCTCCGGATGGCCTCTCACCTTCGGAACCCCGTCCAGGTGGTGCTGTGCGCGAACGCCCCCGACACCGAGGACGTCCGGCTGGAGACGGCCGGGCGGGTCGAAGACCTCCGCCGGAACTCCCCCCACCGGGTGATCTGGGAGGAGAAGAGCATATCGCCGGAGGACCTCCCGGTGCTCTACAGCCACGCGGCCGTCTTCGTCTGCCCCTCGGTCTACGAGCCCTTCGGCATCATCAACCTGGAGGCCATGGCCTGCGGCACGCCGGTGGTGGCCTCCTCGGTCGGGGGCATCCCCGACGCCGTGGTCCACCAGGAGACCGGACTCCTCGTGCCCTTCGAGCCCGCAGGTCCTTCGAATCCCGAACCGAGAGACCCGGAGCGGTTCGCCCGCGATCTGGCCGAGGCGGTGGATCGCCTCCTGGGTCGGCCCGAGCTTGGTTCGGCCATGGGCCGGAAGGCCCGCCGGAGGGTGGAAGACCGCTTCAGCTGGCCCGCCGTGGCCGGCCGGACCCTCGCCTTCTACCGCCGCGTCGCCGACCGGTTCCGGCGGGCCTGAATCCCGGCGAACCATCGTCCGGGGCCGGGCCTCCGGGCTCTCTCCCGCTTGGATTCCCCACGGTTCCCGCCTCCTTCGTGGATCACTACGATACGATACTTCGTCTCCGGTCAAGCCTACACACCGGACCCCGCTCCGTGAATGGGGTCATTCCGGTATTTTTTCCTGCATCTTGCATGGAAGCGCCCTTTCGAGCGCAGCGTGACCACCGGGAGACGTTCCCGGGTCCCTGTTCCCTCCCGGGTGTGAGGGGGGACGGTCCCGCCGTCGACCGGAATGCGGGAGAGACGATGCGCGAAAGGAGCGACCGAGCCGTCCCAATACAGGATTCGCCCCATTGCCGGTCCCCCGGTGCGCATGTAATATCGCGGGGAGAGGGAGAGCGCAGAACCCTTTCCACTTCGATTCACGATGGATCCGGAAAACGCCTGAAATTTCGAGATCAGCCGCGGGCGTCCCCGTCGGTGCTCGCGTTGCCCGCCGCGGGTGAGCAGGTCTTTGCGAATCCGTCATTCACAAAAGGAGGATTCATGATGAAGGAAGCGAAGCTGTCCGCAAGGTCCCCGGTGCTCATCGGTCTTCTGTTGATCATTCTGGGGCTCGTGCTGTTTCTCCTCAACTTCTCGGTCATTCCGGTCGTCGGCGTGATTCTCGGCATACCGGCCATCGGGGCGGGGATCTACTTCCTCGTCAAGGGGAGCCGGGAGAAGAAGACCGGAGGCCCCGGGCCGTCCCGATGACAGGTTGCCTCGACCTCCCGCATAACGCCCCCCCCGGAGAATGGAAGGTGGATGAAGAGCAGAGATCCCGCCCCGAGTGACCGACAGGATGTCGCGCAGCCGTGGGCCCTCGACGTCGAGGAGACGCTCCGGGGCCTTTCCGTGTCCAGGAATCAGGGCCTGGACGCATCCGAGGCCGCGTCGCGGCTGGACCGTTACGGGCCCAACAGCCTCCACGCCTCCCGCGAGCGGTCCGTCTGGGCCATTCTCCTGGATCAGTTCAAGAACCTGATCATCCTGCTCCTGGGAGCGGCGGCCGTCCTTTCCTTCACCTTCGGGCGGTGGCTGGAGGGCGTGTCCATCCTGATCGCCGTGGTCCTGAACGCGGGGATCGGCTTCTTCACCGAGTGGCGTGCGGTCCGTTCCATGGAGGCCCTGGAAAAGCTGGGGCACACCCGGGTCCGGACCCTCCGGGACGGCCGGACGCGGGAGATCGACTCCGAGAACCTGGTCCCGGGCGACCTCGTCTTCGTGGAGGCCGGGGACATGGTACCGGCCGACCTTCGCCTGCTGGACGCCTCCGGCCTCAAGGCGGACGAGTCCTCCATGACCGGAGAGTCCGAAGGCGTGCCCAAGCAGATCGAAGCGATCGAAGCGGAGGCGGCCCTCTCCGAGCGGTTCAACATGCTGTTCCGCGGGAGCGCGGTGACCGGCGGCTCGGGCACGGGGGTCGTCACGGCCACGGGCATGGGGACCGAGCTCGGCCGGATCGCCGCCATGGCCGAGGGGGCCGAGGAGGAGGAGACCCCCCTCGAGAAGCGTCTCGACCGTCTCGGCCGGCGGCTGGTGTGGGTGACCCTGGCGCTCACGGCGGTGGTGGCCCTGAGCGGGATCCTGGTGGGCAAGGACCTCCTCCTGATCGTCGAGACCGCCATCGCCCTGGCCGTGGCCGCCATCCCGGAGGGGCTTCCCATCGTGGCCACCATCGCCCTGGCGCGTGGCATGTGGCGCATGGCCGGAAGAAACGCCCTGATCAACCGCCTCTCCGCGGTGGAGACCCTGGGCTCCACCACGGTCATCTGCACGGACAAGACGGGCACCCTCACGGAGAACCGCCTGAGCCTGCGGCGGGTCGCCTTCCCGGGCGGCGGCTCCGAGTCGGTGCGCGAGCTGGACCTCGGGGAAGGAGAGACACCCCCGGCTTCCGAGGAGGGCGGCGAGCTCCTGCGCGGCCTCCTGGAGACGGGCGCCCTCTGCATCGAGGCCTCCGGGCACGCGGGTTCGCGCAAGGGGGACCCGCTGGAGACGGCCCTGGTGTCGGCGGCCGGGGAGGCGGGCGTGGCGCGGGACGACCTGCTGGAGTCCATGCCCCTGGAGCGGGAGGTGCCCTTCGATCGATCGGTCCGCATGATGGCCGTTTACAACGCCCTCGGGGACGGCCGCTACCGGGTGTCGGTCAAGGGGGCGCCCGAGGCGGTCCTCGAGGCGTGCTCGAGGATTCGCACGCCCGAAGGAACGGTGGAGATGGACGAGGCGTCGCTTCGGCGCTGGGAGGAGCAAAACCGGGACCTGGCGGGGGAGGACGGCCTTCGGGTCCTCGCCGGCGCGGTGAAGGAGGTGGAGGACCCGGAGACGGGGCCGTACGAGGGGTTGACCTTCCAGGGGCTGTATGGGCTCATGGACCCGCCGCGGGAAGGGGTCCGGGAAGCCGTCGCGGCCTGCCACCGGGCCGGGATGCGGGTGGTCATGGTCACGGGTGACCAGCCCATGACGGCGAGGAGCATCGCCCTCGCCCTGGAGCTGGCCGACGAAGAGGGGTTGGAGGTCGTACGCGGCGAGGAGATCGGAAAGGGGGGCGGGACCGCGAACCGCGACCGGGTGCTGCGCGCCCCCGTGTTGGCCCGGGTGAGCCCGCGGCAGAAGCTGGATCTCGTCACCATCCACCAGGAGGCCGGGGAGGTGGTGGCCATGACCGGCGACGGGGTCAACGACGCCCCGGCCCTGAAGAAGGCGGACATCGGAGTCGCCATGGGAATGCGGGGGACCCAGGTGGCGCGACAGGCCGCGGACATGGTGCTGAAGGACGACGCCTTCTACTCCATCGTGGCGGCGGTCGAGCAGGGAAGGGCGATCTTTCACAACATCCGCAAGTTCATCCTCTACCTGCTGAGCGGAAACGTGAGCGAGATCATGATCGTGACCGCGGCCCTCCTGGCCGGGGCGCCCCTGCCGCTGCTCCCGCTTCAGATCCTCTACCTCAACCTGATCGGAGACGTCTTCCCGGCCCTGGCGCTGGGCATGGGCGCGGGGGACCCATCCCTGATGGAGCGTCCCCCGAGGGATCCCAAGGAGGCCGTACTGGCCCGCAGGCACTGGGCCTACATCGTGGCCTCGTCCGTCTTGCTGGCAGCGGCGGTCCTGGGCGCGTTCGCCCTCTCCTTTCACTGGCTGGAAGCGGACCGGGCCGGGGCGGTCACCGTCTCCTTCCTGACCCTGGCCTTTGCGAGGCTGTGGCACATCTTCAACATGCGGGAGAAAGGGACCCACGTGCTGAAGAACGACGTGGTGCGGAACCCGTTCGTCTGGGGCGCGCTGGTGCTCTGCTCGCTCCTGCTGCTGGCCGGCGCTTACCTTCCCGGGCTCTCCCTGGTGCTCGGACTGGAGGCGCCGGACGCGGAATCCTGGGTCCTGATTCTCGGAATGAGCCTGGTGCCGCTTGCGATCCTTCAGCTCCAGAAGGGCCGGGCGTCCCGGTAGCCCGCGTCCCCGGGGAACGGGACGGGAGGCGAGTCGACCGCCGGAGGAAAAAGGGGCCGGAGCCATCGGCATGACACGGAACGAGACGGAATCGGAAGACCGGATCGACCGGTGGCTCGAGGAGGGCCGGGGACTGTTCCTGGCCCTCCTTCTGTTCTCCCTGTACCTCGCCTACCGGGTGCTCGACCCGTTCCTCCACACCATCATCCTGGCGGTGGTCCTGGGTTCCGCCTTCCACCCGTTCAAGGTCCGGCTGGTTCGCGCCTTCAAGGGGAAGGAGACCCCGGCCTCCCTGCTGGGCGTCGCCGTCATCACCGTGCTCATCCTGATTCCCGCTCTCTACTTCTTCTCCGCCCTGGTGAACCAGGGCGTGGGCGTTGTGAACCAGATCAACCGGTGGGTCGGTGAGGGGCGGATGGAGGCCATTTTGGGAGCGGCCCAGGGGGGCGCCGTGCGGGAGTGGCTCCACGAGAGGCTCGGCGTGGAGCTGCTGTCCGGCCTGGACCTGGGCGGGCACCTGCTCCAGTGGACCAAGGGGTTCGGCCAGGAGGTCCTGAGCCGGGGTGCATCCCTGCTCAGGGACGCAGTGTCTCTGGGCTTTCACTTCATGGTCATGGTCTTCGTGCTCTTCTTCGTGGTCCGGGACGGCGAGCGGATGCTGGGCGCCGTCAAGCTGCTGTCGCCCCTGAGGGACGAGCAGAACGACCGGATCATCCGGAAGGTCCGGGCGGTCGCGCGAACCGCGCTCCTGGGGAGCTTTGTCACGGCCCTGCTCCAGGGCCTCGCCGGTGGGGTGGGCTTCTTCCTGGTGGGGATCCCCGCGCTTTTCTGGGGCACCCTGCTCGGGTTCTCCTCGTTCATCCCGGTGGTGGGGTCCGCCCTGATCTGGCTGCCGGCCTCCGCCTACCTGGCCCTGTCCGGGCAGTGGAGGTCCGCCCTGTTCCTGGCCCTGTGGAACGCCCTGCTGGTAGGGTCCATCGACAACTTCGTGCGCCCCTACCTGATGCGGGGGGAAGGGACCATGTCTCCCTTCTACCTCTTTCTCGGAATCGTCGGGGCCGTGCACTGGTACGGCCTCATGGGACTCCTCTACGGCCCCCTGATCATGGGGTTTGCGAGGGTCATGCTGGACCTCTATCAGGAGGAGTACCGGCCGTCGGGCAATCCCCGCTCCTCGTGAGGTCCGGAGTCGGGATCACCGGATCCTACAGACCGTCCATGTGCTGTGACTCGTCCAGGGAGGCCTGGCCGATGAGCCCCCGCAGCACGTCGTTCTCGCCCTTTTCGCGCAGCAGCTCCTCCAGGGCGTTTTTCAGCTGGGCCCGATCCTTCATGTCGAGCTCGTTCATGAGCCGGTCCGCCGTGTACCCCTTCTGGGAGAGCTCCCAGAGCCTCTCCATGTCCACCTGTCCGCGCCGGGCCATCGCGTTCTCCTTTCTTTGCGGTTTTGTCATCGGATCCTACCAACTCCATGGGAAAGCCGGAATGGGGTGAAGCCTGTATTTCGCGCCGGGGAGGGCAGGCGATGAACGCGCCATTACAGGCTGCACCCCATTGTCGCGTCGCGCTCGAGCCGGGTAAGATTCCGGGAAATGATTCATTACCGGGCTCTGAATCCCCGATGCCGTCTTAGGGATCGCGGGGGAAGGGCCGTTGCCGGGAAGAGAGAAAAATAGGAAGGAGGTACGACATGGGATCCTCGAGACATCAAGGCATGGCTGCGGCCCTGCTGCTGGTTCTGGCCCTCGCTGCGCCCCCCTTTGCGGGGGACGAGGCCCGGGCCGCGGTGAGGGAGCTCACCGACGCAAACATCATGGAGGCCGTGGAAAAAGAGCTGATCATGGACCCGGGGGTGAGCCTGAACAACCTCGACGTGGCCGTGAACCAGGGCATCGTCAGCCTGACCGGCACCGTGGACAACATCCTCGCCAGGGAGCGGGCCACGCGCGTCGCGGAGACGGTCCGGGGCGTGCGGGCGGTGGTGAACCGGGTCGATGTGAAGCCCGTGGTGCCCCGATCGGACACGGACATCGCCAGGGACGTGGAGGACGCCCTGCTGACCGACTCGGCCACGGAGTCGTACGAGGTCCGGGTCGCCGTGAACGACAGCGTCGTGACCCTGACCGGCACCGCGGACTCCTGGCGGGAGAAAAGGCTGGCAGGAACCGTGGCCAAAGGGGTTCGAGGGGTGACGGGCCTCGAGAACCAGATCGACGTGGACGCCGGAGCGGTGCGGCCCGACGCCGAGATCCTGGCCGAGGTCCGGGAGACCCTGCGCTGGGACGAGCTGGTGGACCACGCCCTGATCGAGGTGGCTGCGGAGGACGGCCGCGTTCGGCTCTCCGGGGTCGTAGGCAGCGCGGCGGAGAAGCGCCGCGCCATGATCGACGCCCACGTGACCGGCGTCGAATCGGTGGACGCTTCGGACCTCGACGTGAAGCTCTGGGCCCGGGACGAGGACCTTCGCAAGGACAAGTACGTAGCGGTGTCGGACGAGGAGGTCCGAAAGGCCGTGGAGGACGCCCTTCTGTACGACCCCCGCGTGGTCGGCCTCAGGGTGACCACCCGAGTCGACGACGGGGTGGTGACCCTCAGGGGAATCGTGAACGACCTGAAGGAGAAGCGGGCCGCGGCCGGGGACGCCAGGAACACGGTGGGTGTCCTGGGGGTGAAGAACCGGTTGCGGGTGCGCCCCAGCCGGCCGGTCGACCCGGAGGTGCTGGAGCGGAAGGCGGGCGACGCCGTTTCCCGCGACCCCTACCTGGAGCCTTACGAGATCTCGGTGGAGGTGACCGGCGGCACGGCGACCCTGTACGGGAGCGTGGACTCCTACTACGAGAAGGCCCGGGCCGAGGACGTGATCTCCGGGATCGAGGGGCTCCGGACGGTGAAGAACAGGCTCACCGTGGACTACGACCTGAGCGCCTTCGTCCGCGACCCCTACCTGGACGATCTCGATCCGTCGGACTACCGCTGGTATCGCCCCGAGCCGCTCAGCCCCGGGGCCGGAGACGCGGAGATCCGGGCGGAGATCGAGGACGAGCTCTGGTGGAGCCCGTTCGTGGACGAAGAGGACGTCGAGGTGACCGTGATCAACGGCCGGGCGAAGCTGACCGGGGAGGTGGACTCCTGGTCCGAGTACGGCGCGGCCGCCCGAAACGCCTACGAAGGCGGCGCGGTCTGGGTGGACAACCGGCTGGCGGTCGAAGGCGGTTAGCGCCTTACTGACAAGATCCGGGGACACCCTACTCAACTCGAGAGGGGTCGCCCGGGATTGTGCCGTTCCACCTCGAGTTGAGTATGGTGTCCCCGGATCTTGCCGCGGTTTCAGCTGACGGGGAGCATGTAGTCCGCCAGCCTGCTGGAGGTCTTTCTCAGGTTCTGGCTCAGGAGCCGCGCCAGCCCCTTGAGGATCTTGACCCCGGTTCGGGGATGCTCCTCCAGGATCTTGTCGAAGCCCTCCCGTGTGAGGATGAGCAGGGTGCTCGCCTTCTGCGCCCGGACCGTGGCGGACCGCGGGAAGTCGTCGATCACCGCCATCTCGCCGATGGAACGGTTTTTCCCGAGGGTGGCGATGGCGACCTGGTGCCCCGTGTCCACGCCCTTGATCACCTCCAGGGCGCCGTCCACGACAAAGCAGACGTAGTTCCCCTGGTCCCCTTCCTTGAAGATGATCTCCTGGGGCTCCACGTCCATGAGGTTCATGTACCGGGTCGCCAGCCGAAGCTCGTCCGATTTCAGCGTGTCGAAGATCGGGATGCTGATCAGGAGATCGATGATCGCCTTGGATGTCTTTCGGACCGGCGTTTCTTTTCGGGCGGCCATGAGCGGGCCTCCTTGACAGAGGGACTCGAGTGGAAGGGTCCTCCGGGCGCGCTTCCCCGGAATGCAGCCGGAGGAATCCCTTTGCAAAAGCGGTCAAACCTCATTATTATAGATGGAACCGCTCAGAAACGCACGGAAAAACATAGATCGAGTTTCGGAGGAGATGCATGCCGCGAAAGCCAGCCGTTCCCCTGGAGGAGTTGCTCGAAAACCCCGAGGTCCGGGACGTCACCTCCAGCGTCAGCCGGGAGCTCGTCGAGCGAAAGGCCTTTGAACCCCCCCGATGCAAGGCGTTTCGAGGCCGGTACACGAGGCTGGAGGAGACGGGGAGGTACGTCTTCGACGTGGACGCCCACGCCGCGGCCCGGCTCCCCTCCCTCATCGAGAACCGGGTCCAGGAGATTCGTCCCGAGGACGACCTGGAGGAGGAGGCCGAAAAGACCTACACCCGACGCCGGAACATCGGGATCGTCTTCTCGGGCGGGCCTGCGCCCGGGGGTCACAACGTGATCGCGGGCCTGTTCGAGGCCGCCAAGGCCGCCAACCCGGAGTCGCGGGTCTTCGGCTTTCTCATGGGGCCGGACGGCATCATCGAGAACGAGGCCGTGGAGATCACGAGTGAGATGGTGGAGGCCTACCGCAACCTGGGCGGCTTCACCATGATCAAGACCGGCCGGACCAAGATCGACACCCGCGAGAAGATGACCCTCTGCCGCAAGACCTGCCGGGCGCTCGGCCTGAACGCCCTGGTCATCGTCGGCGGGGACGACTCCAACACGAACGCCGCGTTTCTCGCCCAGGATCTCTACGAGGAGGGCATCCAGGTCATCGGTGTGCCCAAGACCATCGACGGGGACATCCAGGTGCGGGACGCGCGGGGCAACGTCCTCTGCGCCATGTCCTTCGGTTTTCACACGGCCGCGCGGGCATTCAGCAACAACATCGCCAACCTCTGCACGGACAGCAGCTCCGACGTCAAGTACTGGCACATCTGCAAGGTGATGGGCCGTGTGGCCAGCCACCTGGCCCTGGAAACGGCCCTCCAGACCCACGCCAACGTCACCCTGGTCGGGGAGGACCTCTGCAACTACGTCGACGAGGAGCGGCTGGCAAAGGCCCTGAAGGAAGGCCGGACCGACTACAAGGCGTTCGGTCTCACCCTGCGGCATCTCTCGCGGGTGGTGTGCGAGGCCATCGTGCGGCGGGCCGCCGCCGGCAAGAACTACGGCCTGATCGTCATTCCCGAAGGCGTGCTGGAGTTCGTCAACGAGATCCAGGTCTTCATCATCAAGCTGAGCAAGATCATCGCGGAGTACAACCAGACCCACGACAAGGATTTCCACACCCGCCACCCCCGGCTGGAGGACAAGCTGGACTACCTGAAGAACCTGGCCCGGCGGCTCCGCGAGGAGGACCGCGTCCCCATCTGGAGCGACCACGACGACGAGCTCTTCAATGACCTGCCGGACTTTTTCCAGGAAGGACTGCTCTCCGAGCGGGACAGCCACGGGAACTTCCCGTTCTCCCTGGTGGAGACGGACAAGGTGGTCATGGGCCTGGTGCGGGACTATCTCGGGTGGTTGAGGGAGCGCGGGGAGTACAGCATCGGCATCGACCCGGCCTACTATCGGAAGGTGCTGGAGAAGGACGGCCTGGACCCGCTTCGTTTCGGTCCGGCCCTGTTCCACAACTGGGGCGAGGAGGTTCCGCTCCTGGTGCGGAGGGAGATCATCTCCCGGAAGACCCTCCGCCAGGAGCTCGCCAGGGCCGGCGTGATCGGGGAGGGCGAGCCGGTACCTCCGGCGGTGGAGAAGATCTTCAACAAGTCGGTCCCCAAGTTCAAGACCCAGGCCCACTTCTACGGCTACGACGGCCGGGGGAACGACCCCACGAGGTTCGACTGCACCTATACCTACAATCTGGGGCTGTGCGTCTTCAGCCTGATCGCGCACGGGGGCACCGGACAGATGGCCGCCATCCGGAACCTGGAGCTCGACTTCTCTAGGTGGGAGCCCGTCGGAATCCCCATCGCGCCCCTCATGCGCCTGGAGGAGCGGAAGGGGAAGCTGACCCTGGTCCTGGAGAAGAGCGTGGTGGACGTGGAGTCGCCGGCCTTCCGGGTGGTCCAGGCGCTGCGCGACAAGTGGCTGGCCGCTCACCCGGGAGAGGACGAGTTCCGGCGCCCCGGTCCCATCCGGTTCTCGGGACGGGCGGAGGAGGACCGGCCCATCACCCTGGTCCTCAACGCCATGGGGCGGGAGGACGGTTAGAGTGTCTCAGGGCCGGAGTCCGGCCACGCCCGGGCTTTCCGTGGCCGTCATCGCCCGGGACGAGGAGGAGCGCCTTCCCGGGTGCCTGGAGAGCGCCTCGTTCGCGGACGAGATCGTGGTGGTGGACTCCGGGAGCGCGGACCGGACCGTCGAGGTCGCCGGTGCCGCGGGTGCCCGGGTGTTCGAGGAGCCATGGAAGGGGTTCTCCGCACAGAAGCAGTCCGCCGTGGACCGCTGCCGGAACGACTGGGTCCTGATCCTGGATGCGGACGAGCGGGTGCCCGAGGCGACCGCCGGCCGGATCCTCGAGGTCCTCTCCACCCGGGACCCCGCCGTGACCGCCTTCAGCTTCCCCCGCAAGAACATCTTTCACGGACGGTGGATCCGCCACTGCGGCTGGTGGCCGGACCGTATCGTTCGGTTGGTGGACCGCCGCGCGGGGGCGTTCGACGGGCGGGGGGTTCACGAGCGCTGGCTGACCCGGGGTCGGGAGCTCCCGCTGGACGCCCCCTTGGAGCATCACAGCTTCAGGCGCTACGCCGACCTCACCGTCAAGATGGAACGATACTCCGACCTGGCGGCCGCTTCCATGCACGCCGAGGGTCGGACCGCAGGCCTCCTGACCCCTCCGCTCCACGCGCTCTGGATGTTCTTCCGCACCTACGTGCTGGAGCTCGGCGCGCTGGACGGGTTCGACGGGTTCGTCATCTCCCTCATGAACGGAGGCGGGTCCTTCTTCAAGTACGCCAAGCTTCGAGAGCTGACCCGGGAGCGCGGACGGGTCGGACCGGGGGCGTCGGAGTAGCTCCTCCCGCGTCACAGGGTCGCTGTGGATCTGAACGGAAAACGCATCCTGATCGTCAAGCTCCGCTACATCGGGGACACCCTGAGCATCGTGCCGGTGGTGGAGAACATCGAGCGAATCGCGCCCGGATCCCGCGTGGACGTGCTGGTAAACCGCGGGACCGAGCCCGTGGTGATGCACCACCCCTCCATCGACCGGACCTGGGTGTACGACTACGACCTCTCCAAAAAAATCGGTTGTTCATCCCTGCGTTACCAGGCTAACCTCATCAAAAAGTTGAGGGATGCCCGCTACGACGTGGTGATCGACTTCACCCACGGCGACCGCGCGGCTCTGATCTGCCGCCTCACGGGTGCGCCGGTCCGCGTCACCCACTCCCACGCAGGCACCCTTTCCCGGCGGCTCATGAACCGGTTCGCGGAGTCGGACCCGGTCTCCAACCACATCGTCCACCACCAGCTCGCCTCCCTGAAGGTCCTGGGTCTCGACGGGTTCGAGCCGACCCTCTCCCTCCACGTGCCCGAATCGGTGCGTCGGTCCGTGGACCGCCGGGTGGAGCGGGCCGGCCTCCCGGGGGACCGCCCCTGGGCGGCCGTGCACCCGGGCGCCCGTGGGGAGCTCCGCCGGTGGCGCAGCGGCCGCTTCGCCGAGCTCATCGGGAGGCTCCGGGCGTCCGGTCCCGCGGCGGTTCTCCTGCTGGGCGGTCCCGGAGAGGAGGCCGTCCTGGAGGCCGTACAGACGCAGATGGAGAGGCCGGCCGAGCTGTGCTCCTGCGACCTGAGCCTTCTCGAGCTGGGAGAGCTGCTCCGCCGGTGCGCCCTGTTCGTGGGGAACGACTCGGCGCCGGGCCACCTGGCGGCTGCAGCCGGCTGTCCCACGGTAAGCCTCTTCGGCCCCACCTACCCGCACATGTGGAGACCCCTCGCACCCCGGGGGGAGGTGCTGTTCAAGGACCCGCCCTGCTGCGGGTGCCGCCAGGAGGCCTGCATCCGCCCCGATGCGTGGTGCATGGACCTCATCCAGGTGGACGAGGTGTGGGACGCCGTGCAGCGCATCCTGGAGCCGGGGCACGCCTCCGCAGAACGGGCGGAGGCGGGATGATCCCCTTCAACCCTCTGCTGGGCGCGTTTCTGGCGCTCTTTCTCCTCAGCACCGGGTTCCGGCTCGCGCTGGAGCTCCTGAACGCCTCCAGCGTGAAACGTCACCAGGGCAGGGTGCCGGCGCCCCTTCGAGGGGTGGTGGACGAGGACGAGCTGACCCGCATGGACCGGTACACTTTGGACCGGACGCGCTTCTCCCTCGTGGAGTCCGTCACGTCCAGGACCGTGTTTCTCGGCCTGCTCCTCTCCGGACTCCTCCCCCGGCTCGAGGAGTCGCTGCGGGGGACGGGGTTCGTGTGGGCCGGGCTGGTCTTTTTCGCCGCGCCCGTGTTTCTCTTCTTCCTGTTCGACCTTCCCTTCGGTTACTACAGGGATTTCGTCATCGAGGCCCGCCACGGCTTCAACACCCGGACCCGCAGGCTCTGGGCCCTGGACATCCTCGAGTCGCTCCTCCTCGGCGCCCTCCTGAGCGGCATCCTCCTGGGCCTTTTCCTCCTCATGGTGGACAAGGCCGGGGAGGCCTGGTGGGTGTGGGCCTGGGCGATCCTCATGGCGTTCCAGATGCTCATGCTGGTCCTCTACCCCACGGTGATCGCGCCGCTGTTCAACCGCTTCACCCCCGTGGAGGACGAGGAGCTGGCCGCGCGCATCCGCTCCATGGCCTCGGAGCAGGGGTTGGACGTCCGGGAGATCGTCCAGATGGACGCGGGCAAGCGGAGCCGCCACACCAACGCCTACTTCACCGGCGTCGGCAGGGTCAAGCGGATCGTCCTCTACGACACCCTGCTCGAGGCCCACGATCGGGAGGAGGTGCTGGCGGTGCTCGCCCACGAGATGGGCCACCTCGAGATGGGGCACGTGTGGAAGCAGGTCCTCCTGTTCGCCGCGGCCTCCCTGGTCCTCCTGTTCGCCGCGTCCCTGCTCATCCGCTGGGAGCCCCTCTATGGGGCCTTCGCATTCAGCGGCACCCCCCTGTTCGCAGGCCTCTTCCTCGCCGGTGCGATCTGGGAGCCCCTGGGTTCCTTTCTCTCCCCCCTGGGCATGGCGGTCTCCAGGCGCTTCGAGCGCCAGGCGGACCGGTTCGTGGTCGACAGGACGGGGCAAGGAAAGGCCCTCGTGCGCGCGTTCGGGCGCATGGCCAGGGACAACCTGGCCAACCTGCACCCGCACCCCCTCTACGTCCGCTTCCACTACTCCCACCCGCCCCTCCCGGACCGGATCCGCACCCTGGAAACAGAAACAGGGGACGTTCTTGCATAATTCGATAACTTGGAAACAGGGGACGTTCCTGCATAATTCGATAACGTGACTGCTTGGGAAATCAGACGATCCACACGGCTGGATTTTGTGGACCGTCCAAGTGAATCGACGAACGTTATCGAATTATGCAAGAACGTCCCCTTGCATTTCGCTTGAAGAATTCGGGAACGTCCTTATAATCAGACATGCTCGTACCGGCGCGGTTTTGGTGAGCGCGTTCGAAAACCCACACGGATCAATGCATCGAGGAGGAACCGTTCATGGCAGACTACCCGTCCACGGCGAAGGCGCGCACCGAGGTCTTCGTCAACGACTACGTACGTAGTGTGTACAACTGGATGTGCATCGGGCTGGCCCTCACGGGGTTCGTGTCCTACTACGTCTCCAACTCCCCGGCCATCCTGAACCTGGTGTTCGGAAACACCATGATCTTTTTCGGCCTGATCATCGCCGAGCTGGCCCTGGTCTTCTCCATCAGCGGGATGGTGAACCGGATGAGCGCGGCGACCGCCACGGGCCTCTTCGTGCTCTACGCCGGCCTGAACGGGGTGACCATCTCGTTCATCTTCCTGGCCTATGCCAAGGCGTCGATCGTGAGCACCTTCTTCATCTGCTCGGGCACCTTCCTGGCGTGCAGCGTTTACGGCTGGACCACCAAGCGCGATCTGACCTCCTGGGGCGGCTTCCTCATGATGGGGCTGATCGGCATCATCATTGCATCCCTGGTGAACATGTTCATCCAGAGCAGCGCGGTGAGCATGGTGGTGAGCTACATCGGCGTGCTCGTGTTCGTGGGGCTCACGGCCTATGACACCCAGAAGATCAAGAACATGGCCCTCACCCAGCCGGCGGACGCCGAGGCGGGGGTGATCCGGAAAGGGGCCCTCCTGGGGGCCCTGGCGCTCTACCTGGACTTCATCAACCTCTTCCTCATGCTGCTCCACATCTTCGGCGGGAGCCGCGAGTAGGGACCGCCTCCAACGGTGCCGATTCGAAACGAAAGGGGACGATCATCAATCGCTCCACGGAACCGGCCTACGTGGCCCTCGCTCGAAGCGGCGAGCTGAACCAGCGGGCCGAAACGGCGGTGGCGCGAATGGCCCGTTGCGAGCTCTGCCCGAGGCGCTGCGGGGTCGACCGGCTGAACGGCGAGCACGGGTACTGCCGGACCGGCCGCAAGGCCCGGGTCGCGAGCTACAGCCCCCACTTCGGGGAGGAGTCGCCGCTCGTGGGGACCCACGGCTCCGGCACCATCTTCATGAGCTCCTGCAACCTCCTGTGCAGCTTCTGCCAGAACCGGGAGGTCAGCCACGGGAACGAAGGACAGGACGCGGAGCCGGACCAGATCGCCCAGGTCATGCTGCTGCTGGCGGAGCAGGGCTGCGGCAACGTGAACGTGGTCACCCCCTCCCACGTGGTGCCCCAGGTCCTGGAGACCCTGGTGATCGCCGCCGGACGGGGCTTGAACGTCCCCCTGGTCTACAACACGGGCGGCTACGACGAGGTGGAGACCCTCCGGCTCCTGGACGGGGTGGTGGACATCTACATGCCGGACTTCAAGTTCTGGGACCGAGCCCGGTCGGCGCGCTACTGCGATGCGCCCGACTACCCGGAGAAGGCCCGGGCCGCCATACGCGAGATGCACAGGCAGGTGGGGGACCTCGAGCTCGACGAGAACGGTCTCGCCCGGAGGGGCCTGCTGGTCCGGCACCTGGTGATGCCCGGCGGGATCGCCGGGACCCGGCGGATCGCGGAGTTCATCGCCGGGGAGATCTCGCCGGACACCTACGTGAACGTGATGGACCAGTATCGGCCGTGCGGGGACGCCTGCCGGGACGAGACCATCGACCGGCGGCTGTCGGCGCAGGAGTTCCGGGAGGCCGCGGCCGCGGCCCGGGAGGCGGGACTCCGCCGCCTCGACCCCAGGGACCGCGTGCGGCTGGCCCTGTTCTGAGTCCCCGGGAACGGAGCGATCGAGGAATGGTTTGGGTGTAGAGAAGACATTCATCATCGGGGACATTCACGGGTGCCGCGGACTCCTGGAGAAGCTCATGGAGCGGATCGACTGGGATCCCGAGCACCACCGGCTGGTGTTCCTCGGGGACTACATCGACCGCGGTGAGGATCCCAGGGGTGTGGTGGAGCTGATCGTGGAGCTGCGCGAGCGCTCCTCGTCGGTGGACTGCCTCATGGGAAACCACGAGAGCCTTTTCATCCACTACCTCAACACCGGGGACCCGAGGCTGTTCCTCGCCAACGGCGGCAAGACCACCCTCGTCAGCTACGGGATCGAGGGGTACGTGCCGGCCGCGCCGCTCCTCCCCAGCGGTCACCTCGACTTTCTCCGCTCCCTGAAGCTCTACCTGGAGCTGGAGGACTGCCTGGTGGTGCACGCGGGACTCCGCCCGGGGGTCGCGCTCGAGAACCAGAGCCCGGAGGATCTCCTCTGGATCCGGGAGCCCTTCATCCAGTCGGAGCAAGAGTTCGGTAAGACCGTCGTCTTCGGTCACACCCCGTTCCGGGACCCCCTGCTGATGCCCAACAAGATCGGCCTGGACACCGGGGCCGTCTACGGAAACAAGCTGTCCTGCCTGGAGCTGCCCAGCCGGGAAATCGTCTTCGTGAGGCCGTGAGCCTTGTCCGGTCCCGTGAAAGCGTCGCTCCGGATCGGCATCACCACCACCGTGCCCGTGGAGATCGTCTTTGCTGCGGGTTTTCGGCCCGTGGACCTGAACAACGCCTTCATCACCTCCCCCCGGCCGGAAGATCTGCTCGCAACCGCCGAAACCGCAGGCTTCCCCCGGACCGTGTGCGCCTGGATCAAGGGGATCTACGGCGTGGTCCTGGAGGGCGGCCTGGACCGCGTCATCGCCGTGACGGGCGGGGACTGCAGCAACACCGTGGCCCTGGCCGAGGTGTTGGAGAGGCGGGGCGTGCGCGTGCACCGGTTCGACTACCCTTTGTCCCGGGACCGGGAGCTTCTGGAGCGCGCCATGAACGGACTGGCGCGGGAGCTCTCCGCCGGTTCCGAGGCCGTCGCGGCCGCCGGGAGGCGTTTGGATCGCATCCGGGAGAAGCTGTGGCGGCTGGACCGGATGACCTGGTCGGGCAATCGGGTCGACGGGCGGGAGAACCACGAGTTCCTGGTGAGCTGCTCGGACTTCGGGAGCGATCCCGATGCGTACGAGGACCGCCTGGACCGATTCCTCCTGGAGGCCCGGGAAAGACCCCCCGGGAACGCCTCCGTGCGGATCGGCTGCGTGGGCGTACCCCCGATCTTCGAGGACCTCTACGAGAAGGTGGAGCGCTTCGGCGGCCGGGTGGTGTTCAACGAGGTCCAGCGGCAGTTCAGCCTGCCCGGAGGGGGGACGGATCTGGTGGATCGCTACCTGGCCTACACCTATCCCTACGGCATGGAGGGGAGGATCCGGGACATCCGGCGGGCCGTGGGGGAGCGGGGGCTCCAGGGCCTCATTCACTACACCCAGACCTTCTGCCACCGGCAGATCCACGACATCCTGCTGCGCGATAGCCTGGACCTGCCCGTTCTCACGCTGGAAGGGGACCGCCCGGGGCCCCTGGACGGGAGGACCCTCACGCGCCTGGAGACCTTCTTCGAGATGCTGCGAGGGGGATAGGGCGCACCGGGCCGGCCTCAGTTGAAGAAGAAACGATCCAGGTGGACGGAGTCCACCGGGGAACCGGTGGTCTCGTTGATGGTCTCGGTCCAGTAGTTGCGCAGGGGCTCGAGGTCCCGCTTCTCCAGGGAGGCCACAAGCTTGGGGTGGCGGGAGCACTCGATGAGCCCGCTCACGATGCGCGGCTCCTTTTCCAGCACCTCCCGCTTCTGTCCCCGGTTCCGACACCGCACGGTCAGGTTCACCCGAAGGGTCTTGGAGTCCACGTAGGAGATGAAGAAGAGGTCCACGTCGTTGCCGGTCCTGCCACCGGGCCGGAACTCGAGGAGCCAGTCCAGCACGGCCTCATTGTGATAGTGGTAGACTCCCACGCTTCCCACGATCAAGGCACCCGCCAGAAGGACGCATCCGATCTTTTTTGCTGACGCCATCTGCTCCGCTCTCCGCTTCGAGATTCGCGAAAAAAAAGGCCCGTCTCGGGGACCCGAGGCAGACCGGTTGCGTGTCGTCGTGAAGATCGCTCGACTCAGAGGGCAACCCGGCTGTCTCCTCGGAGACCCGTGGCTTTCCGTCCCCGCCTCACGACGGGTTTGGCGTTTTTCCTGGTTGTCCTTATCGGCACGGCCTCCGGGAACTTGAACAAAAAGCAGGAGGCCCCGCGCATCAGTACTTGATCAGGTGATCCCAGAAGTCCGGGTCCATGTCGCGCCAGTTGGGGCCGAACCGGCGGTCGTAGAAACCGCTGAGCCGCTCGTACCACTTGGCCCAGATGTTGCGGTTCTTCTCCCTGGCCTCGATCACGTCCGCCACGAACACGTCGATGCGGTTGATCTCGTCCTTGGGCGCATAAAAGGAGGCCCCCTTTTCCGCGGACATCCTGAGGTCTTCCTTGGTCAGGGCGTGGGCGGTGAGCATCAGGGCGGGGATGTTCCGCTGGGTGGCGATTTCCAGAAGCTCGTAGCCCTTGACACCCATGATGTCCAGCACGGCCACGTCGTAGGGGTTGGTTTCCAGGAGACTCTTGCCCTCCTCGAAGGTCCCGGCCGTGTCGATCCGGCACATGTCCAGCATCTCGGTCAGCAGGTCGAGGATGTCCTGCTCGTCGTCCACGATCAGGATCCACTTGCCTCGAAGCACTTTTTCCGTATCCATGGCATCAGACTCCTTGGCGGGTCGTAAAAAGCCCTAAGCCTTGAAGATCCGCCCCCGGAATGTCAATACGTGATAGCGCTTCCAGCGGCGGGTGAGCGAATTTCTGCGAACTCGTCACTCCCTGAGATGGTCAACACCCGCCCGCGTTGGCGCTCATGGGTTTGATCCGCTGGGGTCGAGGGCGCGCTCAGGCTACAGCACGGCCTCTTTATACTCGAGCCGATAGATTTCTGCAAGGGTCAGAAAAATGGTCATGATCAGGGGACCGTACACCACGCCCAGGAGGCCGAAGAGCTCGAGCCCGGCGATCACGCCGATGAAAACCTGCAGGGGGTTCATGCGCATGCCCTTGCCGATGAGGCGCGGCTTGGCCACGTACTCGATGAAGGCGCTGTAGCAGGCGTTGTAGACGAGGAAGATCAGGGCGACTCCGGTTTTCCCCTGGATCATGAGGATGGCGAAGGCGGGAAGAAAGACGATGGAGGCGCCCACGATGGGCAGGAAGGCCATGAAGGCCGCCACCGTCCCCCAGAGGAACGGGCTGCCCAGGCCCGGAGAGGGCGAACCCGATCCCGGCCGGGACTCCCTGGATGATCCCGGACACCCCGTTCCCCAGGATCACCGCCCGGCCCATCTCCCGGAACTTGTTCACCACCAGCTCCTGCTGCGAGAGGGGGAAGGGCAGGAGATCGGAGATGTAGTTCCTGAGCCGTTCCCCGTCCCGGAAGATGTAGAAGATCACCAGCATCATCAGGAAGAAGTGGATCAGGAAGCTGAGGAGGTTCGATGCCACGGAGCGGATCTGGCGGGAGAGAAACAGCCCGACGTTGGTGCCCACGGCCGCGGCCACCCGGTTCAGGGCCTCCACGTCGAGCTTCACGCCGAGCGCGGAGGCGCCCTTTCGAAGGCGCTTCGCCCAGACGCTGTCGCCGTGGATCGCCTGGTCGATGCGGTCGATGGAGACCATGGTCCGGCTGCGCTTGTAGAAGTCCAAGGCCTCGTTCGACAGGGTCCCGACGAACCCCCCACCGGAATGATCAGCACCACGGCGATGAAAACGCACATGACGAGGGCCGCGGGCTGGGCCTGGTCCTTGAGCAGCATCCGGAGCCGGCCGTACAGCGGGAAGAAGGCGCTGGCGATCAGGAGGGCCAGCACGATGGCCGAGATGTAGGTCCGGAACAGCCGGACCAGGAGGGCCGTGGCCGCCAGGAGGACGATGAGAAAGAACTTGGAGATGGTTCGCTTGTCCATGTGAGGCGGTTGATCCCTCCGTCGGGAATGGAACGGGGCTCTTACCCGGCCGTGTCAGCGCATCCGCTTCCCGAGCTCGGAGATCAGGCGAAGGACGGTTTCGGCGGAGTCGACGGGCATGCCGCCCATGCCGCAGGCCGACGTGATCATGCCCCGGGCGCGAAGGAGCTCCCGGCTGATCCCCTGGGCGGACAGCCGGTCGAGCCCCTGCTCCAGCCGGGCCTGGAGGTCGCCCGCGGTGACCCCCTTGTGAAAGTCCAGGGTGGGAACCATGCCCCAGGCGATCGTTCCGCCGCCCTGGACGAAGCGGACCACCTCGTCGGAATAGAGCAGGAACGCGTCCATGTAGCCGTAGGCGTCGAAGTTGAGGATGTCGGGGCCGGCCGCGAGCACCATGGACCAGTCCGTGTTGGCGCAGCAGTGGATTCCCATGACCGCGTTGGACCTCTCGCGGCAGTAGTCCATCATCTCCCGCAGCGCCCCCGCCACCAGGTCCCGGTTCATGGACGAGAAGGCCGAGCCGATGCCGGAGAGGGCGGGCTCGTCAATGAACAGGATCGGCCTCCTCCCGGTGCGGCCCAGCATCCCGGCCTGCCAGAGGAGCTTGATGGACAGCCCCTTGACCACGGCGTCCAGGAGACCCGGGTCGTGGAGGAGATAGCGGCCGTCCTCCAGAGTCACGGACGAGGCAAAGGTGACCGGCCCCACGGTCTGTCCCTTGATCAGGCCGTTCCGGGCCGGCGGGGTCTCCCCGAGCATCTCCAGCAGGGTGTAGAGGCCCCGGGCGCGGTCCGGCGAGACGGCGAAGGTCTCGACGTCCTCGTCCAGAAAGGCCTCATAGAATCGCGTCAGCTCGTCCTCCAGGGCGGCCGAGGAGACCCGGAGGGTCTTTCCGTCCTCCCCGGTGCGGATGCCCGGGAGGCCCTCGCTGAACTGCGGGACCATCTCCTCCTCGGGGGCCAGGTTCACGAACTGGGGCCAGAAGGGGATCTCCGGAAACAGCTCCAGGATGAGACGGCAGGTGGGCTCCACCCGAAGGTTGGGGACGCTCCCCACCCCTGTGGCCGCAAAGCTCCATTCCAAGGAGGTCACCTCGCTTCAGACGGACGCGGTGGTCCCGGTCTCGTGGATTCGGGTCAGCCACTCCTCGAGCACGGCGATCATCCTGCGGGACGTTCTCTGCTCCGCGGCCCGGGCCGCGGCCGCCTCGGAGAGGACCTCCGCGGCCTCCGGGGCGAGCTCCTCGACCGGTGCGGCCTCCGGCAGCTCCTCCTCGAAGGGCTCCTCCTCCGGCCGGACGGGCTCCAGCGCCTCGACCTCGGGCTGCTCGTCCGGTGCCGCCTCCGGCGCCTCCACCTCGAAGGCGGGCGCTTCCGCCGGGGCCGCCCTCAGGGCCAGCAGCTCGCGGAGGCGGGCGTTGGCCCGGGGATCGTCCGGGGAGCGGGCGAGAATAAGTTCGTAGGTCTCCACGGCGGCGTCGATCTGCCCCTGGCTGTAGTAGAGCTCGGCCAGTGTGGGGGTGGCGATCTCGGGGATGGGCTCCCCGGCCGGAGCCTCTTGCTCGAGAGCGGGCGTTTCCTGGAGCTCCTCTTCTCCGGCCCGGGTCTCTTCGGGCGCGGCGGTCTCAGCCTCGGTCTCCGGGGCCGGGGGGCGGAGCCGGGCCAGGGTTTCCCCGGCGTCGACGTCGTCCGGGTGGTGGGCCAGGTAGCGGTCCAGGCACCCCGCCGCTTCCGCGTCCCTTCCCTGGCGCAGAAAGGCGTCGGCCAGCAGCTTGTAGGCCCCGGCCGCCTCGTCCAGCCGCCGGGTCACCCGCATCAGCTCCTCGGCCGCCCGGGCCGCGAGCCCCTGCTCCAGGTAGGCCTCGGCCAGCAGGGTGCGCAGGTCGTCACGGTTCGGGTGGAGGCTCAGCACCTTTCGGCATTGCTGGATCACGAGGCTCGTGCGTCCCTGGTCCTCGAGCTTCGACAGGACCAGGTGGAGCGCCCCGGGCGAAGCGTCGGTCTCCAGGAGTTCTTCGAGAAGCCGCTCGAGATCGTACATGTCATCCTCCCACTGTGGTGATGGTCAGTTCGACGGGGCGTCCGGGGCTCCGGCCTCGGCCGCCGCGGCGTCGCTCCGCTCCGCATCCGGACCTCCCGGCGACGAAACCCCGGCGGTGACGCCGCTCCGGAGCTCCTTTGCGAAGTGAAAATGGGTCTCGTCTTCTTTCAGCAGGTTCAGCTCCTTGCGGGCGACGGATTCGATGTACTCCTCGTCGGTCCTGAGCCGTTCGATCTCGAGGAGCAGCTCGTGGTTCTTCTGCTCGAGCGTCTGGATGCGTTCCCTGTAGCGCGCCCGCTGGTCCTCCATCCTGTAGAGGTGGATCAGCCCGCGCTCGCCGAAGGCCAGCCACGCCGCGATCAGGACAAAGAGGACGAGGACCGCAGTCTTGTGGATTCCTTTTCGGTTCAGTTCCATCGAACGCTTCGGAGGCCGGGAAGGCCGAGCCCCCTTTCTTCCCCCCTCCCGCAGGGGCGGGGTGTTCGTGGCCGGATGCCGCTCAACGGCCTTCGCCCGATTTCCAGCGGGCGGCGATGATCACCGATCGCACACCGGCCGCGCGCGCCAGGTCGATGGTCCCGAGGACGGTCCCGTGCAGGGTCTCCTTGTCGGCCTGGAGGATGATGCGCTCGAGCGCCCCCCCTTCGACGCGTTTGCGGAGCCGGTCCTCGAGAACCTCTTTCTCGACCCGCTCCCCCTCCAGGTAAATGTTTCCTTCCCGGTCGATCACGACCGTGGCCTCGGTCCGGGCCTCCTCGCTCAGGCGGCTGGCCATCTCGGGCAGCTCCAGGCGGACGCCCGAGGCCAGGTCGAAGTGGGAGGTGACCATGAAAAAGATCAGCAGGAGGAACACGATGTCGATCAGCGGGGCGATCCCGAGCCGGGGCTCCTCCTCTCTTCGACCGCGGATGAAGCGCATGGGCCTCTCCCGTTTCGATCAGGGTGTTGAGGAGCGCCGGAGGGCGGCCTCATGCTTCGGGTGAGCGACCCGGTCGGTGTCGAGGGGACCCTTGCCCGCTCCCTCCAGGATCTCGATGATCTCCATGGAGTGCTCCTCCATCTCGAACACCAGGGTCTCGGTCCGGTCCTTGAGGATGCGGTAGCAGACCAGCGTGGGGATGGCCACGCAGAGACCCGAGGCCGTGGTGATGAGGGCCTCGGCGATCCCGCCCGCCAGCGGGGCGGGGTTTCCCACGCCCTGAACGGAGATGACGTTGAAGGTCTTGATCATCCCCGACACCGTTCCCAGGAGCCCGAGGAGCGGGGTGAGGTTGGCGATGGTGGCCAGGACCCCCACGTGTTTTTCGAGGACCACCGCCTCCCGGCTCCCCATCTCCTCGATGCCTTCCTTGACGAGCCACATGCCCCGTCCCGCGTTCTTGAGGCCCCCCAGGAAGACCCGGGCGATGGAGGAGGCCTGACCCTGGCAGAGATAGAGGGCCTCGGCGACCTTTCCCTTCCTCAGCAGCTCCTCGACGCTCCGGATGAACGTCTCGGGGAGGACCTGGCTCCGCCGCAGCACCCAGAGGCGCTCCAGGAAGATCGCCAGTGCGATCACCGAGCAGAGCAGGATGGGGTACATGAAGACGCCGCCTCTGAGGAAAAGATCGATCACGCGGATGGGCCTCCCTTGAACACGTCGCGTTCTCGCGCCCCCGGTTCCCTCCGGGACGGGCCTGGGCGCGGGCAGGGCGGGAACGTCCCGGAAACGTCAGGCACCGTACCACAATTGCTGAAAATCGGGCAAGCCAAGAAGGAGGCCGGAGCGCGGTCGGGCCCGGGGATCAGTCCCCGGCATCGTGACGGGTGAGCGTACCCGCGTCGTACCCGGCCTTTTCGTAGTTGTCGAGGGCGCGGGTCTTGAGCCCGGTGTCCCGGGTCTTCTCCGCCTGCTTGTCCGCGAGCTCGGCGGCGTGGCTCCACAGGCCTTCCTTTTCGTATGCCCGGATCCGGCCCTCCGTCCTCACGACCTCCTCGGAGGCCTCGAGGACCGCGGCCCGGCACCGGGAGATCAGCTTGCGCACGGGCGCGCCGCAGTCCGGGCAGGCCCCCAGAGGCTCGTCCCTGAGTCCCTGTAAATGCTCGAACGGCCTGCGACAGAAGGGGCAGCCCGTTTTCGGGTCCTCGGCCTGGTACTCGTAGATGGGCATGGGTTCCCTTTCCGAGGCGCGGGTCCGGAGTCACTTTTTCGACTCTCGTGCGTCAATCACCGCCCCCGGCCTCTTTCCGGCCGTTCAGGCCTCCCGGGGAGCCGCCTGCAGGACGGCTTGTGGTTGACGAATCCGTTGGTTGATCTTATACATGACATAAGGAGCGAAGGGATTCAACATGAACGAAGAAGAGTACAACAGAAAATACGTCAGCCTGAGAATCCTCAAGGATATACAGGACTACCTCAAGCCCGAGAAGCGCTCGTCCACGGCCGTCTACCCCATCAAGGTGCCGAACGAGCTTCTCTACCAGACGGTCCAGCTCCAGGGCGCGGAGGATGCGGACCGGCTCATTCACCACATCTTCGAGCTGGGCCTGGCCGCCTGGAGCGAGCGCAGGTACAGCGAGGTGTTCGGCTCCGAAGAGGAGCTCGAGGCGTTCATCGAGCTGGTGAAGGAGCGGAACCGGGACTGACCCGGCCGTCCCCTTTCGACGGGCCTTCCCTGGCATGGTTTGTGCTTTCATTCCAGAAAACAGCGGTTTTCGCGGGACGCGCAGGCCGGAGCGCTGTGGGACGTACAATCCGGTTGACAGCCGTGTGACCAGGCTTGTAAAATCAACAATTTTCCTTGAACTGCCGGTCATCGTGCTTACCTTTTGCCCTAGTCCCGCACTCGGAGGTTTTTGAAGGTCTCATGAAGAGCAGCGTCGAAGAAATCAGCCCCGTCAAGAAGAAGCTCACTGTCGAAATCGAGGCCGGCGAGGTCGATCGCAAGATCAACAAGGCCTACCGGGACCTCGGAAAACAGGCCCGCATTCCCGGCTTCCGCCCGGGCAAGATCCCCATCGGGATCCTGGAGGGACGGTTCGGCCGGGAGGTATTGAGCGATGTGACCCGGGACCTCGTCAACGAGACCCTCCCCAAGGCCATGGAGGAAAACGACACCTTCCCGCTGGCCATGCCCACCGTCGAGAACGATCTCCCGCGCAAGGGGGAGACCTTCCGCTACACCGCCGTGATGGAGGTGCGACCCCGGTTCGAGCTCGAGAACTACCAGAGGATCGAGGTGGACAGGGAGCGCCTCTCCGTCGACGAGGCGGACGTGGACAAGCAGATCGAGGAGATCCGCCGTGCCCGGGGCCAGATGAAGCCCGTGGAGGAAGACCGCGGCGTTCGCGAGGGCGACTATGCCGTCTTCAGCTACAAGGGGCTCGAGAACGGGGAGCCCGTCGAGGGCCTCGAGTCCGACAGCCACATGCTGCGGGTCGGCTCGGGCGACTTCCATCCCGAGTTCGAAAAGCGGCTCGTGGGGACCCGCAAGGGGGAGTCCACGACGATCCGGGTGGATTTCGAGGAGGACTACCGCGACAAGAACCTGGCGGGCAAGAGCGTCGATTTCGAGATCCGGCTGGACGACATCAAGGAGATGGAGATGCCCGCGCTGGACGACGAGTTCGCCAAGGGGCTGGGCGCGGACGGCGTTGCGACCGTGGAGGACCTGCGGGAAGAGGTCCGCAGGGAGCTCGTCAAGCGGGAGGAGAAGCGGATCGACCGGGACGTGAAGAACCGCCTCATGGACCGCATCGCCGAAGGCGTGGATTTCGCCCTCCCGGAGTCCCTGGTGGAGCAGGAGCTCGAGAGCGCCGTCGAGAACATCCGGCAGAACATCTCCCGTTCCGGCTCCTCGCTGGAGCAGGCCGGGCTGGACGAGGCCAAGCTGCGGGAAGAGCTCAGGCCGGCGTCCGAGGCCCGGGTGAAACGAATGCTCATCCTGGGCGAGGTGGCCAGGCTGAACGAGCTCGAGGTCACCGAGGAGGACGTGTCCAAGGGGTTCCAGGAGCTGGCGGCCGGCATCGGCCAGGAGGCGGGCATCATCCGCAGGTACTACGAGGCCAACAACATCCTGGACTCTTACAAGGAGAAGCTGCTCGAGGAAAAGACCTTGAACTTTCTCCTGGATGGTGCTAAAGTGAGTGAGGTAGAGTCAGATAAAATAAGTCAAAACCAGTCTTGATCATGACGTCATCCTGGGTGTGCGAGAGCGAAACCGATTCCGCCACCCGGTCTCTATACAAGAAAGAGGGATTCATGCTGATACCGATCGTAGTGGAGCAGACCAGCCGCGGGGAGCGTGCCTACGACATCTACTCCCGGCTGCTGAAGGACCGGATCGTCTTCATCGGAGAGCAGGTGCACGACAACATGGCCAACACCATCATCGCGCAGATGCTCTTCCTGGAGTCCGAGGATCCGGACAAGGACATCAACCTGTACGTCAACTCCCCGGGCGGGTCGGTCACGGCCGGCCTGGCCATCTATGACACCATGCAGTACATCAAGCCGGACGTCACCACCATCTGCATGGGCCAGTGCGCCAGCATGGGGGCCCTCCTGCTGGCGGCGGGCACGGCCGGGAAGCGCTACTCGCTTCCCCACGGCCGGGTCCTGATCCATCAACCCCTGGGCGGGACCACGGGGCAGGCAACGGACATCGACATCCACGCGCGAGAGATCCTGAAGATCCGGGAGACCATCAACCGGCTGCTCGCGGACCACACGGGGCAGCCCCTCGAGCGGATCGAGAAGGACACGGAGCGCGATTTCTTCATGAGCTCCGAAGAGGCCAAGAAGTATGGTATTGTCGACAAGGTGATCACTCACAGGGAGATCCAGAGTTCTAAGGGAACCTGATAGAGGAATCGATTCATGCCGAGAAAAAACGACTCCAGCGACGATCTGCTCTGCTCCTTTTGCGGCAAGAGCCAGGACGAGGTGAAGAAGCTCATCGCCGGGCCGTCGGTCTACATCTGCGACGAGTGCATCCAGCTCTGCAATGAGATCATTGCCGAGGAGTACGGGCAGGAGGCGGAAGCCGACGAGGACGCCAGGCTTCCCAAGCCTTACGAGATCAAAGAGATGCTCGACCAGTACGTCATCGAGCAGGAGCGCCCCAAGAAGATCCTTTCCGTGGCGGTCCACAACCACTACAAGCGGATCAACACGCGGGCCGACATGGACGGCGTGGAGATCCAGAAGAGCAACATCCTTCTGATCGGACCCACGGGGTCGGGCAAGACCCTGCTGGCGCAGACCCTCGCGAGGGTGCTCAACGTACCGTTCACCATCGCGGACGCCACCACCCTCACCGAGGCCGGGTACGTGGGCGAGGATGTGGAGAACATCATCCTGAACCTCGTGCAGATGGCGGACTACGACGTGGAGTCCGCGTGCAAGGGGATCGTCTACATCGACGAGATCGACAAGATCGCCCGCAAGTCGGACAGCCCCTCCATCACCCGGGATGTCTCCGGCGAGGGCGTACAGCAGGCCCTCCTGAAGATCATCGAGGGCACCCTGGCGAGCGTGCCGCCCAAGGGGGGGCGCAAGCACCCCCAGCAGGACTTCGTCAAGGTGGACACGGGCAACATCCTGTTCATCTGCGGCGGCACCTTCAACGGCCTGGAGAAGATCATCGGCAACCGCCTCGGGAGCAAGGCCATGGGCTTCGAGGCGGAGATCCGGGACAAGCAGAACGAGGACATCAACAAGATCCGCGCCCTGGTCCAGCCCGAGGACATGATCAAGTACGGGCTGATCCCCGAGTTCGTGGGGCGGATCCCGATCATCGCGTCCCTGGACGAGCTGAGCCGGGACGCTCTCGTGCGCATCCTCACCGAGCCCAAGAACGCCCTGGTCAAGCAGTACAAGAAGCTCTTCGAGCTGGAGAACGTCCACCTCCAGTTCACCGAAGAGGCGCTTCTGGCCGTGGCCAACGACGCGCTCCAGCGCAAGTCGGGGGCCCGGGGGTTGCGGGCCATCCTCGAGTCGATCATGCTCGACATCATGTACGACATCCCCAGCACGGCCGGCGTGCGCGAGTGCGTGATCAACGAGGAAGTGATTCAGCGCGGGGATTCCCCCCTCCTGATATACGAAAACCAGGCAGGATATGCCTAAGCGATGGATAATGAAAACAATATGTTCAACTTGACGAAGAAGAACGCATTGGACTTTCTGAAAGAACAAAAAGTGCACTACCCACTCCTCCCCCTGAGGGACGTGGTGGTGTTCCCCAACATGGTGGTCCCGCTCTTTGTGGGCCGGGAGAAGTCCATCAAGGCGCTCGAGCACGCCATGAGCCGGGAGAAGCTCATCTTCCTCTCGGCCCAGAAGGACGCCAAGGTGGACGACCCGGCGGAGAAGGACATCTTCCCCACCGGAACCCTGGGGTCGGTGCTCCAGCTCCTGCGCCTGCCGGACGGCACGGTCAAGGCCCTCATCGAGGGCAAGGAGCGGGCCCGCGTCCAGGAGTTCGTGGGAACCCACGAGTTCTTCATGGTGGAGGTCGAGCGGATCGGCGAGCCCGACGAGGTCACCGACCAGACCAGCGCCCTGACGCGGACTGTGGTGGAGAGCTTCGAGGAGTACGCCAAGCTCAACGAGAAGCTCAGCAAGGACCATGTGAGCACCGTGGCGGGCCTCGACGACCCCGCGCGCCTGGCCGACACCGTGGCGGCCCATCTCACCCTCAAGGTGAGCGACAAGCAGCTGCTCCTCGAGATCGACAGCACCGACGCCCGCCTCGAGAAGCTCTACGAGATGATCCGCTACGAGATCAACATCATCACCCTGGAGAAGCGCCTCAAGAACCGGGTCAAGAAGCAGATGGAGAAGACCCAGAAGGACTACTACCTGAACGAGCAGATGCGCGCGATCCAGAAGGAGATGGGCACCAAGGACGACTTCAAGGCGGAGCTGGACGAGCTCGAGAAGAAGATCAAGAAGAAGCGGCTTCCCAAGGAGGCCAACGCCCGCATCTGGCAGGAGTTCAAGAAGCTCAAGATGATGTCGCCCATGTCCGCCGAGGCCACGGTCGTCCGGAACTACATCGACTGGATCCTGGCGCTTCCCTGGCACGAGAAGACCAAGGACAAGAACGACATCACCCAGGCCGAGACCATCCTGGAAGAGGACCACTACGGTCTCAAGAAGCCCAAGGAGCGGATCCTCGAGTACCTGGCGGTCAAGACCCTGACCAAGAAGATCAAGGGCCCCATCCTCTGCCTGGTGGGCCCCCCGGGCGTGGGCAAGACCTCCCTCGCCAAGTCCGTGGCCCGCGCCACCTCCAGGAACTTCGTCCGCCTCTCCCTGGGCGGCGTCCGGGACGAGGCCGAGATCCGCGGCCACCGCCGGACCTACATCGGGGCGCTCCCCGGCAAGATTCTCCAGTACCTGAAGAAGGCCCGGTCCAACAACCCCGTCTTCTGCCTCGACGAGGTGGACAAGATGAGCACGGACTTCCGGGGGGACCCCTCCGCGGCCCTCCTCGAGGTCCTGGATCCGGAGCAGAACTTCGCCTTCAACGACCACTACCTGGACCTGGACTACGATCTCTCCGAGATCCTGTTCATCACCACGGCGAACAACCTCTACAGCATCCCGCTGCCCCTGCAGGACCGGATGGAGATCATCCGGCTGCCCGGGTACACGGAGCTGGAGAAGCTCAACATCGCCAAGCAGTTCCTGGTCCCCAAGCAGGTCAGGGAGAACGGCCTGACCGAGGAGAACATCACCTTTTCGGACCGCGCCATCCTCACGATCACCCGGGAGTACACCCGCGAGGCCGGGGTGCGGAACCTGGAGCGGGAGATCTCCTCGGTCTGCCGCAAGGTGGCCAAGAAGGTGGCCCGCAAGGGCAGGGACACCAAGGTCCGGATCACCCAGAACTCCATCCACAACTACCTGGGGGTGCCCAAGTTCCGACACGGGCGCACCGAGGAGAAGGACGACATCGGCATGACCACGGGCTTGGCCTGGACCGACGTGGGAGGCGAACTCCTCCAGACCGAGGCGGCCATCATGCCCGGCAAGGGCAACCTGGTGCTCACCGGCAAGCTCGGCGAGGTGATGCAGGAGTCGGCCCGCGCGGCCCTCAGCTACGTCCGCTCCCGCTCCCGCCAGCTCCGCCTTCCCGAGAAGTTCTACGAGAAGGTGGACATCCACGTGCACGTGCCCGAGGGGGCCATCCCCAAGGACGGACCCTCGGCCGGCATCGCTCTTGCCACCTCCATGGTCTCGGCCCTCACCCGCAAGCCCGTCCGCAGGGACATCGCCATGACCGGCGAGATCACCCTTCGGGGACGCGTCCTTCCCATCGGCGGGCTCAAGGAGAAGATCCTGGCCGCCCACCGCGGGGACGTGGCCAAGGTCCTGATCCCCATGGAGAACAAGAAGGAGATCGAGGAGATCCCCAAGCGGGTCCTCAAGAAGGTGGAACTGGTGCCCGTGGAGCACATGGACCAGGTGCTCAAGGAGGCGCTGGTCTTCGAAGAAGGCGAGGAGCTCTTCAGGCCCTCGGAGGAGTGCGAGCCCTACTGCCTCGAGGCGGACACCGAAGGAGAAAAAGAGATTTCCGAGGTGATCGCCCACTGAAAACTGTTGACAAGGCCCAACCGTTCCCCCATAATTCGTCTCTTCGGGGCGGGTAGCTCAGTTGGGAGAGCATCGGCCTTACAAGCCGGGGGTCGCAGGTTCAAGCCCTGTTCCGCCCACCAGCGATAAGCGCCCACGAAGCGCAGCAGGAGTTGAAAAGCAAAAATGACTCTTCATAGGCCCACCCGAAAGGGAACGGCCACACACTCGGGGGCGTAGTTCAGTTCTGGTTAGAACGCCGGCCTGTCACGCCGGAGGTCGCGAGTTCGAGTCTCGTCGTCCCCGCCAGCAAATTCAAGGGGTTAACCATCATGGTTAACCCCTTTTTCATTGGAAAGGGTCTCAGTTGCGGCTGGGTTGCGTTTGGTCGCGTCTTCGGCGGGATCGTCGAGGGCGTCCACGGCGGCCATGTTCCCCTCCGGGGCCAGGTGCCCGTACACGTCCACGGTGACCTTGATGGAATGGTGCCCCAGTTGGTCCTTGATGAAGGGCAGGGGGGGCCGGACTGAATCAAGAGAGAAGCGTAGGTGTGCCGGCGGAAATCCAAACGTTTGGATTTCCTTCGTTATCCCAACCTAAATAAAATCCGAACCTTTTTCAAAGATGCCTGATATTTAAGTGGTTTTAAATAAGCCGGAAAGCATCCGGACATTGGAATGAAGCCTCTTATGAACCAAACCTCATCCTGTTTGACCGGTACTGCAAGAAAAAATACCCGGAAGCTTCACTTCTGTCTCAGGAAATGGTGGATGGATGGTGCCTTACGCGCAACACAGAAACCAACAATTCATGCAGATCAAGAATCTATGTTGTTGTAAGTTTTATACGATACTTGAGAAAGCGCGGAAAAACAGATGTTATGGAGCCTGATATTCCAAGGAAAGAGCGGCGCACATATATTCCCCATTCTTTTACCGATGTTGAACTGGAAAATTTTTTCTATGCCTGTGATAGCCTGTCTTCCGTATCCTACATGCCAGAACAACGTTCCAGAAAGATAACTATTCCTGTGTTCTTCCGTCTTCTTTACAGCAGTGGAATACGAACCAATGAAGCAAGAATGCTGAGGGTTGAGGACGTCGACTTGTGCCGTGGGATTATGAACATCCGTTATTCCAAAGGTCATGCCCAGCATTATGTAGTGCTGCACGACTCCATGCTTGGACTTTTGAAAAGATATGATACAGCAATACGAAAGCAGTACCCCCGCAGGGCTTATTTATCCCTGCAAGAGGTAACTCTTTCCATACAAGAAATTGGGTTCAGACAAACTTCCGCGAATTATGGAATAAATATAACCGGTCTCACGCTACTGCATATGAGCTCAGACACCATTATGCCATAGAAAACATTAACCGATGGACAGATGAAGGCTTTGGATTTGAGTCAAAATTTCTTTATCTCAGCTCATTTCGTTTAGGGCATGAACAGTTACAGACAACAATGGTATATATGGACATTACTATAGAGCAGGAATTAATAACCTTGCAACACTTGAAGATGAGAAGGACAAAAAGGTATCAAAGACATGGAAACATCTAAAAGGTGGACTGGCGGATTTCTGTGGCGTTAGGTCAATGAAGAAGTAAGAAATATAATCCAAACCTTTTTGTGTTGAATTCCTTAAATATCAGTCATCTTTGAAAAAGGTTTGGATTTTATTTAGGTTGGGGTAACGGAGGTCGTGAATCCTGATCTGTCGTAGCTTGGCCTTCTCCAGGGCCTTCGCGAACGTCCGCCGGCGCCAGTTGTCGGAAAAACCCATTCGGGGATCTCGTTCACTCCCCGCTTGAGGGCCAGCTTTTTCCTCGTCGTGCGAAGCCTCTCCAGGGTTTCCATCAGCTGCCGGGACATGACCACGGGCCGTGGCTTGCCGTTCTTCGGAGTCACGGTCTTCCCCTTCGGGTGGCTCCGAACAGCGTGTGGCAGACCTCCCCCAAGCCGTGGAAGTAGCCTTCCAGCAGCGTGCTGAGCGAAGCCCTCTTCTCCGGTTCGGGTCCCAGGATTACCATCGTCATAAGGGCCTCCTCTCCAGTCCGCTGGCTCACGATCCGACAGCGCGCTCGAGTTCCTTTACCTTGTCCTCGCTCAGGACCTTGTCGATGTCGATGAGGATCTTCACCGACTCTTCCTTTTTGGCCATCCCGAGAATGTAACGCGTGCGATCTCCGGCGCTGAGATCCGGAGGCGACTCGATGTCGTCTTCCTGAATGTTCATCACCTCTGAGACCGAGTCCACGATGATTCCCATCTGAACGGTCCCCTGACTCGCGACCACTTCCACGATGACGATGCAGGTCCGGTCCGTGTGCTCGATCTCCTCGATACCGAAACGCAGCCTCAGGTCGATGACCGGGATCACTTTGCCCCGAAGGTTGATGACACCCTTCACAAACGCATCCACCCGAGGCACCTTGGTCACCGGCATCATGCCGATGATCTCCCGGATCTTCTTGATGGAGATGCCGTAATCCTCCTCTGCCAGGGTGAAGGTGAGATACTTGCCGGCTCTGGCAGCCGAGATTCCGGCCCCATTTTCGATCGAATAAACCGTTCCAGCTTCGTTCATGATGTTTTCTCCTGTACAGGGTAAGGGGAACGCCGTTACTGCACCTGGATCAACACGACGGCCCCAGAGGCTCTGGAGGTTTCTACTGCGTCACCCCACACGGCCGGCACGAGATAGAGGGGTGGGTTGTTCAACAGCTTCGAGCGATGTTGCTCGAAGAGAGAGAGGGCCGTTGTGTTCGTCCGGTACTCGATGTCTTTGAAGGGCAATGGAAGGACCTCGGGCGGTGCGGCCTGGGGCCGCCGGACGCGGTGCTTTTCCAGGAGCAGGTGGAGATTCATGCAACCCCCTTTCGATGGGACAGGAACGCCTGAAGATTCTGCCGACTGGACGGCTCACCGGAAAGATTCACATGGGAGACCGCCTGCGGAATGCCTCGAGAGGGGCCTCGCAGGCGGTCTCCCCGATCTACCTTCAGAAGTCCTTGAAGGACTCGTCGTCAAAAGGGATTGCCTTTTCCGGATTCACTTCCCTGCCGGACTGCTTTGCCGGCGTAAGAGCGGTGTGGTGTTCGCCATGGTCATTCCCAAGAGACTTCTTTGAGCTGCTTCTCTGGAGGGTAGCCCCGGTCTTTTTCGTCGTGTGATGCTGTGTGGTTCCTCCCACCAGCGTGACCAGCTCGTCCACCATGAGCTTCATCTGCTCGGCCTGAGCGTTCATCTCCTCGGAGGAGCTGGCCGACTCCTCGGCATTGGCCGCGTTCTGCTGGGTCACCTTGTCCATGTCGCTCACGGCCACGTTTACCTGGTCGATCCCCTCGGACTGCTCCCTGGAGGCGGCGGCAATCTCACCGATCAGCTCAGCCACCTTTATGGCGCTCTGCTCGACCTTGCTGAATTCCTCATTGGTTTTCTCCACGAGAGCGGAGCCGTCCTCAACCTTCTTGGTCGTTCCTTCGATCAGGTTCGATGTGTTCTTAGCCGCCTCGGCCGCCCGCAGCGCCAGGTTACGCACCTCGTCGGCCACCACGGCGAACCCTGCTCCGGCCTCTCCGGCCCTGGCCGCCTCCACTGCCGCGTTAAGGGCAAGAAGGTTGGTCTGAAAGGCTATCTCGTCGATGGTCTTTATGATCTTGGAGGTCTCCTCGCTCGCCTTGGTGATCTCCTGCATGGAGGAAACCATCTCGGTCATGGAAACATTGGCCGATCCGACGATCTGCTTGGATTCCTCCATGAGGGTGTTGGCCTGACCGGCGTGCTCCGCGTTCTGTTTGGTCATGGAGGACATCTCCTCGAGCGAGGAGGAGGTCTCTTCGATGGATGCCGCCTGCTCGGAGGCCCCTTCGGCCAGAGACTGGCTCGCTGCGGAAACCTGGCCCGAAGCCGAGGCTACCTGGTCCGCTCCTTCGTTCAACCCCTCGATGATGCGGTTGATGGGCTTGGAAATGGAACGGGCGATGAGGAGTGCAACCATAACGATGGCTGCGATGCCCACCAGGGCCATGATGCCGATGAGCCACTTGAGGGCGGTCACCGCGGCAAAGGCCTCGGATTCATCGATCTCCGCAAGCAGTCCCCAGGTGATGCCGTCGCCTACATTCACAGGGGTGAAGGCAGAGAGCACCGGATTCCCGTTGTAGTCCATGATGATCTTCTGGTCCGTTTCTCCGGCCAGGGCCTTTCTTGCCGCCTCGGTGTCCACGCTGCCCTTCTGGGGATTGGCGAACGAGGCCTGGACCGAGTGGTTTTCTGAATCGAGATACGAGTCGGAGCGCATAAGCTTGTCCTGGCCAACCAGGTAGGTCTCGCCGGTCTCGCCCATGCCTTCCCGTTCCTGCATGATGCTGTTGATGGCGGAAAGCGGCAGCTGGAGCGCAACAATCGCTTCCACCTTACCGCCATACACCACGGGCTGGGCGATGAAGGCACAGGGGGCGTTATTGCTGGGTGCGTAGGGAGCAAAGTCCGCCATGCCGAACTGTTTGGTTTCAAGGACCTTCCGGATCAGTTGACCGAGGTTGCTGCCGGCGTACTTACCGTCCACCATGTTGGTCTGGTAGTCCGCTTCCCGGGTCACGGTGTAAAACACGTAACCGTTCGGGTTCAGGAGGAAGAGGTCGTAGTAGCCGTAGAGCTCCTGGTACTTGGCATAGAACTCCTGGCCTCCCTCGTCCACCGGGCTGAAGGCCTCGGCCACGTCGATCTCAGCGAGAATGGCCCAGTTGAGGCCTTCGATGTCGAGTGGGGCAAAGGAGGAGAGCACGGGATTCCCGTTGTAGTCCCGGATCACGTGGCTGCCCGTATCGCCTTCCAGGGCCGCTTTGGCTGCCTCGGTGTCCACGCCGTTCTTTTCCACGGTACCGGCGAACGAGGCCTTGACCGAGTGCTCCTGCGGATCCAGGAAAGAATCGGAACGCATCCGGTTGTCCGAACCGACAAGGTAGACCTCTCCGGTCTCTCCCATGCCGGTGCGCTCCTGCATGATGCCGTTGATGGCCTTGAGCGGCAGCTGAAGCGCAACCACGCCGATGGTTTGCCCAGCTTTGATCACGGGTGCCCCGACAAAGGCGCAGGGTTCATTGTCGGACGGTGCGTAGGGTTCGAAGTCCTGAAGCGCCACACCGCTTTTCGCTTTGGAAAAGAGCTTCCCCAAGGGGCTGCTCTTGAGGGTACCGCTGACCAGGTTGGCTCCCAGATCCGATTCCTTGGCCACCGTGTAGATGACATCACCGTCGTTGTGAATCAGGAAGAGATCGTAGTACCCGTACTCCTCCTTGTACTGCTCGAGCCAAGAGGCGAACTCCGACTCCGCGGCTTTCCAGGCATAGCCCCCGGTCCGATCCCCGTCCGCCTCGAAGGCCTCTTCAAAAGCCTGGAGCGATCGGAGGACCGTGTCGTTTTTCGAGAGCACGGAGACATCTCCGAGCCGCTCCTTGAAGTAGTTCTCGATCTGCGTCTTCTTGATCTGGCGAACAGCCTCGAGCTTGGCGAACGCCTCCTTTCGAAGGGTCCCCACGGTTTCGACGAGAACGGCCATGTCGCCCTGCCTCTCGGCAAAATATTTTTCGATCTGTCCCTTCTTGATGCCGCGCACCGCTTCGAGCTGGCCGTAGGCCTGGCTCTCGAGGGCATCACTGGATTTCAACATGGAGGTAATCCCGATCACGGCGAAGGGAATGACCCCGACCGCCAGGAAGGCCACCATTAACTTGGTTCCGAGCTTCATCTTCTTGAACATGACCGGCTCCTTTCCGGCACCCGCATGGAGCGGAGTGCGTCACCAAATGGTTATTGAAGGTGGGGAAACCCCTGGTTTCAGGCAATCCAAGGATTAGCTCCACTCAATTTTCATGCCGAAAATCAGTAAATATCAGGAAGCTTTATTTTGTATGCAATATCAGGCCGTTGGGGCATGGTATCCCCATCAGGTCGGACGGCGGGGCCCTGAAGGACCCCAGAGAGGCGTCCAACATTCTGGACGGATTCCAATTTTTCGGAAAGGGCGACGAAGAACGCAGGCGCTTGGAAGAGTCCGAAACCGGAAGAGAAGAAGACCGGGGAGGCGGAGGGGGGGGTGTGGGTGGCGCGTCTTTATCGGATCACGTGGGCCAGGCAGTGGATACCGCCGTAGTTCTTGTCCGCGGTGGTCGGCACCAGGGTCACGCGGTATCCGTGGCGCTCGAGGGCGGAGCAGTTGCGTTCAAAGGACGGCGAGGGAGAGGAGGGTTCAGAAGAAGAATAGACGGGCATGAGAAACGTCCGGGTTTTCGTGTCCGGATCCGTGTAAGGAATCCCGTTCACGGGATAGCGGTGACCGAATAGATTCACCGCCGAGGTTTCCATGTCCAGGATTCGGTAGCCTCTCCGGCGAAGAATGCCTCGGAGTTCGTTCAGGAAATCCTGGACCTCTGAAATCGCTGAAGCCTTTGAAGACGAAGGGTCGCGCTGTTGGACAATGCGGGTGACTGCGACCAGTCCGTCTCCCAGAAAGGCCATTGCCTGGTCCAGGTGAAACAGGTACTCGGGCTGAGATCGCTCGGCTCCGAGGATCACCACCTCGTCCACCCCCAGGAGGCGTTTCAATGTGTCTTCGGCCTCGGCCAGGCTGAGCTCTCCGCCTCGCGTGGCGCGCCAGACGGTCCGGGTCAGCCGAAACACGTCGCCCCCGCAAAAGGCCACCAGCTTTCCCTGAAATCGGTCCACCAGGACATTCCCACCGCGAAACGTCAAGGGCGTTTTCTGAAGTCTGAATCCTCTTTTCCCAAGGGCTTCCAGAAAGCTGTTATCGCTCATCACTCGATCGGGTTTGCTTGCGTCCGGGCAAATGAACCATTTGTGGACCTCGGGAATCAAGAGCACCGGACGGCCACCTCGGTCCACGGCCGACTCGAAGAGATCCTGTGCCCAAGCGCTGCCCTGAAAACGATGGATGTCCTCTATGGGACCGGTGTCGACGAGTTTCTGCTTTTCGGGAAAAAGCAGGTAGGCGTGGGCATTCCCTTCTAAAGGGGCCTCGGAAAAAGGAACCCATTCCATGCGGCATTGGGGTGCAAACGACTCGAAACAGGTCTTGACGCGTTCGAGGTGTTGTTCGGGCACAAGCACCGACACAAGTGTGCGGCTGGGGAGACGGGTCAAAAGGCCCTTGTATGCATCCAGATGCCTCCCGCGGCTTTCAACGGACAAAACGACGTGCCGAAGGCCGCGCTCGTATTCCGGCAAGACGGTCCAGGGCGCGCTTTGAGCCTTCGTTCGTATGGATCCGGTTACCGTGGAGAAAAAAGCGATTCCCCCAAGGGCGGCAACGGCCAGAGCGCAAAGGATGAGGCGGTTTGATTTCATGGCGGACTTTCGGGTCGATAAAGTGAAAACCCCGTTTCAAAAAGGCTCGAAATGTCTCATTTTGGATCTTCGAAAAAAGATTGTCAGTATGGTATGATTCCCTATAAATTGCACCTTTTATATAGGTAACATATTGGAGGGGGAAATGAATCACGAGGGTGAAAGCCGCGCAGGCCGAAGCCGGCGCACAAACAGCTGGGAAATGACGGGCCGAAAAAGCAGCGCCGGACAAGTTCGGCAGGACATTGAAAGGGTGCTGCGGGAGAGGGTCAAGGAGTTGAATTGTCTCTACGAGATTTCACAACTCATCGAGAGGCATGGAAACGCCCTCGATCAAATCCTTCAGGGACTGACCGAGCTCCTGCCGTCCTCATGGCAGTATCCCGAAGTCGCCGCCGCTCGCGTAGAGTTTGAAAACGATGCATATGAAAGCGACGGCTTTCAGGTGACCCCATGGATACAGGCCACCCCTATCGTAGTGAGTGGGGAGGCCCGAGGACGGGTCGAGGTCTGCTACCTGGAAGATATGCCGGCCTTGGACGAGGGGCCGTTTTTGCGGGAAGAACGGCAATTGATTGATGCCGTCGCGCAGCGGACCGGCAAGGCGATCGAGCGAATTCAGGCCCAAGCGCAGCTGGAGGAGGAAAGAAAGGCATTGGAAAGAAAGGGCATCGCCCTGCAGGAAATCCTCGAGCGGCTTCGAGAAGAAAAGCGGGCGTCTGCTGAACACATTCTGGCGAATCTGGAGCAGGTGGTCCTACCGATCCTGCATGCCCTCGCATCCCGGCTTCCAGATGATCAACGAAAATTCATTCAACTGGCGGAACGGAGCATGATGGACGTTCTCTCGCCCTTCACGCGAGGCCTGGCGAGGCAGAACAGAAAACTGAGTCCAGCAGAAATTCAAGTTTGCAGCCTGATCCGCCACGGATTGAGGAGCAAAGAGATTGCGCAGCTCCGAGGCATATCTCTTTCCACGGTGCACCGTCACCGTGAACGCGTTCGGGAAAAGCTTGGGATCAAGAATGAAAAGGTGAATCTGGCGACGTTCCTGGGTGGAGATCCCGATGCACCGGAAGACCTCATGCGCGATCCAGCACCCTCAGAACCGTGTTCGCCAATTCATGCTGCGTCAAAGGTTTGACGCATTCGCAAAAACCCGCTCACGCGCCGTTGGAAGCGCTATAGGCTATTGATATTCCTAGGGCAGATCTCAAGGCTTGGGGCATTTTACGACTCCATCAGGTTTCATTACAAAAGCTTGAATTCCAAGATCCCTTGCTTCCCTTTCGGTGATTCGCTTGCTTAACCCGTGCACAGGATGATCGGGATATCCGGTCGAATCCGGAACAGTTCCACGGCAAGCTCGTCCCCGGTCATGTGCGGCATGGTCAGGTCCGTCACCACCAGATCGAACGTCTGGGGCGAGTTCGTGAAAAGCTCAAGCGCGTCCATTGCGCTCTGTCTTGTGGTCACACGATATCCGAACCGCCCGAGATACTGTTCCCCCAACTTTGCGATGGGCGGCTCGTCATCCACAAAGAGGATATGCTCCCTGCCCGTAGGAAGGGGGGTGATGGGCCCTGACTGGCTCCGTCCCTTCACTTGCCGCTGCAGGGAAATAGACCATAAAGGTCGTCCCTTCGCCGACATCGCTCTCCAAGTCAATCCCTCCCCCGCACTCTTGAACGATTCCGTAGACCACGGCCAGTCCCAGACCGGTTCCCTCTCCCACCTTTTTCGTCGTGAAGTAGGGGTCGAACACGTGGTCCTGGACGTCCAGCGGGATCCCCTTCCCCGTGTCACGGCTCCTCAACCGCGCATATCGGCCCGGCTTCAAATTCCCCTGCCTCATCAACCGGTACCGCTCGATCCGGATTTCATCCAGAGACACCTCGATGGTCCCGTACTCGTCCTGCAGGGCCTGTGCGGCATCCGTGCACCCACGGAACGGTTCTTCCGAAGCCTGAAGACAGAACGGCTCGATGGGCTCAGATTTAAACAGACGGAACGGAGAGGACCGGCGATCCGGCGAGGATCGAAGAACCTGGCACGAACAGCGGTCTTCAGAGTCGGAACGGCGGCGTATGGCCGAGAGAAGGTCCGGGTTGGATCGGAGAAAGGTGGAACTCTCCTCCTCACATCCCTTCACAGTGTAAGTTGCGGGGAAGCGTTTCCCCGGCTTGAAGCCGCCTCGTATACGCGGTCTGACAAGGTGACTGCGAAGAGCGGAAAAGTCGGGGCACTCACACCGGTGATCCCGGTTGCGTTTCTCGATATAAACTTACTATTTCAACTGTTTATAATGTTTAGTCAATAATCTGCATCATGATTGGAAGCATTTGCATCGCCGGGCCACTTCCAACGTGAAAGGGGTGATGAAACCGAGGTCGATTTTTGTAGATATTCCACGGAAGTGCTGCTAAAAATGAAACGACCTTTCAAAATGGCCACATGGCAAGAGACTTGCTCTCAATCTACTGAAGATCTGGTGCCACTGTTTTGATTTGATGTGGTTACTTATGCCGAAACCGGAACCTCAGGTATAAGATCATGAACGATAGAGATAGCTGGGCAAAATCCAAAATTGGTTTTAGACAATCGTTATTAATACTTGCTCCTTATGTAAAGAAAAAAGTATTGGAGCAAATTCGAGCTGTTGCAGTAATTGTTATATATCTTCTTTTCTTTCAGACCATAGTGCTGCGTATAGCAATAGATGATGCATTAACTGTAGCTATTGGTCTGGCAATTGTAATAGTAGGTCTCACGCTTTTCATGGAAGGTTTGTTTCTTGGGTTGATGCGCCTCGGTGAGGTGATTGGAGTAAAGCTTCCAGAGAAAACAAATGTAGTAATAATACTTGTCTTTTCCTTTGTCTTGGGGATAGGTGCTACGTTCGCCGAACCGGCAATAGGAATTTTGAAAAGTGCCGGTGCAGGAGTGAAGCCATGGGAAGCCCCATTGCTTTTTCATATGTTGAATACTTATCCGCAATATGTCGTCTATGCTGTGGCTACAGGCGTAGGAATTGCAGTTGTATTTGGTATGATGCGTTATTTGTATGGATGGTCTCTTAAGCCATTTATTTACATCCTCATCATAACGTTATTGGCTCTTACCGGATGGGCCTATGCGGATCCGAAGCTTTCGGCGATCTGCGGCCTGTCTTGGGATTGCGGGGCGGTTACAACGGGTCCCGTTACGGTTCCTCTGGTTTTGGCATTGGGTATTGGCGTGTGTCGTGTGGTCAGCAGAGACGGCACAGAGGGCACTGGATTCGGGGTTGTGACGCTCGCCTCCCTTTTTCCCATTCTGAGTGTTCTCCTTCTCGGCATGTTCTTGACAAACGGCCTACCCAATCCAATGCACGAGTCCGAGTTCTTTTCCGGCAGTGACCATCAAGCGAAATCGTCTCTATTTCAAAATAAGCACCAGCTCATTGGGTATATATTTCAAAACGGATCCGAAAAGCAGCAAATCGATTTTTTTGATGGAAGCAGGCAAAAAATGCTATCATTTCTGGAATCACTCAAAAACAACAAATCGAAAAGAGAAGATGTTTTTGGGGTGGACATTACCCATTTCAATCAGTGGATCAAATTCAAAGCCAGCGAAGATCAAAAGATCGCTGTTCTTGGAGATGATGTAAATAGAGACAAAGCTTCAGTAAACAGTTTCGGACCTACCGGAAACAGCTTGCTTGACTTGATCGGCCAGAATTCCTTTTTGGCTTTTCAGGCTGTGATCCCCCTTGCACTGTTTCTGGTCTTCGTGCTGGTGGTGATCTTGAGAGAGAAGCTTCCCCAGTCGGACGAGGTCATGTTGGGAATTGTGCTTGCGCTCGCTGGCATGACTTTTTTCAATATTGGGATCGAGATCGGCCTGGCGAAGCTTGGAAATCAAGTCGGCCAGAAGCTTCCTTCCTCATTCAAGCCCGTAGCTTTGACAGAACAGGAAAAACGAATCGAGGATTTCGATAAAAGGTGGGTGCAGGTAGCCACCGATGAGGAAGGGAATGAGCATCCGTTTTTCTTCTTGAAGCAGGACCATCACATCGAGTCGATCCCCTTCAATGAAAGCATGCTTGATAAAGAGACAAACAGTTACAAGTATATTCCGCAAAAAGGCCCTCTTTTTGGAGATGGAAACGATTTCAAAGGCATTCTGGTGGTGATTTTGTTTGCCTTGATTATGGGATATGGCGCCACACTGGCAGAACCTGCGCTGAACGCACTGGGACTCACCGTGGAGGAAATCACGGTAGGGGTTTTCAAGAAGAACACCCTGATGCAGTCCGTGGCCTTTGGCGTGGGTGCCGGTATCGCTTTGGGGGTGCTGAAAGTCGTCTTGGGAATTCCAATATTCTGGCTGTTGGCTCCCCTCTATTTTTTCTTGATCTTCCTCACGAAGTTTTCCACGGAAGAGTTCGTGAACATCGGCTGGGACAGCGCAGGGGTGACCACCGGCCCCATCACGGTCCCTCTGGTTTTGGCGATGGGGCTGGGAATCGGTAACGAAGTCGGGGTCGTCGAAGGGTTCGGTATTCTCGCCATGGCCTCCGTATGCCCGATTGTGAGTGTCCTGTTCGTAGGAATCAGGGTTACCCGTGCACAGAAGGTCATATTGAAGGAGTCTGCCCGGAAAGCGGAGAACAGGGAAAGCAGCGCACCATGAAAAGAAGTCGAATGATCAAAATCACAGCGATCATGAAAAGGAGCCTGACGAAGCGCTTTTTGCCTCACCTCTTTGCCTCGGGGCTGACCGATTGGTATGTCACCGCCGCCCGCACCATGATTCTGCGGGAAAAGAGAGGAGGTCTTGGGCTCATTCACGTCTTCAAGCTGGTGGAGGATGCTGCGGATATCGTTTCTTTTCTCATCGAGCCGTCACAGGAAGAAAAGTCACTGGATTTCGTGATCGAGCAGTGCGAGCTGACATTACCGGGGCATGGCTCGGTGTTCAGCGAGGAGGTGGAGCTGGTCAGCCCCTACGATTTCCGTGGGGAGAGCAAGCTCGGAGAGGAAACGGAATCCCTGGTCAGAAAACCGTCTCCCCTGGTGGGGGTCTGTTGTATTGTTCAGCGCGGGGAGGCGAATCGGATAGCGAGAGTCGCACTCGATATGGGGGCGGGCGTTCCGGCTGTATCCTTTGGCAACGGTACGGGCATTCGAGACAAGCTCGGTCTTTTGCGAATTGCAATCCCCGCCCAGAAAGAGGTGATTCATCTTGCTTTGAGCCCTCATGACGCCGAAACAGTCATGCGGATGATGATTCGAGCAGGAGAGCTCGACCGCCCTGGAAAAGGCTTCATGTTCAACTATCCCATTCGTAAGGGATGGATGGATATGAAAATAACGCACGGTTTTCGGAGGCATGTGGCAAGTGTAGAGCAGATCATCGCTGCGTTGGATGAAATGAAAGGGGATATGGACTGGAGGCGGCGTTCGAACAGTCAAATGTTGATGATAGACACGGATTATTTTATTTATAATTTAATTGATATAAGCATTTTATGTAATGAAGGCCATGGATATAACATAGCAAATCAAGCTATGAGTATGGGGTCAAGTGGCGCAACTATTTGTCGTCTAAAGCAGTATTTTTCGGAAGAATCAAAGCCGGAAAACATGTCTTCAGCAAGAGAGGCATGTACAATATGTGTTCCAGAAAATAAAGTCGATGCGTTCATCGAAGGTCTCGAAAAAAGCGGGGCGTTTGATGTTCGGGCAAGCAGTGAATTATTGATTCGAAAGTCTCCCAAAGCCTATACGTACTCGTAGGTTGAATTGGAGGTCTCAGCCTCGGATCGGACTCATACCGTCGTCCAACAGCCCTACGATCGCTCGGCTGTAGTAGGTGCCCCCCTCGGCGACGGTGGAGAGGGCGTCCAGAAGGGTCTCCAGGGGGTCGTCCTTGAGCACGTAGCCGGAAACCCCCGCCCTTAAGAGGGAATGGACGGTTTCCGCATTTGCGTTCATGCTGTACATCAACACGCGGGTCGTTGGGGACACCACACGGACCTTGTGGGCCGCTTCGATCCCGTCCATGCCGGGCATGGAGACGTCGAGGATCAGGATGTCCGGTTTGAGGGTCCCGGCCTGCTGCACGGCAGCGGTCCCATCCAATGCCTCTCCGGCCACCTCGAACCGGTCGCGTCCTCCGAGGGCGGTTCGGATCCCGTCCAGCACGAGCCGGTGGTCATCCGCGATGAGAACGGTGGCCTTGCCTGTGCCGATCATGGTCTCTCTGCTCTTTTCATTGGTTGTCCGGATGCTTCGTTCCGGATACCCTCCTTTCTATCCCCACGATCCATCGTTTGACCGTGGGCTGCCATGGGGTGGGGAATGTATTTCGGTGTGGCGAAAACCGGACGTGGAAAGCCCCGGGCAAATCAGGCAGGGAGGGCAAAGCCGGAGCGAGAGGGCCCGGCCGCGGATTGCTCCGTCCGGCTCACGATTTCGCGGGCTCGCTCTCAGAACCAGGCCTTGATTCCGACCAAGAAGAAGAAGGCATCGACGTCCTCGCCCCCGGCCTCGGCCAGGTCGGCCGTCTCCCCCAGCTTTCGATGCCAGGAGACCCCCACATAGGGGGCCAGCTTCCGGTGGATCTCGTAGCGGAGCCTGGCGCCCAGCTCGATGTCGTTGACGCCTTGGCCCACCCCGTGCCCCTCGACCTCCTGAAGCGCCAGGGCGGTCTCGAACCGGGGCTGGAGAATCAGCCGCTGGCTGAGGAGAAGGTCGTACTCGACCTCGATCCCGGCGGAGACGTCGCCGTCCTCGCTCAGGTAGAGGGTCGCGTCCAGCTCGAACCAGTAGGGGGCCAGCCCCTGAACCCCCAGGGCGGCGAAGGTCCGCTCGGGATCGGGCTCGAAGTCGTGGCGGACGCCCACCTGCAGGTCCCAGAAGGTGGCGATGTTCCGACCGTAGAGCAGCTCGACCTCCACCTCCTCGAACCGGTCGTCCTCGAGCAGGCGCACGCCCTCGCTTTCCAGGTAGAGCTTGTTGTAGTCCGAGCCGATCCAGCCCTCGACGTCCCACAGGAGGCTTCCCTCGCCCTCGGTGGTCCGGTACTCCAGGCGGTCCGCCATGAAGACGGCAAAGATCTCGTTGTCGTGGACGGGCTGCCGGCCGAAGTTCTCCTGGGCCCCGGCCTGGGCGTCCTCGGCGTACTTCCGGATCCCCTCCGCCGCCTCCGGGCGGGGCTCAGCCTCGTGGTAGTCGGCGGGGAAGTCGCGCTCGCCGTGGTGCGTGGAGGTCTCGGCCGCCGCGACCGGGAGCGGGATCAGCACCAGAATCAGCAGAATCACCCATGCCTTCATTCCGTCTCCTCTCCTCTCAGGCGACCCGAACCACCTGGAACATGCCCGCCTCCATGTGGTAGAGCAGGTGGCAGTGGAAGGCCCAGTCCCCCTTCTCGATCGGGGTGATCAACACCGAGAGCACCTCGCCCGGTTTGGTCAGGACGGTGTGCTTGAAGGGCGGCGGGTCCGCGCCGTTTTCCAGCTGCATCCACATGCCGTGCAGGTGGATGGGGTGGTCCATCATGGTGTGGTTCACCAGGAAGAGCCGCAGCCGCTCGTTGTGACGGAACAGGTAGGGGCCGGGGTGCTCGCTGAACTTCCTGCCGTCGAACGAGAACATGTAACGTTCCATGTTGGCGGTGATGTTGACGGTCATCTCCCGGTCGACCGCGGCGGCGTAAGGCTGGGGTTCGGCGGAGACCAGGTCGTCGTAGGTCAGGACCCGCCATCCGTCGCTCCCGAGCCCCAGCCCCGGCTCGTCCAGCCGGTATTTGGGGTTCATGATCACCATGGCCACGTTGGGGTCGCCCTTGTCCGGCTTGAAGGGGGTCGGCCCGTTGGGCCCGGGGATCCGCGGGTCGTGCCGCGCGGGCGGCTTCCCGTGGTCCATGCCCTCCATGCCGCCGCCGACCATCCCGCCCATGCCGATCTCCTCCAGGTCCCGGACGGGCCGCGGCCTCAGGCCGGGGACAGGCGCCTCCAGGCCCGGCTCGGGGGCCAGGGTGCCCCGGGTGTAGCCGCTTCGTCCCAGGGACTCGGCGAAGAGGGTGAACGCCCGGTCCTCCGCCGGGCGCACCAGCACGTCGTAGGTCTCGGCCACGCCGATGCGGAACTCGTGGACGGGGACCGGGTGCACCGCCTTTCCGTCGGCCATCACCACCTCCATGTCCAGGCCCGGGATGCGGACGTCGAAGTTGGTGGTGGTGGCGGCGTTGATGAAACGCAGGCGGACCGTCTCGCCCGGTTCGAACAGGGCCGTCCAGTTCATGGCCGGGGAGTGGCCGTTCATCAGGTAGGTGTAGGTGTGGGCGGTCACGTCGGCCAGGTCCACGGGGCTCATGCGCATCCTGCCCCAGGCCGTGCGCTCGGCCAGGGTTTCCGCGAGGCCGCGCTCGCCCGCGTCCCGGAAGAACTCCCACACGGTGCGCCGCTGGAAGTTGTAGTAGTGTCCCTCCAGGTTGATGTGGCGAAAGATGGCCTCCGGGTCCTCGAAGGACCAGTCGGACAGGACCACCGGGTAGTCCCGGTCGTACCCGAACGGTTCCCCGTCCCGGGGATCGATGATCAGGGGGCCGTAGGCCCCGGTCTGCTCCTGGAAACGGGAGTGGCTGTGGTACCAGTAGGTGCCGGCCTGCTTCACCCGGTACCGGTACTCGTAGCTCCCGCCCGGGCGGATGCCCGGGAAGTTCACCCCGGGGACGCCGTCCATCTCGAACGGGACCAGGATGCCGTGCCAGTGGATGGAGCTGTGCTCGGTGTCCATCATCCGGTTGGTGACGGTGAGGATGACGTCGTCGCCTTCCCTGAGGTGGATGAGCGGACCGGGGACCGACCCGTTGACGGCCGTGGCCCGGCCTTCGCGCCCGTCGATCCGTATGGGCGAGTAGCCCATGTCGAGGTCGTATCGCCGGGCCGGGCTTCTCCGCTCGATGCCCGGGCCCCCGGTCCACGCCCAGGCGGGCAGGGGCAGGGCGCAGTGGAGGCCGGCCACGAAGAGCCCGGCCCCGACCTTCTTGAGAAAGTCCCGGCGGTTGATATCCACGGTTTTGCTCATTCCGCCCCCCGTCGGTCGGGTTTGAGGGTGTTCTCGAGGTTCCATGAGAACGTTCGACAATGAGATGTGGAAACCAATATACTACGGTTCTGCTCGCTTTTGGGGGGAAGAGGTGAGAATACAGGATTCCATGTAGCCCTGTGGGGCACGGACCGCGGCCGGGCCTGAACCGTTCTCCATTCGCAACGTGGCGTTCCGGGCCCGGAAGCCGGGGCCTCGCGCAGGCACGCCTTTGCGGCGGATGCGGGACCTTCGAGTATGGAGAGGCTTGCCGGGGGAGAAAAATCCGTCTAAGCTTGACCCCATGAACGGCCACAGATCTCGAGGCGTTTTTCGAAGTCCGCCCCTTGTGGGGACCTGCAGGGTGAGGAGACGGTTCCGTGCCTGAAATCTACTCTCAAACCGACGACATGATCGTTCCCGCGGCCGAAGGCGGCACCATCCTCGAGGCCACGCTCGAGGCGGGGATCGACCACACCCACGTCTGCGGGGGCCTTGCGCGCTGCTCGACCTGCCGGGTCTACATCCTCGAGGGCCTGGAGCACTGCCTCCCCAGGAACGAAAAGGAGCAGCGGATCGCCGACAAGCTCGGGTTTCCCGATCACATTCGCCTGGCCTGCCAGACCCGAGTCCAGGGAGACGTGACCATCAAACGGGTGGCGATCGACAACCTGGACATCGAGATCATTTTCAAGCAGATCGGGGACGAGTCCGGCACGCAGTTCGGCAGGGAGGTCGAGCTTGCGATCCTGTTTTTGGACATCGAGAACTACACCCAGTTCGCGGACGCCTATCCCGCCTATGACGTCGTTCACGTGCTTCATCGCTACTATCAGACCATGAACGAGATCATCGAGCGGCACGACGGCGTCATCAGCGATGTGGCGGGAGACGGGATGCTCGCGCTGTTCGGGGTCTTGAGGCCGAAGGCCAATCCTGTCTGGGACGCGGTCCGGGCCGTTCACGACATGAGAGCGGCACTGGTTCGATTCAATGACTATCTCGAGAGGATGTACGGATCCTCTCTCGGGTTCCGGGCGGGGATCAACTTCGGAAAGGCCATCATCGGGAACTTCGACACCGGTTTGATGAGCAAGATCTCGGCCATCGGGGATTCCGTCAACCTGGCCAGCCGGATCGAGGGCGCGAACAAGGAGTTCGGGACGCGGCTGCTCGTCTCGGAAGCCGCGCTCGAGCAGATCAAGGACCAGGTGACCCCCAAGGCCGTCCATCACACCGGGTTGAAAGGAAAGGCCGGGCAGTTCGCGCTGTACGAAATCGAACCGTGAGCCGGTTCCTATTCATCCTTCCGGCCTTCCCTGTATCCGCGTGAGAACTCGGACTTGGCCCGGTCCACGCTCTTCTTGAGGATCTCCCACGAGTTCTCGAGCCCCTGCTTGAGATCGTTCCAGCTGTTCTCCCCGGCCTGCTGAACCTCCTCGAGCCGATCCTCCACCTCTTTTCGCTTTGCACGAAGCTCGTCCAGCTGCTTGTTGTACTCGATTTTCGACTCGGCATCGGCCTGGTCGATCCTGGCCTGAATCCGGTCGATCTCCGCGTTCCACTCGTCCAGCCTGGCCTTCATCTTCTGCACATAGGCGTCTCTCTGTTCGCTCATGACAGGTCCTTTCTTCCGGGAGGTTCATGGGTGCGGCCGATGCGCCCTTCGAGGCGCGAACCCGTCCCGGGGAGCCCGGGGACCGCAGTCGATCTCAGCCTGCCCGAGCCGCTCGTGAAGGAGAATGGGGTCCATCGCGTATTTTCCGGTCCCGGAAGCGCTGGGCATCCGCCGGTTCCGCACGGGCCGTCTTGACCTCCGGCCGCGGGGACCCTTCGGGAGAGACGGCCTTCCTCGGCGGGCCTTGACACGGGACAGAAGATATATTAGGAATATATCCATATTCGTTTCAGGGAGTGGTCCATGCAAACCGCCGGGGAGCAGAAAATATCGCTCAACGAGACCGCGTATCGCCAGATCAACGAGCTGATCATCTCCCTCGAGCTTGCTCCGGGAAGCCAGGTGGACGAGCGCTCCCTGGCCGAACGACTGGGCATCGGCCGGACCCCCATTCGCGAGGCCCTGTTCAGGCTGGCGGCCGAAGGGCTGGTGGAGACGGTGCCGAAGCGGGGATTCTTCATCAAACCCGTGACCGTGGAGGACATCCGGGCCTTGTTCGAGGCCATGATCTTCCTGGAGAGGGACGCCCTGTTCCTGGCGGCGCGCCGAATCACGGAGGAGCGGATCGGACTTCTGAGGGAGACCCACGAGGCCCTGAAGCAGGCCATGGAGGCCAGGGACTACCTGAAGGTCACCCTGGAGAACAGCCGGTTCCACCGACTGGTGTACGACGCGGTGGAGAACCGCTTCATCATCTCCTACTTGAACCACCTTCAAGACCAGGCCCAGCGCCTGGCCTTTCTGTCCTACAGCAGGGACATGGCGCCCGACGATCTGGAGTCCCATTTCCACCGGGTGCTGGGGGACCACGCCAGGATCATCGAGCTGCTCTCCGCGCGCGATCAGAAGGGGCTCGTGCAGAAGATCACCGAGCACGTGCAGCTCTTTCACTCCAGGGTCATCCGGTACATGAGCCCGCCCCTGGAGGATATGGAACCGCTGTCCATGCCGGGAGACATCGCGCTGGACGGCTGAGGTTTGACGCATTCGCAAAAACCGCTCACGCGCCGCTGGGAACACTATAACCTATGGATATTCCCAGGGCAGATCTCAAGTATTCGGGCTTTTTTCGACTCCATCAGGTCTGCAAGGAGCGAGCGACGTTTTCGTGAAGCTCGTTTTCGAGAGGATGGGAGTATGGA
>CAYUBQ010000006.1:82170-97854 GCA_964443135.1 uncultured Desulfobacterales bacterium | reverse complement strand
GAGTTATCGAATTACGCAAGAACGTCCCTTATCCCAAACATCCAAGAGTTATCGAATTATGCAAGAACGTCCCCTGTTTCCCCGGTAGGAGACCATGCCGAAACGCACCGACATTCAGAAGATCCTGATCATCGGGTCCGGTCCCATCGTGATCGGCCAGGCCTGCGAGTTCGACTACTCCGGCACCCAGGCCTGCAAGGCCCTCATGGAGGAGGGGTACGAGGTCGTGTTGATCAACAGCAACCCCGCCACCATCATGACCGACCCCGAGACGGCGCACCGGACCTACGTGGAGCCCATCCAGCCGGAGATCGTGGCCAAGGTCCTGGAGCGGGAGCGTCCCGATGCGCTGCTCCCCACGCTGGGCGGCCAGACCGGGTTGAACACGGCGGTCCAGCTGGCCGAGACCGATCTGCTGGACCGGCTGGGGGTCGAGGTGATCGGGGCGTCCATCCCGGTCATCCTCAAGGCCGAGGACCGGGAGCAGTTCCGGGACGCCATGACCCGGATCGGGCTGCGGGTGCCCGAGAACGAGATCGTGCGCAACATGGAGCAGGCCCGGGCGGCGGCCGACCGGATCGGCTACCCCCTGATCATCCGCCCCAGCTTCACCCTGGGGGGCATCGGCGGCGGCGCGGCCTACAACCGCGAGGAAATGGAGCGCATGGCCCACACCGGTCTCGAGGCCAGCATGATCAACGAGGTGATCGTCGAGGAGTCGCTCATCGGCTGGAAGGAGTACGAGCTGGAGGTGATGCGCGACTTCATGGACAACGTGGTGATCATCTGCTCCATCGAGAACTTCGATCCCATGGGCGTCCACACCGGCGACAGCATCACCGTGGCCCCGGCCCAGACCCTGACGGACCGGGAGTACCAGGTGATGCGGGACGCGGCCATCGACATCATCCGGGAGATCGGGGTGGAGACCGGCGGCAGCAACATCCAGTTCGCGGTCCACCCCGAGACCGGCGAGATGATCGTGATCGAGATGAACCCCCGGGTCTCCCGCAGCTCCGCCCTGGCCTCCAAGGCCACGGGGTTCCCCATCGCCAAGATCGCCACCAAGCTGGCCGTGGGCTACACCCTGGACGAGATCGCCAACGACATCACCCGGGAGACCCGGGCCTCGTTCGAGCCCACCATCGACTACTGCGTGGTCAAGGTCCCGCGGTGGACCTTCGAGAAGTTCCCCGGCGCCGAGGACCGGCTCACCACCTCCATGAAGTCCGTGGGCGAGACCATGGCCATCGGCCGGACCTTCAAGGAGGCCCTCCAGAAGGCGGTCCGTTCCCTGGAGATCGGCCGGTTCGGCTTGGGCAGGGACCGGCCCGGTCCGCCGCCGCCTCCGCCGGACGTGCTGGAGCTCGAGGAGCGGCTCGTCAACCCGAACTCGGGCCGGCTCTTCACCCTGTACCGGGCCATGGAGGCCGGGATCGGCCTGGAGCGGCTGAACGAGCTGACCCGCATCGATCCCTGGTTCCTGCACCAGATCCACCGGATCTTCCTCGTGGAGCGCGACCTCACCTCGGTCTCGGAGAAGGGGCTGGACGCCTTCCGGGGGGACCCCGACCTCCTCCGCCTGGCCAAGGAGTACGGCTACTCCGACGTGAAGCTGGGGGTGCTCTTCGGCTGCAGCGAGCAGGAGGTGCGGGACTGCCGCAAGGCCCTGGGGATCGAGCCGGTCTACAAGCTCGTGGACACCTGCGCCGCCGAGTTCGAGGCCTACACGCCCTACTTCTACTCCACCTACGAGCAGGAGAACGAGATCCGGACCTCGGACCGGCGGAAGGTGGTGATCCTGGGCGGGGGGCCGAACCGGATCGGGCAGGGGATCGAGTTCGACTACTGCTGCGTCCAGGCCTCGTTCGCCCTCCGGGAGATGGGCGTCGAGAGCATCATGGTGAACAGCAACCCGGAGACCGTGAGCACGGACTACGACACCTCGGACAAGCTCTACTTCGAGCCGCTCACGCGGGAGGACGTCCTCAACATCATCGAGCAGGAAAAGCCCGAGGGGGTGATCGTACAGTTCGGCGGCCAGACCCCCCTCAACCTGGCGGTCCCCCTGGAGGAGGCCGGGGTCCGGATCCTGGGGACGAGCCCGGACAGCATCGACCGGGCCGAGGACCGGGAGCGGTTCCAGGCCCTGCTCCGGAAGCTCGACATCCTCCAGCCCGAGAACCGCATCGCCTTCCGGGAGGACGAGGCCGTCCGCCTGGCGGACGAGATCGGCTACCCCGTGGTGGTGCGTCCCTCCTTCGTCCTGGGCGGGCGGGCCATGGAGATCATCTACGACCGTAAGGAGCTGGAGTCCTACATTCACACCGCCGTGGACGTCTCGCCGGGCAAGCCCGTGCTCCTGGACCGGTTCCTGGAGCACGCCGTGGAGATCGACGTGGACGCCCTGTCGGACGGCACGGACACCCTCATCGGCGGCGTCATGGAGCACATCGAGGAGGCCGGCATCCACAGCGGCGACAGCGCCTGCGTGCTGCCCCCCATGAGCCTGAAGCCCGAGACGATCGAGCGGATCGGGGAGCACACCCGGGCCCTGGCCCGGGAGCTCGGCGTGGTGGGGCTCATGAACATCCAGTACGCCGTGAAGGACGACACCATCTACGTGATCGAGGTGAACCCCCGCGGATCCAGGACCGTTCCCTTCGTGAGCAAGGCCACGGGCGTGCCCCTGGCCAAGCTGGCCACCAAGGTGATCCTGGGCGCGAGCCTCGAGGATCTGGGCCTCACCCGGGAGGTGGTGCCGCCGCACGTCTCGGTCAAGGAGTCCGTCTTCCCCTTCAACCGTTTCCCCGGCGTGGACATCCTGCTGGGCCCGGAGATGAAGTCCACGGGCGAGGTCATGGGGATCGACACCACCTTCGGGCTGGCCTTTGCCAAGAGCCAGATGGCGGCCGGCCAGAACCTGCCCCTTTCCGGGACCGTCTTCATCAGCGTGAGGGACGAGGACAAGGAGGCGCTGCTGGGGACCGCGGTCCGGCTGGCGGACCTCGGCTTCCGCATCCTGGCCACCTCCGGCACGTCGCGCTTTCTCACCGACAGGGGCGTCGCGAACGAGCGGGTGAACAAGGTCCGCGAGGGCCGGCCCCACATCGTGGACATGATCAAGAACGGCGAGATCGACCTGGTGATCAACACGGTGAGCGGCAAGAAGACCGTGTCCGAGTCCGTTTCCATCCGCCTGGCCACGCTGGCCCTCGAGGTCCCCTACACGACGACCGTGGCGGGCGCCCGGGCCGCGGCCCAGGCCATCGAGGCGCTCGAGCGGGGCGGGGTGGAGGTGAAGACCCTCCAGGAGTTTCACCACACGACGCCGGCGGTCGGCTAGAGCCCGTCTTCGGGAGAACCCTCATCGGAGCCCGTCCCATGGAGAGATTTTCTTCCGACCCAGGCCTCGAGGCCGTGCGTTCCCGCAGGCCGCGGGAGGAGTGCGGCATCTTCGGGGTGTACCACCACGAGGAAGCGGCCAAGCTCACCTACTTCGGCCTCTACGCGCTCCAGCACCGGGGGCAGGAGAGCGCGGGGATCGTGGTCTCCGACGGGAACCGGGTCACCGCCCACAAGGACATGGGGCTCGTTCCGGACATCTTCGACGAGCGGATCCTGGAGCAGCTGTCCGGCCACATGGCCCTGGGGCACGTGCGCTACAGCACCACCGGCTCCTCCCTGGTGGTCAATGCCCAGCCCTTCACGGTCAAGCACTCGGGGCACTCCCTGGCCATCGCCCACAACGGCAACTTCGTCAACGCGCGGAGCCTCCGCAACCGGCTGGAAGGCCAGGGCTCCATCTTCCAGACCACCATGGACAGCGAGATCGTCCTCCACCTCCTGGCCCGGTCCCTGAAGCGGGGCCTGGAGCAGGCGGTGCTCGAGATGACCGAGTCCCTGGAGGGGGCCTACTCCATGGTCCTCATGACCGAGGACACCATGGTGGCCATCCGGGACCGGAACGGCTTCCGGCCCCTCTGCCTGGGCCGGCTCAACTCGGGGTGGGTGGTGGCCTCGGAGACGTGCGCCCTGGACCTGGTGGAGGCCGAGTACGTCCGGGACATCGAGCCCGGGGAGGTCCTGGTCATCGGCGGGGAGGGGCTGCGCAGCCTCCATCTCCCCGGGCAGGGGCGGAGGTCCCAGTGCATCTTCGAGCTGATCTACTTCGCCCGGCCCGACAGCAACGTGTTCGGCGAGAACGTCTACGGGTTCAGAAAGCGGCAGGGCCGGCTCCTGGCCGGGGAGTACCCGCTGGACGCCGACTTCGTCATGCCCTTCCCCGACTCCGGGAGCTACGCCGCCATCGGCTACGCCCAGGCCTCGGGCCTTCCCCTGGAGATGGGCATGATCCGCAACCACTACGTGGGCCGCACCTTCATCCAGCCCTCCCAGAGCATGCGCGACTTCGGCGTCAAGGTGAAGCTCAACCCGGTCCGGGGGCTCCTCCAGGACCGGCGGGTGATCATCATCGAGGACTCCATCGTCCGGGGCACCACCGCCCGCACCCGGATCAAGACCCTCCGGAACGCCGGCGCGCGCGAGATCCACATGCTGGTGAGCTGTCCCCCCCACTGCTGCCCCTGTCCCTACGGGATCGACTTTTCCACCCGCGGCGAGCTCATCGCGGCCCGGAAGTCCGTGGAGGAGATCCGGGCGTTCGCCGGGCTGGACAGCCTGGGCTACCTGAGCATGGACAACCTGGCCGCGGCCACCTCCATCCCCCGGGAGGACCTCTGCTTCGCCTGCTTCGACGGGAACTACCCCGTCCCCGTCACGGAAGAGGTCTCCAAGTTCGGCCTGGAGTAGTAGGGCGAAAGCACTGCAAAAACCGCCTTGACAAGGCCGGTTCTTCTTTCCTATGAATGGTTAAACCATTCAAACCGTCCGAGGTCCTGCCCGCCGACCCTCCGTTCCGCCGGTCCTACCCGGGGAGTAGCCGGAGACCGGACGTCCGGGGAACGACATGCAGACATTTTTCCGAAAAGCCAGACAGAGTCGAATCTTCCAGGACGTGGTGGAGCAGGTCCAGGACGCCATCCTGGAGGGACGCCTCCAAACCGGCCAGCGGCTCCCGGCCGAGCGGGAGCTGGGGGAGATGTTCGGCACCAGCCGCGGCACCCTCAGGGAGGCCCTGCGGGTTCTGGAGCAGAAGGGGCTCATCGAGATCCGGCTGGGGGTGGGCGGCGGCGCCGTGGTCAAGGGGGCGAACGCCGACGCCTTCAGCGACAACCTGACCATGCTGCTTCGGAGCGAGACCGTTTCCCTGAAGCATTTGGCCGAGTTCAGGGAGGACGTGGAGGCAACGGCGACCGGACTGGCCGCCCGGAGGGCCCGGAAGGGGGACATCGCCCGGCTGAGATCCCTGCTGGATCAGGCGCGCCGCCACCGCGACGCCGGGCTGGAGGAGTGGGACGCGTTCGTGGGCGTGGACGAGAAGATGCACATGGCGCTCGCCCGGATCGCCCGGAACCCCCTCTACGCATTCATCCTGCAGACCATTCACGACAACATCCACCGCTACTACGAGCGGTTCCTGACCGCGGGAGAAGAGGAGCTGTGGGAGAACTACCAGGACCTCAGCGACATCGTGGACGCCGTGGAGGCGGGCGACGCCGACCGGGCCAAGCGGTCGGCCCGCGAGCACGTGAGGCGGTTCGAGCGGTACATGGAGCCCGAGGAGCAACACGAAGCCGAGTGAGCCCGGAAGGAGAAAAGGAGAGCAGACGATGACCCCTCCCACTCGGGACACCGTCCTCGAGGAGGCCCTCTCCCTGGCCGAGGCCTGGCAGAGACGGGCGAACGAGCTGCTGACGTCCGAGGAGCAGAAGATCCAGGACCAGATGAAACGGCTCCTGGATCATCCCCGGGACAAGGTGATCCTGACGAGGCTCATCGACCAGAGCTTCCGTTCCTCGGACCCGCACCGGGTGGCCGATCAGATCAACCACCTGCTCCGCTCCCGGGGGGTCCCGGACTTCTTCTCCCGGGTGGACCGGCTCCTGGTCCAGATGTTCCTGGGCCTGGGCCGCTATCTCCCGTCCGTCTCCATCCCCAAGATGATCGCAAAGATGCGCCAGGAGAGCAGCCGCGCCATCATTCCCGGGGAGCCCGAGGTCCTGGCCGAGCATCTGAAGAAGCGCCGGGAGCAGGGAGTCCGGATGAACGTCAACCACCTGGGGGAGGCCATCCTGGGGGAGAGGGAGGCCCGGCGGAGGCTCGACACCTACATCCGGGACCTGAAGAACCCGGACATCGAGGTGATCTCCGTCAAGATGTCCACCATCTACTCGCAGATCAGCCCCCTGGCCTTCGAGCACACCCTCGGAATTCTCACGGAGCGGCTCTCCGAGCTCTACCGGACGGCCGGGTCGGAGCGGTTCACCCGGAGCGACGGCACGACGGTCCCCAAGATCGTCAACCTGGACATGGAGGAGTACCGCGACCTGGAGATCACCGTGGAGGCCTTCCGGCGGACCCTGGACCGGGACGAGTTCAAGGACTACCCCGGGGGCATCGTGCTCCAGGCGTACCTTCCCGACTCCTTCGCCCAGCAGAAGGCGCTCACCGAGTGGGCGCGCAGGCGGGTGGCCGAGGGGGGGAGCCCCATCAAGCTCCGGATCGTCAAGGGCGCGAACATGGAGATGGAGCTCGTGGAGTCGGCCATAACCAACTGGCCTCTGGCCACCTACGACAACAAGCTGGAGGTGGACGCCAACTACAAGCGGATGGTCCGTTTCGGCATGGATCCGGACAACATCCGGGCCGTCCATTTGGGCATCGGCTCGCACAACCTGTTCGAGCTGGCCTACGCCTGCGCCCTGGGCCGGCGTCTGGACGTGACCGACCGGTTCTACTTCGAGATGCTCGAGGGCATGGCGGACCACGTCCGGCGCGCCCTCCACGAGTCGGCCGGGGACGTGCTCCTCTATGCGCCCGTGGCCTCCCGGGAGGAGTTCATCAACGCCATCGCCTACCTGGTCCGGCGGCTCGACGAGAACACGGCCGAGGAGAACTTCCTCCGCTACGCCCCGAGCCTGGAGCCCGGGACCGGGAAATGGGAGTTCCTCGAGGAGCGGTTCATCGCCTCCTACGCCTCCATGGACCGCGCGGGAACGGCCCCGCGCCGGACCCAGGACCGGCGGAGCGAGGCCTTCCCTGAGGACGCGGGGACCTTCCACGAGAAGGAGTTCAACAACGAGCCCGACACGGACTGGTCCCTTCCCGGGAACCGGGCCTGGGCCGAGGGGATCCGGAAGCGCTGGCGCAAGTGCGCCGGCGCCCCCGTCCTGGAGGTCCCGCTGGTGGTGGCCGGCGGGGAGGTGTCCGCGGGCCGTGAGACCGTGGACTGCCTGGACACCAACCAGCTCCCGGAGGAGGTCCCGGCGGCCCGCACCGCCATGGGCACGGACGAGGACGTGGACCGGGCCGTGGCCGCGGCCAAGGAGGACCCCGACGGGTGGCGGGAGCTGGGCCTGGAGGAGCGTCACCGGGCGCTGAGCCGGGTGGCCGTGGAGCTCCGCAAGGCCCGGGGGGATCTCATCGGCGTGGCCGCCGCGGCCACGGGAAAGGTGTTCAGCGAGTCCGACGTGGAGGTGTCCGAGGCGATCGACTTTGCCGAGTACTACCCCTTCTCCGCCCGCGCCTTCGACGGGATCGAGACCGTGACCTGCCGGGGCCGGGGCACGGCCGTGGTGATCAGCCCCTGGAACTTCCCCATCGCCATCCCCTGCGGGGGCGTGGCGGCGTCCCTCGCCGCCGGCAACACCGTCATCCTGAAGCCCGCCACGGACGCCGCCCCGGTGGCCTGGGAGCTCTGCCGGTGCTTCTGGCGGGCGGGCATCTCCAGGAACGTCCTCCAGTTCCTGCCCTGCCCGGGAGGATCCGCGGGATCGCGGCTCGCCACCCATCAGGACGTGGACTGCGTCATCCTCACCGGCGGCACCGAGACGGGCATGCAGCTCCTGGAGGCGAAGCCCGACATCCATCTCTCCGCCGAGACGGGCGGGAAGAACGCCACCATCGTGACCTCCATGAGCGACCGGGACCAGGCCGTCGAGAACATCGTCTACTCGGCCTTCGGGAACTGCGGCCAGAAGTGCTCGGCCACCTCCCTCCTCGTCCTGGAGCCCGAGCTGTACGAGGACGAGAAGTTCCGCCGGCACCTGGTGGACGCCGCGGAGAGCTTCGGCACCGGTTCGGCCTGGGCGTTCCGGAACCGCATGGGGCCGTTGATCCGTCCGCCCCGGGGGGATCTCCTGCGCGCCCTCACCCGGCTGGAGCCCGGGGAGACCTGGGCCCTCGAACCGAGGAGCATCGAGGGGAACCTCTGCCTGTGGACGCCGGGCATCAAGTGGGGCGTCCAGCCCGGCAGCACCACCCACATGACCGAGTTCTTCGGGCCGGTTCTCGGGGTGATGCGCGCGGAGAACCTCGAGGAGGCCATCCGTCTCGTCAACCGGACCGGTTACGGCCTCACCTCGGGCATCGAGAGCCTGGACGTGCGCGAGCAGGAGCAGTGGAAGGAAGGGATCCGCTGCGGCAACCTCTACGTCAACCGGGGGACCACCGGGGCCGTCACGCTGCGCCAGCCCTTCGGCGGCATGGGAAAATCCGCCCTGGGCCCGGCGGTCAAGGCGGGCTCTCCCAACTACGTGGCCCAGTTCATGCGGTACGGGGAGACGGGCGAGCCGGTGATCGACGCCGTCGACGAGGAGCACCGGCTGCTGAGGCTGGTGCTGGAGTGGAGGCGAAAGCTGCTCTGGGGGCTGATGCCCGACGAGCACCGCCGGGAGATCCGGAAGACGGTGCGGGCGGTCAAGAGCTACCTCTACCGCTACGAGCAGGAGTTCGGACGTGGCAAGGACTACTTCCACCTTCGCGGGCAGGACAACATCCTCGGGTTCCTGCCGCTCGGCACCGTGGCGGTCCGACTGCACCCGGCGGACGGTCTCTTCGAGGTGCTGGCCAGGGTCGCAGCGGCCGGGATCTGCAGGAACGAGGTGGTCCTGAGCGTTCCTCCCGGGGTGGAGAACCGGGTGACCGCGTTTGTCTTCGGGGAGGAGGGAAAGCGGTTTCTGCGGGACGTTCCGGTCCTGCGCCAGGCCGATCACGAGCTGATCCAGGCCCTCCCGCAGCTGGCCCGGGTCCGCTACGCGGCCCCGGACCGTGCTCCCCGCGACGTGCTGGCCGCGGCGGCGGAGCGGGGTTTCTACATCGCGCGCGAGCCGGTCCTCATGGAGGGGCGGATCGAGCTGATCCACTACCTGCAGAACCAGGCCGTCTGCGACATGGTTCACCGGTACGGCAACCTGGGGGACCGGTTGTAGCGGCCTCCGGAAACCCGCGCTCCTACATGCTCAGGTAGAGCTCCCGCACCCGGCTCTCGGGCATGCGCTCCCTCCAGCCTGGCCCCAGGGCGTTCTCCCACAGGGGATCGAGGCTGAGGGCGATCCGGGTCATCTCGGCGAGCCGGGCCTCGTCCAGGCTCTCCGCAAGACCCCGGGGGAGGGCGATTCCCTGCCTTCCGCACATGTCGCGGAACTCGGCCACGCCTTCGGGGTAGAACGCCTCCAGGCCGTCGAACGCCACGCAGTTGCCGATTCCGTGGTGCAGGCCCAGGACGTAGGAGAGGCCGTAGGACAGGGCGTGGCAGACGCCCACCTGGGAGTGGGCGATGCTCATCCCTCCGTGGAGGGATGCGATCATGAGCTTCTCGTCGGCCTCGGGGCACCTGGGTCCGTGGAACACCTCCCGGCAGAGCTCGATGGCCTTCTCCCCGTAAGCCCGGCTGAAGGCGTTGAGGAAGGTCCCGCTCAGGGACTCCACGCAGTGGATGTAGCAGTCCATGCCCGTGTAGAACCACTGCTCGTGGGGCACGGTCACCGTCAGGTCGGGGTCGAGGAGGACCTGATCGAACACCGAGTGATCCGAGTTGATGCCCAGCTTGCGGACCGGGCCGATCAGGACGGCCGTGCGGGACACCTCGGCCCCGGTCCCGGAAAGGGTCGGAATCCCGATGTGGTAGACGGAGGGGTTCCGGACGAGGTCCCAGCCCTGGTAGTCGGCCGAGGAGCCGGGGTTCGTGAGCATGACCGAGACCGCCTTCGCAATGTCCAGCACGCTCCCGCCGCCCAGACCGACGACCGCGGCCGGCGGATCCATCCCCCGGCCCCGGACCTCCTCCACGAGGGTGTCCACGGTCTCCGTGGAGGGCTCCTCGCCGACATGGACCCACAGGACGGCGTCCCCTCCTCGCAGGGGAAGCCGGTCGGCCACGCGGATCTCCCTGAAGACGTCGTCCACGACAAAGGCCACGCCCCCGGTACGGCCGTCGCGGATCTCCCCGATCAGCTCGTCGAGCTTCTCGAAGCCGCCTCGTCCGTACAGGATGCGGCTCACGGTCTTGAAGTTACGCAGCATGGTGTGGTCTCGAAAAAGCCCCCGAACTGGAGATCCGCCCCGATCGTTTCGACGGGTGAAAGCCTATCCAGCGGGGCTGAGTGGGTTCATTGCGAAGGGTCGCATGTCGAATCCGTTTGTGCGACCGGGCAGGGCTTGGGCCGTGCCGCGCCGATTTCGAGCCCGAACTTACTCCGTCCGGTCTGAAATTTCAAGTCTATGGTTGCGAAACCTCCCCTGAGAGAGAATACGGTTGCCCTGCTTGCTACATTTTTGTATAGGGAGGAGGGCAGGCAAACGAATTCGTTGGTGATTGTTTTCGAGGGACGTTGCAGGGGAGCCGTCATGGCCGTGAGCAAAACCGCCCAGCCGAGTACGATCGAGGTCCTGTTCGAGATCACCCATGCGCTTCACGCCACCCTGGACCTGCGCAAGACGCTCTACGACGTGCTGGAGATCATGAGCGAGCGGTTGGGCATGAACCGCGGCTCCATCACCCTGCTGACCGCGGAGACCTCGGAGATCCACATCGTGGTGGCGCACGGCACGCCCTCGGGGGCCAGCCGCGGCAGATACAAGCTCGGTGAGGGCGTCACGGGGAGGGTGGTGGAATCGGGCCGCCCCATGGCCATCCCCCACCTGGACGAGGAGCCGCTGTTCCTGGATCGAACCCGGGCCAGAAGCCGGCTCGACAAGTCCAAGATCTCCTTCATCTGCGTTCCCATCAAAGAGGGCAAGCGCGTGCTCGGGGCCCTGAGCGTGGACCGGGTCTTTGGCGGGGCCTCGGCGCTGGACGACGACGTTCGGCTCCTGACCATCATCAGCGGCCTGATCGCCCAGAAGCTGAGCCTCCTCGAGCGGATCAACCGTGAGAAGGAGCAGCTGGGCAAGGAGAACCTGCGCCTCCGCAAGGAGCTGACCGAGAGGTACAGCTTCAGCAACATCATCGGGAACAGCCGCAAGATGCAGGAGGTGTTCCATCTGATCACCCAGGTGGCCAAGAGCAACGCCAACGTGCTCCTGCTCGGAGAGAGCGGGACGGGCAAGGAGCTGGTGGCCAACGCCATCCACTACAACAGCCTTCGAGCCGACAAACCGTTCGTCAAGGTCAACTGCGCGGCCCTTCCGGCCAACCTGGTGGAGGCGGAGCTCTTCGGGCACGAGAAGGGCGCCTTCACCGGCGCCAACCGCCAGAAGGAGGGCAAGTTCGAGCTGGCACACACCGGCTCCATCTTCCTGGACGAGATCGGCTCCCTGGACCTGGAGAGCCAGGGCAAGCTGCTCCGGGTCCTGCAGGAGCGGGAGCTGGAACGGCTGGGGGGGACCCGGACCACCAAGGTGAACGTTCGTCTCGTCGCAGCCACCAACAAGAACCTGGCCGACACCGTGGAGGCGGGCGCATTTCGGGAGGATCTGTTCTACCGCCTCAACGTCTACCCGATCTACCTCCCCCCGCTGCGCGAGCGGGAGGCGGACCTGCTCCTGCTGGCGGACCATTTTCTGGAGAAGTACAGCCGTGAGTACGGCAAGGACATTCGCCGGATCTCCACCCCGGCCATCGACGCGTTGATGCAGTACCACTGGCCGGGAAACGTGCGGGAGCTCGAGAACTGCATGGAGAGGGCGGTGCTCCTGTGCGAGGACCGCGTGATACACGGCTACCACCTCCCTCCCACCCTCCAGACCGCGGAGGAGACGGGCACGCTCCAGGCCCGGTCGTTGAAGGAGTCGGTGGAACATTTCGAGCGGGAGCTCCTCGTCGACGCCCTCAAGAGCTGCCGGGGGAACATGCGCAGGGCGGCCCGGACGCTTCAGACCACCGAGCGCATTTTCGGCTACAAGGTCAGGAAGTACGAGGTCCAGCCGAAGCAGTACCGGTGATCGATACAGTGTCGGTGTCGGTGGGAAATGCCGTGTCGGTGCCGGTGTCGGTGTCGGTGAGAACACCGCGGGTCGAGGCGGGGCCCGCGGGTCAGAGGGCCTCGAAGTGGGCCTCGACGGGGCCGTCGAGAAGAAGGAAGGAGTCGATCCGGATGCGCAGGATGACCCCCTCCGCGTCGGTGAGGATCGGCGAGAGCCGGGGGTGGCGTTCCAGGAGGGCGGCGCGGGCCCGCTCCTCTTCCTCCCCGGGGGCGACGGGTTCGAACCGCCCGGCCACCGTGAGCGCCCGGGTGGGGTCGGCATCGCCTCCCGGGGGGTCGTCCCGCGTGTCCACGAGCAGGCTCACCCGGGGGTTTTCCCGGAGGTTCTCGAACTTGGTCGTGTCCTTCCGGGTCGCCATGTACAGGCTGCGACCGGTCTCGTCCGGGACGTAGGCCATGAGCGAGCAGTGGGGCGTGCCTCCGGATACGGTGGCCAGCACGCAGAGGTCCTTGGACCGCAGCAACCGGATCATGCGTTCGATCATGCGGGTCCCTCCGGAACGGGGTGAAAAACGGGGACGACCATGATCAGCTCATAGCACATTTTGGACGGATTCGCAAAGATCCGAGGGTTTGACGCATTCGCAAAAACCCGCTCACGCGCCGCTGGGAACGATACAACCTGTTGAAATCCCAGGGGCAGATCTCGAGGATTCGGGCTTTTTACAACTCCATCAGGGTTTCAAAAGCCGGGAGGTCTCCATTGGTTCCGGCACGAACCGACCCCGATGCATCACCGGGAGTCTGGAGGCACCATCATGGACAAGAAGATCAGGATCGGGATCAGCACCTGTCTCCTGGGGGAGAGCGTCCGGTACGACGGCGGTCACAAGCGGGACCGGTACGTCACGGACACCCTGGGGCAGTACCTCGATTTCGTGCCCGTCTGCCCCGAGGTGGAGTGCGGCCTGCCCGTCCCCCGGGAGGCCATGCGCCTGGTCGGAGACCCCGACGCGCCCAGGCTGGTCACCATCCGCTCCAGGGAGGATCACACCGACCGCATGCGGGCATGGGCGGAGAAGCGCCTTCGGTCCCTCGAGGAGGAGGACCTGTGCGGCTTCGTCTTCAAGGGGGGATCTCCCAGCAGCGGGATGGAGCGGGTCAAGGTCTACGACGCGAACGGCGTTCCCGCCAAGAAGGGGCGCGGGATCTTCGCACGGGCGTTCATGGAGCGGTTCCCCCGAATCCCCGTGGAGGAGGACGGCCGCCTGCACGATCCCGACCTGCGGGAGAACTTCGTCGAGCGCATCTTCGCGCTCGAACGGTGGCGGGGGGTCCTCGCAGGGGGGCGTACCATGGGAAACCTGGTGGCGTTTCACACGCAGAACAAGCTCCTCTGCCTCTCCCACAGCGACAAGCACTACCGGGCCATGGGCAAGCTGGTGGCCGGCGGCAAGTCCGTTCCCCCGGATCGGCTCTACGAGGACTACGAACGGCTGCTCATGGAGGCCCTGGCCCTGAGGGCCACGCCCCGCAAGCACACGAACGTGCTCCAGCACATGATGGGGTACTTCAAGCAGGACCTCACCCCGGACGAGAAGCAGGAGCTGCTGGAGGTGATCGATGCGTATCGCAGGGAGCTCGTTCCCCTCGTCGTCCCCGTCACCCTGCTCAAGCACTACGTCCGCAAGTACGACAAGCCCTATCTCGCCGGACAGACCTATTTGAACCCCCACCCCACGGCGCTCAGGCTGCGCAACCACGTGTAGCCCTCCCTGCGGCCCGCCGGTCGCAGGGCGCGCCCGCCTTCTGTGCACAAAAGCATAAGGGTGTAGAGAAAAGCGTACCGCATCGGGCCCCAAATTGGGGCGGACTGTGGGTCGTGTCCAGCAACCATCTGAAATCATTTATAAAAAAAATGCACAGGGCGGCCTGTTCCTGGCATCCTATTTGCGTTGCCAGGAGGGCGGCCGGTTCTTTCGAATGCCGGGACGAGCGAGCGGCCGGCCCAACCTTGACGCATTCGCAAAAACCCGCTCACGCGCCGCTGGGGACGATATCACCTGTTGAAATCCCAGGGGCAGACAACCTTCACGGAGCAGAGCATGATCGTCAAGCAATGCTGCAGCCTTGCCCTGATGCTGGGTCTCCTGGCGGGTCCCTTGTCGGGCTGCGTGGTCCAACGGCAGGTCAGGCAGGGATACTTCACGGTGAAGCACAAGGTGCAGGGCGCCTACTACCTCGAGGGGGAGCGGTACGAGGAGGGGGTCCGCGCCTTTGAGAAGGCCCTGGCCGAGAACCCCGAGAGTGCGGAGGTCCACTACTACCTGGGACGCTGCCAGATGGAAACGGACCGGTCGGACTCGGCGTTGAAGCATTTGAAGGCGGCGGCGGCGCTCGACCCGATGGTGGCCGACCACCACTACTGGCTCGGGGTCGCGTTTCACGAGAACGGCGAGGTCGAATCCGAGCGGTCCTGCTACGAGCGTGCCGTCGCGCGGGATCCGAACCACGTTCAGGCGATCACCTGCCTGGGCCACGTCCATTTCGAGAACGGGGAGCTCGACGAGGCCCTGGACGCCTACCGGCGCGTCCTCAGTCTGCAGCCGGAGAGCCCTTCGGTCCTGTACAACCGGGCCCTCATTCTGGGCCGGCTGGGGCGCACCCCCGAGGAAACCCTCGCGTGGAAGGCCTATCTGAGTCGTTATCCGACCGGCCCCCTTGCGGTGAGCGCCACGACCCATCTCAACGAGCTGGGCGATTTCGACTACCGGAATCACATCATCGGAAAGCGGACCGTCTCTCTCTCGAAGATCTGGTTCGAGGTGTCGTCCGACAGGATCTGGGAAGGTTCCATGCCCTCCCTGGATCGACTGGGCGAAATCCTCCAGTCCGGCGGGGGGGCGGCCCTGCACATCGTGGCCTATCAGAAGCGAAACAAGCCCCTGGCCGAGGCGCGGGCCAAGAGCATCAAGCAGTACCTGGTGAACCGGTTTTCCGGACTGGCGTCCGATCGTCTCCTGGTGAGCTGGTTCGGGGTGCCCGAGCGGATTCGTGTCGGGGCGTCCGAGTATCAGGAGGAGGCATCCATTCAGTTCTTTACGGCTGCGGCTGGAACCCGTGCACAAAAGGAGACGGGACTTCGGGCTGCGAAAGCGTCCGATGTTCATGAACCGTGAAAGCGGGGTCCGCCCGGTCGAACGATGGCGGTCCAACCTGCCCGCCCGAAGGGGGCGGGACAAGAAATCCCGAAAGGAGAGAGCCATGAAAGGTCGATTTCTACTGGTCATGTGGACGTTTTGCCTGTCTCTGATGCTGAACCTGAGCCTGTTTCCTCTGGACGTATCGAAGAGCCTCGCGGAGACGACCGGAGCGGATTCGGGGGAGGTGTCCGACGGAGACACGGGGGACACCACGG
>CAYUBQ010000006.1:47809-82070 GCA_964443135.1 uncultured Desulfobacterales bacterium | reverse complement strand
GACACCACGGACGACGGGACCGGGGACGGGGACGCGGCCGACGGAGACACCGGGGATGTCGCGGACGGAAGCGAGGAGCCGGCCTTTGCGAACCCGGCCCAGGCGGCTCATGCGGCGAACCTGGCGGCGGCCGTGGCAGAGCAGGCCGATGAAGGGGTTTCGGAGGCCCTCAGCGCCGAGGCCGAGGCAGAGGCGGCGCTGGCCGCGGCTACGGAGTCTGGAGACTCGGACGCCCTCGCGGCGGCCGAGGCGGCACTCTCGGCCGCGCAGGCGGACACGGCGGCGGCCATGGCGGCGGCTGGGGATGTGAGCGCCGAGAGCATCGCCGCCATGCACGGCAGCGGCATGGGCTGGGGTGTGATCGCCATGTCTCTGGGCGTACATCCCGGCAACCTCGGGCTGGGCCACGGCCACGCTCACGGCCACGGACACGGTCACGGTCAGGCCGAAGGAGACTCGGACAGCTCGGACGTGGCGGGCATGACCACGTCTCGAGGCGGTGAGGGGCTCGCCCTCGGTCACGGCTCGGCCGGCGGCCACGGCAACGGGCACGGAAACGCCAATGCCTTCGGCCACGGAGACGCGGGCATGGCGGTTGCGGCGGCCGGCAGCGGCAACGCCGGGGGGCACGGCAACGGCAACGCGGGCGGCAATGCCGGGGACAACGGAAACGCAGGCGGCCACGGAAACGGCAATGCCGGGGGCAACGGAAACGCAGGCGGCCACGGCAACGGCAACGCCGGGGGCAACGGAAACGGCAATGCGGGCGGCAACGGCGGCGGCCACGGGGGCGGCAACGGCAATGCCGGGGGCAATGGCGGCGGCCACGGGGGCGGTAACGGCAATGCAGCCGGCAACGCCGGGGGCAACGGAAACGGCAATGCGGGCGGCAACGGCAACGGCGGCGGTAACGGCGGCGGCAACGGCGGCGGCAACGGTCCCAAGTAGCCGGCGCACGCCGGCAGGCATCCAGGGGGCGGGCCTCGGCTCGCCCCCTTTTCATCTGTGCGGAAAGACGCGGCCTGGAGGCGGGTCGAGATGGGGGCCTGTGAAGGGCGCCCCGGACGGTTTCCCTTTCAGCGGATCTTGATCCACAGGATCCGGGCGGCGCGGCTGCCCGTGTTCTTCCACTGAAGCGGGGACTCGGCTGCGAGATGGATCACGTCCCCGCCCGCTGCGTCGAACACCCCGTGGCTCATCTTGATCCTCAGCTTCCCGGTCAGGACGTAGCCGAGCTCCTCCCCCTTGTGCAGGAAGAAGTGGGAGGGGAGACCCTGCTTGGGAGGGATCTCGATCAGGTAGAGCTCGGCCGCGGACTCGAGGTCCAGCGGGGTGAGGAGCTTGGCGTGGACGCGACCCTCGGCACCCCCGGGCAGGGAGGTATCCGCGGCCCCGGAGGCCGGGAAAACCACGCTTCCCCTCGGTTTCCCGCTGTCCTGGAAAAAGGCGCTCGCATGCACGTCGAGGACCTCCGCCATCTTGAGGAGCGCCGGGAGAGACGGGTAGATCAGGTTGCTCTCGATCTGCGAGATGGTGCTGGGTGTGACCCCGACCCGCTCGGCCAGCTCCTTCTGACTGAATCTCCGCTTGGATCGGAAGGTCTTGAGGCGCATGCCGAGGTCCAGCCGCCCCGTGGTGCCTCGTTCCGGGTCGAAGGTCACCTGAAGGTCCCTGCTCCAGAACCGGTGGGGCTTGTTCAGTGTGTCCAGGCTGCGGTTCTCGGCCTTGAGAACGGTCAGGAAGGTGGTGCCCCGCTTGACGCTCATCTCCACGGCGACCTGGGCGATCTGGTTGATCTGCGCCCGGAGGCGGGAGGAGTGGGCCCGCTTTTCCAGGATCCAGTAGGCGATGGTGTTGAGCTCGTAGAGCCGGGGGCAGGAGTGGGAGTAGAATCCCAGCACCTGCTCCTCCCCTCCCCAGAGCTCCTGCATGCCGGTCAGGCTTTCGAAGACGAAGCGCACGTCCCCTTCCAGCTCCCCGTGGATGCCGTACAGGGCCTGCATGACCAGATCGGGGCTCCTGGGCTCTTCGACCTTGACCAACCGCGGGCCGGCTTCCGTGTCGTGGGTCCGGTAGAACTTCAGGAACACGTCGGAGCCCGCACCCTTTCCGTGGGTGAAGCAGTCCAGGATGGTCAGCCGCGGCTGGTCCGCCAGGGCGCCGAGCTTGTCCAGGAGGTTTCTGGGGGATCGATCGAAGGTGACGTAGATCAGGGGACGCTCCCGGGCCTGCGAGGCCCGGATGAAGTTCAGGCAGAACACGGAGGCCAGGCTCCCCGCGTCGTCGTGCCACACCACGTTGTCCCCGATGTGGAGGCCGTCCAGGAGAAGGTCGAGTGACGCCACCCCTGAGCTCACACTGTTCTTCTTCGCCATAGAGAATCCTCCTCGCGGGGCGGTACGCCCCCCCTTTCCCGGTTTGCGGGCGTCATCCGATCACGGAGATCATGGTCTCCCGTATGGTCTTCAGCCGGGACGGGTCGTGGATCTTCTGCCCCCGGTCGTCACGGACGTGAAAGACGCCCGTGATCTTCTCCCGGTCCGAGTACAGCGTGGCGAAACGGATGTTCAGGCCCAGAGCGGACATCTCCTTGGCCAGGTCGTAGAGGAACCCCTCACGCCGGCCGGCGGAAATCTCGATGCAGGTGAAGAAGTCCGTCGCGTGGTTGTCGATCCGGACCTTCCGAATCCAGTCCACGCGGGTCTCCCTGGACTCCAGCTTTCGCAGGCGTCTCCTTTGGAGCCGCCGCTCCAGGTCCGCTCCGTCCTCGACGGCCAGCACGGCATCGCGGTGGATCTTCTCCCACGCCTCCTTTGCGCGGTGGGGATCCAGCGGGTTGGTCACGCGGTAGACGTCGAAGGCGAAGCCGTTCTTCAGCGTGGCGATGCTGGCCGACAGCACCTGAAGGTTGTTCACCGTGAAGACGCCCACCATCCGGCTGAAGAGCCCGGGGCGATCGCGGGTCACCAGGGTCACCTGGGTGACCGGCGCCGACTCCAGCTCGGTCAGGGTCCATCTCAGCGTCGCCTTCCCGAAGCGCAACCCCAGGCGGAAGTGTTGCTCGATGTCCTTCTGGGGCGTGTTGAGGAAGTAGCGGGTGGAGGCCTGCTCCATGAGGGACAGGATCTCCTTCCTGGAGTGGTCCCGGATGAGGGCCTTGTAGAGCCGGTCCTTGCGTTCGCGGAGCCTCGTGGTGGCGTTCGGGGTGGCGAGCCTCGCCCGCTCCAGGATCTTCCGCACCTTGGCGTAGAGCTCGTTGAGGAGCGTGAGCTTCCACTCGCTGGAGGCCGTCGGGCCCGTGGCGAAGCAGTCGGCGACGGTCAGGAGGAAGAGGTGGTCGAGGAGAGAGACCTTCTGGATGGCCTGGGCCATCTGCACGGAGGTCTTTTCGTCGTTCAGGTCCCGCTTCTGGCTGGTGTTCACGAGAAGGAGATGGTTCTCCACGAGAAAGGTCACGGTCCGGATCCCTTCCTCGGAGACGCCCAGCCGCTCCAGGATTCGCGGAACGATCCGGGCTCCTTTCCGAGCGTGATCCCCCCGGTAGCCCTTCCCGATGTCGTGGATCAGCCCGGCCAGGTAGAGCCAGCGGGGATGCTCGAGGCCGCCGAAGGCCCGGCCGAACCGGGGCCACGCATCGTCGAACGCGCCCTTGGAAATGTCGTAGAGGGTCTGCACCGTGCTCAGGGCGTGGAGGTCCACGGTCTCCACGTGATAGTACCCGAACTGGGAGAGGTGGCGGATTCGTTTGAACTCCGGGATGAACAGCTCGATCAAGCCGATCTCGAGGGCCAGCCGGATGATCTTCGGGTTTCTGGGCTCCAGGATCAATCCCAGGAAGAGCTTCCGGGCCTCGTCCATTTCGACGAGGCGTTTCCCTTCGTAGACCAGCTTCTTCTTCGCCTCCCAGGTGAAGCCGGAACCCAGGGAAACGCCCAGGCGGTTCGCTTCGTTGAAGGCCCTGAGCACCACCAGCGGGCTTCGCTCCGAGAGATCTTCCCCGTCCAGGACGAGATTCCGCTTGTGGACCCGGAACTCCCGGGGGACGCGTCCGGGATCCGGGTCCGCCGGCATGGGGAGGATGGTGTCCAGGGCCTTGGTCAGAAACTGCTCCCGGCCGTAGCGAATCCGGTTCAGGTGAAGGTAGAGGTTTCTCATGAACCGTTCGGGCCCCGTGCTGTAGGGCCGGTCGTTGTAGCCGAGTGTCCGCGAGATGTCCCGCTGGTGAGGGATGAGAAGCCGATCCTCCCGGCGGCCGCAGAGAAGGTGGAGATGGTTCCTGATCTTGAGAAGGAACCCCTTGGAGTAAATGAGCTGGCTGAGTCCGAAGTGGGAAAAGTCCCGGAGGTTCTTGATCTGCCCCAGCCGCTCCACTCCCAGAAAGAGGCGGCTGATCCAGGCCATGAAGTGGAGATCCCGGAGACCGCCGAGCCCCTCCTTGATCTCGGGTTCCACGAAGTAGTCCACCCGGCCGTACTTCTTCTCCCGCTTCTCCTGGTACAGGAGAAACCGGGTGAGCAGGCCCTCCCGGTCTCTTTGCATCTCCTCCAGGACGGATCCGCCGAAGGAACGGTAAAGCTCCTTCGCACCCAGGACGAACCTCAGGTCCATGGTGGAGGTCAGAAAGGAGAACTCGTCCCGGGTCAAGCGCAGGCAGCCCTCGAGGGTCAGGAACGAGTAGCTCAACTCGAGGTGTGCGTCCCAGACGGGATACAACGCCCTCGCGATCTTCCTGCGCAGCTCCTCGGTAAGGTCCTCCTCATGGATGATCATCAGGTCCAGGTCGGAACCGAAGCAGAGCTCCCTCCGGCCGTAGCTCCCCGTCCCGACCACCGCGAAGGGCGGAGCGGACGGCCCGCTCCCGCTCAGCCCGGCATCCAGAAACAGCCCGTGAAGGAAGCGATCCACCAGGTCGGTGTAGCGGCGGGAGGTGTGAACGCCGAACCCCCGCGCGGTCTCCTCCCGCGAAAGGCTCTCCCTCCCGGCCAGAAAGCGGCGGACCTTTTCTGCGGCTGGGTTCACGGTGTCGATGGGGATCTCTCGGCGGGCATTCAGATGGCGTCCTCGTCTTCCTCCCCCGTGCGGATGCGGACGGCCTTCTCCACGGTGAGGACGAAGATCTTCCCGTCCCCGATCTCCCCGGTGCGGGCGGACTCCTTGACGGCCTCCACCACGCGGGGGACGAGCTCGTCCGGAACCACCATCTCGATCTTGATCTTGGGGACGAAGTCGACGACGTACTCGGCCCCCCTGTAGATCTCCTTGTGCCCCTTCTGCCGGCCGAAACCCTTGATCTCGGAAACGTTCATGCCGCCCACGCCCAGCTGCAGCACGGCCTCCTGCACGTCGTCCAGCTTGAAGGGTTTGACGATGATCTCGATCTTCTTCATGGCATCCTCTTTCTCCTGGGGTCTGCGTGTCCGGTCCCCTCCGCGGCGGCGGGGTGTATCCAATTCATACGGGGGATTTTCGTTCAGGTCAAGCGCGTGGGATCCGTCCGGCCACCAGAGCATGGGAATACATTTTTGTCAATTTTTATCGTTTGAATTACTTTTTTGTTTCAATGGATGGAGGAGCACGAGATCGTTCCATTGTAAGATCATTGAATGTCTCGAGAAATCAGATCGATCGGCACTGGCATGCGGATTGCTCCCGAGAGAGAGAAACACGATCGCACAAGGAGGATTCCATGAATGCTGCGGACACGGCTTTTGTCCTGATCTCGGCCGCCCTGGTCATGCTGATGACGCCGGGCCTCGCCCTGTTCTACGGGGGCATGGTTCGGAGGAAGAACGTCCTGGGGACACTCATGCAGAGCTTCATCGTGCTGGCGGTGATCTCGCTGGAATGGGTCCTCTGGGGGTACTCCATGGCCTTCGGGCCGGATCGCTGGGGATTGATCGGCGGGCTCGACTGGTTCGCCCTGAGCGGGGTGGGCGTAACGCCCAGCCCGGATTACGCGAGCACCGTCCCGCACCAGGCGTTCATGGTGTTCCAGTGCATGTTCGCCGTCATCACGCCCGCCTTGATCACCGGGGCCTTTGCCGAGCGAATGCGCTTCAGCGCCTTTCTCCTGTTCGTCCTGGCCTGGGCCACCTTCGTCTACAACCCGCTGTGCCACTGGGTATGGGGGGTCGGGGGATGGATGGGCGCCATGGGCGCCCTGGACTTCGCGGGCGGTACCGTGGTCCACATCAGCTCGGGGGTGTCGGCCCTGGCCGCCGCCCTGTTCATCGGGCGCAGGCTGGGCTGGGGAAGCACGGCCTTCATTCCGCACAACCTGCCCATGACCGTGACCGGGGCGGCCATTCTCTGGTTCGGCTGGTTCGGGTTCAACGCCGGAAGCGCCCTGGCCTGCAACGGGCTGGCCGCCGGGGCCTTCGTCGTGACCCATGCGGCTTCGGCCGCGGCCGCGGTCGCGTGGATGGTCGTGGAGTGGATCCACCGGGGCAAGCCCACGACCCTGGGTGTGGCCAGCGGCGCCGTGGCCGGCCTCGTGGCCATCACGCCGGCCTCGGGGTTCGTCGGCGTGGCGTCCTCGCTGGTCATCGGGGCTTGCGCCGGAGGGATCTGTTACGGCGGTGTGCTCCTGAAGACGGCCCTGGGCTACGACGACTCCCTGGACGTGGTGGGCATCCACGGCCTGGGCGGGACCTGGGGAGCCCTGGCGACGGGGCTGTTCGCCAGCACCGCGGTCAACCCCGACGGCGCGGACGGGCTGTTTTTCGGAAACCCGGGGCAGCTCTGGATTCAGGCGGTCTCCGTGGTCGCCACCATGGCCTTCGCCTTTGTCATGACCCTGCTGATCCTGAAGGGGATCGATCTCGTCGTGGGGGTCCGGATCCCGCGGGAGGAGGAGGAGAAGGGAATGGACCTGGTGCTCCACAATGAGACGGGGTACAGCCTGTGAGTGTGGTTTCCATCCAGAAAGGGTCTTTTTTGCCAATCTCATCGTCGATCAGCGAGGCTCCTTGTGCGGCGTACTCCAGTACGCCTCCGCGTCACCTCTTGATCTCCTTGATCTTGACAAAAAATCCTCCTTTCTGAATTGGAAACGCGGCAATACCGATGTTCGTTTTGGGCAGGAGGGTAGAAACCAAACCAGATAGAGTCGTAAGAAGCCCTCAGCCTTGAGATCTGCCCGTGGGATATCAATAGGCTATCGTGTTTCCGGCGGCGCGTGAGCGGTTTTTGCGAATGCGTCAGACCTCAGGATTTTTCAACCTCATGTGTTGCGCCGGCGTCACGGCGCAGGGAGTCGAGCCATGAAGAAGATCGAGGCCGTCATCAAGCCGTTCAAGCTGGACGACGTCAAGGACGGGCTTTCGGGACTCGGCGTCCAGGGACTCACCGTGAGCGAGGTGAAGGGGTTCGGGCGCCAGAGGGGGCACCGGGAGATCTACCGGGGTGCGGAGTACCAGGTCGATTTCGTCTCCAAGGTCAAGATCGAGGTGGTGGTGGCCTCCGATCTGGTACCGGATGCCGTGGAGGCGATCAAGGAGAAGGCCTGGACCGGACAGATCGGGGACGGGAAGATCTTCATCTTTCCGGTCGAGGAGGTGATCCGGATCCGGACCGGAGAGACCGGAGAGGAGGCGATCTGATCCCGGCAGGCGCAGGGTGGATTGAGGTCATGCAGATGGTGCTCGAAGAGCTCAGGGAGTCCAGGGAGAAGCTCGTCTCCTCCTTCCGGGACGGGGAGGGCGAATCCGGCTTCCAGGCCCGGTACACGGAGGCGGTGGATCACTACTTTCGCCGGAGCCTGGAGGAGAGCGGTGCGGGACGGCGGTTGTTCCGCGCGCGCACGCCTTTCTCGCTGGTTGCGGTGGGCGGTTACGGAAGAGCCGACCTCTGCCTGGGATCGGACATCGATCTTTTGCTGCTCTTCGCATCCAAGGTTCCGCGGGAGGCCAAGCCCCTCGTGGAGGAGATCCTTTTCCCTCTGTGGGACCTGGGGTTCGATCTGGGATATGCCGTGCGCTCCCTGAGCGAGTGCGTGCGCCTGGCAAAAGCCGACTTCGAGGTGTTGACCGCGCTGCTGGACGCGCGGTTCGTGGGCGGCGACTCCCCGCTCTTCCTGAAGCTGCCGGCGCGCATTCGGGAGGTGGTCGCCAAGAAACGGGAGCGGTTCGCCCGCTGGCTCGAGGAGACGGACGACCTCCGCCTGGAGAGCATCGGGGATGCGAGCCACCTGCTCGAGCCCGATCTCAAGAGAGGCATCGGGGGCCTCCGGGACGTTCACCACATGGCCTGGTTGTCGAGGGCCCGGCTCGGCCTGGAGTCGCTGAGGGATCTGGAGACCACGGGACGGCTCAGCCACCACGAGTATTCGGATCTGGAGCGGTCCGCGTCGCTCGTCCGCCGGGTCCGCAACCACCTGCACGACCTGTCCGGGAGAAAAACCGATCGGCTGACCTTCGAGTTTCAGCCGGAGATCGCCCGGAGGCTCGGGTATCGGGACCGGCCCCACTTCCAGGCCGTGGAGCAGTTCATGGGGGACCTGCACGCGGCCATGGGGATCATCAAAACCCTCGGCCGGGTGGTCAAATCCCCCCCTTGTCCGGAAAGGGCGGCCGTTTCGACCGGGGGGCCGCCGGAGGGGCTTTTGCCGGGGTTGGCGACCCGCGGAGGCGAGATCTGCTTTTCATCCGCCGCGTCCGTGCTGGAGAACCCGTTGCTCCTGATGGACGCCTTCGAGGCGGGTGCGAGGACCGGTGCGTCCCTGTCGCTGGAAACCATGCGGCTCGTTCGCGAGTTCCTCCCCCTCGTGGACGACGCGTTCCGGGCCTCCGGGGACGCCTCCCGGGCATTCAGGGACCTGCTGCGATCCAACCGCGCCGCGGAGGCGCTGGATCAGATGTTCGAGACGCGGTTCCTGGACGCCTACATCCCCGAGTTCCGGCCCATCCGGGATCGGGTCCAGTACGACACCTACCACCTGTTCCCCGTCGGGCGCCACAGCCTGGAGACGGTCCGGGAGCTCGAGGAGGTGGCCCAGCGCAAGGAGATCCTGCTCTCCAGCATATACCTGGATCTCCCGGATCCCGAACCGCTTCTGCTCGCGGCCCTGCTTCACGACATCGGGAAATCGACCCGGGACCACGCCCGGCAGGGAGCCTCCATCGGGGGAGCCGTCCTCCGGCGGCTGGGCCTGGACCGGAAGCGCGCAAAGGAGGTCTGCTTCCTGATCCGCAACCACCTGCTCCTGGTCGAGACCGCCACGCGAAGAGACCTGGGCGACGAAAAGATCGTCGTCGGCTGTGCCAGGACCGTGGGCACCATCGAGCGGCTCAAGATGCTCTACCTCCTCACCTGGGCGGACGCCCGTGCCACGGGCCCGCGGGCCTGGACCGACTGGGTCGCCAGCCTCGTGCAGGAGCTCTTTTTCAAGATCCTGCACATCCTGGAACGCGGGGAGCTCGCCTCCCCGGACGCGTCGAAGCGGGCGAAGGAGGCACGCAGGAGCGTCATTCTCACGACCGGGGGGAAGGTCGATCCGAAGCTGGTTCACCGGGCCTTCGAGGTGATGACGCCTCGATACCTGCTGAACACGCCCCCGGACGAGATCGCCCGTCACGTCGAGCTGTTCGGACGGCTCGAGACGCTGCGCGGGGGAGGGAGGCCGGAGGCGTTCGTGACGGCCGCTCGTCCCGACCCGGCGCGGGGATGGTGGGAGGTCTCCTTTCTCGCCCTCGACCGGCCGGGCCTGTTTTCCGAAACGGCGGGGGTCTTTGCCCTGAACGGCATCAATGTCCTCTCCTCGGAGATCTACACCTGGAGAGACCGCACTGCGGTGGACCTGTTTCGGGTGACGCTTCCCGAGACCGGGAGGCCGCCCCGGGAGATCTGGTCCCGGGTGGAGGACGACTCGAGGCGCGCCTTTGCGGACCGCCGTTGCCTTCCCGAAAGGCTTGCACGAAAAGCGGCGCCGTCCATTCTGACCCGGCCCGGCCGACCCCGCCGCCCCCCGGAGGTGCGGGTCGACAACAACACCTCCGACTTTTTCACCCTGGTGGAGGTCTTCGCCAACGACCGGATCGGGTTGCTGTACGACGTGACGCGAACCCTCACCGGCCTCGGCCTGGACATCCGGATCGCCAAGGTCTCCACCAAGGCGGACCAGGTGGCCGACGCGTTCTACGTACGCGATCTGGAGGGGCAGAAGGTGGAGGCCCCCGAAGCGGTCGCGCGGATCCGCAAGGCGCTCGTGGAAAGACTGGGGGAAGGGGAGAAACGCCAGCCGGCGGCCTGAACCCTGACGCCCCTTTGACGTCACCCGGCTCGAACGACTCGAACTTGAAGATCGCTTCCACCCTTTCCATGGAGTTCTCCTCCCCTCTGGTCCTGGACGAGTGATCCTCGGGGCAGGACCCTTACCGCGACCCCGCCGGGTTTTTGACGAAACAGGACGCTCGACGGCTCCGGCGCCTTTCTTTTGTGTGCATGTTCGAGCGTTTCTGCTATATTGGCACCAAGTTTGCTTTCGATTTCCTCCGGGGGACCATTGCGTGTACCGGCTTGCTCCAATCCAGGGATTTTCTCCCAGAGCGGTCCGTATCGCGTGTCACGCGGAGGGCACATGATGAAGGCACGACGGGTGTTGTTCCTGCTGGCGCTCATGGCGGGCTCCATGGCCGGCTCCGGCGCTTCGGCCGCCGAGCCCATTCGCATCGCCGCGATCTTCGCCGTCACCGGGCCGGCCGCTCCGTCCAACGCCCCGTCTCTCGACGGGGCCCGGCTCGCCGTTCGAGAGGTGAATCGCAGGGGGGGCGTTCTGGGGCGTCCGCTCGTCCTGGTGGAGATCGACAACCTGAGCACGCCCATCGGGTCCAAGGTCGCCGCGGACCGGGCGGTCGGGCGGGGGGTCGCGGCCATCCTCGGCTCAGCCTGGAGCTCCCACTCCCTGGCGGTCGCCCGGGTCGCGCAGGAGCACGCCGTGCCCATGGTCACCAACATGTCCACCCATCCCGACGTCAGCCGGATCGGCGACTACGTTTTTCGCGTCTGCTTCACGGATCCTTTCCAGGGGCGGGTCATGGCCCGGTTCGCCCTGGAGCACCTGGGCGCACGGGAGGCGGTGATCATCAAGGACCTGGCCAGCGACTACAGCATCGGCCTGGCCCGGGAGTTCCGCAGGAACTTCGAGGAGGGCGGCGGCCGTGTGTACATGCAGCTCGACTACAAGCATTCCCAGGAAAACTTCCGCGGGGTGGCAGGGCAGATCCGCCGTCCCGGCCCGGACATCGTCTTCCTTCCGGGGCACGACGAGAGCGGGGCCATCATTCGTGAAACCCATCAAGCGGGAATTTCGACGGTCTTTCTCGGAGGGGACGGCTGGGTGGGGGACAGCTTCATGGAGCGGGGGGGGCGGTTTCTGGAAAACGGGTTCTACTGCACCCACTGGGACGAGGACGCGGACACGGAGAACTCCCGGGGGTTTGTCGAGCTGGCACGGAAATCAGCGGGACCCCGCCCCCCCCGGGTGAACGCGTCGAAAGCCCTGGCCTATGACGCCGTCCTCCTGATCGCCGACGCACTGGAGCGGGCGGGCTCGACGGAGGGGAAGGCGCTGCGCCGGGCCCTGGCGGAGACCCGGGGGTTCGAGGGGGTGACCGGTTCGATCAGCTTCAACGAGCACGGCGACCCGCTCAAGGGGGCGGTGATCATGGAGATCTCGAACGGCTCGACGCGCTATCTCGAGACAGTGACCCCGAACCTCGGGGAGTGACGGCCGTCGACCCCTTGGAGCCGTTACGGTGGAGGTGGAGCCGGATTTCATGAACAGCCTATGCAGAGGATCCGCGGTTCTCCTGGTGCTCTTGGGGTTCGCCGCGGCGGTGGCGGCGTTCCCGTTGACCCGGGCCCGTGCCGGGGAACCCGTACGCATCGCCCTCGTTCTCGCGCAGACGGGCATCGCATCGGAGGACAACCGGCCCGCCCTACGGGCGGCCCGGCTGGCCGTGGACGAGACCAACCGCGCAGGGGGCGTTCTGGGACGTCCCCTGGAGCTGCTGGCGATCGACAACCGCAGCATGCCGCTGGGATCGAAGAATGCGGCGGATCAGGCGGTGGCATCCCGTGTGGCCGGCGTGATCGGACCGCTCTGGAGCTCGCACGCCCTGTCGGCCGCTCCCGTCCTGCAGGAGGCGCGCATCCCCATGATTACGCCCACGGCCACGAAGCCGGAGATCACCCGGGTCGGGGACTGCATCTTCCGTGCATGCATGAGCGACGCCTTTCAGGGCCGCGTCATGGCCCGGTTCGCGTACGAAGAGCTGGGAGCGCGCACCGCGGTGGCCCTCGAGAACATCAACGAGGCCTACTCCCTCACCCTGGCCGACATGTTCAGAGGAGCGTTCGAGGAGGCCGGAGGGACCGTGGCCTGGGAAGGCGCCTACGCGGGCAAGGCGGTGAACTTCGAAGAACTGCTGCGACGGGTGCGCGATCGGGAGCCCGACGTGGTCTACATTCCCGGGTACGCTAGGGACAGCGGCCTGCTGGTCCAGCAGGCCGCGAAGATGGGGATCCGGACGACGTTTCTGGGGGGAGACGGGTGGGGAGAGAAGATGAGGACATACGGCGGCGACGCCGTGGTGGGAGCCTACTACACAACCCACTACCACCCGGACCTCCCCTTCGAGAACAACCGGGTCCTGAAGCGGCTGTATCGGGAGCGATTCGGGGTGGATCGAATCACGGACATGCGCATTCCGCTCACCTATGACGCGGTCCTGCTTTTCGCGGACGCCGTCCGGCGCGCCGGCAGCGTGGAAAGCGAGCGCGTGCTGGAGGCCCTCTATCGCACGCAGAGGTTCCAGGGAGCGTCCGGGACCATCGAGTTCGGCGAGAGCGGGGACCCCAGGAGCAAAGAGGCGAGCATCCTCCGATTCGAGGAGGGTCAAAGCGTCCTCGTTCGTTCCGTTGCACCTCGAGACCACGCCTCCGGCATCACGCGAAATCCGGACACCGAGTGATCCCCGGACCGGGGACCCCCGGTCGGGACGCGAGATACACGACAAACGAATGGGGGCGGCAACCACGGAAACATGCTGAACAAAAGCCTTCGATTCAAGATCAATGCGGCGATCTTCGTCACCTGTGCGATCATCGTCGTGATTTTCTGGGCCTTGCTCTATCCCTTCGAGATGAACCGGCGAAACGCCCGCCTCGAGGAGATCGAGGTGCTCCTGGACACGGTGTTCCAGCAGAAGCGGGACGAGCTCGCCAACGAGGTGTTCGCCGACCAGCGTCTTGCCCTGGGGCGCACCCTGGAGGAGATGCAGAGGGTCAAGGGAATCGCCATCCTGACCGTCTACGATCTGAAGGGCGACCCGGTCCTCTCCACGGAGCGCTCCACCCCGGGACCCCTGGTCCCGCAACAGAGAAGCGCGGTCCACCAGGGCCCCGTCTTCGAGAAGAGAAACGGGAAGGGAGGCTCATACGTCGAGTACACCACCCTGATCCAGGTCATCGGCGAGAAGATCGGCTACCTGCGCATGCACTACAGCCTGGCCGACATGGAACGGGAGAGCATGGCGACCCTCGCTTTTTTCGTCGGCCTGCTGATCAGCACCCTCGTCATCACCTCCCTCTTCATGAACGTCTTTCTGTCCCGGTCCGTGATCAAGCCGGCCTCCCTCCTGCGGGACGCCATACGAAAGGTGCACGGGGGGCATCTGGGCGAGCAGGTGGAGCTGCCCAGGAGCGACGAAATCGGGGAAATGGCCGCCGATTTCAACGGCATGTCCACACGCCTGAAGGAGCAGCACATCGCGCTCACGAACGCCATCCAGGCCAAAGACGCCTACGCATTCCGGTTGGAGGAGTCCAACCGCGAGCTGGAGACGTTGAACACGCGGCTCGAGGACATGGTGGAGGCGCGGACGGCCGAGCTCCTCTCGAGCAACGAGCAGCTCCAGCAGGAGATCAACGAGAGGAGGCAGGCGGAGCAGGACAAGCGGGACCTGGAGGAGAAGCTGGCCAGGTCCCGGAAGATGGAGGCGTTGGGGCTCCTGGCGGGCGGGGTGGCCCACGACCTGAACAACGTCCTCTCCGGCATCGTCAGCTATCCCGATCTCCTCCTTCTCGAGCTGCCTGAAAGGAGCCCGCTCCGGAAGCCCATTCTCACGATCCAGAGCTCGGGTCAAAAGGCGGCGGCCATCGTTCAAGACCTCCTGACGCTCGCTCGAAGGGCGGTCACGAGCACCGAGGTGCTGAACCTGAACGACGTGGTCGCCGACTACCTGGCCTCGCCCGAGTATGCCAAGCTGGCCACCTATCACTCGGGGGTTCGGATCGAAACGGACCTGTGTCCGGATCTGCTGAACGTGCAGGGATCGCCGGTCCACCTCCGGAAGACCCTGATGAACCTGGTCTCGAACGCGGCGGAGGCGCAGCCCGAGGGAGGGAGCGTCCGGATCTCCACGGTGAACCGCTATGTCGACCGGCCCATCAGAGGGTATCAGAACGTACGCGAGGGGGAGTACGTGGTGCTGGGGGTGGCCGATGACGGCGCGGGAATCGCCGGGGAGGATCTCGATCGCATCTTCGAGCCGTTCTACACCAAGAAGGTCATGGGACGGAGTGGAACCGGACTGGGAATGGCCGTGGTCTGGGGCACGGTGCAGGACCACCGCGGGTACATCGACCTGACCAGCAGCGAGGGGAGAGGAACGACCTTCGAGCTGTACTTCCCCATCACCAGGGAGACCGTGGTGAACCCGCGGGTTCGCCTGCCCATGCAGGATTTCATGGGAGACGGTCAGGTCGTGCTCGTGGTGGACGACGTCGAGGAGCAGCGGGAGATCTCCACCCGCATGCTCCAGAGGCTCAATTACGAGGCGGTGACCGCCTCGAGCGGAGAGGACGCCGTGGCCTACATGCGGGAGAACCGCGCGGACGTCCTGGTGCTGGACATGATCATGGATCCCGGCATGGACGGGCTGGACACCTACCGCGCGATCCGCCGGCTTCATCCGGGACAGAAGGCGGTGATCGCCAGCGGGTTCGCCGAGAACGAGCGGGTGCGGGAGGCCCAGAAGCTCGGCGCCGGCGAGTACGTGAAAAAGCCCTACACGCTGGAGAGCATCGGGGTCGCCCTGAAAAGGGCGCTGCACCCGCATCCCGATGAAGGGAGCGGGAACCCGGGCAGGTCCGATGGTTGAGACCGGCGTCATACACGGACGGTTCCAGGTGCTTCACCTCGATCGCCTCGTCTACCTCATGGCGGGAAAGGATCGCTGCCGCCACCTGGTCGTCGGGATCACCAACCCGGCTCCCGTGCTCACCGCCGAGGATCCGGCCGATCCGGATCGGAGTCTTTCCGAGGCGAATCCCCTCACCTACTTCGAGCGCCAGGTCATGATCCGGGACGTTCTCCGGGAAGCGGGCGTGGGTCCGGAGGCCTTCTCCATCGTTCCTTTTCCCATCAACTTCCCGAACCTGTACAGCTGTTACGTTCCTTCCGATGCGACGTTTTTCGTCACCATCTACGACGAGTGGGGTCGCAGGAAGCAGGACCGTTTCCGGGAGCTGGGGCTGCGGGTCGAGCTCCTCTGGGAGCGAGGCCCCGACGAGAAAGGGATCAGCGCCGCGGACGTCCGCACTCGAATGGCCGAGGGCGGCCCCTGGGAGCCTCTGGTCCCCGCCGCCACCGCAAGGCTGATGAAGGCGTGGGACATCCCCGGCCGGATGCGGCGACTATTGGCTAGAGGGGAGACGGCCTGAAACCTTGATGGCGCCGCAAAAAGCCTGAAGCCTTGAGATCTGCCCTTGTCATTTCAACAGGTTATGGCGCTACCCGCGGCGCGTGAGCGGGTTTTTGCGAATGCGTCAAACCTTCGCCGCGGTACCCGGGCGACTCCTCGCGAAACAGGCAGGCGAAGCGGCTTTTCAGATCCACGTTCCGCTCCGCCATGTCGACCTCCTTTGTCGTTCCTCGTGAACCGACTCATCCGTCCCCGCACACGGGCCCGGGGCCCGGGGCAATTCGTTCGGGTCCCGCGATCACCGGCCCGCGCACGGAGGCGGCGATCTTCCTCAGCATGCCGCGGTAGAGCCACTCGTGCACGGGGACGAGCGCATACCAGTAGGCCAGACCGAGGAGCCCCCTGGGACGGAACCGGGCCCGCTGGGTCAGCACGGTTCGTCCCGCAGCCGGCTCGTCAAGCCGGAACTCCAGGACCGCTTCCCCGGGCATCTTCATCTCGGCCAGGAGAACCAGCCGACGAGGCGCACAGACCTCGAGAACGCGCCAGAAATCCAGTGCGTCGCCGGCGGAGAGCCGGGTGGCGCGACGCCTCCCCCGGATGTGGCCGATGCCGCCGAAAACTCGGTCCAGTGCGCCGCGCAGTCGCCAGAGGAAGTCCGCGAAGTACCACCCCGAGCGACCGCCGATTCGTTCCACCGACGGCCACACATCGGCGGGCGATCCCGACAGCTCCACCCTGTAAGCGCACTCCAGGACCGTGCCCCCGGCATATGCGGGATCGCCGCACTGGATCCATTCCGGGGCCCGAAGGGTGCCGGCGTCCGACCAGCAGGTGTCCACCCGATCCTTCCTGGCCTTTGCCAGGGCCTTGGCGATGGCGCGCCGGCAGCTCAAGAGGTCCTGGGGGATCAGGTCCCGAATGCGATGGTCCCGGCAGAGGACCGGCGTGCGCAGCCCCTCCACCAGGGGCCGCGCGAGGGAGGACGGGACCGGTGTGACCAGATGGATCCAGTAGGAGCTCAACCTCGGGGTGAGCAGGGGAACCGGGACGACCAGGCGGCGGGGAAGCCCGGCCTCCTCGGCGTAGATCTCCATGAGCCGTCTGTAGGTGAGGACGTCGGGCCCGCCGATGTCGAAGGTCCCGCCTGCGGTCTCCTCGTTCTCCAGACAGCCGGCCAGGTAACCGATGACGTTTCGGATCCCGATGGGTTGACACGGCGTGTCCACCCATCGGGGGGTGATCATGACCGGCAGCCGCTCCACCAGGTAGCGGAGGATCTCGAAGGACGCGCTTCCGGAGCCCAGGATCACGGCCGCGCGGAGAAAGGTGACGGGTACCGGTCCCGAGGCCAGGATCTCCCCCACCTCCCTGCGGGAGCGCAGATGCTCGCTCAGGTCCGGGCCTTCCTCGCCGAGTCCGCCCAGGTAGACGATCCGTCGGACCCCGCCCTCGGCCGCAGCCCGGGCCATGTTCTCGGCGGCGAGGCGGTCCGTCTCGGCGAAGTCCCGGGTTCCCGGGTTCATGGAATGAACCAGGTAGTAAACCGCACGGCATCCTTCGACGGCGCGATCGAGCGAGGAGCGGTCGAGGACGTCGGCCTGGACCGTCTCCGCGCCTTCCCAGCCGGACCAGGGCCGGGAGGCGAGCTTGGCAAGGGACCGGCCCGCGGCCCGCACGGGGTGTCCTTTCCGGAGCAGGTGAGGAACCAGCCGCCCCCCCACGTACCCCGTTGCACCCGTGACCAGGACGATGGATGAAGGCATTCGAGACCCGATGGAGTCGCAAAAGGTTTTAGCCTCGAGATCTGCGTCAGACCTCGGGCGCCGGGCTTCGAGCCCCTGGCCGTCGGGGACCGCCGCGGCGCAGAGCCGGCCCCTCACTTCGGAAACCGGGTCCCTCATTTATACCCCGGGCGGTCGGCGGGGATCAATCAAAAGCCGGTCCGCCGCTTCCGCGGATCGACCCTTGACACGACTCCGGCTGTGATTACCTTGGACACAAAGGAACAAGGGAAACAACACGTTCGTTAACCCGCCCGAAAGTCGGGGCCACGAGCCGGGTTGATGCTGCTGACGAAGCATGCAAACCCCGGCTTTTTTCGTTTGGAGGTGTGATCATGACCCTGGAACAACCGCATTGCGGAAGGACCGTCCATCCGGACAGCCCGATTCGATCGGCCGAGGCCTTTTCGAGGCTGGACGAGAGCGAGGACACCCATTTCTACGAAACCGACCGGTTCGTGAGCCACCTGGACCGGACCGCGCTCGCCACCGTGGAGCACGTGATCGGTTCCTTGATCACGGTCGAGAAGCCGGTGATCCTGGACCTGATGGCCGGCTGGGATTCACACATTCCCTCCGGGGTCCGTCCCTCCCGCGTGGTGGGGCTCGGCCTCAACCGGAACGAGCTGGAGGCCAACCCTTCGTTGACCGAGACGGTGATTCACGACCTGAATCGGGAGCCCCTTCTTCCGTTCCCGGAAGGGACCTTCGATGCGGTGATCAACACCGTGTCCGTGGACTACATGACCCGACCCGTGGAGGTGTTCGAGGAGGTCCGGAGGGTCCTGAAACCCGGCGGGCTCTTCCTGGTCGTGTTCTCGAACCGGATGTTCCCCGAGAAGGCGGTCAAGGTCTGGAGAGACGCGGACGAAGGCGGGCGGCTCATCCTGGTGCACGAGTTCCTCCAGGCCGCAGGAGGATTCGAAGGGGCGCGGGAGTTCGTCTCCAAGGGCAGGCCGAGGCCCGAGGGCGACAGGTACGCCGGCACGGCGCTCGAGAGCGACCCGGTCTTTGCGGTGTACTCCAGGAAGGAAGGGGCCGGATCCGGGATCCCTCTTCCCCGCGTGCGTCCGCTTCCGTACGGAGAGAAAGCGGTTCCCGAGGAGATCGCACGGAAGCAGGCGTGCATCAAGGACACCCTGGCCTGTCCCTACTGCGGCGACCCGCTCCGGAAGTGGACGGTCCCGGACAACCCCTTTTGCCAGACGTGGGACAACGACCACATGTTCATCTGCTTCAACGACGCCTGCCCCTACTATGTCCGGGGCTGGGATCGGATGGACGAGGAGGGGAACCGGGGCATGTCCTACCGGCTGATGTACAACCCGGTAAAGGACCGGTGCTCGCCCATTCCCGTGCCTTCCCCCATGGCCCTCAGGGAGGGGGTCGTGGAGCCGTGAACAGGCGCGGCGTCCCCGGCTGCCGGTCCGGCGGGGCGAGCACCCCGGACCGGTTCAGCCGGCGGCGTCCTCTTCGAGCCACGTCTTGCACAGGCGGGGGAACACGTCCGACGGGTAGACGATCCCGATGATGCGTCCGTTGTGATGACGGGGACACATCGCGCCCCCCCCCGTTTGACCGTCCGGTCGATCCGGGACGGTCGATCGGCGAGGGGAGGTCGCGATCGGGCGCACGCTGCTACCCGTGGAGGATGCGCTGAAGCTCCCGATGGGTGAAGTAGGGGTCGTCGTTCCTCAGGTAGGGGAGAAGGATCTTCTTCCTGCGAAGAAGGTCCCTGGAGAGCTGCGCCGAGATCCTGTCCTCCTCGTAGAGGGCCGCTCGCACGATGGGCTGGCCGAAGGGGTTGACGATCTCGCTGCCCCCCCAGAACCGGTAAGGCGGGTTTTCGTCGACGCAAGGGGGGGTGGATTCCGGACCGTGGGGCCCGCCCGGGAAACGCCTGCGATCCTCGTGACGTTCCTCACCGACCCGATTCGCACAGACGTTGTAGATGCCGAAGATCCTCGAGTAGAACTTGTTGATGATCCCCCAGCTCTCGATGTTGGAGAACTCGGTCCCCATGGACCCCTGAGAGGAGTTGAAGACCGTCACGAAGATGTCCGCCTTCTGACAGACCCCGAGGTAGGGGAGGGAGGGGTGCCACAGGTCGTTGCAGATCAGGACGGACACGGTGAACTCCTTCAGCTTGAACACGGGAACCTGCTTCCCGGGGGAAAAGAACTTGCGCTCTTCGAACACGCCGTAGTTGGGGAGGTTCAACTTCCGATAGGCGAAGAGAATCCGCCCGTCCACGGCCACGAGCGCGGAGTTGTAGAAGTTCATGGACGGGGACTCTTCGATGAACCCGACCACGGCCGCCGTCCCCCTGGTGGAGGAGGCGACGGCGCGGATCTCTTCGGAGTCGAGGCGAAGGGCCGCCTCGTGATAGCGGTGACCCACGAAGTAGCCGGTCAGGGCCAGCTCCGGAAAGACGATCAGGTCGACTCCGTCCCCCCGGGCCTCCTCGATTTTTCCGAGCACGTCCTCGAGGTTGTGGTTCAGGTCGAGCAGCTTCGGGTTGGTCTGGTACACCGTGACGTTCATGGTCTCCTCCCCTTGCCCCGTCCGGCCTCGGAAGCCATGGCCATACTGAGAAGGTTCAACACCAGCGGAAGCGCGAGGTCCGGGATGGGGCGTTTCCTGCCGTCCCGGTAGAGGGCGGGCAGTCGAAGTGCGTGGCCGATGGGGTAACGGTGGAGGGTTCTCCGCTCCGGTTTATCCTCGAGCGCCTCCTGGGTGATCAGAACCACCCTGGCGTAACGGCATCCGTAGGTCGCCATCTCGTCCAGGATCTGTCCGAGGAAACGATCGCTCGTGGCGTCCATCAGGATCAGGTTGTCGTCTTCCGGATCGTAGTCCGGCCGGAGGACCGGGAGGTACCAGCTGCCCCCGGCATAAAAGGGGCTCCGCGGATAGACGGGAACGTTGCGCGGCGGGTCGGCGAGGAACTCGTCGATCGACCGGTCCCTCAGGCAGAGGGACTCCCAGGCGGACACCCGATCCTCCCCGTGGATCGACTCCATTCTGGAGCGGGTCTCGATGCGGACGAACTTCTCCTCCACGCGGGAGTCCACGGTCACCAGGGGACCGTGGACGCTCTCCCCGAACAGGTAGGACTCCATGGCGAGGGAGGAGACCTCGTCGAAGCGGCGCACCCAGGCGGTGCCCGTCCCTCCCGCCTGTCCGATGAAGAACGCCGTGTTGTAGTGCCGGTTGTCGTTCACGGCCTCGGTGACGGACTCCATCAGGGACCGGCTGTTCAGAACCGCCTGGATCGCAGGTGCGCACTGGCGAAAGCCCTGGAGCGCGGTCGCGCTTCTGGCCGGGTTCACCCGCTTCCAGGCGTCGATGAACAGAAGGAAGAGCCCGGCGTAGAGGGCTTCCTCGGCGCAGGGGCTCAGGTCCTCGGGAAGCACGCAGTGCCCCAGGGACGCGTCCAGGGCGGCGGCCACGTCCTTGGAGGGCTCGGGACCGCAGTAGAAGCAGGGGCAGGACCCGTTCTCGAGCGTGGCCGAAAGGGCCCGGTGCGCCGGTGCTCGGGTCGCCAGGAAGAAGGAGACCACGTCCTGGGGCGAGTGGGCCAGGACGTCCTCGGGTGTGGCCACGCGGATGCTGCAACCGAGAAGTCGGCCCCAGTGGAGGGCGAGGGTGCGGGCCGTGCTGTGTGCGGCCCTGTCCATGGGCACCAGGATCATCTCGCCCTCGTCGGGCACTTGCTCGAACAGCGCCTTGGAGAGCCTGGCGGGACGGGAGCGGGAAGCACGAAGCAAGGCCTCCGGACCTTCTTCCCCGAGCACGGCGAGGGCCAGCCTTCGCATACCGGCGTAGAAGCTTTTCTCTTCCGTTCCGGGCGTTGCCCGTTCCCAGCGGCTCTCGTCGTGGAGGGACGGGAGCGCTTCCGCGTGTCCGGCCCCGCCGGTCCCCCACGCCTCCATCTCCAGGATCTCGGCCGCGGGGGTGAGGCCGTCTCGACCCGTGGACCGGCCGGCGGTCACGGACTTGGCCCGGTTGCGCGGGAAGTCCTCGGAGGTCCGGCCGTGCGCAAGGCCGTAGTGGAAGGCGAACCGGTAGTAGAACATGAGATCCACGAAGGGCTGGAGCTCGTCCATGACCTTGGGGAGCGCTGCGAAGCGGCCGTCGGCGGCCTTCTCCATCTCCGCCTGGTGCCGTCCCGCAAACCCCACCGCGGCAAAGGACGTGCCTTCCCCGGCCAGCTTCCTCATGACGCCGAGGGCCTCCAGGATGCGGGCCTGGTTCGTCGCGTTCAGGAGCACGAGATCCCGGGAGGGGGCGTGGGCCGGCAGGCCCTCGAGGGCCTCCCGGTAGTCCAGTGATCGGCCGATGGCGTTCCAGCTCGTCTCCTCCAGCTTGAATGCGGCCTCGCGGCCGGCGCCCGTGGAGTAGAGGGCGTCGATGACCATGGCGCACCGGCTGAGAGCGCTTTTCGAGGCGAGATCCCGGCAGAACGCGGAGAGGGCTTTGTCGTCCAGCACGTCGGAGAGCGTTTCGGGAAGCCCCTGGAGACCTTCCATGAGGGGGGCGGTCTCCGTACCCGGCCTGGCCCGGGAGGAGAGCCAGACCGCGAAGAGCGACAGGCTGAACATCATGCAGAGAATGCTCTTGAGCCCCGGCACGGTGACCTCCTCACCGCTCAGGACGGGGATGACGCCCACGCTGCGCGAGGTGATCAGCCCCACGTCGGAGAACACCTTCTCCGTCACCCCGATGCAGGCCGCCTTCACGGCCAGGAGCTCGTTGGCGGCCCGGACCATGTCCGCCGTGGTCCCGGACCAGCTCAACAGGATCACCAGATCCTTCTCCGGGATGATCGCCCGTTTCAAATCCTCCACCTCGACGGGTCTCAGGGACACGACGTCGATTCCGGGCAGGGCCCGCTGGAGCACCCTTCTCACCATGATGCCCGCGTGATGCGCGCTCCCCATGCCCAGGAGGACGATGCGCCCCAGGGAGCCGATGTTTCGCCCGAAGCGGCGCCTCAGCAGGCTCTCCCTGAGATGGAACCGGGGGGGGGCTTCCCCGTCTTCCGAGGCGTGAAACTGGAGGGTGTTTTCGAACCGTTCCGGCGTCTCCAGGAGATGGCTCTCGTAAAAGGAGCGGTGGATGTCCTTCCCCGTCTGGAGCGGGGTCAGCCGCGTCTGGAACGGTTCCACCGAGGGAAGAGGCGCGCCCTCGAAGTCCGTGATGGTCACGGTCCTCGCCGGACCGGAGAATGTCGGGGTGGTCTGGATGCGGGCAAAGGCCTCCTCGCCCTCCAGGGGGTACACCTTGACGGAGAAGGTTTCGAGGACCCGCTCTTCGTCCTGTTCCTGGCGCTTTTTGGCGGCCGTGATCTCTTCCCGGGCCGCCCTTCCGGATCGAAGGCCGGCGGTCTCGGACTGGTGCCTCTTCTGCATCCGGTAGAGCTCCAGGGCCTTCTCGTGGATGGTTTCCTGGGGAAAAAGGCCCATGGCGGCGTTGACGTCGGAGACCGCCATGATGTCCTGGGTGCCCGCCCGGCGGACGATGAACACCGGCCGGTTGTGGCTCGCCACGTAGAGGGTGCGGGGGCTGAACAGGCTCATTCCGGAGACCGCGATCTGGCCCCCGTCACGGGCCATGCACCGGGCGGCCTCCACGAAGGCGACCGCGTCGAGCTCGGCCGGGGATTTTCCGTGCAGGCGCTGGTAGATCTGGTAGTCGATGGACCGGCTTCCGACGCCGAAGGCTTCGAGGTGCTGGTCGATCTGGGCACGGATCGCCTCGTAGCGTCCCTGCTCGCCCCGGAACACGTCGAAGTAGTATCCCCACAGGAGGGCGAAGTACTCGGAGGAGTTTCGGCTCCGGAAACCGTACCCGGCCACGCTCTCGAGGAACCGCTGGAGCTGCTCCTCCACGTCCCCGCTGAACTGCCCGTTGAGGACGATGATGCGCTGCTTCAGATGGTCGAAGAAGGGGTGGGCGTTCTTGAGCGTGACAGGGGACTGGAGGGCCCATCTCCCCTGGCTGAGGACCGGGGATGCGAGGGCGCGAAGGGTGAACGGGTCGGTCCGGCCGTCCCCCCGCGGCTCGAGGTCGTTGCCCGCGTCCTCTTCCGAAAGGGCCGGGACGGGCAGGATCTCGTTCCGCTGCAGGTGGGCCAGGACGGCCGACGCGGCCCTGCCGAACACGTTGACGCTCTTCTCCGTCCAGTACAGGGACCGCCATCCGCCGGACTCCCGGAAGCCACGGGCTTCCGGCCACTGCCTCTCGAAGGTCTCCTGCACGGCCTCCACGAGACCCGGCTCGGCGGACGACCGGCTCAACAGGGACGCGTCGAGGAGCCGGAAGAGGCATCGGACGCCGTCCCGGTCGAAGTCTGCGGGAACTCGAACCGGTGAGCGGACCAGGTATTGCCACAGGTACCTTTCCGCGTAAGGGGCGTCCGGCTGCGTGCCGCCGTAGATGCGCTGGGGGCGGGGAGAGCGCTCCTCCCGGGAGGCGGTGTCGAACAGCCGGTCGAACGCGTTCAGGACCTCCAAGGGCCTGGCCGGCAGGGAGCCTGCATCGAAGTCGCGGTGCAGGGCCTCGGAGAGGGTCCGGTGTATCAGGGTGCGGACCACCGCCGGGGACAGGTCGTAGGTACAGGTGAGCTCTTGAATGGTGCGCTGGAAGTGCTTTCGGGAGCGAATGCGGATCTCGGGCAGCGGGTCCGGCCGGCCGGGGCGGCCCGGCCCCATGATCAAGGGGCGCTCGGGGTCGACCAGATCCTCGAAAGAGGCGTAGGGCGCCTCGCCGCGGTCCAGGGCGTCCAGGAGCTCCGTGGAAAGGGATTCGAACCGGAGAAGCCGCCTCTGGGCGTCCAGCGTGGACTCCTTCGGATCCTTGAGCACGGTGTGGAGCCACTCGGAGGTGTTCGGGTAGGCGGGGTTGTCGAGGAGGGTTTCGACCAGGGGGGCGACGGATCCCAGCGCCTTGCGGGCCCGGAACGACTCGGTGTCGTCTCCGAGGAATCCCACGCCCGTGCTGTCGGGCGCCCGGTAGGTGATGGCCGACATTCCCGTGAGGACGCGGGTGAGGTTGTTCCCCGCGTCCCCGAAGTACGCCACGATCCCGCACATGCTGGTGCTCCCTCCATGCCTCGTTCCGGCGCCTGCCGGCCGGAGACCGGTCCAATCTGATGGAAGCGTTTCGAGATGTCAAGCCGGGAACCGCCCCGGCGCCATCAGGAATAGGCGCCGTCCGCGGGGTCGCCGGGGCCTTCCCTCGCCGTCGCTCTGAGCGTACCGTGGCGTCTTCATGGGTCGCCCCGATCGGAGATCGTCGGCGTTCGGGAGCGTTCTGCACCCTTCGGGAATTCGGATCGCGTCGGCTCCGGGGATCGCCTCGCATGCAGGTCCGGGACGTCAGGGACCGCCGGCCCGAGTTCAGGCCTGGCCGCCGTGCATCGCTCCTCGAGCGAAGCCCCCGGCGCCCCCGCTCCAGGTGCGGACCGGGGCACCCTCTCCGGTCTCTTCAGGAGGCTGGTATCTGTAAGGCATTCTTAGGGTCTACGAGGTTGTCGGCGGAGGGGGTGAGGGCTTCCGGAGCGGACATTGCGGGAGGCCTGGTCATTGCGGCGGTACCGTCCGGGGGAAACCGCGGCCACCGGCCGCCTGCAGGGGCATGGAATCGGGATGAAGGGTTCGAACGGGAGCGGCCTGCCTGGACGGTCCGGCGTGGGAGGCGGTCGTGGAACGCGGAGGGGGCAGGAATGCCCCCGGTCGTAACCGCCGCAATGACCAGGCCGGGAGCTGAGGGAGCGGAGGAAGGCCTCGCCCCCGGAGCCCCTGAAACAGGCGCGGTCCGCGGAATTGGAAAAATGTCAAAATTCAAGACCTGACCCCATTGGTGACCTCACGGCATCAGTACAGAAACGCCTTCCCGGTGTTCTTCAGGGTGTGGTCGTCCCGCATGTAGTTGGCCTGGCTTTTGTTGCGGGCGATCACGTCGAAGCCCTCCGGGTCGAACACGTGGAAGTCGTAGTCCGGGGCCCGCTCCGGGCCGGTCTCCTGCATCAGCTCGATGTGACGCTCGAGCTTGGCGATGGAGAAGGCCACCAGCTCCTTGAGGAACCCGAAGGCGTGCCGCATCTGGTGGAAGCCGTGCTTCTTCATCATGGCGAATCCCGCCACGGCCTCCTCCTCGGCTTTCTTGTTGGGGTGCTCCTGGCTGGTGGTGCAGGCGGTCTGGATGGAGGGGATGTCCAGCTTCTTGCTGACCTTCTCCATCAGGAGGTTGGCCGCGTTGTGGGAGACGAGGCCCAGGTCCACGGCGTAGTTCCTCTGGATGTTGGCGATGGACGGCAGCCCGGCGTGGACCGTGGTGAGCCCCGGGTTGACCAGCTGGGTCAGGGTGATGCCGAAGAGGGCCTCGGCGTGGGTCAGGGTCAGGAGGCCGGACATGGAGTAGGGGGCGCTCAGGCCGGCCATGGGCATGGTGGAGACGTAGATGGGGAGCCCGGCCTGGATGCAGGCCAGGAACGGCTCGACCATGCTCTCGATGAGGGAGAGCGGGCTGTTCAGGATGGAGAACTGGATGGTGATCCCCCCGCGGGTCTCGTGGATCTCCTTGGCGCGCGCGATGCCCTCCTCGGTCACGGCGGCCACGTAGACGGGCTTTTCGCAGTGCTCGATGATGGTGTCCATCACCTTGACCTCCTGCTTCTTCAGGAGGACGCCGCGGGCCATGAAGTTCACGCCGTCGGCCCGGTTGACGGTCCTGGCGATGTGGACGAGGTGATCGACGGTCGGCTCGATGAACTCCCCGGTCCGGTCGTCGTAAACGAAGGGAGAGGTGCCCCCGACGCCGAAGGAGTTCTCCGGAATCCAGTATGCGTCCCGCTTCGGGGTCGTGCCCAGGGCCTGCTCGACCAGGGGCGTCAGGACGTGGAGGTGGCCGCTGCTCTCGTCAAAGGCCGCCAGGCCGGTATCCTCGAAAATCCGCCGCACGGCGGGGGAGGGGCACCTCACGCCCACCTCCTCGAGCACCCGGAGGGCGTCCCGGTGAATCCGCTCGATCAGCTCGGACTCCTCCAGGGGGAGGTTCTCTTCGCCCGTGCCGGTGATGGCTTCCGTCGATTCCATGGTGGTTCTCCTTCCTTCGCGTTTCGTTGCGCCCCCGCGCCGGGGGAAATCGTGAAGCGGTCCTGCGTCAGACGCGAACCCGCATGCCGTCGTAGGCGAACCGCACGTTGTCGAGCTCTTTCTCGAGGGCCAGGTAGTCCCCGTGACCCCGGTTCCAGTACTCCTCGAGGTGGCTGAAGATCACGCGGTGCGCCCGGATCCTTCGGGCGAGGGCCAGGGTCTCGTCGAACGTGTACAGGGTGGTTCGGCTGACGTGATCTTCCGGGTATCGAAACCCGTGCTTCAGGCCCGACTCGAACATCCCCGGCTGGATGACGAGGAGATCCGCATCGCGGACCTCCCGCCGGTGCTCGGGAAACGGCTTGATGTCGCACGGGGCGTAGACCAGCTTCCTTTCGCCGTCGTCGAAAACGTGGACAAACGCCGTCTGGTCTCCCCGGTCCACGGGAATCGCTCGAATCGCGACGTCTCGAACGACGATCGAGTCCCCGAACGGGACGAGCTCGACGAAGCCCTGCCGGACGTAGAAGTCGACCAGGGGGCCGTAAGCGGAGCGGATCTCCCGGATCCGTTCGGCCAGTGCGTGCGGCAGGAGCAGTCGGATGCGTTTGTCCGGATAGGCGCGCCAGGAGCGGAAGTCGAGGGCGATCTGCTCGACCACCCGGAACCCTTCCACGTGGTCCGGATCCAGATGCGTGAAGAGGAGGTGCTCCACGCCCCCGATGCGCTCCCGGTTGAGCTGTCGGGCGACCTCCGCCGGGGTGTCGATCAGCAGGCGGATGTCGTGGACAAAGGCCGAAGGTCCCGTTCTCGCAAAGGGCGCGCCCCGGTTCCTGGCCTCCTCGCAGACCCTGCACCCGCAGCAGGGCTTGGGGATCACCATGCACCCGCCCGAACCGAGAATCGTCAGCTCCATGGCCCCGGCCTCCCGTTCGTCGGACCGCCGGCCGTCCTCCCCCGCGTCCTGCGTGGGAGGACGGCCGAGCCGGTCCGACGGACCTCAGCTCCAGGGGAAGGGGCTGTGCGAGACCGGGTGCAGCTCTCCCTTCCTGTAGCGGTCGAACCGGAAAGGCTCGAGCAGCTCCTGCTCCTCGTTCAGCACCTCCTTGGCCACGAGCGCCCCCACCCCGATCATCTTGTACCCGTGGTTCGAGTCCAGCATGAGGTAGCAGTTCTCCTTCAGGGCGTCGAAGACGGGGAAGTTGTCCGGGGTGAAGCAGCCCAGCCCGCCCGAAGGAATGTTCTTGTAGAGCTTGAATTTGTCCTCGTAGCGCTTCTGGCAGTGGGCCAGGGCCGACGTCCACATGTGGACGAACTCCGGGCCCACCACGAAGTCCGGCGAGTCGATGCCGTAGGGGTCCACCTGGGGGTAGCCCTCCACGATGTAGGGGGCGGCCCCCCCCTGGATGCCGCCGAAGTTCAGGTCGGGCTTGTAGTAGATGCCCCACAACTTGTCCGTGATCAGGGAGCCGTCCTCGCTGGAGTAGAGCGGGGCGTCGGTGTCCACGTGGATCACCGGAGGCGGGTTCCCGTTGTTGTCGTAGCCCACGTCGGGCTCCACGCCCAGGGTGCCTTCCACCAGGCACCAGTAGGTCCACATCCGGACGTCCTTGTGGATCTTCCCGTCCCGGCCCTTGATCTCGATCTCGTTGGGCAGCCCGAGCATGTCCCAGAAGGTCTTGGCCCAGGGGCCGGGGCCGGCGATGACGTAGTCGCACTCCACGGTGCCCTTGTCGGTCTCCACGGCCGTGACCGTGTCCCCCCGCATGGGGAGCCCCGTGACCTGGACCCCGGTCATGATGCGCACACCCTCGCTCTCCGCCTTGTCCGCCAGCCGGTAGAGGGAGCGCATGTTGTAGGCGAAGCCGCCTTTCTTCTCGTGGAGCACGGAGGTGATGTTCCGGGCCTGCCAGTCGTGGAAGACGTTCTTCCGCATGTAGTCGAGGCAGTCCTTCTCCCCCTCGATGAACTCGGACGGGTAGCCGATGGCCTTCTGCTGCTCGTAGATGGTGGCCACGTCCGCGTGCATGGATTCGGGGGAGATCTGCATGTATCCCAGGGGATTGTACCCGTATCCTTCGGGATCCTCCTCCCAGACGCCCACGCTGTGGGCCATGAGCTCGCGCATGGCGGGCTGGAAGTAGTTGTTTCGGATCACGCCGCACGCGATGCCCGATGCACCCGCGCCGATGGCGGTCTTGTCCAGGAGCAGGACGTCCTCTCCGGAACCGGCCTTTCTCGCCTTGAGCTCCTTGGCCAGATGCCACGCGGTGCTCAGGCCGTGAATGCCGGCCCCGATGACCACGTAGTTCGCTTTGGTCGGAAATGCCATGATCTGCTTCCTCCGTTCTCTGTCGATCGATGGTTGACGGATTCGCAAAGACCCGCTCACCCGCCGCCGGGAACGCCATGACCTGTTGACGTTTCGAGGGCGGATCTCGAGGCTCGAGGCTTTTTGCGGCTCCATCCTGTCTCGGGGGGGCGAGCCCCTCCCCAGCCTGCGTCCGGGTCTACTTGAACGGATCCCACCGGACCGTCTGCTTCTCGTAAGACGGCGGGAACTGCTGCAGGAACAGGTCGTAGTAGTAGAGCTCCTTGAAGGATGCGAACGGCATGCCGTAGGCGGCCTTGGGTCGCTTCTTGATCTCGTCCGGGTCGATGATGGAAGCGATGATCTCGTCCATGATGTCGTCCATGCCGACGCCCATGGAGAAGCGCAGCTTCTCCCGGTTGGCGATCTGCTCGGGGAGCATGTCGCGAAAGGCCTCCCTCAGCACGTACTTCTCGACCTGGTTGTCGCCGTAGATCTTCCAGGCCATGGGGATCTTCTTGCTGAACGCCACGACCTTGGAGTCCAGGAAAGGCGTCTGGTAGTCCACGCCGTTGGCCATCCACGCCCGGTCCAACCGCCGGAGGGCCGTGTTGTAGGCGATCTCCACCAGCTTTCGTGCGAGCCGCTCTCTCTGCTCGGCGCTCTTCACCTTGGGGTTCTTGAGGACCATCCGGTAGCCGCCGAAGAGCTCGTCCGCGCCTTCCCCGACCATCACGCTGTTGGTGTGCTCCTTGACCATCTTGGAGACGTAGTAGTTGGAGATCACCCCGTTGATGCAGTCCTCGTCGAAGCTCTCCAGATACCAGACGGCGTCGGGGATGAAGTTCACGATGTCCCGGTCCGTGATCTCGTAGACGAAATGCTCCAGGCCCAGGAAGTCGGCCATGAGCCTGGCGTTCTCGAGGTCCGGCCCCGGCGCCTTCTCGATGGTGCCCGTGAACAGCTTGAGGTTCGGGTTGAACTCCTTGGCGACGGCCGCCACGATGGAGCTGTCCAGTCCGCCGCTCAGGGAGACGGCGCCCACGCCGTCCACCCGGTTGCGCACCGCATCGATCATGAGCTCCCGCAGGTTCCGGGCGCATTCCTGGAGATCGTCGCCGACCTCCGGGATCTGGGGTTGAAAGGCCTCGAAGTACCGCAGCCCCTTCTTGGAGCTGTACACGTGGCCCGGCGGCAGCTCCTGGATGTCGAACTGGACGTGGTCCACGAGACCCTTCATCTCCGTGCTGAAGTAGAAGGTGTGGTTGTCCCAGCCGTAGAAGATGGGCCTGGATCCCACGTGATCCCTCGCCAGGATCACCTCCTCGTCCTTTTCCACGATGGCCAGCGAGAAGATGCCGTCGAGGCGGGAGAAGGAGTCCTGCTCGTACTTCTCGTAAAGATCCATGAGAACGCCGATGTCGTTATCCCCCTCGGGCCGCTCGTTGGAGAGCTCGCCGTCGAACAGGACGTAGGGCCTTTCCTCCAGCGACGTGGCGTAGGTCCTCCTGCGGGTGACGTTGATCTCGTTCGCGCCCACGGCCCCCCGTTCGTCGAAAAGCGTGCGCACGATGCTGTTGTCCTGTCCCCGGTGCCTGGTGAGACGGAGCATCTTTCTCAACTGCTTGGTGGCGTCCACTTCCATGCGTCCGTGCTGGGAGATGACTCCCGCGATGCTTGCCATGATGTTCACTCCTTCTGAAAAATGATCGTTTGACGGGTCACTCGACCTTCCGTGCGGCCGGTTCTACTCCACGAACACCTTGCCCAGGTTGGCCGTGGTGAGCGGGTCCTCCATGTACATGCCGAGCCCGATGTTCTTGATGGACTCCATGCCGCGCTCGTCGTAAGCGGGCATGACGACCTCGGGTGCGTCTTCGGCGGTGACCTCTTCCGCGATGCGCATCCCCTTGTCCAGCTTCTCGAACGAGAAGTCGATCAGGTAGCGGAGGAACGAGAAGGGGTGCCGGATCATGTGGAACCCGTACTTCTTGCACATGGCCTGGCCGTTCCGGCAGTCCCGGTAGGCCCTCTCCGTGGGGTGCTCTTCGTGGGTGGTCCCCGCGCTCTGGCAGGAGGGGAGGTCCAGCATCATGTTCAGGTGGGTCATGAAGAGGTTCAGGAGAAAGTGGCTGACCAGGCCGTAGTTCGGGTTGTACTCGATGCTCGGATCGGCGATGGTCGGAAACCCCGCGTGGATGAAGGTCACGCCGGGGTTCACGAGCTGGGTGGTGCAGAGACCGAAGAGGACCTCCGCATGGGTCATGGCCAGCACGCCGTTGAAGCAGTAAGGGGCGCTGATCCCGGCCATGGGCATGGCCGAGTCGAACACGGGCAGGCCCGCCTCGGCCACCTTGTAGAAGTGCTCGGAGAAGTTCTCGTTCACCTCCAGGGGGGAGCGGGTCAGGCAGAAGACGATCATGATGTCCTTCTTCTTCTCGTAGATCTCCACGGCGCGCCGGAGGGACTCGTCCGAGGTCACGGCGAAGTACATGGGCTTGCTGCAGTTCTCCACCATGATGTTCATCTGCTCCACTTCGTCCTTGAGCTTGATGCCCCGGCCCATGCCGCTGACGATGTCGTTCGCCTCGGCGATCTGCGCGATCCTGGCCGCGTGCTCCGGCTTCGGGAAGATGCCCCCTTCGCCGGCCTCGTCGTCGTAGACGTAGGGGGCGGTCCCGCCGATGAAGAAGCTGTTCCTCGGGACGAAGAAGTCGTCCGCCTTGGGGACGGTCTGGAGGCACTTATCCACCAGGTCGTTGGTGACGAAGATCCGGTTCTCGTAGACGTAGGCCAGTCCCTCGGCCTCCTGTTCCTGGAACACCCGCAGGATCTCCGGCTGCTTGCATCCCACGCCCACGTTTTCCAGGATCCACAGGGCATCCTTGTGGACCCGCAGAAGCATCTCCACGGTCTCCTTGCCGAAGACGGCCTCGGACTGTTCGATCTGTGCTTGATTCACGATGGGTTTCTCCTTTTGCTGCCCGTGCGGCGGCCCGGTCGTGAGCGGACGGTCGCATCTGCACGGGCTTTCGAGTCAGTAGAAAACGGGTACCGGATGGTTCCCGACCCCGCTCCCGGGCCGGCGTTCGAAAGGCTCCGGCCGGTCCGGGAGCCGTGGACCCCGCCGTGCGCCATCGGGCCTTACTGCCATGAAGGTCTCAGCAGAAATCTTTTTAACTGAAAACTTATATCTCGATTCGAGCGTGCCGTCAAGGGCTTTTTCTCCGGGAAGCAGGTGGGGGCTCCTGCGAAGCACGGAGGCCTGGAACGGGTTGGTCCCGGAGATGCCCGGCGGGAGCGGGCGTTCGCAGTGGCCGGTAGGCAAGGGATTACTCGACCTCGAGGTCCTGGACGTCCAGCATCTGCGTGAGCCTCCGCAGTCCGAGGAGGATGGTATCCGTCTCCTCGGCGGAGAGCACGGCCAGACCGTCCATGATCTTCTGCTGAATGGGCGGTGGGGCATGCTCGGCCAGCCGCTCTCCGGGCTCGGTGAGCTCGATGGTGATGACCCGGCGGTCGGCGGACTGTCGCGTCCTTCTGGCCAGGCCTTTCTGCTCGAGCCGGTCGATGATTCCGGTAACCGTGCTGGGCTTGACGAAGATGTGGCGGGCGATCTGGGAAGAGGATAGAGAGCCGTTTTCATACAGTGCAATCAGGCAGTTGAGTTGGGCGGCGCTGACCTGGTACTTCTTGTTCAGCTCCTTGGTGTAGAGCGACCCGGCCTGCATCAGGCGCCGGATCTGGAAGATGATCTCCCGAATCGCCACCTGCTTGTCGGTGGCAGGCGTCGGAGGGGAGGGAGGTGGACGATGCTCGCTCGTCATGGTCTCATTCCCTCCTGGTGGGCCCGCTCGCCACTCTGGTTTTGATGTGACTTAATAAGTTAAGTAACATGTGGGCCTTGGTCAGTCAACCGAAATGGCCGGGATCGCAGGCCGGTCGATTACGGCTTCTCCAGGATCGCCAATTTTTTGGATATGTTGTCTTGAATCCAGTGGGGGTCCCACCACTCGATGGGGTTGACCGGGACCCCGCTGACCAGGACGCCGAAATGGAGATGGTCTCCCCCGGCCAGACCGGTGCTGCCGGTGGTCCCGAGCTGCTCGCCCCGCTTGACCTCCTGTCCCTCGGAGACCTGGATGGAGCTCAGGTGTCCGTACAGGGACATCAGGCGCTGTCCGTGATCCAGGACGACGGTCTTCCCGTAGATGCCCAGCCTTTCGGCGAGCACCACCCGGCCGTGGTTGGCTGCGGGCACGGGGGAGTTGGCCAGCGACGCGAGGTCGATGCCCAGATGGTCTTTTTCGTCGATCGGCTCGCCGTGATGGTAGTAGACGCGGTGGTCCGCGAAACGGGCCATGGTCGCCGCGTTGGGCAGCCTCATCCAGGGCCCTTCCCACAGCCGGTTCGGCACGGACCGGCCCTGGATCTCCTCCAGGGTGAGGTGGTTCTGCCGTCTGAGCTCGTTGTTGATGGCGATGTACCTCTCCACCGGCGTCTCCTTGCCGGCCAGCGGAAAGAAGGAAAAGTAGGGGAGGATGCGGTCGAGGAACCCGTCGGTGATGTTCATGCGGTCCTCGCGAAAGCGCTTCGACCGAATGCGGTGGTAGAACGGGGTGCGGGTCTCGTTTCCGGCGCGGTCCTCCGCCCAGAGAAGGATCGGGCTTTTCGGGTCCAGGTCGTGGGGAGCGGCGAAATAGCAGATATGACTGCCCGAGGCGTCCTCGCCGCTGGAAGGGAAGCCCGGGAACAGCTTGCGGTCCACGAGGACGCCGCTCTTCTCCGTGTCCGAGGAGGTCTGATAGACGACGAGGCAGCTGCCGCCCTGATTGATGTAGTGGAGGCGGGTCAGCGCCCGGATCGCCGGCGGAATGGTGTCCACGGTGAGCTTGTGGGTGAACAGGGTTCGATTGCCGTCGCCTCCGCCGCGCCTGGAGTAATCGAACAGCTCCACCTCGAGCTCCGCCCTTCCCTGGGCCAGGTTGAGGACGAGCGGGTCGATCTCGAAGGCGGCCTCGTGCCGGTGGACGCCTTCGCGGTTGAAGAGCCCCTGGTAGGGAAAGGTCTTCTCGACGACGGTGACCTCGCGTCCGGCCTGTGCGATGCTGACCCGGAGGGATCGCAGCCCTCCCTTCTCGTCGCCGGCCTCCAGGGTGAAGCGGGAACCCTCGGAGAGATACTCCGGCAGGGGCTCGAGCGTCACCTCGGGAGGCTCTCCCTCGAACACGTGCAGGAAGAACCAGGCAAAGACGCCGACAACGGCGAGAATGATCACGGTGAAAAGGGTCACAAGGATCTTTCTGCTTCTCTTCATTGGAGAACCTCATTGACGGATTCGCAAAAAGCGCTCACCCGCCG
>CAYUBQ010000006.1:5886-47709 GCA_964443135.1 uncultured Desulfobacterales bacterium | reverse complement strand
ATTGACGGATTCGCAAAAAGCGCTCACCCGCCGATGGAAACGCCACACCCATGGATATTCGGGCGGCGGATACTCGAGGCCAAGGCGGGTTGAGGCCCGCAATGACGAAGGCCTCCCGCTGATGTCCGCTCCGGAAATCCCCGACCCCCGCCGCCGGCCACATTCCCCGCACCTCGGCAAGAAGGACGACCTCATAACAACTCCCGTCGCCGAAAGCAATCCTTTCCCGTTCCCGATCGGCGAGCCGCCGGTCGGTCTGTTCCGACAGACCTGCGACTCATCCCCGCCCGATGGTCCGGGCGATGCTCTCCACGCGGTCCATGACTTCATCCGGATCGAGGCCGGTGAAACGCCGGTCCTTCATGAGCACCTTGCCGTCCACCACGGTGTGGCGGACATCGGCGCCGGTGGCGGAGTAAACGATCGTCGAGACGGGGTTGTACAGGGGTTGCAGATGAGGTCGATCCAGGCAGATGGCGATGAGATCGGCCCGTTTCCCCGGTTCCAGGGTGCCGATCTCCCGTTCGAGCCCCATCACCCCGGCGCCCCCCGAGGTGGCCATCCGCAGGACCGCCTCCGCACCGAGGTGGGTGGGGTCCCCGTCGACGACCTTGCTCAGCTTGGCCGCCGTGTCCATTTCCCGAACGAGATCCAGGTTGTTGTTGCTTGCGCACCCGTCCGTGCCGAGCCCCACGCGCAGCCCCGCCTCCAGAAACCCGTGGACGGGCGCCGCTCCCGAGGCGAGCTTCATGTTGCTCTCCGGCACGTGCGCGATGCACACGCGTCTTTCCGCGAGGAGGGCGATCTCTTCCGCGTCCAGGTGGACGGCGTGGGCGGCGATCAGCCCGGGGGTCAAGACCCCGATGCGGTCCAGGTAGAGCACCGGTCTCTCGCCGGTGCGCTTCACGATCTCCTCCACCTCCCCGGCGGTCTCGCTGAGGTGGGTCTGGAGGGGCGCCCCGAACTCGCGGGAGATCTCCAGGGCGCCTCGCAGTGTGGCCTCGGAGCAGGTCGAGGGGCTGTGGCAGAACAGCCCGGGTTTGATCCGCTCCGAGAACCCGTTCCAGCTCTCCAGGAAGGCGCGACCCGCCGTGAGGTTGTCCTCGGGACGGGGGACCCCCGGGGCCGGGAAGTCGATCACCCCCTGGGCGATCAGGGCGCGGAGACCGGCCCGTTCGAATGCCTCCAGGGCGGCGTCCTGGAAAAAGTAGCCGTCGGCGACGCACGTGGTGCCCGAGGCGATCATCTCCAGGCATCCCAGCAGGGTTCCCCAGTAGACCGTTCCCGGGTCGAGGAATCGGGCCTCGGCCGGGAAGATGCGGTCGAAGAGCCATTCGGCCAGGGGGAGGTCGTCGGCAAAGCCCCTGAAAAGGGTCATGGCGGTGTGCCCGTGGGTGTTCACGAGGCCGGGCAGGACAACGGCGTTCCCTGCGTCCAGGACCTCCACACCGGGGTCGAGGGTGTCTCCTGCGTCGTCGTCCACGGAGAGGATGCGACCCCCGCCGATCCGCACGACGCCGTTACGCACGGGCGCGCGGCCCTCGACCATGGTCAGGACGATTCCGCCGCGGACGATCAGATCCGGGGTCTCTTCCTGCGAGGGATCGGACGGAGGGCTGGCAGGCATGGGCGCCTCGCGGTGCGGTGGCCTTCCCGGGCCGATGACTCTCGAGGGTCGGGCTGGTGCTCGCTCGGAATGCGATGCGGGGCTGCCGGGCCGGCCCCTTCTGTAACGCCGTAGGGGGCATTATAGGAGCTCAGTGGAGCACGTCAAGGAAATCAAAATCGGTTGACATCCACGATGGATCTGGTAGGAAAAGCGATTCTCCCGAATGGCCCCGAGCCTCGAGATCCGCCACTGCGGTCTCAAAGGGTCATGGCGTCTCCAGCGGCGGCTGAGCGGGTTTTCTGCGAGGCCGTCCGTCGATCGGTGCAGGAACGAACCATGGCGGAAATCGCCCCCTTTCATGGATGGACCTACGACTTCGACCGCCTCGGGGACCCGGCTTCCCTGCTGGCGCCTCCCTACGACGTGATCTCCCCGGAGGAGCAGGAAGCCCTCTACGCCGCATCCCCCTACAACGCGATCCGGTTGATCCTGGGGAAAAAGAAGACCGGCGACTCCGACTGGGACAACCGCTACACCCGGACCGCCGAGACCCTGAAGCGCTGGGTCGCAGCCGATCTGCTGGTGCGGTCCCCCGCCCCCGCCTTCCATGTGACGTCCCTGACCTACGATCCGGGGGACGGATCGGGCTCGAAGACGCGCTGGGGCGTGATCGGGCTCGTTCGAATCGAGGACGAGGGGTCGCCGGTGATCCTCCCCCACGAGAGGACGTTTTCCGCCCACAAGGACGATCGCCTTCGCCTGATGCGGGCCACGGGCGCCCAGCTCAGCCAGGTCTTCGCCTTGTACGAGGATCCGTCGAACGACGTCCTCGGCTCCTTCCGGGAGTCCCTGGAACGGTCGCCGGACCTCTCGTTCGAGTACACGGACGGGACCTCCCACCGGGTGTGGGCGGTCCGGGATCGGACGGTCTTTCCGGCGGCGGCCGAAGCCATGCGGGAGCGGTCCCTGCTCATCGCCGACGGTCACCACCGCTACGAGACCGCCAGGAACTACAGGAATCTCATGCGGGCGAGGCACGGGCACCGGCCGAGCGATCGGTCCCACGAGTTCACCATGATGTACCTGAGCAACATGGCCGCCCCGGGGCTCACGGTCCTTCCCTCCCACCGGCTGATCCGCTTTCTCGGGGACGAGCGGGAGACGGGGTTTCCCAAAGGCGTGGAGCGCTGGTTCGAGGTCTCGCCCCTGCCCTGGACGCTTTCGGAGGCCCCGGATCGCGCCTCCGCGATGCGGGAGCTGATCGAGAAGGCCGGCCGCGACACCGTGGCGTTCGCCCACTTTCGCCGGGGGAACGAAAAGGGCCTGCTCCTCCGGTTGAGACCCGGGGCGGAGCGGGAGCTGGGCGAGGACCTGCATCCTTCCCTCCGGAAGCTGGACGTCCTGGTCCTCTCGCGCCTGATTTTTCAGCGGTCCCTCGGCTACTCCCTGGAGGCCCTGGACGACGAGGACCGGTTCTGCTATGAAAGCGACATGGGACGGGCCCTCGGCTCGGTGGCCTCGGGGGCCTGCGAGATGGGGTTCTTCCTCAACCCCACGAGAATCGAGCACGTCCGGGAGGTCGCCTCGAACCGCCTGGTGATGCCCAGGAAGTCCACCTACTTCTTTCCCAAGGTGCTCAGCGGTCTCGTGTTCAACCGGATGGACCCCCGTGAGCTCATCCAGACCCCACAGCCCCTGCGGCCCCGGTGAACGCGTCGATCCCTTCCTGGACGGGCGCCTGCAGGTGATCCAGTCCCGCGCCGGGTATCGCTTCTCCATCGACGCCCTGCTCCTGGCCGACTTCGCGACGATCAGGAAAGGCGATCGGGTCGTCGACCTGGGCACGGGCTGCGGCATCATTCCCCTCCTCCTGCTCCGCTCCAGAGGGGCCGCGTGGGTGGTCGGGCTCGAGATCCAGGAGGCGCTGGCGTTTCAGGCCTCCAGGAACGCCCGTCTCAACGGGCTCCACGACCGGATGCCGGTGGTCCGGGGGGATCTCCGCCGGCCTCCCCTCGAGCACGGGAGCTTCCACGCGGTGGTCTGCAATCCGCCCTACCGGAGGGCTCGGAGCGGCCGGATCAACCCCGACCGGGAGCGGGCCGTCGCCCGCCACGAGATCCTGGCCTCCCTGGACGACATCCTTCGGTCCGCCCGGCTCCTCCTGCGGGGAAAGGGACGGGTGTCCCTGATCTACCCGGCGGAACGTCTCACCGACCTCCTGGCCCGCATGCGGGGGCTCGGGCTCGAGCCCAAGCGGCTGCAGCTCGTCCACCCGAAGGCCGACGCCGCCGCCGGGCTCGTGCTCGTGGAGGCCGCACGGGAAGGGCGGCCGGGCGTGACCGTGCTCCCGCCGATCCTGGACCAGGGGGACCACTCCCTGCCCTGAGTGCAGTCATTCGGGGCGATTCACACCGGCACCTTGGGGTCTCCCAGGCGGAAGTCGATCCGGGTGACGGCCCGGCGGCCGAGGGCCTCGTTCAGCCGGTCGCGGATGGTCTCGGCCGCGTACTCGAGCTCCTGGAGCCAGATCGGACCGGAGACCCGGACCCTCAGCCGTCCGTCCCGGATCCAGGAGGGCCGGGCGTTTTGCGCGATGCCCGGGCCCACCACGTCGTCCCAGACCTCCCAGATGCGATGGTCGTCGGGGTTGAACGGGAGCCCGGGGTCATCGAAGATGGACCGGAGGACCTCGCTGAGCGGGGTGAGGTCCCTGGCGCGACGGGCGCTCCGGTCCTCGGGAGCGGGGGGTCCCTGATGTTTTCCGGTGTCTCGGCGGTGCTTCACGGCCCATTATTCCTTGACGAAACGGTTGTTTTGTCTATATCTTGGTATCCATTCAGAAAGGGTCCTTTTTGCCGATCTCATCGTCGATCAGCGAGGTTCCTTGTGGGGCGGACTCCAGTATGCCTCCGCGTCACCTCTTGATCTCCTTGATCTTGACAAAAATCCCCCTTTCCGAATTGGAAACGCAGCAATGTCCAGCGTTCGTTCGGTAATGGGCATCAGCTTAACAGATTATCGAGATGGATGAAACCGGGTCCTAGAAAATCGGGAAGGGGTTTTTATGGCGTGGGACTGGGAGAAGCTGCAGCAGCAGCAGAAGAGGAATCGACCCGAGGGACAGCCCCCCCAGCTGGGGGACCTGTTCGAGAAGCTCAAGGGTCTGAAGGGGCGGTTTCCCAAGGGGGGATCCATCATTGTGATCCTGGTGGTGATCTACCTCCTCACCACCATGTTCTACACGGTGGCCGTGGACGAGGTGGGCGTGGTCCAGCGCTTCGGGGAGTACGTCCGCACCACGCAGCCCGGACTCAACTTCAAGCTCCCCAAGGGGATCGAGAAGGTCACCAAGGTGCGGGTGCGCTACGTCTACAAGGAGGAGTTCGGGTTCCGCACCGTCGAGGCCGGTACCCAGAGCCGGTACGCCTCGGGCTCGGCCTACCTGAACGAGTCTCTCATGCTCACCGGGGACTTGAACGTGGCCGTGGTGCCCTGGATCGTCCAGTACCGGATCAACGATCCCTACAAGTACCTGTTCAGGGTGCGCGACGTGAAGAGCACGCTCAGGGACCTGTCCGAGGCCACCATGCGGCTCGTGGTGGGGGACCGGAGCATCAACGAGGTGATCAGCAAGCGCCAGGAGATCGCCAACCAGGCCGAGGGGCTTCTCCAGAAGGAGCTCGACGAGGCCGAGACCGGGCTCAAGCTGGCCACGATCGAGATGAAGCGGACCAACGTACCCGAGCCGGTGCAGCCCTCCTTCAACGAGGTCAACCAGGCGATCCAGGAAAAGGAAAAGCTGGTCTACCAGGCCCGGGAGCAGTACAACAAGCTGATCCCCCAGGCCCGCGGAAAGGCGCAGAAGACGATCCTGAGCGCCGAGGGCTACGCGCTCGAACGCGTGAACCAGGCCAACGGCAACGCCTCGCGTTTCACGGCCCTCTACGAGGAGTACGCCAAGGCGCCGGACATCACGCGGAGGCGGCTGTTCCTGGAAGCGATCCGGGAGGTCTACCCGAACCTGGGGGACAAGTACATCCTCGATGCAAAACAGAACAACCTGCTACCGCTGCTCAACCTCGGGAAGGGATCGGGCGTGGCTCAGGGAGGTAAGCAATGAAGGCCAAGGTGCTGATCGTAATCGTGGTCCTGGCCCTGATCGGCCTGTTCAGCGCGGCGTACGTGATCGACGAGACCGAGCAGGTCGTGCTGACCCAGTTCGGCAAGCTGGTGGACCAGCCCATCCGGGAGCCGGGGCTCTACTTCAAGATCCCCTTGATCCAGAAGGCGAACTACTTTCCCAAGAACCTGCTCGACTGGGACGGGGACTCCGGACAGATCCCGACGCTGGGCAAGACCTTCATCTACGTGGACACCTTCGCCCGGTGGCGGATCACCGACCCGCTGCTCTTCTTCCAGACCGTGAACAACACCGTGGGCGCTCTGGGCCGGCTCGACGACATCCTGGACTCGGCGGTGCGGAACCTGATCACCAGCTACCCGCTGATCGAGACCGTGAGGATGACGAACCGGGAGCTGGACACGTTTCAGATCCAGGGCGAGGAGCTCAAGGAGGAACGGCGTCTCGGGGGCGTCGAGACGGGACGGCGGGAGATCACCAAGAAGATCCTGGCGCAGGCCCAGCCCAAGATGGCCGAGTTCGGCATCGAGCTGGTGGACGTGAAGATCAAGCGGCTCAACTACGTGGAGGAGGTCCGGAAGTCCGTCTACCAGCGCATGATCGCCGAACGGAAGCAGATGGCCGAGAAGTTCCGCTCGGAGGGCCAGGGCGAGGCGCGGGAGATCGAGGGAGACGCGGAGAAGGAGCTCAAGAAGATCCAGTCCGGGGCGTACAGGACCGCGCAGGAGATCAAGGGAAAGGCCGATGCCGAGGCCGCCGCGATCTATGCCCGGGCCTACGGCAAGGACGCCGAGTTCTACTCCTTCAACCAGAGCCTGGAGATCTACCGGGAGGCCATGGACGAGCAGAGCACCCTGGTGCTCTCCACGGACTCGGAGTTCCTCCGTTACCTGAAGGACTACACCGTCACGGAGCCGGAGACGGAAAGGACATCGCCCATGGCGGAGCTCGGCACGAACTGAGCCGGAGGGGACGCCCATGGTACGCACCGAGATCCAGCTGTTCCTCTTGAACGCGCCGGGCGAGCTGGGAAAGCTGGCCAGCATGTTCTCCGACGCCGAGGTCAACATCGACGCCCTGACCATCCAGGACGCGTCTGGCTACGTCAAGGAGCTGTTCAAGGCGCGGGGCAAGTCCCTGAAGCGGATCGCGCCGGCCGCCAGCTACGGCTCCATGCAGAAGGATTCGGCCGCCTACGCCCTGATCCGGATGCTGGTGAGCGACACGGACCGGGCGATCGACCTGCTCTCGGCCGGGGGGTACATCTTCGACATCATGCCGGTCATCGCGCTCGAGATCGACAACCGCCCCGGCATGCTGGCCGACCTGGCCCGCAAGTTCGGCGAGGAGGGCATCAACATCAACTACGTGTACGGCTCCGCCCTCCCCGGCGTGGGGAGCGCCCTGTTCGTGTTCTCCCCGGAGGACATCGACCTGGCGGCCGAGATCTTTCGGGAGGAGGGCGACGCCTTCCGCTGATGCCGGACGGGCCCCTCGTCACCCGTTCCGTCGACCGTGTTCGCCCTCGACGGGGTCCAGGGCCCGGATGTTGAGCTGCAGGCTCTCGACCCCGTTCCACCGGTTGACCCGAGGATGGTAGACCACGCTCATCGTGGCTCCTCTCAACGGGTGAAGGTGGCCCTGGTCGAAGCCGATCGCGTCCAGCTCCCGTCCACCGCAGGCGACGCGCAGCTTCAGGTGCCGGTCCCCCACGATCCTGGACTCCAGCACGTCCAGGCCCCAGGCCAGGAAGAGGGGCTCCGGGTTTCCCGAGCCGAAGGGTCCCAGCCTCTGGATCTCCTCGATCGTCTCTTTCGTGACATCCCCCAGGGGAAGCTCCGCCTCGACCCGGAGCGCAGGGACCGGGTCGCCTTCCGCGAGCCGATCGAGGGCCGCGGCCTCCATACCCTCGATCAGCCGATCGATGTGTCTCTCCTCCAGGCTCAGCCCGACCGCGTGTCGATGTCCCCCGAACCGGAGGAACAGGTCGTCCAGGTTCTCGAGGGCCCCGTGAAGGTCGAACCCGTCGACGCTGCGGCCCGAGCCCGTGGCGATCCCGTCCCGGACGTCCAGAACGACGGTGGGCCGGCCGTAGCGCACGGCGATGCGGGACGCCACGATGCCCAGCACTCCCTGGTGCCACCCTTCCCCGTGAAGGACGAGGACTTTCCTGTCCTCGACGGCCTCGTCCGACAGCAGCTCCGACTCGATCCGGGCCAGGACGGCCCGCTCCAGCGACTGGCGCCGATCGTTCAGGGTGTGGAGCCGCTCGGCAAGCCGCCTCGCAGAGACCGGGTCGGAGGTGAGCAGGAGATCGAGGCCGGTGCGGGGCTCCCCCAGACGTCCGGCGGCATTGATGCGGGGGGCCAGCCGAAAGGCCACGTCCTCCGGCGAGACCCGGTCCGGTTCGACCCCCGTCAGTGTCTGGAGGGCGATCACCCCGGGCCATCGACTGGCCTTCATGACCTCCATCCCCGCACTCACCAGCCGGCGGTTCTCCTCGAGCAGGGGCACCATGTCCGCCAGCGTGCCGAGCGCCACCAGATCGAGGTAGGGTCGAAGGTCCGGCTCGGGGCGGGAGCGGAACCACCCCTCCTCCCGCATGGCCGCGCGAACGGCCGCGGCCAGGTAGAACGCCACGCCCACCCCGGCGAGTCCGCGGAAGGGAAAGGCGCAGTCCGGCCTTTTCGGGTTGAGGAAGGGACAGGGGGGCTCGAAGTCGTCCGGGACGCGGTGGTGATCCGTGATCACCACGTCCATCCCCCGGCTCGAGGCGTGCCTCACCTCCTCCAGGTTTCCGGTGCCGCAGTCCACCGTGATGAGGAGCCCGCCGCGGGTCTCGGCGATCCGGTCGACGGCGTCTCGGTTCAAGCCGTACCCCTCCTCGAGCCGGTCCGGGACGTACGGGAACGCGGGCAGGTCGAGATCGGTGAAGAACCGGACCAGGAGCGCGGTGGCGGTCAGCCCGTCCGCGTCGTAGTCGCCGTAGACGGTGATGGGCAGGGCCTTGCGGGCCGCGCGCAGGACCCGATCCACGGCCCGGTCCATGTCCTCGAGCAGGCCGGGAGGGGGCAGGTCGGCCAGGCGCGGGGAGAGGAAACGGCCGGCGGCGACCGGGGTGTCGATCCCCCGGCGGAGAAGGATCTGCGCCTGAAGCGGAGAGATGCCCGCCTCGCGGGCCAGGTGCGGCGCCCCGGGAGCGGGCTCTTCGAGAATCCAGGTTGTTCTCCGGGGTTGCAAGGTCAGGCGGCTTTCCGTCGGGCGGCTCGGGGGTGACGGTCGGGAACCCTTCGTCGGTCGAGCGGCGCAGGGATCGAAGGGGTGCGGAGCTCCCCGGCGCGGAGGAGCGGCTTCCCGATCAGGGGGGCTGCGTGCAAGCCATCATGGACTCGACCCGGGCCACGTCCTCCGGTGCGTCCACCTCGGGCGAGTCGTGAACGGTCTCCACCACCCGGATCCGGTAGCCGTGCTCGAGGGCCCGAAGCTGCTCCAGCTTTTCGGCCCGTTCCAGGCGCCCCTCCGGAAGCCCGGTGAACGTCTTCAGGAAGGCCCCACGGTAAGCGTACAGGCCGAGGTGCTTGTGGTGAACCCCGTCCGATCGCGCGTCACGGCAGAAGGGGATGGGGTGGCGGGAGAAGTAGAGGGCAAACCCCCGGGCGTCGCACACCACCTTGACGTGATTCGGGTTGGAGAGCACCCCGGGGTCGTGGATGCGGACCATGAGGGTGCTCATGGGGAGCGACTCGTCCCGGATCAGCGGCTCGACCATCTCCGCCAGCACCGCCGGATCGACCAGGGGCTGGTCCCCCTGGACGTTGACCACCACGTCCACCTCGTCCAGGTCGAGCCGGGAGGCGCACTCGGCGATGCGGTCCGTTCCCGACGCGTGGGTCCCCCGGGTCATGACGGCCTTCCCTCCGAACCCCTCCACGCAGGCCAGGATCCGTTCGTCGTCCGTCGCCGCGAAGACGTCGGAGATCTCCCCGCAGGAGGAGACCCTGCGATAGACGTGCTCGATCATGGGGCGTCCCGCGATGGAGGCGAGGGGTTTGCCCGGAAAACGGCTGGAGCCGTAGCGGGAGGGTATGATCGCCACAATGCGCATGCGTGCATGCCCCGTTCGGGCTCGCCCGGAAGGGAAGGGGAGGGCGTCAGCCGGCCTCGTAGGTCGCGCACGCCGTGTCCGACTCCCAGGCGGTCACGCGGCTCACGCGCACCCGGTCGCTGTTCAGTGCGTTGCCGAGCGCATCGAAGACGTGGCGGGCGATGTTTTCGGAGGAAGGGTTCAGCCGGTCGAAAGGCGCCACCTCGTTCAGGTGCTTGTGGTCGAGGCCTTCGAGGACGCGGTGCGTGGCGGCCTTGACGTCGTGAAAGTCGATGAGAAGCCCGTCGTCCCCCAGGGTTTCGCCGCGGACGAACACCTCCACCTTCCAGTTGTGGCCGTGCATCCGCTCGCACTTCCCACCGGACTCCCGCAGCTGGTGCGCCGCCGCAAACTGGGAAAGGATTTTCAGCTCGTACATGGGTCAGTCCCGACGCTCCTCGTTCCCCGCATCCGCTTCGGGTTCGCCGCTCTCGCCGTACCGTCTCCCGCACTCCGTGCAGCGCCCGTTTTCGATGATTCCGGTGCAGGCGCCGTCGGGGCAGAGGACCCGGCTTTCGAAGTCCAGCCCGCTCTCGTCGTCCTCCACCGCCGGCGCGTCCTCCTCGTCGAAGGAGACCCCGCAGACCAGGCAGTAGAGACTGTTCTCCGGCACCTCCTCACCACAGTCGGGGCAGGTTTTCGAGGGAAGCGTCTCTCCGCAGTGGGGGCATTCCATGGCGCACCTCAGCTCTTTCTGGATGTCACGGTCTGAAACGACGTGATCTGCTGCTTCACCCTCGTGCTCTTGCACTTGGGACAACGAAACCTGGTCTTGTCGTACTCGGAGACGCTCAAGGTCTCGCTGAACTTTTTGTTGCACTTTTCACACTTGAAATCGTACGTAGGCATCTCTGACCCCCTGTGCGGAAATGGGAGGCGGCGAAGAGCCGCTCCGTCCCGGTCAATGAAAACGCCACTCATCATAGCGTTTCGCCGCCATTTGTCAATACGGATAGCGTCGTAAAAGGCCCCAAGCCTCGAGATCCGCCCCGGGAACAGCAAGAGGTCATCGTTGTTTCCAGCGGCGGGTGAGCGGGTTTTTGCGAAGGCGATCTCTTCGGGACGAACGATCAGCCCCTCAGAGGGAGGTCGAACCGCTGCTCCAGAATCCGCTGTCCCCACTGGGTCACCTCGTGTTCCCCGGATAATCGAAACCCCACTTTTTCGTACAGGGAGCGGGCGCGTTCCAGGCCCTGAAAGGTCCAGAGGAAAAGACGGGCGTGGCCCGCATCCCGGCAGAACCGCACGGCCTCCCGGATCAGGGTCCCCCCGATCCCCCGGTCCCGGAAGCGGGGCGCCACGATGAACCATCGGAGGCGCGCCTCCCGCTCGGGGGATTCGGAGCCGTCCACGACCACGGAACCCGCGAAGGCGTCCCCGCTCCAGGCGATCCACAGCCCGTCTCGGCCGGGGTCGAAGCGGCCCAGAAACGCGGCCAGCTCGGAGGCGACCTGGATCTCGAAGGAGCGGTCCAACCCCCAGTTCTCGTAATAGTAGGTTGCGTGGCAGGCGGTGATCCGTCCGATCGCCCCCGGTGCGTAACCCGTGTACCGGATGCCGTTCTTCCCGTCGCTCATCTCGCCCTTCGTCCCGGTGCCCCGCTCGGGTTCCGGGGCTCTGCCGTCCATATTGGAAACGGGGACCGGTGGGTGTCAAGCCCTTTGTGCCCGCACAACCCTCGAGCAGCCGGGTCCGGCCCGCAGGCGTCGGCTCCCGCCCCGAGCGCGTTTCTCGGTCATTCCGTGATCATGGCCACCGTGGCGAATCGGCCCGTTTCTCCTTCCCCCCGGTAGGAGAAGAAGAGATCGGTCCGGCAGCGGGTGCAGACGCGGGCAAAGGCCATGCTCGAGGGGTTCACGCCGGCCTCTGCGAGCTGGGCCGCACTCAGGGACCAGAGGTCGAAGCGGTCCGGCCCGACCATGAACCTTCGGAAGGAGGGAGGGAAGATGGTCTCGTGGCCCTTGAACTCGCCGCAGCAGGGTCCGAGGGAGGGCCCCACCGCAGCCAGCAGGTCTCCGGGCCTGCACCCGAACTCCCGCCCCATGCGGTCCACGGCGTTGCCCAGGATGTTTTTCACGTTGCCCCTCCACCCGCAGTGGACGTTGGCCGCCACCCGTCGAACCGGATCGAACAGGATGACGGCCTGGCAGTCCGCCTGCTTGATGACCAGACCCAAGCCGGGAACATCCGTGATGAGTCCGTCGGCCTCGACCGGCCCGCGCATCCGGCCGGTTCGGGCACGGTGGATGGAGACCAGCTCCCGGCCGTGGGCCTGGTCGAGCGAGGCGAGCTCGCCGGCCCCCATGGCCCTGCGAATCCGCTCCAGGTTGGCCCGGACGGACGCGGCCCGGTCCGACGTGCGGAGTCCCACGTTCAGAGAGCGGTAGGGCGGGCTGCTCACGCCTCCCTTTCGGGTGAAGACCCCGTGCGACAGGCCGGGCTGCGCCTCGAGGCGGCTGAACCGAAAAACAGGCAGGGGACGCCCGTCGACGAGACGCTCCTTCCGGACGAAAGGGACTCCGGAATCCGTGAAGAATGGGGTCATGGCGAGGGGTGGGGGCGGTTCCACCGGGGACGGGAACGGACGCTGAGCCGTTGGTGGGAGCGAAGGTCCTTGGCCGTGCACCCCTTGTGCGGACCGCGCGAGCATCCCCTCACCGAGGGGTTGGTGGGGGTAGAAACGCCCATGACACCGGCCTCCTTACTTACCGCTGCTTCCTTCCGGACCTGACGGGGTTCGTAAGAGCCGGTCACATGAGATCCACCCTCCCGACCGCAACGGCGGCGGGAATCCTCGCAAACGGTCTTTCCAAGGGGCCTTCGACCCCGCATGAGCGGATTTCGGGTTACAGGGCACCGCTAGCTCCCCGTCTAGCACGACCAAGGCTGTTTTTGTCCATCGCTAGGCGATGTCGACACGTTCCTTCAGCTCTTTGCCGACCTTGAAGAACGGAAGCTTCTTGTCGGCCACGTGGATGACCTCGCCGGTCTTGGGATTTCGGCCCTGGTACCCCTTGTAGTGTTTGATTTTGAAGCTCCCAAAGCCGCGGATTTCGACCCGTTCGCCCTGGATCAACGCGTCTTCCATGTCCCCGAAAACGGTGTTGACGACCTCTTCGGCCTTTTTCAAGGCCAGGTTCTCCGCCTTGGCCAGCGCTTCAATGAGTTGGGATTTGTTCATGGCGATACGTCCTTTTCGAGTTGCTCAGGGGATCTGTCGCATGCCCGGGGGATACAGGTTCGCCCGGGCGAAGCCGAAACCACCCCACACTTGTAATGAACACGGGCAGTAGAGTCAAGTCCAAATCCGCCGGTGCGGCCATTCCCCAATTCAGCTTGATCTTTGAAGACCCCTGGTATAGAAGCCAAAGGCCGGACGGTGTTTGCAGCGAAATGACACCGTTCGAACGCGTGCGGGCGGATCCGAGAGGCGGGGAACCGGGATGATGCGAGACGTGGTGGCCATCGACGGACCGGCCGGTTCGGGAAAGAGCAGCGTGAGCCGGGCCGTGGCCGGCCGGCTGGGGTACGTCTACCTGGACACGGGGGCCATGTACCGGATGGTCGCCCTGGCCGCGAAGAGGTCGGGCGTGGATCCGGGGGACCACCCCGGCCTGGGTGCGCTGTGCCGGCGGCTGGACCTGTCCTTCGTGCCCGACGGGGAGTGCGTCCGGCTCTTCCTGGGGGAGGAGGACGTCTCCGACGCCATTCGGACCCCGGAGATGGACATGCTCTCCTCGGCGGTCTCCGCGGTGCCGGCGGTCCGGCGGGCCATGACCGGGCTCCAGAGACGCATGGGAGAGGCCGGCGGGGTGGTGGCCGAGGGGCGGGACATGGGGACGGTGGTCTTTCCCCGGGCGCGGCACAAGTTTTTCCTGACGGCCTCGCCGGAGGTCCGGGCGGAGCGTCGATACCGGGAGCGCCGGACCCGGGGGGAGGACGTGCATCTGTCCCGGGTGACGGAGGAGCTGAGGCAGCGCGACCGCCAGGACCAGTCCAGGTCCGTTGCGCCGCTCCGGGCCTCGGAGGACGCGCGGGTGATCGACACCACGGACCTGACCCTGGAGCAGGTCGTCTCGTCCATCACCCGGGCGGTACAGTCGGGGGACTGAGCCGTCCCCGGTCGACCGGCTCGAGCCCGCGGCCCTTCGGTCGGGCCCCGGGAACCGCACCCGGAAGGGAGGCGGGGTTCGGGGAGGCCGGAGACGGAGGGGTGCCGGGGATTTATAGGTTGAAATTCAAAACGATCTTTGATACTGAAATACGTTTTATATGCGTGCCGCACGCAGGACAAAATCTTTTGGGGGGGTAGATAGCTTGATGAACGAACTGACAAACCAAACCGAAGAGGGCATCCAGGCCAACACCGAAGGCGATCAGGACGACTCCAGCTTGGACCGGGGGACCATGGATTCGGGGACCGACACCGACCAGGAAACCGGGGAGAAGGGCTCCGGCGAAGAGAAGAGCTTCATGGAGCTCTACGAAGAGAGCATGAAGAGCCCCCAGGAGGGGGATCTCGTCAGCGGGGAGATCGTCCAGATCGACAAGGACTTCGTCCTTGTGGACATCGGCTACAAGTCCGAGGGTCAGATCCAGATCAGCGAGTTCCTGGACGCCGACGGCAACCTGGACGCCAAGGTGGGCGATCAAGTGGATGTCCTGCTCGAGAGGAGGGAAGACGAAGACGGGGTCATCATCCTCTCCAAGGAAAAGGCGGCCAAGATCAAGGTGTGGGACCAGATCCGGGACATCTACAAGGGCGAGGAGACCATCCAGGGGAGGATCGTCTCCCGGATCAAGGGCGGCATGTCCGTGGACATCGGCCTCCAGGCCTTCCTGCCCGGCTCCCAGATCGACCTGAAGCCCGTGAGGGACTTCGACTCCCTGATCAACACGACCCACGACTTCAAGATCCTGAAGTACAACCGGCGGAGGGGCAACATCGTCCTTTCGAGGCGGGCCATCCTGGAGGAGGAGAGGACGGCCCAGAAGAAGGAGACCCTGAAGATCCTCGAGGAAGGCGCCGTGCTGGACGGCGTGGTGAAAAACATCACGGACTACGGCCTCTTCGTGGACCTCGGCGGCATCGACGGCCTGCTCCACATCACCGACATGTCCTGGGGAAGGGTGGGACACCCGTCGGAGATGTACAAGATCGGGGACCCCATCCAGGTCAAGGTCCTCAACTTCGACCCGGAGACCGAGAAGGTTTCCCTGGGTCTGAAGCAGCTGAAGCCGGATCCCTGGACCGAGGCGGATCAGAGGTACCCGGTGGGAACCAAGATCCACGGCCGCGTGGTGAGCCTGGCCGACTACGGCGCGTTCGTGGAGGTGGAGCAGGGGATCGAGGGCCTGATCCACATCTCGGAGATGAGCTGGACCCGCAAGATACGGCACCCCTCCCAGGTGGTCAAGGTCGGAGACGAGGTCGAGGCCCTGGTGCTGAACATCGACACGGAGAGCAAGCGGATCTCCCTCGGCCTCAAGCAGACCGAGCCCAACCCCTGGGAGGTCATCGGAGAGAAGTATCCGGTCGGGACCACCATCGAGGGCAAGATCAAGAACATCACCGACTTCGGCATCTTCATCGGGATCGACGAAGGCATCGACGGGCTGGTGCACATCAGCGACATCTCGTGGACCAAGCGGATCAAGCACCCCTCCGAGCTCTACAGGAAGGGACAGGAGGTGCAGGCCGTGGTGCTCAACATCGACAAGGAGAACGAACGCTTCTCCCTGGGCATCAAGCAGCTTGCAACGGACCCGTGGGACGAGGTGCCCGAGAAGTACCGGCCCGGGACCAAGATCACAGGCAGGATCACCAACATCACGGACTTCGGCGTGTTCCTGGAGCTGGAGGAGGGGATCGAAGGCCTGATTCACGTCTCCGAACTGGCCAAGGACAAGAGCGGGAATGCGCTGAGCCGGTTCAAGGTGGACGACGTGATCCAGGCCAAGGTGATCAACGTCAACCGCACCGAGAAGAAGATCGGCCTCTCGGTCCGGAAGCTCGACGAAACGGACGAGAAGGAGATCTACAGCAGCTACATGAGCAGCAGGAGAGAGGCCACCTCGAACCTCGGCGAGCTCCTCAGGGAGATGCAGAGTCAGCAGGCCTCGACCGCGGAAGACCAGGAGCCCTCCGAGGAGCCGGCACCCGCCGAGGAGCTCGATGCGGACCTGCAGGAGGCGAAGGAGTCGACCCCCGCCGAGGAGCCCGACGAGGACCTGCAGGAGGCGAAGGAGTCGACCCCCGCCGAGGAGCCCGACGAGGACCTGCAGGAGGCGACGGAGCCGGCCCCCGCCGCGGAGCTCGACGAGGACCTGCAGGAGGCGAAAGAGCCGACGACCTCCGACGAGTCCGGTGAGAAACCCCGGGGGACGGAGGCACAGACGCCGGAGGAAGAAAGCAGCGACTCGGAAACGGACTGATCTCCGCCTTCAGGCTCGGGGAAACGCCCTGCGGGTCGACTTCCCATGGCCGGAAAACGCCCGGTGCGGCCGATCGTGTCCGCCCGGGCGTTTCCCGTTCCGATTGAAGAGGGGTGCTGGGGAACCGTCATGGCCGCTTCAGGAAACCGAAAACCCATACTGACCGTCCTGGCGATCCTCGGGGTCGCCGCGGCGTTCCTCGGCGCCGGCATGATGCTCGTCATCCACCTCGCGGGTCCATCGCCGACGACCCTCGCCTTGGGAAAGAAGATCGGTGTCATTCCCGTTGTGGGGACCATCGAGGACTCCCGGGAGCTCCTCTCCCAGCTCGTCGAGTTCCGCAAAGACGCCGGCATCCGGGTCATCATCCTTCGCATCAACTCGCCGGGCGGGCGGGTGGCGCCCGCCCAGGAGCTCTACCGGGAGATCCGGAGAACCATGGAGACCAAGCGCGTCATCGTGTCCACGGGGGACGTGGCGGCGTCGGGGGGGTACTACATCGCATCGGCGGCGGACAAGATCGTGGCGAACCCGGGCACCATCCTGGGCAGCATCGGCGTCATCATGGAGTTTCTCCAGCTCCAGGAGCTCCTGAACAAGGCGGGCGTCGGGCTGGAGGTTCTCAAGAGCGGGCAGTTCAAGGACATCGGCTCCCCTCTCCGGGAAATGACCCCGCGGGAGAGGGCCCTGATGATGGAGATGCTTCAGGACATCCAGGGCCAGTTCGTCGAGGCGGTGGCCCAGGGGCGGGGTCTGCCCGTGGAAAAGGTCGAGGAGATCGCGGACGGACGGGTGTTTTCCGGGGCCAGGGGCAAGGAGCTGGGCCTCGTGGATCAGCTGGGGAACTTCCAGGATGCCGTGGAGCTGGCCAAGAAAATGGCGGACATCAAGGGCGAGGCCGACCTGGTCTACCCGGAGCGGCCCGGCATCGGGCTGTGGGACCTGCTGGCCGAGGGCGCGGCTCGAGGCGTGATCCGAGCGGCCCGGGACCTGCTCCAGAGCCGGGTGGCCTATCGCTGGGACGGGTGGCCCCGGGAGGGTCCCTAGTGTCCGGTTTCGGGACCCGCCCCTCGAGCCGTGCGATGCGGCTTCGCACCGGGAGGCACGCTCGACCCCCGCGGCTTGCGGAAACGGCCGGAAGGCGGGGCGGGTCAGCGGAAGATGCCGACGTCTCCCTTCCCCTCTCGAATGATCTCCGGGGTGTCTTCGATCAGGGCGACGACGCTGGACGGGCTCGGAAAGAGGGGGCCGCCGTCCACGACCACGTCCAGGAACGGCTTGTACGCCTCCTCGATCTCGTACGGGTCGTCGAGGCCCGCGCTGGTGCTGATGACGGGCCGGCCGAGGGTCCGGACGATCCCGAGGCAGATGTTGTTGTCCGGGACGCGGATGCCCACGGTCTTTCGCTTGGTGAGCATGATCTTGGGAACCAGCTTGGTGCCTTCGAGCACGAAGGTGTAGGGACCCGGCAGGAGACGCTTCATGGTCTTGTAGGCGTAGTTCGACACCCTGGCGTACTTGCTGATCTCCTTCAGGCCGTCGCAGACGACCGAGAACGGTTTTTTCAGGGGGCGGTTCTTGATCCGGTGGATCTGCTGGATCCCCTTCTTGTTCAGCAGGTCGCATCCGATCCCGTAAAAGGTGTCCGTGGGATAGGCGATCAGGCCGCCTTCTTCCAGCACGTCGACCACGCGCTGAATGAGCCTCTGCTGCGGGTTGTCCGGGTTGATAGACAAGATCATGGACGCGATTCTATCCAGCCGGGCGGGGATCTGTCAACAGGGCCGATGAACCGGGAGCCGACATGGACGGAGCCACGCTGATCCCCCTCTTCGCGTTTCTCTTCGGGCTGGTGCTCGGGAGCTTTCTCAACGTCTGCATCCACCGGATCCCGGAAGGGACCTCCATCGTCCACCCGCCGTCGAGCTGCCCCTCCTGCGGGGAGAGGGTCCGCTTCTACGACAACGTCCCGCTTCTCAGCTATCTCCTCTTGAGAGGCCGGTGCCGCCGGTGCGCCGCCCCGATCTCGTTGCGTTACCCGGTGGTGGAGCTTGCGACGGGCCTTCTCAGCCTGGCGCTCGTCCTGCGGCACGGCCCCGGTCTTCCCTACCTGCTCTCCCTGGCCTTTGTCTGCGCCCTGCTGGTCGTGAGCTTCGTCGACCTCCAGCACCAGATCATTCCGGACCTGATCTCCCTTCCGGGCATCGCCGTGGGAATCGCCGTCGCCTTCACCCCCTGGGGGCGCGTACCGTGGACGGACGCGGTCATCGGAGCCGCAGCCGGCGGAGGCTGCCTCTTCGCCGTGGCCTGGACCTTCGAACGGCTGACCGGCAAGGAGGGCATGGGGCTGGGCGACGTCAAGCTCCTGGCCATGATCGGCGCCTGGATGGGGTGGCGGGACCTGCCCTTCGTCATCCTGGCCGCCTCCCTGTCCGGGATCCTCATCGGGGGCGCGTCGCTCGTGGCGATGCGCCGGGGCCTGCGGGTGCGGATCCCGTTCGGTCCCTTCCTGGCCCTCGGCGCCCTTCTTCTCTTCTTTTTCGGATCCCGGGTCCGCACCCTGTACTTCGGGCTGATTTTCTGAGGGGGTTCCGTTGCGGTTGCCTTCACTCAGTCTCAGAGCGAGCGTGATCGCCCAGTTGAGCTTCCTGATCGTCGCCGCCATGCTGCTGTGCGACGTGGTGATGATCCGGTTTGCGGAGAGGGACCTGATTCGAGCCCGGGTCACGGCCGGCCGAATGCTCTCCCGGGCCATCGAAGGCCGGGCCTCGGCCTCCGGGGAGCGTCTCGATCTGGAGGAGGCCGCGCGCGGGCTTCTCGAGGAAGGCGGGTTCGACTCGGTGACGGTGGTGGGTCGAAACGGAGACCTGATCGCCGAGACCGGCACGCATGGCGAACCCGGCTCTCCCTCCCGCCGTGCGTCCGCCGCCCAGTCCGCGAGAACGGGGCGGGAGCAGGTCGAGTTCCTCGGAAGGACCTGGGCGGTGATCTGGTTCGGGCCGGAGTCCGTCCGCGTTTCCGTCCCGGCCCGCATCGGGGGCAGGACCGCCGCCGGGATCAGCGTCCGCGGAAGCCTGGTCCCCCTGTACGGGGACCTGCGAGCGTCCCAGCGGGTGGTGCTGCTCTACATCCTTTTGGACACCGTGATTCTCGCCATGGCCGGGATGGTGCTCCTGTCCCGGATCGTCGTCCGGCCCGTCCGAAAGCTGCTCGAGATGACCGAGGAGTACACGGGGGGGGATTTCCTCGTGGCCCTGGAGGCGACCAGCGGCAGCGAGATTCGCCAGCTCTCCCGCTCCCTGAGCCACATGGTGCGGCGCCTGGACGAGAACAAGGAGGCCTTGGAGGGGCACATCGCGTCGCTGGAGCAGGCGAACGAAGAGCTCAGGAAGGCCCAGAACGAGATCATCCGCTCGGAGAAGCTCGCGTCGGTCGGACGGCTGGCCGCCGGGATCGCCCACGAGATCGGGAACCCCATAGGCGTCATCCTGGGTTACCTCGAGCTCGCGCGCCGAGGCGACATCAGCGAGGAGGAGCGGAAGGATTTCCTCGAACGGGCGGAGGTCGAGGTCAGCCGGATCAGCCGGATCATTCGAACCCTCCTGGACTTCTCGCGGGCCTCGGAGAACCGGCCGGAAGCCGTGCCCGTCCACGGGCTGCTCCGTGACACCCTGGAGATGCTCGCCCCGCAGAAGATCATGGAAGGGGTGCGGGTGGACCTGGTCCTGAACGCCCCCCGGGACGATGTCTTTTCGGATGCAGGACGGCTCCGGCAGGTCTTTCTCAACGTGCTCATGAACGCGGGGGACGCCCTCCAGGAGCGAGAGGGCGGGGGGGAAGCGGGAGGGGTGATGCGGATCGAGACCGGGTCCCGTGACGGGTGGATCGAGGTGAGAATCTCGGACAACGGGCCCGGCATCCCCCCCGGGGAGCTGTCTCGGATCTTCGATCCGTTCTACACCACCAAGGACCCCGGGAAGGGAACCGGCCTGGGCCTTTCCGTGAGCCACCGGATCGTGGAGGACCTGGAAGGGACCATTCGCGTGGCCAGCGAGAGGGACCGGGGCACCGCGGTGATCATCCGGCTTCCCCTTCGGCGGGCCGGAGAGGATGAACCATGAGCGCGAAGCGCGTCCTGGTGATTGACGACGAGAAGAACATGCGGCACATGCTGTCGGTCATCCTGGAGAAGGCCGGCTACGAGGTGGCGCTCGCCGGAGACGGGGGCGAGGGACTGGCCTGCATGGAGTCGAGCCCGTTCGATTTCGTCCTCTGCGACATCCGCATGCCCCGCATGGACGGCATGAGCTTCCTCGGCCGGGCCAGGGAGCGTTTCCCCGACACGACCATCATCATGATGAGCGCTTACGGGAACCTGGAGTCGGCCGTGGAGGCGATGAAGGAGGGGGCCTACGACTACGTGTCCAAGCCCTTCAAGACGGACGAGATCCTGCTCGTCTTGAAAAAGGTGGAGGAGCGGGAGCGACTCAAGGCCGAGAACCTCAGGCTCCAGGACCGGATCAAGCGGCTGGAGACCCGGTACGCCTGCGGGGAGATCGTCACGGGCAGCGAGGCCATGGCCCGGGTCATGGATCTGGTGCGGACCGTGGCGGACCACAAGACGACGGTGCTGATCACCGGGGAGAGCGGTACGGGGAAGGAGCTGGTGGCCCGGGCCATCCACCGGGGCGGCGGCCGCGCCTCGGGCGCCATGGTCTCCATCAACTGCGGGGGGATCCCGGAGACCCTGTTGGAGAGCGAGCTGTTCGGGTACCGGAAGGGCGCGTTCACGGACGCGGTGAGGGACAAGCCCGGTCTCTTCAAGGAGGCCCATCGGGGCACGATCTTCCTCGACGAGATCGGCGAGCTGCCCCTGTCTCTGCAGGTGAAGCTCCTCCGCGTGCTTCAGGAAGGGGAGATCGTGCCCCTGGGCGAGACCTCGGCCTCCCGGATCGACGTCCGGGTGATCGCGGCCACGGCCAGAAACCTGGAGCGGGAGGCGGCGGAGGGACGGTTCCGGGAGGACCTCTTCTATCGCATCAACGTCATGAGCATCCACCTGCCTCCCCTGCGCGAGCGACGGGGGGACATCTCCCTTCTCACCGACCACTTCATCGAACGGTTCAACCGGAAGCTGGGAAGGCGCGTGGAGGGGGTCTCCGCGGAGGCCGTGTCCGTCCTCGTCCGCCACGACTGGCCCGGCAACGTGCGCGAGCTCGAGAACGTCCTGGAGAGGGCCGTGCTGCTGGCGGAGGGCCGGGTGATCGGGCCCGAGGACCTGCCGGCCGGGCTCACCTCCCGGGAGGACGTCCGGCCCGAAAGCCCGCCGGAGGACAGCCTGTCCATCAAGCGGGCCTCCAGACGGCTGGAGCGCGACCTGATCCGGAAGGCCCTCGCCCTGACCGGGGGCAACCGGTCCCAGGCGGCGCGGGTGCTGGAGATCAGCCGTCCCGTGCTTCTGAACAAGATCCGGGAGTACGGACTGGAGTAAACGCGCGCCTTCGGTCTAGGCCTTCCTCCGGACGATCACCTGCCCGTCCTCCATCCCGGCCCCCGGGACCATGTCGAAGAGGTCCCGCTGGAGGCAGAGAACCGGGTCCTCGGGAGGGAGGTGGGGCGTGCCCCCCCGGAGGAACTTGCCCGCGGCCGGGTCGAAGAGGATCTCCTCGAGCGCGGACAGATGATCGTACGAGCGGCCTGTGAGGAGGTGCTCCAGGCAGGAGGCGCAGGCCTCGTCCTCGGGAGAGGGTTCGGCGGCCCGGGAGCCCATGGCCACCAGGGTCACGGTCCGCGGTTTGCGCTCCAGGATGTAGCGGGCCGTGGCCCCGGCCGTGACAAAAGCGCCCAGCAGGACCTCGTCCGCCCCACCGAGGGCGGCGGTGGCGCCGGTGACGCCGGCCGTGGTCCGGTGAACCAGGGTCCTGCCTCGAAAGAAGGCGCGCCCTTTTCGGAGGATCTCGCTGGGCGAGTTGCTGAGGTCCCCTCCCTCGATGGGCACCTCGTTCACCTCCCCGGCCAGGAGCCAGTCCGGGTGGGCCCGCCGGAGCGCCGTGGCCCTGGCCGGGTCCGCCTCCAGGACGAGGCGGCCCACGCCGAGGTGAAGGAAAAGCGGGGCGCAGGTGAAGGCCCGGAAGACGTCGATGACGACCGCCGTTCCTCGGGCCTCCGCGGCCCCCTCCGCCAGGCTGGTCCGCACGACGTTCAAAACGAGATGTTTCCCGGCGTTCGGGGGAACGGGATCACGTCTCGGATGTTCGCCATGCCCGTGACGAACTGGATCACCCGCTCGAACCCGAGGCCGAAGCCGGCGTGGGGAGCGGTTCCGTACTGCCGGAGCTCCAGGTACCACCAGTAGTCGTCCGGGTCGAGTCCGGTCTCCCGGATCCTTCCCAGCAGGGTGTCGTAATCGTCCTCGCGCTGGCTCCCCCCGATGATCTCCCCCACCTTGGGCACCAGCACGTCCATGGCCCGCACGGTCCGGCCGTCCTCGTTCACCTTCATGTAGAACGGCTTGATGTCCCGGGGGTAGTCCACGAGGATGACCGGTTTCTCGAAGACCTGCTCGCAGAGGTATCGCTCGTGCTCCGACTGGAGGTCGCTTCCCCAGGCGACGGGGAAGTCGAAGGCCCGGTCGGCTTTCTCCAGGATCTCCATGGCCTCGGTGTAGGTCAGCCGCTCGAAGGGCGCGGCCACGATGCCCTCGAGCGTCGCCGTCACCGAGTCGTCGATGAACCGGTTGAAGAAGGCCATGTCCTCCTCGCAACGGTCCAGCACCTCCTGGAAGACCCCTTTCAGGAAGGCCTCGGCCAGGTCCATGTCGCCCTCCAGATCGCAGAAGGCCATCTCCGGCTCCACCATCCAGAACTCGGCCAGGTGGCGGGAGGTGTTCGAGTTCTCCGCCCGGAAGGTGGGGCCGAAGGTGTAGACGTCCCCCAGGGAGAGGGCGTAGACCTCGGCCTCCAGCTGACCGCTCACCGTGAGAAAGCCCGGCGCGTGGAAGAAGTCCCGGCTGAAGTCCACGCGACCCTCGACCCGGGGCGGCCGGTCCAGGTCCAGGCTCGTCACCCGGAACATCTCGCCGGCGCCCTCGCAGTCGCTCCCGGAGAGGATCGGGGTGTGGAGGTAGAGGAAGCCCCGATCCTGGAAGAACCGGTGGATGGCCATGCTCATGGCGTTCCGGACCCGGGCCACGGCCCCGAAGGTGTTGGTCCTGGGCCTGAGGTGGGCGATGGTGCGGAGGAACTCGAAGGAGTGACGCTTCTTCTGGAGGGGGTACGCCTCCGGGTCGGCCCACCCGAGGACGCGGATCTCCTCGGCGCGCATCTCCACGTCCTGTCCCTTGCCGGGCGAGGCCACGATCTCCCCCGCCACCCGGACCGAGCAGCCGGTCTGGAGCTTGAGGATCTCGTCGCGATAGTTGGGCAGCCCGCCGTCCGCAACCACCTGCAGGCCCTTCATGCGCGAGCCGTCGTTGATCTCGACGAAGGAGAACCCGGCTTTGGCGTCCCGCCTGGTCCGGACCCACCCGCAGACCACGGCGCGGGTGCCCACCCGCTCGGAGGTCATCACATCCGCGATTCGTTCCCGTCGTTCTTCGCCCATAACACCTCGAGAGAGGGGACGTTCTTGCATAATTCGATAACTCGCTTCGTTCTTTCACACCTTCCGTTTTCTTGCCGGGCGTTCACTTCAGCTCGAAAATCCTGGGAGATGAGTTATCGAATTATGCAAGAACGTCCCCTGTTCTTCATTTCCGCTCGAGCTTCTCGATCATGGCCCGCACCGCCTCCAGGGCCTGGGGGTCCTTCTCGTAGGGCGGCCGCCCTTCGAGGTCGGCCTCGATGATCCCCATGGTGAAGGGGATGAACCCGACGAACTCGAAGTCCGACAGGTTCTCCTTCAGAAAGGCCTCGTCGCTTTCGGACCGGATCTTGTTTCCCACGAACCCCAGCTTCTGGAGCCCGATGTCCCCGGCGAGCTTGCGGATGTGGTGGGCCGTCTCGATGCTCCGCCGTCCCGGCTCCACCACCACGAGGAGCCGGTCCACGGCCATGGCCGTGCCCCGGCCCAGATGCTCGAGGCCCGCCTCCATGTCGAGGACGATGGCCTCGTCCCTGGCCAGGACGAGGTGGCGCACCAGGGACTTGAGGAGCGTGCTCTCCGGGCAGATGCATCCCCCCCCGCCCGTCTTGACCCCGCCCAGCACCATCAGCTTGACCCCGTCGACCTCGATGGAGAGCTTTTCCGGCAGGTCGTCCACCTTGGGGTTCAGCTTGAAGAAGGAGCCCATGGTGCCGACCTTGGCCTCGGTGCGTTCCTCGATGATGGCCTTCATCTCCGAGATGGGCGTGATCTCCGCATCTTTGTCCACGCCGAGGGCCTGGGCGAGATTGGCGTCCGGGTCTGCGTCGATGGCCAGCACCTTCTTCCCCTGGTCGGCCAGGGCGCGAATCAGAAAGGCGGAAAACGTGGTCTTTCCCACCCCTCCCTTACCGCTGACGGCGAGCTTCATGGTCGCCTTCCTTTCGTTTCGGGTCCGTTCGGACCACGTTCTCCTCGTCTCGGGGGAACGAGGCGTGACAAACGACGAGATCTGTCTTACGTTGCCCTTATAGATGAATCGGGAAAAGGGTTTCAAGGGGAAAAAGTGGATTTCGAAATCGCCATCGAAGGGCCGGCCGACCTGGTTCGGGCGCTTCGCGGGGAGCTGGACGCGGAGGAACCGGCGGAGGACGAGACCGGGGTGGCCGGCACGGAGGGGGGCTCCATCGGACGGATCGTCCTCGAGGAGACCGAGAACGGCGTGAACCGGCGGCTTCAGGAGATCTCCCGGGCGGCGGATCGGCTGGAACGGCGGCTGGGGGTCCAGGGGGCCGTTTCATTCCGGGTCCGCAATCGGGCCTATGCGGAACCCCCCATCGGCGGGGATCGTCCCAGGGAGCCGTTTCGACCGGTGGGTCGGGTGGTGATTCAACCCTGGTACCCGGGGTTGCAGACCCAAGGAGAGAGGGACGCCATCGTGCTCGACCCGAACCACGCCTTCGGAACGGGCCGTCATCCCACCACGCGCATGTGTCTCGCCTTCCTCGAGAGGGTCGGTCCGGAATCCCTGGAAGGGACGCGGGTGCTCGACTTCGGCTGCGGCACCGCCGTCCTGGCGCTGGCCTCCGTGCGAATGGGGGCGGCCGGAGCCCTGGGGGTGGAGCGGGACGGGGCCTCCGCCCGGGCGGCGGAGCGGAACGTCGCCCTCAACCGCCTCGAGGACCGGATCCGCATACGAACCGGATCGTGGGAGGTGGTGGACGGGACCTACGGCCTGGTGCTGGCCAACCTGGTCCCGGCCGCCCTGCTGAGGACGGAGGACCGCATCTTCCGCCACTGCGCGCCGGGCGGGACCGCGGTGATCTCCGGCTTCGGCCGGGAACGCATCGACGAGGTCGAGGCCTTCTTCGCGGCCACCGGGCTCGCGACCGTGGAGCGTTCCCACCTGGACGTCTGGGGCTCGCTCGTCATGACCCGGCCCGTGCAGGACCGAGGGAAAGAGACGAGAGGGGGAAAGGGCGACGGGGCTTGACACGGGCCCGAACCTCTCTTATCATCCGGCCAAAACGGTCTCCACCGACCAGAAAAACGGAAGGAATCAAGCCATGTACAATGCCAGTGACCTGCGCAAGAACCTCAAGATCCAGCTCGACGGAGAGCCTTACGTGATCGTCGACTTCCAGTTCAGCAAGCCGGGCAAGGGGCAGTCCCTGTACCGATGCAAGCTGAAGAACATGATCACCGGGGCGATCCTGGACCGGACCTACCGGTCGGGGGACAACTTCGAGCAGGCCAGCCTCGAGGAGCGCAGGATGCAGTACCTGTACAACCAGGACGACGAGTACGTCTTCATGGACATGGAGAACTACGAGCAGTCCATGCTCAAGGAGGACCAGGTCGGGGACGCCAAGAACTACCTGACCGACAACCTGGAGGTGGACATCCTCTTTTTCGAAACCACGCCCATCGGCATCACCCTGCCCAACTTCGTGGACCTCACCGTGACCCAGGCGGATCCCTGGGTCAAGGGCGACTCGGTCTCCGGGGACAGCAAGCCCGTGACCCTGGAGACGGGGTACACGCTCCGGGTCCCGCCCTTCATCGAGGAGGGCACCCGCATCACCCTGGACACGCGTACCGGGGAGTATGTCACGCGTGTCAAAGGGTGATGGAGTCGCATAAAGCCATGAACCTTGATGGAGTCGCAAAAAGCCCGAATCCTCGAGATCTGCCCTCGAGATTTCAACAGGTTATATCGTCCCCAGCGGCGCGTGAGGGGGTTTTTGCGAATGCGTCAACCTTGAGATCTGCCCAAGGAATATCAACGGATTATAGTGTTCCCAGCGGCGGATGAGCGGGTTTTTGCGAATCCGTCAAAGGGTAGATTTCCCAGATAAGTTGATAAAAGTTTGTGAAATGCTTCTATCTTGCAAATATATGTATAATTATGAATACTATGAAAGCAAGAATAAATCCCAATATAGCATTGTTAAAAGATATTATGTATTTATTTGATTTATAGGTAATATATTTACCTATAACAAAGGTGCAGAAAAGCCACAATAGCAAAAATGCGAGCAATTGACCTGCATTTATATCATCCATATTGAAATCCTTGAGTTGCGCAAATCATGCTAATGAGTTATTCGGGATCGTGTTTCTCGCAATCCATCTGAACTATGCAAGCATGAAGAGACCGTATGTCACGCGCGCCCGGGAGTAGCGGCGGCGCCCCTCCAGGCGATCCCCCCGAGGCCCGGAAGGGACGCAACCTCCGGCTGCGCGCGCGCATGCTCGCGGCGGTCCGGGGGTTTTTTTTCGAACAGGGCTACCTGGAGGTCGAGACGCCCCACCTCCTGGCCGCGCCGCTCCCCGAGTCGCACATCCGTTTCGTCCGGACGGAACGCGGCGTGCTCCACCCCTCGCCGGAGCTCTACATGAAGCGGCTCCTCGCCGCCGGCCACCCGCGGATCTTCCAGATCGCGCGCTGCTTCCGGGACCGGGAGCGGGGCGACCGCCACCTGCAGGAGTTCACCCTGCTGGAGTGGTACTGCGCCGGCTCGGACTACCGGGGACTCATGGAGACCTGCGAGGCCATGATCCGGTTCGCGGCCCGGGCGCTCGACAGGGCGTCGCCCATGAGGTACCAGGGACGGGAGATCGATCTGGAAGGGTCGTGGGAGCGGATCACCGTGGCGGGGGCGTTCGAGCGCTACGCCCCGGAGCCCCTGGAGGAAGCGATCTCCCACGGCCGTTTCGAGGAGGACCTGGTGGTTCACGTGGAGCCCCGGCTCGGAGCGCCCAGGCCCGTCTTCCTCCACGACTACCCGGCCTCCATGGCGAGCCTGGCGCGGCTGAGCCCGGTCGCGCCGGAGGTGAGCGAGCGGGTCGAGCTCTACCTGGGCGGCCTGGAGATCGCCAACGGCTTCTCCGAGCTCACCGACCCGGAGAAGCAGCGCCGGCGCTTCGAACGGGACCTGGAGGAGCGGGCACGGCTGGGCCGCAGGACGTTTCCCGTGCCCGAGGTCTTCCTGGAGGCCCTGGACCGCATGCCCGAGGCTGCGGGCATGGCCCTGGGAATCGACCGGCTGGCCATGGTTCTCACCGACTCCGCGCGCATCGACGACGTGGTCGCGTTCACTCCGGAGGACGGGTAGGGCTACCCCTCCTCCTTGGCCTGCACGAGCGCCTGCCAGGTGTGCCGCTCCAGGAAGGAGCCTTCCACATTGCCCTCCATCTCGTCGAACAGGACCACGGGCGCGGCAAAGGTGAGGAGTCCGTCCCCCAGCTGTTTCCGGGCGTGGAGACGCGCCGAGAGATCGGTGAGGCCCACCACGCCCCTCGGTCTCTCCCGCTCCGCCTCCCGGTAGGGGTAGATGCCGAGGGTCTGGCAGCCCGCGGCGTAGGGGATGGACACGTTCTCGTTGTCTCCCCGGCCGTAGTTGGCCAGGACCACCAGGGCCGAGAGCTGGTCCGCGTCGGCAAAGAAGACGACGGTGCGCAGGTTCTCGCGATCCCGGTCCACCGCGTCCAGCGGCTTGAACAGGACGTAGGCCGCGGGAATATCGCGCATGGGGAGGCTCTCCACGAAGCGGCGGACCTTCTCCGGCGTCTCCACGTACCGCTCCCCGTGGAGAAAGCTGTCGTAGGACTCCTCGCGCATGAAGGGCTTCACCTGCTCGGCGACGCGGCGTCCCTCCTCGGTCTCGATGTTTCCCGAGGAGAGGAAACGGCAGAACCCCTCCTCGCCGCCCGGGAAGTTTTGGTACTGGTTGCCGAACCCCAGGCCCACGCCCCCGCCGAAGCACCCGAAGGTGCGGCGGTCGGCGGCCGCGATCTTACCCTTGGCTGCAGCGGAGACCAGCCACATGACGCATCCCCACTTGCCCTCCTTGAACTGCACGGCGTTCCCGGGGACCTCGTCGGCCCAGACCAGGCCGACCGGGGCGTGCTCGAGCTTCAGGGCTTCGGCGATGCGGCTCTCCATGGTTCCTTCTCCCTGTTGTTTTTCGAGTGAGGGGTTGCTCCAACCGTTTTGGAAAACGATGTCGTCCAGCTTATCCCATCTCCGCGGGACACGCAAACTTTCCGGGATTCATTGGGTTGACCCGGCATGCCCTTTTGGATAGATTGACGCATTCGCAAAAACCCCGCTCACGCGCCGCTGGGGACGATATCATCTTTATGGAAATCTCGAGGGCAGATCTCGAGGATTCGGGCTCTTTGCGACGCCATCATGGATTGATTTTTCCGAGAACGGTCCCGGCGACCGGATGCGGATGGGTGAGACCAAGAAGAGGAGGTCCGGGTATGCAGAAAAGGATCAAGCAGATCGCGGTGATCTTGTGCTGTCTGGCATTCGCTCTCACCCTGGCCGCGTGCGCCACGCCGGCCGGCCGAAGCGCGGGCCAGGTGGTGGATGACGGAACCATTACGACGAAGGTCAAGGCCAAGCTGCTCAGGGATTCCGTACTGCAGGGATTTGCCATTAGCGTGGACACCTTTCAGGGCGAGGTCACCCTGACCGGGGCCGTGAACGTGCCGGACCAGCGCGAGCGGGCGGGACGCATCGCCCGGGAGACCCGGGGCGTCAAGAAGGTGAACAACCTCCTCAAGATGAAGTAGGCGGCGGAATCGCGGCGGCCATGCTCCTGGACGACGGCCGGGTGGTTTCTCGAGACGACGTAAGGCCTTTCTTCGGCCGGGGTGAGATCGTTGTCGTAGAAGACGTCGGACTCGGCGTTCAGTGAATCGCGGCCGATGAGGAACGGGAACTGCACAGCCCTTTCGCCAGCATGTCGCTCGCCCGGTGGTAAGCCGAAAGCCTCCTGTCTTTCTTGACTCCCCGGCGCCGTTTCCTTATACTCGCCCTGTCGTTCGCCCTCCTCGCGAGCTCACAAGACAAGGGAATCCGGCCTGTTTCCGCTCGAGGGAGCGCCGTGGCGTCTCCCCGTGGATCGAGGGCGACGCCTGCTGCGGCCCCTTCGGGGGTCGGTGCAGGGAAAGAAGGTTGCCATGCTGGACCACCTGATCAACAACCCGGAGATGAAGCAGTACAAGCGGCGGTTCGAGGCCGGGCAGATCCTGTTTCTCGAGAACGACGCCAGTAAGGACCTCTACATCCTGGTGTCCGGAGAGCTGGACGTGCTCAAGGGCCAGAAGAAGATCTCCGAGATCCGGGAGCAGGGGGCCCTGTTCGGAGAGATGAGCCTGTTTCTGGAGTCCAGGCGCACCGCCACGGTGAAGGCCAGGACCAGGGTCGAGGCCGTCGTGATCCCGCCGGACAGGATCCAGGAGATCCTGAACGGCTCCCCCGAGGTGGTGTGGGAGATCAGCCGGTACCTGGCCAAGCGGCTGGACGAGACCAGCCAGGTCGTCTACGGGCTCAACGAGTTCTACGATCAGCTGCCGGACGCGGTGGTCCTCACCGACAGGGAGGGGAAGGTCCTGTCGTGGAACGCCGCCGCCACCAAGCTTTACGGGCGTGACTGGGACGAAATGAGGCACCGCTCCGTGGAGGAGATCTACGAGAACCCCGGGCGGTACCGCGACTACCTCTCCGAGGTGCAGGAGCGGTTCGCCGTGCAGGAGCGCGTCCTGAAGGTGAAGCACCCCCAGAAGGGTTTGCGGTACATCTCCACCAGCATGAACGTGCTCTATGACGGCCACCACAACTTTCAGGGGGTCCTCTCCATCGGCCGCGACGTCACGGACGCCCAGAAGATGGAGCGAAGGTACCGCAGGATCCGAAACTGGGTGATTCCTCTGATCCTGCTGGCCGGTCTGACGGCGGGCGGGGTCTTCGTGGGGTATCCCTACTTCACCCGGGGATACCTCCCGACCGACACCAAGCGGCAGGAGGTGAAGAACCTCCTGGCCAAGGACTTCATGCTGCTTCGTTCCCTGCTCGTCGATGCCTTCGAGGCCGGGGACCGCGCCAGGACCAGCAAGCTCATCCGGGAGTTCTTCGAGGTCCAGGAGGCCGAGGTGACCCCGTACCTGGGCCTGGTCCTCCTGAACGAGGAGAAGCGGGTGTTCGACGCCTACAGCCTTCGAATGGACGAAGAAGAGCTGGAGGACATGATCGGAAACAGCTACGCCGGAATCCCGTTTCGAGGGCCGGGGGACTCCATCCACCGGGTGCTCACGCTGTATCGCGTCAGCCGCGAGCATCCCATGGGGCACCGGGGCATCGAGGTTGCGTTCCGGATGGAACGGAACGACCGTCTTCTCGGTTGGCTCCTGTTTCAGATGGACACCGAGAAGCTGGAGTCCGACTACGGGCTCGACGAGGAGAGCCTGGCCCTGCTCCGGTTCAAGGCACCCTGACCATTGAACGCGCCGCGAAAGCGGTTTCCGAAAACGACCTTTCCGGAGGCGACCAGCCGCCTCGAACGGGCCCATGAAAAACCGGAAAGACATGTTGCCCTCCTCATTCCAGTTGGAACGGCGGGATGACGGGAGCGTGGTCCTCGCCGTTCAAGGGCGTATGGACGCGGACCGGGCCGGAGACATGATTCGCGGGGCCCGGTCCCTGTTCGCCGGGGGCGTCCCTCCCTCCCTCACGGTGGATCTCGGGGAGGTGAGCTACCTGGACGACTTCGGCTCCCTGGTTCTCCTGGAGCTCCGGGAAGAGATGGAGAAGGCCAAGGGCGGGTTCTATCTCAGGAACGCCAGCGAGAACATCCAGCGCGTGCTCTCCGTGTTCCAGTTCGACAAGGCCTCCAAGGACGTGGTGCTGGCCAAGAAGCCCAAGCCGAACGTGATCGAACGCTTGGGGGTCGCCACCATCGAGAACGTCGAAGACCTGCGGTACATGGTTTCGTTCCTCGGATCCGTGTGCCTGGCCCTGCTGTACGTCATTCTTCACCCCCGGTCCCTCCGCAAGGAGGAAACCCTGCTCACCATGCAGAAGACCGGCTTCGATGCGCTGCCCATCGTGGGGATGATCAGCCTGCTGCTCGGCATGATCCTGGCTTTCATGTCCTCGGTGCAGCTGAAGCAGTTCGGTGCGAACATCTACGTGGCCTCTCTGGTGGCCGTGGCCATGGTCAGGGAGCTGGGGCCGGTGATGACGGCCATCATCGTGGCCGGCCGTTCCGGGTCCGCGTTCGCCGCGGAGATCGGCACCATGAAGGTGTCCGAGGAGGTGGATGCCCTGTTCACCATGGGGTTCGACCCCACGCGATTCCTGGTGATGCCCAAGCTGATTGCGGCGGTCGTGATGGTTCCGCTTCTCACCATGTTCGCCGACCTGTTCTCCATCTCCGGCGGCATGCTGGTGGGGGTGTTCATGCTGGACCTCACCCCCAGCGCCTACCTGAACGAAACGGTTCGATTCCTCAGCCTCCGGGACATCGTCTGGAGCTTCGTCAAGAGCGCGTCCTTCGCCATGCTCATCTCCTGGATCAGCTGCCTGCGGGGGTTCCAGGTTCGGGGCGGTGCGGACTCCGTGGGGCAGGCCACCACGTCCGCCGTGGTGAGCAGCCTGTTCCTGATCATCCTGGCCGATTCGCTCTTCGCGGTGATCCGGGTGTACTGGGGGTAGGCAGGAAAAGTGTGAGGGGTGGAGGTGAGGGGTGAGGGAAGGCAGAGAGGCGGGAGACGCTGATTCTCATGGCACGTAACACAATCGTCCAGGTCAGGAACCTGACTGCGGGGTACGGCGAGGACGCCGTGATCCTTCACGACATCTCCTTCGACGTCCACGAGGGAGAGATCTTCGTGATCCTGGGGGGAAGCGGGTGCGGCAAGAGCACCCTGCTCAAGCATCTGATCGGGCTCATTCCGCCCATGGCCGGAGAGGTGATCATCGACGGGGACGACATCTCGAGGTGCAGCGAGGAGACCTTTCACCGGATCCTCAAAAAGATCGGGATCAGCTACCAGGGCGGCGCGCTCTTCGGCTCCATGACCCTGGCCGAGAACGTGGGGCTTCCCATCGAGGAGTACACGGACCTCCCGGAGAAGTCCATGGCGGCCCTCATCAAGATGAAGCTCGGCCTGGTGCAGCTCGACGGCTTCGAGAACCACCTCCCTTCGGAGATCAGCGGAGGGATGCAGAAGCGGGCGGGCCTGGCCCGGGCCATGGCGCTCAACCCGAAGATCCTCTTCTTCGACGAGCCGTCGGCCGGACTCGACCCCGTGACCTCCGCCGACCTGGACAACCTGATCGTTCAGCTCAACCGAAACCTCGGGACCACCATGGTGATCGTGACCCACGAGCTGGCGAGCATTTTCGCGGTGGCCCACCGCGTCATCATGCTCGACAAACGGTCGAAAGGGATCATCGCCGAGGGGGACCCGGAGTATCTTCGGGAACACAGCCAGAATCGATTCGTCAAACAGTTTTTCAACCGTCGAGCCGAGGCGTGAGGAGAGGAAAAACCCCTGAAGCCGGAGATCTTTGCCGGCGGCGGCCGGGTGGGTCCTGCACGGCCGGCGAGCCTGAGTCCGGGCCCGGAGGGTGATTGTTCATGGCGTCGCAGAAAACCAAGTTCAGCGTCGGTCTGTTCGTACTGGTGGGCATCGGCATCGCCCTGTTCGGGATCCTCATGATCGGCATGTCGAGCCTGTTCCAGAAAGGGGACCTGTACGTCACCTACTTCGACGAGTCGGTTCAGGGACTGGACATGGACTCCCCGGTCAAGTACCGGGGCGTCGGGGTGGGGCGCGTGGAGAAGATCGAGGTGGCCCCGGACTCCAAGCTGATCGAGGTGGTGCTCAAGATCGAAGGCGTGGAGAAGGTCGAGGAGGACATCGTCGCCCAGCTCAAGAACGTGGGTATCACCGGGATCATGTTCGTGGAGCTCGATCGGATCGAGGCCGGGGAGAAGGTGCAGGCGCCGAAGCTCGACTTCCCCACCCCGTACCACGTGATTCCCTCGAAACCCTCCAACATCAAGGAGATCATGCAGGGGATCGACGACGTGATCAAGCAGGTCAAGGAGCTCAACCTAGGGGAGATCTCCGGGCAGGTGAAGGAGACGCTGCGAACGGCCACGAACGTTCTGGACAACGTCAACCAGGCCGTGACCGACGCCGGGATCGAGGAGATCTCCAGGGGGATCCGGCAGACCATGCGGGACGTGAACAGCATCCTGGAGCCGGAGCGCTGGAACCGGATCGTCGACTCCGTGGATCGTACCATCGTTTCCCTGGACGAGCTCCTGGGGAATGCGGACCGCACGGTGGCCACGGCGGACACCACCCTGTCCCGCGTGGACGACATCGTGAGCGAGAAGCGCGGAACCATCGTCCATGCCCTGGACGACTTCGGCCGGGCCATGGAGAACGCCAACCGGCTCCTGGAGAAGGGGACCGCCCTGGCCGGCCGCACCGACGCTTCCATCGTCGACCTCCGGCGCTACCTGATCCACACCGCCCAGAATCTCCAACGCGCCTCCGAGAACCTGGACCGGGTGACGGAGGCATTGGCCGACCAGCCTTCCGAGCTGCTGTTCGGGGATCCGCCCCCCCGTCGCGAGGTGGAGGCGGAACGCTGACCCCCCTCGGCCGGAGGCGGCCTGAAAGGATGGATATGGTGATGAGAAAGACGACACGGTTGTGGCTGGTCGCGCTCGTCCTGGCCGTCGCGGCGGGAGGCTGCTCCGGCATGGGGAAGCCGCCGGAGCGAATCGACTACTACGTGCTGGAGTACGAGGCCCCACGCTTCCAGGGGAGGGAGCCGGTCGAGGACGTGATCCGCCTGGAACGGTTCAGCGTGGCGCCCTCCTACAACACGGAACGGATCGTCTACCGCGAGAGCGCCTTCGAGCGGAACACCTACAACTACCATCGGTGGCGGGCCAACCCGGGGGACATGGTGGGGTACTTCCTCGCACGGGACCTCCGGGAGTCGGGCCTCTTCCGAGCCGTGCTGCCCCAGGACACCCGGTTTTCCGCGACCAGCGCCCTGGAGGGCATCGTGGAGGAGTTCTACGAGCGGGACGGCGCGGATCAGTGGGAGGCCGTGCTGGCCTTGAGCGTCACCCTGATCGCGGAAGGGGAGCCGGACGTGAGCCGCAGGATCCTTCACCAGGAAGCCTATCGCGAGGTGGAACCCTGCGAACGGAAGAACCCGAGGGCGGTCAGCGAAGCCATGAGCCGGGCCATGGCGCGGGTCTCCAAGCGCATCGTGGCGGACCTCCACCGGGTCCTGGGCGGGGAGAGATGAGCAGAGGGGGCGCTCGCATTCCGGAGCGTGAAGGTGCGGATTTCGAGCTCGTGGAGATCCCCCTGGATCGACCCGGTTTCCAACGGTTCTTCTGCGCCTGGGTCGTGCAGGGCGAGCGGACGTTCCTGGTCGACACGGGCCCCGCCCGATCGGCCGGGACCCTGGTCCGGCGGTTGAGGACCCTGGGGCTGGACCGGTTGGATTACGTCCTCTTGACCCACATCCACCTGGATCACGCCGGCGGCCTGGGCCGGGTCCTGGAGGCCTTTCCCGGCGCCCGGGTCGTGTGCCACCGGAAAGCCGTCCCCCACCTGGCGGACCCGGCCGGGCTCTGGGAGGGAAGCCGCAAGGTGCTCGGCGACCTGGCGGACGCCTACGGCGAGCCCCGGCCCGTCCCGGAAGGGATCCTGGACGCCCACGACGAGGCCCGGGTTCCCGGCCTGCAGATCCTCGAGACGCCCGGCCACGCTCCTCACCACGTCAGCTTCGCCTGCGGCGGACGCCTGTTTGCCGGAGAGGCCGCGGGAAACCGTTTCCAGTGGGAAGGCCGGGAAATCCTCCGGCCCGCGACGCCCCCGCGGTTTGACCTGGAGGAATGCCTGGCGAGCGTCGATCGGCTGCGAGAGCTGGAGGACCGGACGCTGTGTTATGGCCACTACGGCGCGGCGGAGGGATCGCACGACATGCTGGACCGGTTTCGGAGACAGCTGCTCCGGTGGAGGGACATCCTCGCCTCGCTCCTGCGGGAGCGGCCGGACCCCGCCGTGGGGACCTGCCTCGAGCATCTCCTGGCGGAGGATGCGGAGCTTCGATCTTTCCCGCACCTGGACCCGGAGGCGCGGAGCCGGGAGCGTTTCTTTTTGAAGAACTCGATCCGGGGGTACCTGCAGTACCTCGAGGCGTCGAGCTCCGATCCGCAAAAACCCGCTCACCCGCCGCTGGAAATGCGATGACCTGTCGGTGTTCCCAGGGCGGATCTCAGGGTTGACGCCTTCGCAAAAACCCGCTCACCCGCCGCGGGGTACGGCACCGCCGGTTGGAATTCCGAGGGCGGATCTCCAAGCTTCGGGCCTTTTGCGGCTCCATCGGGACGGCAGGCAGCTCATGAGGATGGGGCCGTGGTCCGGGGCACCCGGCTTGCCCGGGGGATCGGGCGTGTGGAGCTCCTTGATTTGATCCGGAAGGATGTTTACCTTGGACCCGACGCTGAATCGGAAACGCAGCAATGCCCAAGGGTCGTTTATGGATGGGCACAACCTATAGAAACGGCTGGGGAAGTTCTCTTGCCTTCAGGATTTTTGGCGACCTTGCTATGATGCAAAACAATCGGAACGAAAAAGAGAACTTCCGTGCCCTCATCATGGAAGACGACATCGGGCGGGTCGAGGACCGGCTCAACATCATCGACGTTTTCCTGCAGATCGAGAAGCACGTCACCTTGCAGGAGCTCATGGAGTCCCTGAGGGAGAAAGGATACGACTACGACCCGGAGTTCGTCCGCCAGTGCATGAACCGGTGGGTCGAGCACGGCTTCGCACAGAAGGAGCAGTTCGACGGGCAGCCCCCGCGTTACGAGCACCGGCATTTGGGCCGTCATCACGATCACCTCATCTGCACCAAGTGCGGAAAGATCAGCGAGTTCAGCAACGAGGCCATGGAGTCCCTCCAGGTCCGGATCGCACAGGAGCAGGGCTTCCACATGCTCCAGCACAAGATGGAAATCTACGGGATCTGCTCCGACTGCCTGGCCCGGCGCCAGCCCCTCCTGCCCCTGAGCGTCGCCAAGCCCGGCGAACGGGTGGAGATCAAGGATATGGCGGGCGGAAGGAGCGCCCAGGGCAGGCTCACCTCCATGGGACTTCGAAAGGGTGACGAGCTGGAGGTGATCAGCAACAGCGGTCAGGGCCGCCTGATCGTCGGCCACGGGACCACGCGCCTGGCCCTGGGACGCGGGGTGGCCGAGAAGATCATGGTCTCCCTGGCCTCCCCGTAGATCGCTTCGGGCGGGCACTCCAGCCCTCCGTGCATATCCCCGTGGTTCCAGGAGTCCCCGATTCCCGGTTGCATGACCCGGCCGCCTGTACTATGCTCCTCTCCGGCCCGGCGCCGCGGGGCGTCCGCCATGCAGCCGAGGCCGCACACCTCATCGCTCGAAGGGAGAACAAGCAGTGGAGCCGTTCATTCCGAAGAGGATGTTCTTTACCAAGGGCGTAGGGGTTCACCGGAACAAGCTCCAGAGTTTCGAGCTCGCCCTGCGCGACGCGGGCGTGGAGCGCTGCAACATCGTCACCATCTCCAGCATCTTCCCGCCCGACTGCAAACTCATCTCCAGGGAGACGGGCATCAAGGAGCTGAAGCCGGGCCAGATCACCTTCACGGTCCTGGCACGAAACAGTACCAACGAGCCCAACCGGCTCATCTCGGCGGCCGTGGGTCTGGCGCGGCCGAAGTCCGCCAAGCAGTACGGATACGTCAGCGAGCACACCGCGTTCGGCGAGACCATGCGGAAGTCGGCCGACTTCGCCGAGGACATCGCCGCCACCATGCTGGCCTCCACCATGGGCATCGAGCTCGACCCGGATGTGGCCTGGGACGAGCGAAAACAGCTCTACAAGGTGGGAAAGCGGCTCTTCGTCTCCAAGAGCGTGGCCCAGTCAGCCCGCGGGGACAAGAAGGGACTCTGGACCACGGTGTTGGCCTGTGCCGTGATGCTCTGACCTGAGTGGGCCGAGCCGGCCCGGAAAGAACCCTCCCCGGGTCCGATCAATCGATCCGTTCGGGCGGCGGACCCCCGGTGAAAAGACGGAGCGGCCTGCCATGGCATCCTGCAAATCGCTGTTCGAGGGACAACCCGACATCCTCCCGCCGGCGCTCGGGCGTGGGATGAGCGTCCGTGACCTGGTGGACGTCATGGGTCGAACCTCCTTCGAGGCCCGAAACGTCTGGCGCGGAGCCCGGCTGCTGGAGCGCATGATCCGGGAGGGCGACGTGATCTGGCTCGGCATCGCCGGGGCGGGGATCGCCGGCGGCATGGGCCGCATGGTCGCCTCCCTCATGGAGGCCGGCTTTCTGGACGTGATCTGCTCGACCGGGGCCCAGGTGTACCACGATCTCCACTTCGCCTTCGATCTGCCGGTGAAAGCCGTGTCCCCTCGCCAGGACGACAACGCCCTGAGACGGTGCGGCGACACGCGGATCTACGACATCGGCATCCGCGAGCGGGAGACCCTGGAGGCGCAGGACGAGATCCTCCGGGAGTTCGTGCGCGAGCGATGGCGCGAAGACCTGTCCGGACGGGCCCTGTCGAGCTGGGAGTTCAACGGGGCCCTCGGGCGCTGGGTCCTGGAGAGGAGCCCCCACCCGGAGAGGAGCTTCACCGCAACGGCCGCCCGGCTGGGGATCCCCGTCTTCTGGGACTCCCTCGCCAACCACTCCATCGCCATGAACCTGGTCCGCACGGATCGGGAGGGCTTCCCGGTCGCCCTGTCGCCCCAGAAGGACATCTTCGACTCCGCCGCCGTGGTGTACGACTCCACGCAGACGGGGTTCGTGGAGCTGGGAGGAGGCGGGCCCAAGAACTTCATCCAGCAGACCGGTCCCACCCTCAGCCAGATCCTCGGCGTGGCCTTCGAGGGCGCGGATCGCGGTCTCCAGATCGGGACGGCGGTCGAGCGGGAGGGGAGCCTCTCGGGCTGCACGTTCGGAGAGGCCGTGACCTGGGGAAAGTACCGGGAGGCGGAGGAGCGGAAGCTGGTTCAGGTCTGGGGGGAGTACAGCGTGGTTTTCCCGCTGCTCGGGGCTTACGCGCTGGAGACGTGCGAAGGACGCGGGTACGGGGACCTGGTTTCCCGCATGGGGGCCGCGGCCAAGCGGCTCGAGGAGGCCCTGTGAGACCCCATTCCCGGACATTCCTGGATCCTCCGGCCGGGATGGCCGATCTCGACTCGGCCGCGGCCGTTCTCCTGCCCGTGCCGTACGAGGGGGGCGTCTCCTGGGGAAAGGGTGCCGCCCTGGGCCCGGATGCCGTGCTGGAGGCCTCGGCCGAGCTCGAGGTCTACGACGAGGCGCTCCGGTTCGAGACCTGCCGTATGGGCATCGCCACGGCGGCGCCTCCGGACGACCTCTCCGGCGCCGAGGCCATGATCGCCTCGGTGCGTCGAAGCATGTCGGAGATCCTGGATGCGGACCGGTACCCGGTGGTTCTGGGAGGAGACCACTCCGTCAGCGTGGGCCCGTTTCAGGAGCTGGCCGCCCGGCACGGCCGCCTCTCGGTGATCCAGCTCGACGCCCACGCCGATCTGCGGGACCGCTACCAGGGAGACCATCTCAGCCACGCCTGTACCATGGCCCGCATCCGCGAGCAGACCTCGGACACCCTCCAGATCGGCGTGCGGAGCCTGTGCCGCGAGGAGGCCGACCGTGTGCTGCGGGAGGAGATCCCGCTCTGCACCATGGAGGCGTTCCGCTCGGGGACGTTCGATCTGGAAGAAGCGGTCCGCAGGCTGCCGGACCCCGTCTACCTCACCCTGGACGTGGATGTTCTGGACTGGAGCGTGGTGCGGGCCACGGGCACCCCGGAGCCCGGCGGGTTTTTCTGGCACGAGGCCCTGGACCTGCTCGGAACGATCTTTCGCGAGCGGGACGTGGTGGGGTTCGACGTGGTCGAGCTGAGCCAGGACGAGCCGGACCGGAACGCGGCGTTTGCCGTGGCCAAGCTGATTTACAGGATGCTGGGCTTGAAGCTGGCATCCGAGGTGGACCGGGGGCGGATCCAGTGGCCCGAGCAGCCCGCCGGTCCCGTCCTCGCGCCGGCCGGCGGCGCATAGGGGAGGTTGCGTCCGATGAAGCACGTGGACGAGTATCGGGACCGGGAGCTGGCCAGGGATCTCGTGGAGAGGATTCGAGCCGAATCCGAAACCCCCATCCGTCTCATGGAGATCTGCGGGACCCATACCATGGCGATCTTTCGCCACGGGATCCGCAGCCTCCTGCCGGACCACATCGAGCTGGTGTCCGGACCCGGATGCCCGGTCTGCGTGACCTCCATGGACGAGATCGACCGGTGCGTCAAGATCGCCGGCGAGCCCGGGGTCACCGTGACCACCTTCGGGGACATGCTGCGCGTGCCCGGCTCGGGGGACAGCCTCCAGATGTGCGCGGGCCGCGGAGCGGACGTGCGCATGGTCTACGCCTCCCTGGACGCCCTTCGAATCGCCGGGGAAAACCCGGACCGGGAGGTCGTGTTCCTGGGGATCGGGTTCGAGACCACGGCCCCGACCGTGGCGGCCGCCGTTCGCTCGGCGCGGGAGCAGGGGGTCCGCAACTTCTCCGTGCTCTCGGCCCACAAGCTCCTCCCTCCGGCCATGGAGGCGCTCGTGAGCGCGGGAGACCTGCGCATCCACGGATTCCTGTGCCCCGGACACGTGAGCACGATCATCGGCACCTCCTCCTACGCCGAGGTGGCGGATCGGTTCGGCATTCCCTGCGTGGTGGCCGGGTTCGAGCCGCTGGACGTCCTCCAGTCCGTCCTGATGCTGGTCCGGCAGATCGAGGCGGGGGAGGCCCGCGCGGAGATCCAGTACGCCCGCGCCGTGTCTCCGGAGGGAAACCCGGCCGCCCTGCGGATCATGGAGGAGGTGTTCGAGCCCTGCGACAGCGCCTGGCGCGGGCTGGGGGAGATCCCCGGGAGCGGGCTCGCCGTCCGCGGCGCGTTCTCGGGCCAAGACGCCCGGACCCGGTTTGACCTGGACGTGCCGCCGGCCCGGGAGCCTGCCGGCTGCCGCTGCGCGGACGTGCTCAAGGGGATCCTACGCCCGCCCGACTGCCCCCTGTTTCGAAAGGCCTGCACCCCGAGGAGCCCGGTGGGAGCCTGCATGGTCTCGAGCGAGGGGACCTGTGCCGCCTACTTCAAGTACCAGGCCGGCTGAGCAGTTCCATCACGCGGATCGTCCATGGAGATGCCCGAGCGACAACCCTCACCGCCTGCAAGCCCCGTTCGGCTGCTGCGGTCCCCCTCGAGCACCCGCCCCGCCCTGTGGTCGCTTCCGGGCAGGAACGTGGTGGTCAAGGACTACCGGAGCAACGGCCTCTTCTTCCGAAACACCGTCGGCCGGTTCCTGCTGTGGCGGGAGGCCAAAATCCTCCGCCGGCTCCACGGGCTCGAGGGCGTCCCCTCCTTGCACGGCCGGGTCCAGGGTCTCGCCCTCGTCATGGAGGCCCTGCCGGGACGTCCGGTGGAGGGCCTCGAGCACCGAAGTCCGCTTCCGCCGGCCTTCTTCGAGCGGTTCCGCGAGCTGGTGGAAGCCTTTCACGCCCGCGGCGTGGCCCACTGCGACCTGAAGCGGGCGCCGAACGTCCTGGTGGGTGAAGGCGACGAGCCCTACGTGGTGGACTGGTCCGCGGCCATCACGGCCTCCGAGTTCCGGCCTTTCCCCCTCTCCCTCGTCTACCGCCGCTTCCTCCGCGACGACCGAGACGCCGTGGTCAAGCTCCAGCTCCGCCACCGCCCCGGGGACGTCCCCCCCCGCGAGCTGGAGCGCTACCGCCGCCGCGGCCCCCTGGAGCGGCTCGCCCGCCGGATCCGCGACCGGGCGCGGGAGCTGCTCCAGCGTTTGGCCTAGCCCCCGGCCCGCACCTTTCATTCCTTGTCTCCCCATGTTTTCGAGCGAAGCCCCCGGAGCCTCCTGAAACAGGCGTCGTCCGCGGGGTCGCCGGTGCCATCACTGACCGTCGGTCCGAGAAAAGTCAAAATTCAAGACCTGACCCCATTTGGAAGT
>CAYUBQ010000006.1:0-5786 GCA_964443135.1 uncultured Desulfobacterales bacterium | reverse complement strand
TGACCCCATTTGGAAGTCAGGGCAGCTCGAGCTCGAGGGGGGCATCCACGGCGCCGCGGGCGAAACGGACCGCGGCCGAGACGGCCTGTCCCAGGGAGAGGCCGCCGTCGTTGGTGGGGACCAGGGCGTGGGCGTGGACCGTGAACCCGTCCTCGGTCAGGGCCCGGTGGAGGCCGGTGAAGAGGGTCACGTTCTGGAAGGAGCCGCCGCCGAGCGCCACCTCGTTGAGGCCGGTCTCGTCGCGCAGGGTCCGGCAGGTCGCCGCCAGCATCCGGACCAGGGTGTTGTGGAACCTGCGGCTGATGCGGCCGGCCGGGAGGCCGGCGGCCAGGTCCTCGACCACGGCCCGGATGACGGGGTCGGTCATCAGCACCCGGCCGTCCTCGACACGCTCCGTCTCCCAGGGGTAGTGTCCGGTCCCGGTCGCGTCCTGGGCCATCTCCAGCTCGATGGGGGCCTGGCCTTCATAGCGGTTCTCCTCCCGGATGCCCAGGAGGGCCGACACGGCGTCGAAGAGCCGGCCGCAGCTCGAGGTCAGGGGGGAGCGTACCCCTCTGGAGACCATCTGCACCACGAGACCGGCCTCGCCGCGGTCGAATTCCCGAACGAAGGGGACGGGCAGGTCGAACAACCGCTCGCCGTAAGCGCGGTGGAGGTAGCTCAGGGCCATGCGCCGGGGAAACCGGGCGGCCGCGTCCCCCCCGGGCAGGGAGGCCGGCTGGAGCCAGGCGGCTCGCCGGTAGGAGCCCGGGTCGGCCAGCAGGAGCTCCCCCCCCCAGATGGTGCCGTCGTCCCCCAGGCCGGTCCCGTCCATCGCGATCCCGATGACCGGTCCCTGCACCCGGTTCTCCGCCAGGACGCTCACGATGTGGGCGTGGTGGTGCTGGATCTCGATCCTGGGAAGCTCGCTCCGCTCGCGGGCGTACCGGCTGCTGAGGTAGTCCGGGTGGAGGTCGCAGGCCACCACCCGGGGCTCGATCTCCAGGATCCGCTCCAGGTGGCTCACGGTGAGCCGGAAGAACTCCAGGGTCTCGAGGTTCTCCATGTCTCCCACGTGCTGGCTCACGAAGGCCCGGTTCTCCCTGGTCAGGCAGACCGTGCTCTTGAGCTCGCCCCCCACGGCCAGGACCGGGGGGAGGGCGGACAGATCCTCGTGGAGGAAGACCGGCACGGGCACGAAGCCGCGGGAGCGCCGGATCTGCCGGGGCACGCCCCCGACCACCCGCACGATGGAGTCGTCGCTCCGCAGATGGATGTCCCGGTCGTGGACCAGGAAGGCGTCCGCGATGCCTCGGAGCCGCTCGAAGGCGTCCTGGTTTGCGATGGTGATGGGCTCCTCGCTGAGGTTCCCGCTGGTCATGACCAGCGCGCGGAAACCGCCTTCCCGGAGCAGGAGGTCGTGCAGAGGCGTGTAGGGCCGCATGAGGCCGAAGAACCGGTTTCGCGGCGCCACCTCGGGGGAGAGCCCGTGGCTCTCCAGCTGCTCGACCAGCACGATGGGGCGCTGGATGGAGGACAAAGCCTCGGCCTCCTCCGGCGCGATCCGGGCCAGGGCGCGCGCGGCCTCCAGGTCGGGAACCATGAGCGCGAGGGGCTTTTCCTCGCGGTGCTTCCTGCGGCGAAGGCGGACCACCGCGTCGTGCCGGGCGGCGTCCACGGCCAGGTGAAAGCCTCCCAGGCCCTTGACGGCCAGGATTTCGCCCTCTCGGAGCCTTCGGATCGTCTCCTCGACGGGGTCGTCGCAGTCCAGGGGGTTTCCCGCCCCGTCGTGGAGCGCGAGCCGGGGACCGCAGCGCGGGCAGGCGTTGGGCTGGGCGTGGAACCGCCGGTCCTCGGGATCCTCGTACTCGGCCCGGCAGTCGTCGCACATGACGAACCGGCCCATGGTGGTCATGGGGCGGTCGTACGGGATGTCCCGAATGATGGTGTATCGGGGGCCGCAGTTCGTGCAGTTGATGAAGGGGTAGCGGTACCTGCGGTCCCGGGGATCGTGGAGCTCCCGGAGGCAGTCCCCGCAGACGCTCACGTCCGGGGAGATCAGCGCGGAGCGGGCTTCCCCGGTTCGGCTCTCCTGGATCTCGAATCTCGAGCCGTGCTCGGGGGAGAGGCCGTCGATCCGCTCGATGTGGGAGATGTGGGCCAGGGGAGGGGGCTCGTCCCGAAGGGCGGCGAAGAAGCGCTCCACATCGTCCTTTGCCCCTTCCACCTCCAGGTCCACCCCCTTGGGGGTGTTCACCACGTACCCGGTCAGGCGGCAGCGCCCGGCGAGCTGGTAGACAAAGGGACGGAAACCCACCCCCTGGACGATCCCCTGGATCGAACCGAGGGATCGCCTGCTCGCGGGGCTGCCGCGTCCCGCCTCTTTCACGATCTCTTCACGCGGCCGCGGAGCCAGTCGAACCACCCTTCCAGCCCTTCGCCGGTCTTGGTGGAGACCTCGAAGACGGTGATGTCGGGGTTGACGCGCAGCGCCTCCCTGCGAATGTCCTCCAGCCGGACGTCGAGGTAGGGAATGAGGTCGATCTTGTTGATCAGGAGGATTTCGGACTCGTGGAACATGAGGGGGTACTTGCTGGGCTTGTCCTCCCCCTCGGTGACGCTGAGGATCATGACCTTGGCGTCCTCGCCCACCTTGAACTCGGCCGGGCACACCAGGTTGCCCACGTTCTCCACGACCAGCAGGTCGAGCCGGGTGAAGTCCAGGGCCTCGAAGGTGTCGCGGATCATGTTGCCGTCCAGGTGACAGGCGCCTCCCGTGTTGAGCTGCACCACCTGGACCTCTTTCTTGGCGATCCTCTCGGCGTCGTGGGAGGACTGGATGTCCCCCTCGATGATGCCGATGCCCATCTCCTCCTTCAGGGCGTCGATGGTCTTCTCGAGCAGGGTGGTCTTTCCGGCTCCGGGGGAGCTCATGAGGTTGATGACGAACAGACGGTGCTGGTCGAAGAGCGCACGATTCTGTTCCGCGATCCGATCGTTCGCCTCCAGGACGTTCCGCACCACGGAGATGGTCTTCATGGCTTCTCCTTTTTCACTGGGATTCTTTCACGCACACGTTCACAGACACAGACACCGACACAGACACCGACACAGACACCGCCCCTCTCAGTCCACGGTGATCTCCCTGACCTCGAGCTCCCGGCCGGAGAGGGTGTCGATCTCGTGTCCCCCGCAGAGGGGGCACTCGAAGGCGTAGCTCTCGATCTCGAACCCGCCGCCGCACTCGCGGCACGAGCCCCGCAGGGGGACCGTCTCCATGATCAGCTCGGCCCCTTCCAGGTCCGTGCCCGCGGTCACGACCTCGAAGCCGAACGAGAGCGCATCCGGCACGATGGCCGACATTTGGCCGATCTCCAGCCGGACCGAGCGGAGCTTCCGCGCGCCGGCCTTCTGCATCTCCTCCCGAAGAAGGTCCGCCAGGCTCTGGGCGATGGACATCTCGTGCATGGCCGTCAGCCCTGCTTCAGGGACACGATCAGGGAGTCGATCTTCTGGCGGGCGTCGTTGAACACGCCCGAGAGGTTCAGCGAGTGATTGGCGAAGATGCTGTCGGGATCGCCGTTGGTCACGAGCAGGGGCTCGAAGTCGCACCGGCCGAGGTTCTCCAGGATCTTGTCCACGAGCTTCAGCGAGTTCTTGTCCCGGAGCACGCCCATGAAGTCCACCCGGATGGCCTTGAAGGACTCGTGGAGCGCGTAGGCCGCGCCCTGGGCGTAGTAGAAGTTGTCGTCGATCTCGTGCCAGGGGATGTCGATGTTCACCGTCTTGGTCCCGGGCTGCATTCCCTCCCCGGTTTCATCGAGGATCAGGGTCGTGTGAATGTCTTCCGGGGCGTTGATCAGCCGGGTGTTCAGGCCGCCCATGAGCGAGGCGTACTGGGTGAGGAGCTCCACCAGGTTGTCGGCGCGGGAATGGAAGCTCGCCTCCCCGCCGACCAGGTTCCGGTGATAGCTCTCCAGCTTCTTGCTCGCGAGCTTCCACTTGCTCTCGGCCGAAGGAAACCACCACTTGTAGGGGTCGTTGGAGAGCGATGTGAAGGCGGCCTCCACGTCCGGGTCCAGCTTGTCCGTGGTCCGCATCCGGCTGAGGTTGTCCCGGAGGACGCGGACGTTGTACCGGACCACCTCCAGCTGTCCGATCTGGTGGTTGGGCATGTTGTCCAGGAAGACCGTGGGCCAGAACAGGTCGTTGGGGAGCCAGTTGTCGCGCATCTGCTCGATCAGGGCCTGGTTGGTCCGGACGAAGCGGGAGCCCTGAACCTCCGGGTCGATCCCTTCCACCTGCAACGGTCCCGGTTTTCCGGAGTTGAGGATCATGACCGCGATCACGAACAGGAGCAGGAGGACGATCACCGCGGCCACGGTGATTGCGGTTTTCCTGGGGCGGCTTCTCGATGGCTCGTTTCCCTTGGATGGGCTCTCTTTCATGGGATCGGACCTTTCTACGGCTTAGGGGTCCCGGGACCGGACGCAGTCCCGAAATCCCCTGATTGTAAAGGTTTCACCTCTCGATTCTAGAAGGAACCGGGAAACGATGTCAACCGCCGAGAATGGAAGGGTTTCGGGGTCCGGGTCCCCCGAAGGGGGGAGGGATCCTTGGAGCGGCCGGGCGATCTTGCCCCCTCCGGGAGGGGCGTGTTGTGGGGGCGAAAAGGCCGTGGGCCGCGGGTTTCCGGATCGCGCGGGCGATAGGGGAGCCGGCTCGGGGTCCGGAAATTGGATTTGCAAAAGTCCCCGGCTCTGCTATACTTCCGGAGTTTTTTGGGCCCCGGCCGCCGGTTCGGCGGGACCGGCCAAGGAGATCCGGTATCCGGACTCGAGAGCCGTTCGAGACCGGATGATATCCCGGACAAGGAGTTGCGGTCATGCAGCAAGCAGAGAAGCTCGCGGAGATCAATGCCGACCTGACGCCGGATGTCATGAGGCAGGTGGACGAGATCATCGATCGTTTCTCGGGGGTGCCGGGATGTCTCATTCCGGTTCTGGAGGACTGCCAGGAAGCCGTGGGTTACCTACCGGTCGAGCTCCAGGAGTACATCGGCCGCCGTTTGAACATCCCGGGCAGCACCATCTACGGCGTGGTCACGTTCTACTCGTTCTTCTCCATGGTTCCCAAGGGCCGGCACACCGTCAAGGTCTGCATGGGAACGGCCTGCTATGTCCGAGGAATCGCAGAGGTCATGAGCCGCCTTCAGACAGGCTACCAGCTGGACGTGGGCGGAACCACGGAGGACCGCCGCTTCTCGCTGGAGGCGGTGCGGTGCCTCGGGGCCTGCGGCCTCGCCCCGGTGGTGGTGGTGGACGACGACACCCACGGAGGGGTGACCCCGGACAGGATCCTCGGCATCCTCGAGCGTTACGAATAGAAGGGCGGTTGGAATCGGACATGACCATGAAACTGGCGCAGCTGGTGGAACTGCTGAATGCGGAGATCCTCGTCGGTCACCAGAAGTGCGACCTGTCGTTCGAGTTCTGCATGGCAAGCGACCTGATGAGCGACGTCCTGCGGGGGCCCACCTCGGGGGCCATTCTGATCACCGGGTTGAACAACGCACAGGTCATCCGGTCCTCGGTGATCGCCAACGTCGCGGCCATCGTCCTGGTCCGGAAGAAGCGTCCCAATGAGGACCTGGTGGAGCGGGCGAAGGAGCATGAGATCCCCGTCATCCGGACCCCATTCACCATGTTCACGGCCTGCGGAAAGCTGTTCGAGGCGGGGCTGAGCGGGGTCGACGCGCTCATTTGATAAAGGCCGTGATCGTGGCTCGTGGCTCGTGGTTCGTAAGA
>CAYUBQ010000005.1:78908-108168 GCA_964443135.1 uncultured Desulfobacterales bacterium | reverse complement strand
CGGGGTGGGGGGAACGCTCATGAGCCGGTAGGTGGGGTGAAACCGGCTGATGTGCCAGGGGATGCCCGGATCCAGGCCGGCGATGAACCCGGCCAGGTCCCTCAGCTCGGCCGGGTCGTCGTTCAGGCCCGGGATGAGCAGCGTGGTGACCTCGACCCAGACCCCCTGGGCCTTCATGGTCTCGATGGTGCGCAGGACCGGATCCAGCCGGGCCCCGCACTGCTCCTTGTAGAACCGGTCCGTGAAGGCCTTGAGGTCCACGTTGGCCGCGTGTAGGTCCGGGTGGATCTCCTCGAGGCACTCCCGGGTCATGTAGCCGTTCGTGACGAAAACGTTCCGGATCCCCCGGGCCGCGGCGAGCCGGGCCGTGTCCAGGGCCAGCTCGAAGTAGACGGTAGGCTCGGTGTAGGTGTAGGCGATGGACGCGGAGCGGCTCTCCGCCGCCTCGTCCATCAAAGCCCCCGGCAACATCTTCTCCCCCCGAACGCGATCGTGATCCGCCGGCATCTGGGAGATATCCGCGTTCTGACAGAAGAGGCAGCGGAAGTTGCAGCCCACCGTGGCCACGGAGTAGGAACGGCTGCCGGGGAGGAAGTGGAACAGGGGTTTCTTCTCGATGGGATCCACATGGCGGGCGATCACCTTGCCGTACACCAGGCTGAGCAGGGTCCCGCCGCGGTTCTCGCGGACGCGGCAGACGCCCTTGTTCCCCTTTTTGATCCGGCATCGGTGATTGCAGAGCCCGCAACGGACTCCGCTCTCGTCCGTCTTTTCATACAGGTAGGCTTCTTTCATCGCGCCCGGCTCCGTGTACGAACTCGGGTGTTTCCATGGCCGCCCCGTCGGGGATGGTCCGGCTGCGGGGGCGGACCGGAACCCTGAGGGCGAGGTTGTCCGTCTTGAATCGATAGAGAATGGCGGCGGAAAGGGCCAGATGGGACCCGAAGGGGAGGGAAGGCTCCACCGGCCGGTCTGCGAGCCGCGCGCACCACCGGCTCACCGGGGAGGGCAGACCCGGTGCCGAGTGCCACGTCATGGGGACGGGTCCCAGCGTGCCCCGGACGAGGTCCTTGAGCTCCCACAGGCCGAAGAAGCGGGCGCGGTCCAGAGGCGGCCCGAGGGAAGAGGGCTTCACCTTCCGGAAGACCGCCCGCCAGGACAGGCTGTTCATCACGCACACGAAGACCGCCCTCCGCGTCACCCGCCCCGCCTCTCGGAGGGCCTTCACGGGGTCCTCCACGAACTCCAGGGTGTGAATCATGACGGAGAGATCGAAGGCGTTGTCCTCGAAGGGAAGGTCCTCGGCCGGACCGGACTTGAGGGTACAGCGCTGCCCCAGCCGCTCCCGGGCGCGGTTGACCATGTGAGGAGAGGCGTCCACCCCGGAGACGTCCAGCCCCAGACTTCTCAGAAGCAGCAGGTGCGTTCCCTCGCCGCAGCCGATGTCCAGCACCCGCTCGCGCGGGTTGGGCCGGAGGAGCCCGGTCAGGCAGGGCTCCAGCCACTGCTCCATGGCACGCCCCTGGGGGCCCTGGCACCAGGCCGCATATCGCCGGGCGGCTTTCCTGTCGAACACGTAGCCCATGTGCGTCCCCAATGGCGCCTTGGTCACACGAACGTTTCGTTCAGGGTAGAAAATGCCTGATGGAATGTCAACGAATCCCACGGGAAAGGGGGAAGCCGAAGATCCACTTGCGTTGCCCCCGGACGGAAAAACGCCGGGATGCCCGACGCGGGATCCGTCACGAGCGAGCGGAACACTCAGGCCCTGCCCCTCAAACGTCTTCCGCACACTCGACACCCGTCCTCAGTCGTGCTACAGGAGAAGGGTTCCCGAGCATCACCGAGGAGGACGTCCATGAAGATCAGCACCGTTCAACAGATGCGCAACCTGGACAGGGCGGCCATCGACTCCTGCGGCATCCCGGAGGAGATCCTGATGGAGAACGCCGGGGAAGCGGCTCACTTCGTGCTTCTCACCCGGTTCGGCCTTCCCGGCCGTTCTTTCCTGGTCTTCTGCGGCGGCGGAAACAACGGGGGGGACGGGTTCGTGGTGGCCCGCAAGATCCTCTCGAGCGGAGGCCGGGTGAAGACCTTCGTCCTCGGGGACCCGGGAAAGTATCGAGGGGCCGCCCGGGCGAACCTCGAGATCCTCCAGCGGACCGGGGCCGAGGTGGTTTCCCTGGGATCGGCCGGGGAGGCCGGGAAGGACCTGGCCCGCTGTGACACCGTGATCGATGCGATCTTCGGAACCGGCCTGGACCGGGACGTGGAGGGCCGGTACGCGGAGATCATCGATGCGATCAACCGGTGCGGGCGCCCGGTGCTCAGCCTGGACATCCCCAGCGGGATCCACGGCGACACGGGCCGGATCATGGGGACCGCCGTGCGGGCGGACGCCACGGTCACCTTCGGCCTGCCCAAGCTGGGAAACCTGCTCTACCCCGGGTACGACCACGGGGGGGAGCTCTTCGTGACCCACATCTCCTTCCCGCCGGACATGATCGAATCCGCGAACCTCGAGGTGGAGGTCAACCACTCGGCTCCGCTGCCGCCCAGGAATCCCAGGGGACACAAGGGGAGCTTTGGAGACGTGCTCTTCGTGGCCGGCGCCGCGGCCTACTACGGGGCGCCCTGCTTCAGCGCACTCTCCTTTCTTCGTGCGGGCGGGGGTTACGCAAGGCTGGCCGCGCCGGCCCACATGGTCCCCCACCTGGCCTCCGGCGGAAGCGAGATCGTGTTCGTCCCGCAGGAGGAGACCGTCGGGGGCAGCATCTCCCTGGAGAACCTGGACTCCCTCCTGGACCTGGGCTCCCGGTCCGACATGATGGTCCTGGGTCCGGGCCTCTCCCTGGTGGAGGAGACCCAGGAGCTGGCCCGGACCCTGGCCTCGCGGCTGGAGCGCCCGCTCCTGCTGGACGGGGACGGACTCACCGCGCTCTCCGGGGACCTGGACCTGCTCCGGAACCGCAGCGCGCCCACCGTGCTCACGCCGCATCCCGGCGAGATGTCCCGGCTCACCGGCAAGACCGTACCCGAGCTGGAATCCGACCCGGTCCGGACCCTTCAGAACACGTGCGCCGACCTGGGGGCGGTGATCGTCCTCAAGGGGGCCCACAGCCTCGTGGGCTTCCCGGACGCAAGGGTCTTCCTCAACATGAGCGGGAACAGCGGCATGGCCACGGCGGGGACGGGCGACGTGCTCACCGGAACGATCGCGGCCATGCACGGGCTGGGGCTTGGGATCCCCGAGGCCGTCCGGAAAGGCGTGTTTCTCCACGGCCTGGCCGGCGACCTTGCAGCCGGGGACTTGGGTCCGGACGGGATCACGGCCCGGGACGTCCTGGATGCGCTTCCCCTCGCAATCAAGGCGGACCGGGAGGGCCTGGACGACGACCTGGCCGGACGCTACCGGGGCGCGCGCCTCGTCTGAGGAACCCATGATCGTCGACGCCCACACCCACGCCTACAGGAAGAACGACCGCGCCCTCGCCCAGGACCGGTCCGAGGGCCTGGACGCCTGCCTGCCGGACAGTCACCCCTCCAAGTGGATTCTTCACCACGAGGCGTCGGTGGAGGCGCTCCTCCGTACCGAGCAGGAGGCGGGGATCGACCGCTTCGTCCTCCTCCCGGTGACGGGGCGCCCCGACCGCGTGGCCGAGCTGAACCGGTGGGTGGCGGACCAGGCGCGGCGTCACCGGCAGATCATTCCCTTCGGCAGCCTGATCGCCCGCAGCGACTCCCTGGAGGCGGACCTGACTCTCCTCATGGACCTCGGGCTCCAGGGGGTGAAGATCCACCCGCTTCTCCAGCGGCTGGACATCCTCTCCCCGGTGGCCCACCGTATGTGGCGCCTCCTGGAGGAGGCCGGGCTCCCGGTCGTCCTGGACAGCATGAGCCTGAAGGGCATGGTCCGGTACAAGCCACACCTCCTCGCGTTCGCCAAGGACGCGCGGGACTACGAGACCGGCCCGGAACGCATCGCGGCCGTGGCCGCGGCGCACCCCCGCCTCGCCCTGATAGCGGCCCACCTGGGCTCGCTTTTCGGGTGGGCATGCCTGGAGCCGCTCCTGGACTGTCGCAACGTCTACTTCGACCTCTCCTTCGTCAGTGGGATCCTGCCGGACGAGGCCGTCACACGGACCATCCGGCGGAAAGGAACCGACCGCATCCTGTTCGGTACGGACGCCCCCTGGCGCACCCCGGCCGAGGAGCTTCGCTGGTTCGAACAGCTGCCCCTCGACGGGGCCGAACGCACGGACATCTCGTGCCGCAACCTGGAGGCCCTCCTGTCCTCGGTCCCGGCGGTGTCGTCCCGAGGACGCTCGAGTCAGAGGCTGCGCTCGAGCTCCCCGAACGCGTCCTCGAGCTCGTAGAGTATCTTGTCCAGCTCGTTCAGGTGCCTGGAGAGCAGCCGCTCCCTCGCGGCCTCCTTGAGTGAGGCCAACCCTGCGACGTGGGGGTCGATCCTCGCCTTCACGTCCTTTGGGAAGCCCGGGGCGTGCACCATGTCCGCCAGGGTGTCCACGAGGTCGTAGAGGGAGACGTCGCGCTCCAGGGGCTCGGTGTAGCCGTGCTCACGGAGGAGCGCGGCGGTCCCGGGAAACGCCTTTGTGAACGGCTTCTCGTAAAACGGGATCAGCCGGATGTCGATCTGCATGTGTCGGCTCATGACGCCCTCCTCGCGTGCAGGCGATCGGCCGCCGCCTGCTCCGGGCCCGTCCACTCGGGGCCGCTCCGCGGGCCCGATCAAAACGGGGGGTTGGCAGGTCGTTCCAGGGGAATTATAGTAGGAAACATCCAAAATGGAAACCGGCGCGGCCGGGACCTCTCGAGCGCCGATCCGGAAACACCTTCGGGAGAAGCTCGTGATGAAAGACGATCGGGGCGTTTACTACCATCCCTTTCCACAAAACCCCAAGGTGCGGATGTATGTCCGCGACGAGGAAGGCACCATCTGGTTCAGGCTCTGGAGCGGGGACGACATCGCGCTCTGGGACGACCACGGTTGGGTTCCGTGGGAGGCCGTTCAGCAGGCCATGGCCCTGCGCAGGCCCACCCACTTCGACCCGAAACGGGCGTACGATCTCCACGTGGCCCGGGCCGTCCTCAAAGAAGGCGGCCGCGAATGAAACCGACCGTCCGCACCATCCGCCAGCAGATGGTCGATCTCCTGAGCCAGGAGGAGATGACCGACCGGGATCTCTCGCAGGCCCTCGGCATCCCGGAAAAGGACGTCTACGCCCACCTGTCCCACATCGCCCGCACCCTCGCGGCCCAGAGAAAGAAGATCCGGGTCACCCCGGTCCAATGCCTGAGCTGCGGGTACGTGTTCCGGGACCGAAAGCGCTGGAGCCGCCCGGGCCGATGCCCCCGGTGCAAGGACTCACACATCCAGCGGCCGGCCTATGCCGTGGTGGACGCCTGACCCGGCCCGGCTGCCCGCCGCAGGCCGGGACCACCGGTCACACCGAGCGAACGAAAAGGAGAGCCCATGATCCTCAAGATGCTTCAGACCGGACCGCTCATGGTCAACTGCTACATCGTCGGAGACGAGGAAACCCGCGAGGCCGGGGTCTTTGATCCGGGCGGCAACGCCGGCGAGATCCTCGAGGCCCTGGCCGCCGAAAACCTGAACCTGGCCTGCATCGTGAACACCCACGCGCACTGGGATCACGTCGGGGCAAACCGCGAGCTGCAGGAGTCTACAGGCGCGCCGATCCTGGTCCATGCCGACGAGGCGCCTTCACTGCAGGCCGTGAGCCGCAGGGCCCAGGTGTACGGATCCGAGGCCACCGACTCCGAGGCCTCCCGGTTTCTCCAGGAGGGCGATACCCTGGAGATCGGCTCCGTGGCCATGGACGTCTTGGACCTCCGAGGGCACTCCCCCGGCGGCCTCGGCTTCGTGTTCCAGGGGGAGATTGAGGTCGACGGCGATCGCCGCCGGGCCACCGGGGTCATTTGCGGGGACGCCCTTTTCGCAGGGAGCATCGGGAGGACGGACTTCCCGGGCGGGGACATGGAGCTCCTGCTGGACAACATCCGCAAGAAGATCTTCACGCTCCCCGACGACACCCTGGTCCTTCCCGGGCATGGCCCGGTCTCCACCGTGGGCCGGGAGAAGCAGACCAACCCGTTTCTCCAGTAGCCACGGAAACAAAGTCATTCGGGGACACCATACTTATTTCAAGGGGACAGGGGCGGTGAGGTGATGCATGCGCGAAATATGTATGGTGTCCCCGAATTACCCCAAAAGGGCGTCCCAGTCCATGGTCTGGAAGGTGCGGTGGAGGGAGTGGTCATCCTCCACCTCGTGGAAGCGGAGGTTCGAAAAGGTGCCGCGGGCCGTGCGCCGCACGTCGTCGATGGAAATGACCTCGTCGTTCCGGCCGTGGTAGATCCAGACAGGGAGGCGGAGGGTGTGGCCGGAACTGGGCGTGAAGGCCACGAGGTTGATGGCGGGAGCGAGGAGGACCAGCCGTTCGACGCGGGGCTCGTTCTCCATGGCGAAGAGGGCCGCCATGAGACCGCCGAAGCTCGACCCCACGATCCGGAGGTTCTCTTTTCCCTCGAGAAGCCCGCGGAGCTTGTTCATGCGCTCTTCGAGGGGTCCGGAGAAGTGGGGAATGAGCATGTCCGGGTAGCGCTCCCGGAAGAACACGGACTTGGTTCCCCGGTTGCCGCTCTCCAGGCCGTGAATGAACATGCGAATGGCCATGGTCTCACGTGTCCCGCCCGGGCCGCCGGCGGCAGGGCCCGGGATGGCGGGGGCTCAATAGATCTCCACGATCTCGTAAGCCTGAAGCCCCCCCGGGGTCTGCACCCGGATCTCCTCGCCCACCTCCCGTCCGATCAGGGCCTTGCCCAGGGGAGAGGAGACCGAGATCTTTCCCTGGTCCGGATCGGACTCGAACGGCCCCAGCAGCTGGTACTCGCTCTCCTCGTCCCTGTCCACGTTGTACAGCAGGACGGTTTTCCCGAAAAAGACGCGGTCCGCAGGTCCTGACTCCACCTCGATCACCTCGGCGCGCCCGATGGAATTCTTCAGGTCCTTGATCCGCGCATCGATGTATGCCTGACGCTCCTTGGCCGCATGGTACTCGGCGTTCTCGCTGATGTCCCCGTGGGAACGCGCCTCCTCGATGGCCCGGATGTTCTCCAGGCGGTCCACGCTTTCGAGCTGATGAAGGTCCGTCTTGAGCTTCTCGAGTCCTTCCCTCGTGATCGGTATCCTTTCCATGCCTTTCGATCTCCGTTCCCAAGGTTCGCCGCAGGGAGATTCGTCCCGGGGGGCTTTTTGCAGACGGATGCGGCGACGCAACGGACCGACCCCGGCGGGCCTGTACGGCTCCGCCTGTGTCGATGCCCGGATTAAAAAGGGTATTCGAACAAATGTCAATCCATTTGCAGGAGACGCCCGGCGCGATTTTCCCCTTGCGAACGGAGAAGGATGGTGCGCAGAATTGAACGGTCGCGCCGCCGGTCCGGGACAGCATGCCGACCGGCGCCGCGAAGAGACCATGGAGAGGACGAGCATGGAAACCGAGCTTGACGCCTTTGTCCGGGAGATCACCGGAGAGATCCTCGAGGAGACGAAATCCGCTTACGGGGACGAGGCCTTCGACCGGTGGAAAACCCGGCGTTTCATGGGGAGGATGGAGAATCCGGACGGGTATGCCGTGGTTCGCGGGGGTTGCGGAGACAGCATGAGCGTCTATCTCGAGTTCGAGGACGAGCGTGTCCGTCGCGCCACCTTCATGACCGACGGCTGTGGGTCGAGCGTGGCCTGCGGATCCCTGGCCGCGGAAATGGCCCACGGCCGAACCCCGGATGAGCTGCTCGACGTCACGCCCGATCTGATCCGCGAGCGCGCCGGCGGGCTTCCCAACGAGGACGAGCACTGCGCCGATCTCGCCGCGACGACCCTTCACGAGGCGTTGAGCCGGTACATGCAGTCCCGCGTGCGTGGAGCCCGGTGAGACCTCACCGGTTCGGCCCAAAGCCCGAACAGGAAAGCGATCCGCCTTGACAGTGGAATCATCGGAACCAACGACAGCCTTTGACTGGATCGAGACCCGGGAGGGTCTCCTGCGCGTCCTCGACCGGCTCGCGAAGGAGCACGCCGTCGGCGTCGATCTCGAGGCGGACTCGCTGTTTCATTTCCAGGAGAAGGTCTGCCTGCTCCAACTGGCCGCGACCGACCGTGTGTTCCTGGTCGACCCGCTCGCTGTGAACGACCTCTCCCCCCTGGCCCCCCTCTTCGCGAACCCGGAAGTGACCAAGGTCCTCCACGGCTCCGACTACGACCTCCGTTCCCTGGACCGCGACTTCGGGATCCGGGTCGGCGGCCTCTTCGACACCCAGATCGCCGCGAGGTTCCTGGGACTGGACGAGACCGGGCTCGCGAACCTCCTGGAGAGCCGCTTCGGTGTCCGCGCCGAAAAAAAGTTCCAGAAGAAGGACTGGTCCGTCAGGCCACTGCCGGAGGAGATGCTCCGGTACGGCGCCCAGGACGCACTCTACCTGGTACCGCTCCACCACATGCTTCGCGAGGAGCTTGGGGAGCTGGGTCGGCTTTCCTGGGTGGAAGAGGAGTGCGCAATCCAGAGCGGCGTTCGATACGCTCCGCCCGACGAGGGGCCGCACTTTCTCCGTCTTCGGGGAGCGGGCAGCCTCGACGCACGCGGGCTTTCCGTCGCGGAGGAGCTGCTTCGGTTTCGTCTGGACGCGGCGCGCAAGAGGGACCGCCCGCCCTTCAAGGTCCTGGGGAACCAGACCATCCTCGAGCTGGCCCGCAGGCGTCCCACGACCGCGAAGGAGCTGGCCTCGGTCCCCGGCGTGAGCAGGGGTCAGATCCGGGTGCTCGGCTCGGATCTCCTGCGGTGCGTTCAGGGGGCCATGGAGCTGCCGGAAGGATCCCTCCCGGTCTACCCCCGAAAGACTTTCCGCCGTCAGGCGCCGGACGTGATCAAGCGGGTCCGGGCCCTCAAGGAGTGGCGGAACCAGCGTGCCGCCGAGCTGGGCCTCGACCCGTCGGTCCTCTTGACCAACGCCCAGATCCAGGCGCTCTCCCTGGCCCGGCCGACGCGTCCCGATGAGCTGGCCCCCATCGAGGGGGTCCGCCGGTGGCAGCAGGCGTCGTTCGGAAGAGAGATCTGCGGGGTTATGGCTCGGGCGAGATAGCGACGGTCCCTAGACCGGCCGCACGGCCGACGGCGCCCTCGACCTTGGGAAGAGCCGTCTCCATGGACCACCGGACCACCGCGGAGGACCAGGTGAGGCCGGCCCCGAAGCTGACCAGGAGCACGTGGTCTCCCGGCGCGAGCAGGCCCTCCCGCCGGGCCTCGTCCAAGGCGATGGGAATGGACGCGGACGAGGTGTTCCCGAAGCGTTCCACGTTGGTGTACACCTGCTCCATGGGGATACCGAGGTTTCGGACCATTCCTTGGATGATGCGGATGTTCGCCTGGTGGGGCACCACGAGCTTGATGTCCCGCGAGGTCATGCCGTTGTGCTCGAGAGCTTCCACGGCGATGTCGGTCAGGCAGCCGATCGCCCTCTTGAAGAGACGATTGCCCTCCATGCGGAGCTTGAACGGCTTGGCGTCGAGATGATCCAGGGATTCCGGTACGTGGTTCGCGCCGTAGTAGGAGTAGAGCAGATCCCAGAACTGCCCGTCCGAACGGATGTGCGTGGACAGGACGCCCCCTTCGTCCGATCCGGCCGAAACCACCACGGCCCCGGCCCCGTCACCCAGAAGCACGCAGGTTCCCCTGTCCTCCCAGTTCAGCACCGACGAGAGCCGTTCCACGCCGATCACGAGTGCCTTCCGGACGGCGCCGCACCGGACGGCGTTGTGCACCGTGTTGAGGGCGTACAGAAATCCCGAGCACCCTGCGGAGATGTCGAAAGCGGCGGCCCTGCCCGCCCCCAGGGCGGTCTGAACCATGCAGCCGGTCGCCGGAAACTGCCGGTCCGGCGTGACCGTGCCCACCACGATCATGTCGAGCTCGTCCGGCTCCAGCCTGGCCGCCTCCAGGGCCTCCCGGGCGGCCTTTTCGGCCATTTCCGACGTGCTCTCCGGACGCTCCAGCGATGAGATGCGCCGTTCCCGGATGCCGGTCCTGCGGACGATCCAGTCGTCCGACGTGTCTACGATCCGCTCCAGGTCCCGGTTCGTGACCACCCGTTCGGGGGCGGCGGCTCCGGTTCCGATGATATGGCTGTAAATGCTCATGGGTTCCTCGTGTTCGCGTTTTCCAACCCTATCCCGTTCCTATCCCGTTGTCCCGCTTCGATCCGCTGCCGCTGAGGACCCGGCGGGCCCTCGCCGGCGCCTGTCTTGGCTGGTGTGGAATGAGCCGTTGAGTGGGCCGGGTGGCGCCGGCCTTCCCCGTGAGACATCAGGCGGGATAGGTATAGGAGTATTTGACGAAGTAGGTAGAATATAGATACAGTAATCCATCTGTCAACCGCCAAAATAATCGCTCATCTGGAATGCAGACGGGTCCCCGAACCCCGGGCACCGGCCGCGGGAACAGGAGGGGGGTTTTCATGCAGGTGCGGAACTGGATGTCCACGAATCTCTTGGCCGTAGACGAGGACACACCCATCGTGCGCGTGTCCAAGATCCTGGAGGATCATCAGATCCGCCACCTGCCGGTCATGCGGGAAGGAGCGCTGGCGGGCCTGATTCGTGCCCGTGACGTGACGGAGGCCCTCCCCTCGCGGTCCACCGGACTGAGCGCCCAGGAGCTCTACTACCTTCTCTCCGGGGTCAAGGCCCGCGACGTCATGCAATCGGACCCCCTCACCATCCGGCCCGATCAGACCATGGAGCTGGCGGCCGCCGTCATGCTGAAAAACCGGATCACCGCCATGCCCGTGGTCACCGCCGGGGGAGAGCTGGTGGGGATCATCAGCCAGGGAGACGTCTTCAAGGTCCTGATCGCCATCACGGGGATCTACCAGGGCGGCGTGCAGTTTGCGTTCAATCTCGAGGACAGCCCCGGCTCCATCAAGCAGGCGGCCGACGTGATCCGGGAGGAGCAGGGCCACATCGTGAGCATCCTCAGCATGACGGACACGGCGGAGCCCGGGTTTCGACACGTCTTCATCCGCATCAAGCCCCTGGCCGAGGACGCCCGGAAACGGCTGGTCGAGCGTCTCGGGCGTCACTTCACGCTTCTCTACGTGACCGAGGATCCGCTCGACGAGATCAGTGGCTCTCTCCGGTAGCCGCTCCCTCGTCGTGATGAACGACGACGGGTTGAAAGGCCGTGTCCGCCGCGATGCGCCTTCTGACCTCCTCCGCCTCCGCAGCCGTCGGAAAGGGGCCCAGGAGGACCCGGTGAAAAACGCGGCCATCCAGCGACACCGGCTCGATCCGGCCTTTCGCCCCCTCCCCTTCGAACCGGCGCACGGTGAGCTCCGCCTTCACCGGGTCGAGAAACGAGGCCACCTGGAGCTCGAACCAGGATGGAAGGGCTCGAGAACCGGGCGGTCCCGGAACGGCCTCCGCGAGCTCCCGGCTCACCCGGTCCACGAGGCCCACGGTCCGCTCGTGGGTCATGTGGAGGCTCGACCTGAGGGCGGCCGGGATGACCTCGAACAGGCTGAACGGAAGCCCGCCGTCGTGGGAGCGCTTCGTCAGGGTTTTCTGCCAGACGCCCTTCCCCGTGCGGCAGGAGACCATTTCCAACCCCACCGTGAGGGCGATCTGGGAGTAGATCCCGAGAAAGGTGCGGTCGAAGTTGAGGACCCTGCCGTAGATGACGAAATCCGCCCGGAAAAGCTCGCCCAGCTGGGCCGGGGAGAGATCCTCCCATCCCTTCGGGCCTTTTTCGTCCTGCCGATCGAGGAGTCGATCCACGCGGCTCGGCTCGATGTCGCGGTAGTTCCCGGGGCTGAAGTGGCTGTAAAACGCTCTTCTGACCAGGGGGCCGATCTCGGGCTCTTCCGGGGGGGACTCGAAGGGCAGGACGACGGCGATCTTGACACCCGGCTCGGCCAGAATCTCCTGTAGAGCCGATCCGCAGGCCGGATCTTCCGAGGGAGAGCCGGCGCAGGAGAGCATGAGAAGGAGGAGCACGGCCGGAACCGATCCCATGCACCGCCGGTCTCCTCTGTTCCTCGTCTGCCTCATCTCGTCTCGACAGGATGGTGCAAGGCGCTCCTCATCGGGATCCGGGCGAACGGGGAAGCCGGTGCCCCCCCCGGGGCGCGAACGTTCCGGCGGGGAAGCCACGCGGAACGTGATGCCGCGAAGTATAGGGAAAAGGAGCCGGGGTGTCAAAAGCAAAGGGACGGGGGTGCCGGCGTTTGCGGCCGCCTGACGGCCCTTCGGGGAACGACGTCGATCCGGGGAGCGGCCCCCTTGCGATGACGGTTTTCTCCGGCGGCCGTTCGGGGTATAATGATTCGGGTTCGAGTTTTACGCCAACCTCAAGCCAGATGGAGACCCCCATGGCCAGTCACATTCGAAACGCGATCATTTTCCTTTGTTTGTTCCTGCTCGCCGCCGCCCCGGCCGGGGCGGAGTGCGTGAAAGGGGACTGCGAGAACGGCACGGGCACCCTGAACCTTCCCGGCGGCACCACCTACGTGGGCGAGTTCAAGGACGGGCGGTACCACGGACAGGGGACCCTGACCTACCCGAACGGGACCCGGTACGAGGGGGCGTTCGACGAGGGGGCCTATCACGGCCGGGGCGTGTACACCTTTGCGGACGGCGGACGGTACGAGGGCGATTTCAAAAACGATCGCATCGAAGGGACAGGCACCCGGACCTTTCCGGACGGCAGCAAGTACGAGGGAGCGTTCGTGAACGGGTCCTTTCAGGGACAGGGCAAGTTCACCAGCCCGGACGGGCGCGCCTACGAAGGGGCGTTCGAGGACAACCGGATCCAGGGTGAGGGCGTGATGACCTTCCCCGACGGCAAGAAGTACGAGGCCCGCTTCGAGAACGGCGTGCCCGTGGGAAAGGGCGTTCTCATTCGGCCCAAGGGAAGCCGGATCAAGGGGAAGTTCCGAGACGGCAAGTTCCACGGGAGGGACTGAAACTGAGCGGGCCCGCGCGGATTGAAACCAACCTGCGCCCTCCGTGCGGATCGACCCGCCCGCTCAGCGGTTGAAGACCCGGCAGATCGCCTCGAGGACCCCGCCGGCCACAGCCAGCCCTTTGTCCGAGACGGTCTCCAGGTAGGAACGATCCCCCCTCGGGTCCACGTCTCCCACCTTCATTCCCCGCGCCACCGCGCTGCCGGGCCGGATGAGACCCCGCACGACTCCGGCGATCCCCGCACGCAGGGAAGCGCCGCCCACCACGGCCACCTCCTGACCGGGGGAGACCCTGTCTCCCAGCTCGACCCCGGGCTCGAACAGGCCGTCGGCCGGCGCCCGGAGAACCCGCTCGGAGGCATACCCGGCGATGACGCCGGGGACGCCCGTGTCGGGGGCGGCCTCCCCGCGGGTCAGCACCCTCCCCAGATGGTGGCCCCGCTTGGACTCCACCACCATGTGCACGTCCCGACCCGCACAAAACCCCGGCCCCACGCCCACGACGAGCGCGGCCATGTCCATGCGAATCCCGAGGTTCCTCTTGGCCAGGGTGGCGTCCACGAGAACGTCGGGGGCGAGGGCGGGGAGCCCGGCCAGGTCCGGATCGACGAGAACCGGTACGACCCCTCGCTCGATCGCGCCCCGCGCCTCTTCCGGAGCCTGAATCCGGATCGCCCGAACGCCCTCCACCTCGGCGGACCCGTCCCACACCGCCTCGCAGAAGGAGACCCGTCGCCGGACCGCCAGTGGTCGAGCCACCTCGGTCATGACCACCCCGAACCCGGCCATGCGCAGCCGCCAGCCCACGGCGGACGCCAGGTCGCCTGCGCCCCGAATCACCACACGTCGTTCGTTCAACTTCATGAGCGTGATCTCCTTCCCGATGGGATCCGGTCCTTCCGGAGCGTCCTTTGTCCTCCGAACAGGATTGCTAGCACAACCCCGCATCCTTGGCAACAGCGCCGAACGAAGGAAAAGGCCATTGACTCCCATCCGCGAATGGGCCAGAATTCGGCGGAAGGGCGAATCGTGATGGCGTCGTAAAATGCTCGAATCCTCGAGATCTGCCCGTGGGATTTCAACAGGTTATATCATGCCCGGCGGCGCGTGAGCGGGTTTTTGCGAATCCGTCAATCATGGCCGCATCGAGACCGCTCATGCATAGGACGATTCCTGCGCCGGCACGGGGCCTCTGCCTCGTGCTCCTTCTGCTGGCCCTGTCCGCGGGTCCGGATCGGGCCTGGGCCGAGAGCTCCTACGGCATCCAAGTGGGCTCCTACCAGGATCTCGACAAGGCGGTCGACCGGGTCAACTACCTGAAACGACTAGGATACGGCGCGTTCTACCAGTACGAGACCGTCAAGGGCAAAGGCAAGTGGTACCGGGTCTACATGGCCCGGTTCTCCACGCTGGACAAGGCCCGGGAGGAGGCCCGGGTGCTTCGCGATCTCGGGCTGATCGACGACCACGGCATCCGACGGCTGCACAACGGGGCCTCCTCGCCGGTCGGTCGCCCGGCCGTGAAAAAGGCCCGCCCCGCCGCCGAGCCTCAGGCCGAGACGTCTTCCCCTGCCCCGTCCCGGCCCGAAAAGGACGTGGTCTACCTACTTCACGTGAGCTCGTTCAAGGAAAGGGCGCACGCGGTGGAGGAGGCCCGGAAGCTCGAGAAAGCGGGTCAAAAAGCGTTCTACGTGGAGGAAGACCTGGCGAGCGGCCACTGGTTCCGCGTCTACATCGGAAAGTACGAGTCGGAAAAGGAGGCCCATGCAGCCGGGGAGCGGCTCCGGCAGGACGGGCTCGTCTCCTACTTCAAGCCGCTGAAAATCGACCGCGCCGGCCTGCCGGGCGGGGAGTAGGGACCGGAGCGGTTCACCTCAACCCGGAACGGAGGAGCACACCATGGCGGAGGAGATCTTATTACCCTTTCGTGCCGAGGTCCTGGATGTGAAGGGGAACTGCCACGCCGGACACAAGAAGGGGGACGCGCTGACCATCAGCTGTTACGACAGCGGAGGCCTCTGCGGCTTTTTCTACCACGACATCTTTCCCAATCTGAGCGTCATGCAGTTCGGGGGAAAGTACCCCTGGGCGTCCGCCGACGAGCTCGTGGTGGAGTGCCCGGACCGGGAGAACGCGGTCACCTTGAAGATCACCCGCGCGTGACGCCTCAGGAACCCCCCTGGTCTCCTGCGCCGCCCTCGATGTAGGCGCCGCAGGACTCGCACCGGTAGTGGGTGCCGGGTGTCTCCTCGGGCGGGACGGGCTCGAAATCCGCGTGGCGCTCGCCCCGGACCTCCAGACACTCGGGACAACAGTCATCGTCGAGCTCGCTTCGGGAGATGGTCAGGTTGCACCTGCGGCACCGGACCTTGTCCGTGTCCGGAGACACCAGCACCAGCTCGAGGTGTCTGCACTTGTCCATGACGTTCTCCCGTTCCCCTCCCGCGCCCCGTCTCTCATCCTCCGGTTCACGGACGGAGGCGGACCAGGGTGGCCCCCCACCCGCTTGCGCCACTGTCCAGGCGGTAGTCGGCGACGCGGGGGTGGTCCTCCAGGACGGCGTGGACCGTGCGTCGAAGCACCCCCCGGCCCTTTCCGTGAATGATCCGCACGTCCTGGATTCCCTTCTCATCGCAGGCCTCCAGGTAGTCCCGCACCACGGACGCCGCCTCCCCGGGCGCAAAGGTGTGGAGATCGAGGATTCCGTCGATGGGAAGCTCCACCACGTCTCGCTCATCCATGGTCTCCTCCTCCGGCAGGGGCCTTGCCCGATTCACCGCACTCCGGCGCAGTTCGTACCGGGTCGCGGGCGTCGATCAGATGCGTTCGACGTGGAGCTGGTCCCCGAAGGCATCCTCCAGGTCCCCGGCCAGCCGGCCCAGCGCCTGCTCGCTCTCCAGCTCCACCACCAGGTCCTCCTCGTCGAGCACCTTGAGGAACCCGTGCCGCTGAACCAGTTCCACGGCCTGCTTCGGATCCACCGTCACCCATCCCTTCATCCGCAGGACCAGCTCGTCCCCCTTGAAGGGCCGCTCAATGGTCAGTTCCACCGTCCGTTCCTTGGCCTTCCAGCCGATCACGGCCGGCCGCACAATGCAGGGGGTCACCGGATCGTGCACGGCCGCACAACGGAACCAGAGTCTCGCTCGTATCAACGACCTCCTCCACCGCCCGACTCCAGGCTCTCCAGCGCGTCCCGGATCGCCTCCTGGAGCTCGGGCTCCGTGCTTTCATCCAGAAGCGTCTCGAGGCGGGGTCTCCAATGCCGGTCCCCCAGCTCCCCGATCAGGTAGACGATGTCTCCCCGGGCCGACAGGTCCGCTCCCCCCATGCGATCCCAGAGCGGCTCCAGGGCCTCCCGCGCCAGGGCCGGAGCTTCTTCCCCGATCGTCTCCAGGGCCACCATGGCCCCCAGGCGAAGGGAGAACAGGTCTCCGGCCACCAGGTCCAGGAGGCCCGGGAACACCTTCCCGCGCTCGATCATCATGCCGGCGAGCCCCTCCGCGTCTCCGGCGTGGATCATGCGAGCGAAGGCCTCGGCGCCCATGCGTGCCGGATCTCCGTTGAGGAGGCCCTCGGCCACCTCCTCGGCGCGCACCTGCCCGGTGAAACGGATCCCGTCGGAGAGCAGGATCGTGGGCACCGCACGAACCGCCTGTTTCTGCGCCATCTCCGGGAAGAGCAAACCGTCGACGACCCGAAGCGCGATGCGGGGGTTGACCAGGGGAAACGGGGAGATCCGGTTCATCACCCGGGGGCAGTTGGGGCACTGGGTGGTGACGTAAAGGTCCACCAGGCAAGGGACGTCCACGCCCTGAAGCTTTCCGGCCAGCCCCGGCGGGAGACCCGCATCGTCGGCCGCCACCCGGGCGAGGAGGTCCAGGAACGGGATCAGCTCCTTTTCCTCGGGCACCATGTGAAAGATCCAGGAATCCGCAATCCGGATGGCCGGAAGTCCGCTCCCTTCCGCCTCCCTCTCCCGGACCCCCACCGCGGGAGCCATTCGGTGGAGCGCCTCGCAGAAGGAGGCGAGCGGCTCGGTCCTCCGGTCGTCCGAGCGGACCAGCCCGATCTCCACGGGGCCGGCCAGCGACCCGCTCCAACGGCTGATCTCCTCCTTCCTTACCTCCAGCACAGCGCTCACTCAGGCTCCTTTCTCGTTCCAGGGCCGGCTCGCCCCGAGGCGAGGTCCGGCTCCTATGCTATCCCAGCCGCCAAGACGGATCAAGACGAGGTTGAAAAATGCAGGGGCACCTCCCCCGGCAGCGGCTGAGGGGATCCCGGCCCGCGCCCCCCGAACGAGGCACGAACGGGATTTTTTGACGGATTGACGCGTTCGCAAAAACCCGCTCACGCGCCGCTGGGAACGATATAACCTGTTGAAATCCCGTGGGGAGATCTCGAGGTTCAGGGCTTTATGCGACTCCATCATGTTTCGGGGACGGGATTGGAGAAATCGGGTGCTGCCGTCGTTTTTTCCTTGCATCCCGACAAAAAGTGCGTATTATGTAAGTTCCACGTTAAGGGCCTCCCCAGGTGGGAAGCCGGTTTCATTCTGTAGGGTCTGCACCATTTGTCAAAGAGTGGCCGCCCGAGAGTCTGAAACGTGAGTTCTTCAAGAAAGGAGGGTGGCAACATGGCAAGTGGAACAGTGAAGTGGTTCAATGAGAGCAAAGGCTATGGCTTTATTGAACAGGAAGACGGACCGGATGTCTTCGTGCATTACTCGGGCATCACGGGAAACGGCTTTCGTACGCTGAACGACGGGGACCGGGTAACCTTTGACATCGAGCAAGGGCAGAAAGGCCCGGCCGCGACGAACGTGACCGTCGTCTGAGAAACCGAACAAGCCAACGAACGGACGCGCCGCCCCTTCCGGGCGGCGCGTTTTTTTTCGGGTCGAAACTCCCCGCCTCGCGTCCCCAGCCCCTCCCTGTCGTCCCCCCCTCAACAGCGCCGCCCCTTCCGGGGATGACAACGTTGAAATCGTCCTTAACTTCTCCCTGGAAGGGCCCCCATGAGAAGGCGCCTTCAGGGCCTGTCCCGCGGGGGCGGGAAGGAGTCCCCATGAAATACGTCGGACGATGGACGACACCCTGGCTTGTCGCCGCATGGATCGGATTGGCGGCGGTGTTCGCAACGGGAACGGCGCACTCGGCGCCACGAAAGGATTCACCCATGGCTGAGAAAACCGGCGAAACGAAAACGGCCACCTTCGCAGGAGGGTGCTTCTGGTGTGTGGAGTCCGACTTCGAAAAGGTGGACGGTGTGATCGAGGCGGTGTCGGGCTACACCGGGGGCCGGGTCGAGAACCCCACCTACGAGCAGGTGTCTTCGGGCGACACGGGGCACCTGGAAGCGGTTCAGGTCGTCTACGATCCCTCGAAGATCGGCTACGAGGAGCTGCTCGACGTGTTCTGGCGTCACGTGGACCCCACCGATCCCGGAGGGCAGTTCGTGGACCGGGGGGGGCAGTATGGGACGGCTGTCTTTTACCACGACGAGGAACAGAAACGGCTCGCCGAGGCGTCGAAGAAGGCCCTCGAGGCGTCGGGCCGGTTCGAAAAACCCGTTGTGACGCCCATCCTGAAGGCCGGCCCGTTCTATCGGGCCGAGGACTACCACCAGGACTACTACAAGGAGCACGCCATCCGGTACAAGTTCTACCGGTGGAACTCGGGCCGGGACCAGTTCCTGGAAAAGATCTGGGACAGGGAGCTTCCGGGCTCCTCCTCTGGTGAGGACGCCGGAGCCTACACGCGACCGGGCGAGGAGGAGATCCGCCGAAGGCTGACCGACCTCCAGTACAAGGTCACCCAGGAGGAAGGGACCGAGCCTCCGTTCCGAAACGCCTACTGGGACAACAAGCGGGAAGGGATCTACGTGGACATCGTGTCGGGAGAGCCCCTGTTCAGCTCCGAGGACAAGTTCGAGTCGGGCACGGGCTGGCCCAGCTTCACCCGCCCCATGGTGCCCGGGAACGTTGTGGAGAAGGAGGATCGGAGCCTGTTCACCGTTCGCACCGAGGTGCGCAGCAGGCACGCGGACTCCCACCTGGGGCATGTCTTCACGGACGGGCCTCCCACCACGGGCCTCCGCTACTGCATGAACTCCGCCGCGCTGCGTTTCGTCCCCAAGGAGGACCTCGAGAGGGAGGGATACGGGCGGTTCCTGGATCGGTTCGAACCGGACTGAGGCGGGCTGACACTCGCAACCCGGAAGAGGAACGGCCGGCTCTGGGGGCCGGGGCCTGCCGCCTCGGTGTGAAAACCTTCTTGGTTTTTGTGACCGGGTTTCATGAGTAAGGGACTAATCGCCGCCGGACGCGGTCTTTTCGGACCCTGATCCATCCTCCTCTCCCTCTTGGGCCTCCTCTCGGGTTCGGGGCGGCAGAATCTCGTCGATCTCGTCACGGCTCAGGGTCTCGTGCTCCAGCAGCGCGTGGGCCAGCTCGTCCAGCTCGCTCCGGTGCTCGCGGAGGATCTCCGTGGATCTGGCCTCCATCTCACTCGTGAGCCGCTGGATCTCCTCGTCGATGAGCCGGGCCGTGTGCTCGCTGTAGTCCTTGTGGTCCGCCATCTCCCGACCCAGGAACGGGTGGGGCTCCCCACGGCGGAAGGCCGTGGGGCCCAGCTTCTCGCTCATCCCCCACTGACAGATCATCCTCTGGGCCAGCTGGGTGGCGTTCTTGAGGTCGTCCCCCGCGCCGGAGGTCAGGTCGTCGAACACGACCTTCTCGGCCGCCCTCCCCCCCAGCATCACGGCGATGCGGCTCTCGAGATAGGCCAGCCCCAGGTTGTGCCGGTCCTCCTCGGGGATCTGCTCGGTCGCCCCCAGGGACCTTCCCCGGGGGATGATGGACACCTTCTCCAGCGGGTCGGCCTCAGGGAGGAAATGCGCGGTGAGGGCGTGACCCGACTCGTGGTAGGCGATCATCTCCTTCTCGTCCCGGTTGATGACGTCCTCACGTTTTATGCCCATGATGATCTTGTCCCGGCCTTCGTCGAACTCCTCGTTTCCCACGGTCTTCTTTTCCTTGCGGGCGGCCAGGAGGGCCGCTTCGTTCACCAGGTTCTCCAGGTCCGCACCCGAGAACCCCACGGTCCGCTCGGCCACCGTTTCCAGGTCCGTGTCCTCGTCCAGCGGAACGTCCCTGGTGTGAAGCTCGAGGATCTCCTTGCGGGCCTTCTTCTGGGGCAGCTCCAGGGCGATCTGCCGGTCGAACCGGCCCGGCCGGACCAGGGCCGGGTCGAGGACGTCGGGACGGTTGGTGGCGGCGAGCACCACCACGGTCTCCTGGGGGGAGAATCCGTCCATCTCGTTGAGGATCTGGTTCAGGGTCTGCTCGCGCTCGTCGTGGCCTCCGCCCAGGCCCGTGCCCCGCACCCGCCCGATGGAGTCCAGCTCGTCGATGAAGATGATGGCCGGAGCGTCCTTCTTGGCCTGCTCGAACATGTCCCGCACCCGCGAGGCGCCGACGCCCACGAACATCTCGATGAACTCGGACCCGCTGATGCTGAAAAACGGCACGTCCGCCTCACCGGCCGTGGCCCTTGCCATGAGGGTCTTGCCGTTTCCCGGCGGCCCCACCAGCAGAATCCCCTTGGGAAGCTTTCCGCCCAGCGCCTTGTACTTATCCGGCTCCTTGAGGTAGTCCACCACCTCCTGGAGCTCCTTCTTGGCATTGGGCAGCCCGGCCACATCGTCGTACCCGATGTCGATGACGGACTTGTCGTAGAGCTTGGCCTTGGATTTCCCGAAGCCGAAGAGGCCCCCGGCCCCGCCGGCGCGCTGCTGAAACCTGCGGCTGGACCAGACCAGGAACCCGATGATCAGGACCCAGGGCAGCAGCCCGGCGAGGACCGTGGTGACCCAGGATCGCTCCTCGGTCTCGGCGTGGATGGTCACGTCCTTCTCTTCCAGGAGCTGGATGAGCTCGGGATCGCCGAACGAGGGCAGGACGGTCTCGAACCGTTCGTAGGTCCGGGTGTCGCCCCCCGAATCACCCTCCTTTTCCGAGCCGGAGGCTACGGGATCCTTGAACCCGCCCCGGATCCGGTCCCCCTCCACCGTGACCTCGGCGACATTGTCCCGGCGAAGGTGATCCTTGAACTTGCTGTAGGGGATCTCCAGGGACTGCCCGCCCGCGGGTCTCATGAAGTATCCAAGGACCACCCAGAGCAGAAGGATGGCCAGGAGGATGCGCCAGTGGATCGGGCTGTTGAAGCCCTTGGGCTGGGGTTGCTTGGGGTTCATGGTCGCTCCTTTCGTGGTTCCGGCCCGCTTCGGCTCCCTGTCCCGGGGAACCGCGTCGACATCCACGCCTGAATCCGGGAAACCTGGCCGTCGACCTCCGATTCTCGATCATGCCCGGTGGACGGGCAATGGGGGAGAACGTGTATCTTCCGCCTCGCCGGAGTGTAATCTCCGGGGTCCGTCCGCTCCGGACCGGCCTTGCACCGGACGCTCACGCCGGTGGGGTCCTACCCGGCCGGGCCCTGAGAAATACCGGATTCCCCCCATGGCGGTTTTTCCGCCGGATGACATACTGGACTGGACTTTGAATCGGCAGGCCGGCGAGGCTGCAACGCTGCGCCCTCGGCGGCCCTTCACGAGGCGGCAACCCGAAACGGTGTTCACGATGTCCCTGTTCAAACGCTGGATCCCCTGGAAGTTCCTGGTTCGCCGGGCCGCCAGGTCGTACGGTTTCATCGATCCCCTGGGTCTCCTGGCTCGCATCCGGCAGTTCTCGCAACCCTCGGAGGTGGGCGAACCCCTCGAGCTCATCCGGGCCGGGATCGCGTTCCACGCACGGGGCCTGGTCAACACCAGGGCCATCCAGCACAACCTGGACTGGGTCTGGCCCTACTGGGTGGAACGCCAGTTCAACCCCGAGGATCCGTCCTTCATTCCCAGGGCCTTCTCCATCACCCACGTGAACCTCACCCACAGAAACTGGACCGCACTGGGCCGGCCCGACCTGGCCTCCTACCCCATCGTGGACCCCCGGGGGCTCGTCACCCCGCTCTTCGACGGGTGGTCCCTGGACGTGTGGCTCCTGCCCGAGGAGGGACCTCCCCTGATTCCCTCGAGGAGCCCGGAGGCGGAGCAGATGCTGACATGGGACCCGAACCTGCGAATCACCACGAGATGCCGTGCCCGCGGGTGCACGCTCGGGTCGGAGGCGTTCGTGATCGGAACGAGGAAAGACCCGGTGCTGGAGCTCGAGGCCGCGGGGTCCTGCCCCAACGGGGGCCGCCTGGTCGTGGCCTTGAGGCCTTACAACCCCGAGGGAATCCAGTTCGTGGAACGAATCGAGGGCCAGCCGGAGGGGGCCGGATGGGTGGTGGACGGGAAGACCCCGGTGGACTTCAGCGGGCCCCCGGACACCGTCTTGCTCTCCAACTACCGGGAAGGCGACGTGTTTCGGAAGGCCCTGGCCTCCGAACCGCCGGAGGCCGGCGAAGACGCAACCGCGCGGTGCGACGTCGGGATGGCGACGGCCGCGGCGCTGTTCACCCTGGAGCCCGGCTCGAGCCGCACGGTGCGCGTCCGCATACCGCTCGACGGGAAGGCGGCGGGCCCGGACCGCACGGGGGGAGAGAAGGACGACCGGCCTTCCGAGGCCTGGACATCATGGATGTCCGGAGCGCCCCGGCTGGAGGTCCCCGACGATCACATCCGCTTCCTCCACGACGCGGCCCTGCGCACCCTGCTCCTGCTCTCGGCGGACGACATCGTGCCCGGTCCCTACACCTACAACCGGTTCTGGTTCCGGGACGCCTGCCTCATGCTGGAAGGGCTGCTGTGTGCCGGCTTCACGGAGCGCTGCCGCCGCATCCTGGACACGTTTCCGGACCGGCAGAAGCTCACCGGGTACTTTCAGAGCCAGCACGGAGAGTGGGACTCCAACGGTCAGGTCCTCTGGATCTACGACCGGTTCGAACGGCTGTCCGACACCCCGCCGAAACCGGGTTGGATGGCGGCCGTGAGCAAGGGAGCGGAGTGGATCCGCAGGAAGCGGATCCGGAGCGGCACCTCCGCCCCCCACGAAGGGCTCTTCCCGCCCGGGTTCAGCGCGGAGCATCTGGGACCGAACGACTACTACTACTGGGACGCCTTCTGGGGCGTGGCCGGGCTGCGCGGGGCGGCCCGGCTCGCATCCCGCCACGGGTCCCGGGAGAAGAGCGAAGCCTGGTCCAGGGAGGCGGCCGACCTGGAACGGGCCGTATTTCGCAGCATCGAGACGAACCCGGCGTTCCGGAGAACGGGGGCGATCCCGGCCGCACCTTACCGGCGCATGGATTCAGGGGCGGTGGGCTCCCTGGTGGCGGACTACCCGCTTCGACTGGTCCCGCCGGGCGACCCCCGGTTCCTCGCCACCGTGGACGATCTCATGGAAAACTGCTTCTACCGGGGGGCCTTTTTCCAGGACATGATCCACTCCGGGATCAACCCCTACCTCACCCTCGCCGTGGCCCAGACCCTGCTGCGGGCCGGAGACGCTCGTCACCGGGACCTTTTCCTGCGCGTGGCGGAGCTGGCCTCACCCACCGGTCAGTGGCCCGAGGCGATCCACCCCTGGACGAAGGGAGGGTGCATGGGGGACGGCCAGCACGGATGGGCGGCGGTGGAGTTCATTCAACTGATCCGGAGCCTGTTCGTCCGGGAGGAGGACGACCGCCTGATCCTGGGATCCGGAATCCTGCCGGACTGGCTCCGGGCCGGGGGACCCCTCTTGTACGGACCGACGCTCACGGCCTTCGGCCGGGTGAGCCTTCGTGCGGAAAAGGATCCGGACGGAACGCTGAGGCTCCACCTGGAGCCTGACTGGCACGCCGCACCACCCGCGGTGGAGGCCCGGGTTCCCGGGTACCGGCCCCGCACGGACATCGACCTTTCTGAGCCCGTAACACTCGAGCCCGAGGAGAAGACCGCATGAACATCTGCATGTTCACCAACACCTACCTCCCGCACGTGGGAGGCGTGGCCCGATCGGTCTGGGCGTTTTCCACGGACTTGGAGCGGCGTGGGCACCGGGTCCTGGTCGTGGCGCCCGAGTTTCCCGAAGACGACGCGGTCGACCGGGAGGGGGTGAAGGTCCTGCGGGTCCCGGCCATTCAGAACTTCAACGGCAGCGACTTCTCCGTGAGGATCGCCGTTCCCTTCGTGATCAACGAGGCGATCGATGGGTTCGGGCCCGACGTGATTCACAGCCACCACCCTTTCCTGCTGGGCGACGCGGCCCTCCGGATCGCCCGGCGGCGCAGGAAACCGCTGGTCTTCACCCACCACACCCTGTACGAACGGTACACCCATTACGTTCCCATGGACTCCCCGGCCATGAAGCGGTTCGTCATCAACCTCTCCACCGAGTACGCCAACCTGTGCCACGCCGTGGTGGCGCCGAGCCGGAGCGTGGCCGACCTGATTCGAGGACGGGGGGTTCGAAGCCACATCGAGGAGATCCCCACCGGCGTGGACCTCGAGTTCTTCGCCGGTGGAGACGGGAAGGCCTTTCGCAGCGAGCACGGAATACCGGCGGACGCCGGCGTCATCGGCCACGTGGGCAGGCTGGCCCCCGAAAAGAATCTGGAATACCTGGGCGAGGCCGCCGCCCGGTGCCTGGAACGGCGCGAGGATCTCTGGTTCCTGGTGGTGGGGGACGGCCCGAGCCTCGAAGGGGTCCGTAGGCGCTTTCAGGAAGGGGGACTGGCCGACCGCCTGGTCGCGCCCGGCTCCATGACCGGGACTCGACTCGCCGGTGCGTACGCCGCCATGGACCTGTTCGTCTTCTCCTCCACCTCCGAGACCCAGGGGATGGTCCTGGCCGAGGCCATGGCTGCGGAGACGCCGGTGATCGCCCTGGACGCCTCGGGGAGCCGCGAGGTGGTGGAGGACGGGCAAAACGGGCGCCTCCTGCCCGAGGAGAGCTCGACCGAGGAGTTCGCCGGAGCGACCATCGATCTCCTGGGCGATCCCGAGGCGCTGGAACGGGCGCGGCGGCGGGCGATGCAAACGGCCCGGTCCCTGAGCCGCGAGGCCTGTGCGGCCCGGCTGGAGGCGCTCTACATGTCGGTCTTGGCGGGGCTGACACACGAGACGAGCTCCCTCGAGGTTCCCCTGGACCCGTGGGAATCCCTCCTGGGGGCGCTCACCGCCGAGTGGGAGCTCCTCTCCCGGAAGACCACGGCGGCCGTGCACTCCTTTCAATCCGAAGAGCCGGAGTGACGGGCTGGCCTCTCCCCCTCGGCTACCCCGCCTGCCCCCGCACCGCCCAGCGGAAGATCCGCTCCAGTCCCGCGCGGTCCAGGGGGACCGGGTTGGTGCCCGCATTTGCGTCGCCCAGGGCCCGTTCCACCAGGTCCGGGATGTCCGATTCCCGGATGCCCAGCTCGCTCAAGGTTCCCGGGATCCCCAACTCCCTTCGGAGCCCGAGGATCCAGTCCGCGACCCCCCGGTAGTCGTACCGGGGAAGGTCCAGGAAGCGGGCCACCTCCGACATCTTCCCCTGGATCCTTCGCCGGTTGAACCGCAGGACGTAGGGCATGAGAGCGCCCACGGTCCGGCCGTGGTGGGTCTTGAACAGGGCGCCCACTGCGTGGGCCATGGCGTGCATGGCGCCCAGGCCCTTCTCGAAGGCGATGGCCCCCATGATGGACGCCGCCATGGTGTAGACGCGGGCCTCGAGGTTCCGCGGCTCGTGAAAGGCCCGGGGAAGCCACTCCCTGGCGTACCGAATGCCCTGAAGCGCCACCGCGTCCAGCATGGGGCCGAAGGCGGGGTTGCAGAGGGCCTCCAGGTTGTGAGAGAGCGCGTCCATCCCGGTGGCCGCCGTAAGATAGGGGATGAGCCTTCTCGTGAGCATGGGATCGGCGATGACCACGCCCGGCATCAGGTCGGGGTGGTAGAGGCTCCGTTTGACGTGATGCGCCGCGTCCGTGATCACCGCGTTCGCGTCCACCTCGGAGCCGGTGCCGGCCGTGGTGGGGATGGCGATGATGGGGGGGATGCGTCCCTTCCGGACCGGGGGGGCGGGCGCTCCGTAGGTGTACCTCCAGATGTTCCCCGGCCCCACGGCCAGGGCCAGGCCGACGGCCTTTCCGGCGTCGAGGGGGCTGCCCCCCCCGAGGGCGATGATCCCGTCGTACCCCCCCTCCAGAAAGACACGCGCTCCGGCACCGATGCTCTCGCCGTCCGGGTCCGACGGGATGTCGGAGAAGACGGCCGTCTCGATGCCCCGGTTTCGATTCGCCTCCACGAGGCGGCGCGGGATGGGCAGCCGGGCCAGCCCGGGGTCGGTCACCAGGAATGCGCGCCGGATGCCCAGCCCCTCGCAGGCGTCCGGGAGCTCGGCCGCCCGGCCCACCCCGAAGCGGATCTCCGTGGGGTGCTTCCAGTCGGCGCAAAGCCCGTTGACCCGCCCTCCGGCGGACCGTCTTCTCGTTCCCATGTCCCCCTCCGGTGGGAGCCGCCCTACGGCGCCTGCAGCCGGATGGCCACGTTCTTGGTCTGAACGTAGTTGAGGAGCGCCTCCTGCCCCTTCTCCCGGCCGAAGCCGGATCGCCGGGTCCCGCCGAAGGGCGTCTCCACCCCTCCGGCGAACCACTCGTTCACGAAGACCTGGCCGGCCACGAGCCGTCCCGCGGTCCAGTGGGCCAGGTGGAGGTCGTGGGTGTAGACCCCCGCCACCAGACCGAAATCCGTGCCGTTGGCCAGGCGCACCGCCTCCTCCGGCGTCTCGAAGCGCATGAACGAGAGCACGGGGCCGAACACCTCCTCCTGCGCGATCTCCATGTCCGGCCGGACCTCCGCGTACACGGTGGGCGGGAAGAAGTGACCCGGGAGGCCGGACACCCTGCGTCCCCCGGCCACCCGGCCGGCCCCCGAAGCCTCCGCCCCCCGGCAGAGCCGCTCCACCTTGTCCAGCTGATCCGCGGAGATGAGAGGCGTGACGTCGTGGTCCTCGATGCCGGGGCCGACGGTCAGGGCCTCCGTTCTTCGAACCACCCGGTCCAGGAGGTCGTCGTGAACCGATCCGTGCACGATGATCCGGGACAGGATGGAGCAGATCTGGCCGGCGTTGGAGAAGGCCCCGCTCATCACGTCGTCGGCCACGGCGTCCAGATCGGCGTCCGGGTAGACCACACCGGCCGACTTGCCGCCCAGCTCCATGACCGCCGGGATGACCCGCTCCGCGGCCTCGCGCAGGATCGCCTGCCCCGTGGGTACGGAACCCGTGAACACCACGTGGTCCACCCCGGGGTGGGCCACCAGGGACCTTCCCACGTCCCCTCCCCGGCCGCAGAGGATGTTGACGGTCCCCTCGGGCACACCGGCCCGCTCGCAGGCCTCCCCCAGGAGGAGGACGCTCAGGGGGCAGAGCACCGGGGCCTTGATCACCACGGAGTTGCCTGTGGCCAGGGCGCAGGAGAGGGAGCGGACCGCGAGCTGGAGGGGGAAGTTCCAGGGCACCACCTGGGCCGAGACCCCGTAGGGCTCGAGCACGGTGTAGTCCAGGTAGCCTTCGGCCAGGGGTATGGTCCGGCCCTCCAGCTTGTCCGCCAGCCCGCCGTAGTAGCGGAAGTAGCGGGCCGAGGCCCCCGCCTGGGACCTGGCCTCGGTGATCCGCTTGCCGTTGTCCAGGCACTCCGCCAGGCCGATCTCGGCGACGAGCCCCTCCAGCTCGGCCGCGACGCGGAAGAGCAGATCCATGCGCTCGGCCGGCTTCATGCTGCGGAGGGCCCCGGAGTCGAAGGCCTTGCGCGCCGCCTCCACGGCCGGAGCCACGTCTTCCACCTCGGCCCGGGAGACCTCGGCCAGGGGCTCGGCCGTGGCCGGGTCCTCCAGAGGGATCCTGCGGCCCCGGCAGCCTTCCACCCACCTTCCTCGAATGAAGTTCTTCCAGAAGGGACGAATACCCGGAGGGGACATGGCGGACCTCCAATCGAACAGGGTTTCTCGGGGCGGTCGGACAGTCCAATGCCTACACGATTTATGGTTCGAGGTCAATCTAAGGCGGGCTGACGCCCGCAACCCGGAAGAAGAACGGCCGGCTCTGGAGACCGGGGGCTGGATCACCGTGGACGGTTTTCCGGGGATCGTGACCGTGGACCGGGCGTCCGACCGGCAACCCTCCTAGGACGCGACCGCAAAACTTGCCCCGCCGTGAGGGAAGACCCAGACCGTGGCCTTTCGAGGCGCCTTGGTCCTCGCCCGGTCCACCATCTCCTGCACGCGGGTGAAGCTCCGGCACATTCCCGTCCGCATTCCAATGTCCGGAGGGAGGCGGTCGCTGTCGCGTCCGTCCCCGCCTCCGGGCCTCAAAGGAAACCCAAGCCGGACGGCGTGTCGGGGTCAGCCCTCGTCGTCGCTTGGACCCGGCGGGCGGGTCTTCCGTTTTCCCACGGCCTCGGCCTCCCGCGAGAGCTCGGCCAGGAGATCCCGGAGCGCCCAGCCTTCCGAGATCGGGGTCAGGACGGCCCAGAGCTGCGGGGAAAGCCCCGATTGACGGTAGGCCGCCATGAGGGTGTGAAGCTCCTTCTGGGTCAGCCCGGAAAGCACCAAGGCCCGACTGAGACCCGATTCCAGACCCTCCCCCCAGCGGTGGGGCAGCGCCAGGAGGTCCGCCAGGGTCTCCCGGACCGCCTCCTCCCCGGCGAACCGCACAGTCAGCTCGTGCCCGCAGACCTTCTGCAGGAGCACGATCAGAGGGACGTGCTCCGCCGGCGGGTACCCGCACACCACGACCCCCCTGGGGCCGTACATCCTCTCCTCCGAAGGGTCCACCCTGCCGAAGGTTCCCTCGCTCATGCCGTCTTCCCCCGCTCCTCCCGCAGCCGACCGCAGCGGGCCTCTATCCGGTCCCGGTAGTCCTCCGTCCGGGTCTCCATGCCGCAGGACCTGCAGACCACGCGCGCGTTGCTTCACCGGCCGGTGAGATCGGCCTCCCCGCCGCAGAAGATGCAGACCGGCTCTTCCATTGATCCCTCCGGCTCCGTCATCATTGACGGATTCGAAAAAACCCGCTCACCCGCCGCAGGAAACGCCATAACATATGGATATTGATAGGGCAGATCTCGAGGCTTGGGGCTTTTTGCAACGCCGTCATCATTCTCTTGACACGGGTCGGTTTTCGTCCTATTCAAGCGCCAATAGGCTCCGGGTCCATGTTCACGGCCCGGGCCGTCGAGCCCGCCCC
>CAYUBQ010000005.1:0-78808 GCA_964443135.1 uncultured Desulfobacterales bacterium | reverse complement strand
AAGCGCCAATAGGCTCCGGGTCCATGTTCACGGCCCGGGCCGTCGAGCCCGCCCCGTCTCTCCCGCGCCCACTCAGCGCCTCACCGCTGATGGTAGTCCGCGCACCTTCCCGTTGTCAACGTCGCGAAAATGCCGGGCCGGCCGTCTCGAGATCCGTTCCAGCGGGAGGGAGCCGGGAGGTCGGGGGGCGCACCGGCACGGACATTCATCCAGGAAAAAAGGGGGGCACACCCATGAAAAGGCGTTCGGACACATTGAAGCACGGGATCGCGACCCTGCCGCACAGGGCGCTGATGATGTCCGCAGGCACGACCGCCGAGGAGCTGGCGTCGGACAAACCGTTCATCGGCATCGCCGACAGCTTCAACACCCTGATTCCGGGTCACGTTCACCTGGACGTCCTCGCCGGGGAGGTGGCCAGGGGGATCCGCGATGCGGGCGGCGTGCCCTTCCGGTGGGGAGTCCCCGGGGTCTGCGACGGGATCGCCATGCACGTCGAGATGCGCCTCAGCCTTCCCAGCCGGGAGCACATCGCGGACAACATCGAGATCATGGTCCTGTCCCACTCCCTGGACGGCTGGGTCGGGGTCACCAACTGCGACAAGATCACGCCGGGCATGCTCATGGCGGCCGGCCGCCTCAACCTGCCGGCCGTGATGATCACCGGGGGGCCCATGACGGCGAACCGGATCGACGACCGAAAGCACCACCCCATCGAGGGGTTCGGCCTGGTGGGCCGCGTCAAGGCCGGCAAGCTCAGCGAGGCCGAGGCCGAGGCCATGCTTCCGATGATGGCCTGCGGGGCCGGGTCCTGCGTGGGGCTGTACACCGCCAACACCATGGCCGTTGTGACGGAGGTCCTCGGCATGTCCTTGAGCGGGTCCGCCGCCACCGCGGCCGTGGATCCCGAGAAGGCCCGACAGGCTTACGAGACGGGGCGTTGCATCGTCGACCTGGTACAAAGGGACCTTCGCCCCCGGGACATCATGACGGAAGAGGCCTTTGAGAACGCCATCCGGGTGGACATGGCCATGGGCGGTTCGACCAACACGGTGCTGCACATCCCGGCCGTGGCCAAGGAGAGCGGCATCGACATCCCGGTGGAACATTTCGACCGCATCTCCCGCGAAACGCCGAACCTCTGCTCCATCATCCCGGCCGGGTCCCACGAGATGCTGGACGTCGATCGGGCCGGCGGCATACCCGCCATCCTCTCGCGCCTCGCCGACATGCTCCACGATACCCGAACCTGTGAAGGCCTTGCTCTGAAAGAGGCGGCCGAACGGGCGGTCGTCCGGGACGACGAGGTCATCCGGCCCCTGGATCGCCCCTACCACGAGGAAGGCGGAATCGCCGTCCTGAAGGGAAACATCGCGCACAGCGCCGTCATCAAGCAGACGGCGCTCAGCCCCGAGATGCGCGCTCATTCCGGTCCGGCCAAGGTGTTTCACTCGGAAGGGGATCTCCTGGACGCCCTTCAGGCGGGCGGGATCCGGGAAGGCGACGTGGTGGTCCTGCCTTACCAGGGCCCGGCCGGGGCGCCCGGCATGCCGGAGATGCTCACGCCCACGGACGCGATCATGGGGGCCGGTTACCGGCGGGTCGCCCTGATCACGGACGGCCGGTTTTCCGGGGCCACCACCGGTCCCTGCATCGGCCACGTGGAGATGGAGGCTTACAACGGCGGGCCGTTCGGCGCGATCCGGGACGGAGATGTGATCGACATCGACGTCCCGGGCCGACGACTGAACGTCCGGCTGCCCCCCGGGGACATCGAACGGCGGCTGAAGGAGAGCCTGCCGCCCGCCAGGGAGGTCACCCCTCTCCTCCAATCCTTCCGGGAGAGGTTTCAAAGCCTCAACTGCTACGGGAAAAAGGGAGCGTAGCCGGGGTCCGATCCGGGGCGGTGCGCCCCGCAGTTCTGGCCCGGGAATTGCTTGACATGCATTCGGAACGGGCGCAGAATCGATGTCGCGATTTCCTTGAGGAACCCCTCCGGACGGCCCCGTCTTCCGGAGGGCAGTTGTCGGGGCGGTCAGAGGAAAGGCCCGCACAGGGGATACGGCGTCGTCATGATTCCCGGGTGGGCTTTTTTCGTGGTGTGGAGGGAAAGACGGCATGGCCATGGCGGACGAAACCGGGACCTGCGCCCCGTGGGGCATGGACCTCTCCAGGGTGGACTTTCTGGAGGTGTTCTCCGACTTTCCGGAAGGGGTGATCATCACGGATCGAACCGGGACGGTGGTGTTCAGCAACCGCGCCCAGGCGAGCATCGACCACCTGCCCCCGTCGGAATCCGTGGGAAAGCGGGTCACCGATCTCTACAACCTGAACGAAGAAAACAGCATGATCATGCGCTGCCTCCAGAGCGGGCAGCCCATCCTCAACCAGGTCTTCTACTACCGGCCGCCGCACGGAAAGCTCTGCAACGCCATTCACAGCGTTTATCCTCTGAAGGCGGGCGAGCGTCTCGAAGGGGCCATCTGCTTCGTGAGAGACCAGGAGATCCTGCAGAAGGAGATTTCCACCTCGGCCGCGTTGGTGCGGGAGGAAGAACGCCAGTTCAACAACGGCACGAGGTACATCTTCGCCGACCTGATCGGCGCGGATCCGGGGTTCCTGCGCTGCGTGGAACGGGCCCGGGCGGCGGCGAACTCCAACTCCCCCGTCATGATCTCCGGCGAGACGGGTACCGGAAAGGAGCTTTTCGCCCAGGGGATTCACAACTTCAGCTCGCGGAGGGAGCATCCGTTCGTGGCCGTGAACTGCGCCGCCCTCCCCGACACCCTTCAGGAGAGCCTCCTCTTCGGCACGGTGCGCGGGGCGTTCACCGAGGCCGTGGACAAGCCCGGCCTCTTCGAGGAGGCCCGGGAAGGGACGCTGTTCTTGGACGAGCTGGACTCCATGCCACTGGGTCTCCAGGCCAAGCTGCTCCGTGTGCTTCAGGAGCGAAAGGTGAGGCGCCTGGGTTCCTCCCGCGAGATCGACGTGAACGTCAAGGTGATCAGCTCCCTCTGCCAGGACCCCCGCGAATCCATCGAGGAGGGAACGCTCCGAAAGGACCTCTTCTACCGCCTCGGCGTGGTGGTCCTGCGGCTTCCCCCCCTCCGCAACCGCAAAATGGATCTCGAGGCCCTGGTCCTCCACTTCATCTCCAAGTGCAACCGGGAGCTGGGCACGGAGGTCCAGGCGGTTTCCAAGAACGTCATGGACCTCTTCCAGACCTATGAGTGGCCGGGCAACGCACGGGAGCTCGAGCACGTGATCGAAGGGGCCATGAACGAGATCGGGCATCACGAGGCGATTCGCGTCCGCCACCTGGAGTGGAACCACATGTCCTGCGTTTCGAGGGACCCGGCGACGGAGGACGAGGGAGCCGCCCCGGCCGCATCGGGGGCCTCTGCGGACCCGGCGAAGGAGAGTGAACCCGATTCGCCGGTCAGCCTCACCGAGTATCGTACCCGGCAGGAACGGGAGTTGATCTGCCGAACCCTGGAAGAGACCGGAGGCCGGGTCTCGGAGTCCGCCAGAAGGCTCGGGATCTCCCGGCAGCTGCTCCACTACAAGATCCGAAAAATGGGTCTCAATCCCCGATCCTACCAGTAAGATCCGTCTCGTGTGACTCCGGACGGGTTCTGATCCATGGCGGGTCCGCGCACGGACCGCGAAACCCACCCGACCGGGATTCCCGTACGAACGGACCCGCCGCGGCTCGAGAAGGGGGAATTGATCTTGAAGCCGGCCCCGGTTTCACTTAGGATCGGGAGGATGGGTCACCCTCGATCCGGGCGGGGCCGAGGAAAGCCAGGGCGCCAATCCGCCGAAAACGATCCCAACAGGAGCTGTTGTTTTATGATACCAAGCGTTTTGCGTCTCTTGCCCGGGTCGATGAGCCTGCCTGTCCTGATGGTCGGGCTCCTCCTCTTTCCGCCGACTCCCGCGTCCGCTGATCAGCGTCCGGCCGCGACCGTCTACGAGGAGGTGCCGTTTCCCGACGTCCTTTCTCTGTGCGGCGAACCGGTTCCTCTGGACCGGCGTCACGTGCGGGAGATGCTCGACCGGGAGCTCACCATCTCGGCCTGGGACCGGGCCCAGGTGTTCATGTGGCTGAAACGGGCGGGGCGTTACTTTCCTCACATCGAGAAGCGGCTGGCTGCAGAAGGCATGCCCGATGACTTGAAGTACCTGGCCGTGGCGGAAAGCTCGCTCATCACCCACATCCGCTCCCACAAGGGAGCGATGGGCCCATGGCAGTTCATGCCGCGCACGGCTCGTCACAACGGGCTTCGCAAGGACCGAAGCCTCGACGAGCGCCGCGACTTCGAGCGGTCCACCTCCGCGGCCCTTCGTTACCTCGAGCACTTGTACGGGATGTTCGGGAAATGGTCCCTGGCCATGGCCGCTTACAACTGCGGCGATACCCGGCTGAAAAAGGAGATGAAACGGCAGCGGGCGGTCGACTTCTACCAGTTGAACCTGCCTCTCGAGACCGAACGGTACATCTTCCGCATCGCCGCCATCAAGCTGGTTCTCGAGAACCCCCTACGGTACGGCTATCGAATCCCGGATGACCGGGTGTACCGTCCGGTCCGCAGCGACCGCGTCGAGGTGCATTTGCCGGCCCCCGTGCCCATTGTGGACGTGGCCGTGGCGCTGGGCACGGACTTCAAAACGATCAAGGAGCTCAATCCACACATCCTCGGATACAACATGCCCTCCGGCCGCTACGCCGTCCGCGTCCCCGAAAGATACGGGGCCAGGCTGACCCGGGTGCTGGAGACCTTGAGCAGGACCTACGCGGTCAGCACCGGAGGTGCGATCACCGGGGACCGCTACGTGGTGCAGCGCGGGGACACGCTCATCGGCATTTCGCGCCGCTGCGGGGTGCCCGTCCACACCATCCGGGAGATCAACGGCATTCGGGGCTCCTTGATCCGGGTGGGTCAGAACCTCGAGCTGAGTCCGTGACGCTCACTCCCCGATGATCTTCACCAGGACCCGCTTTTTTCTTCTCCCGTCGAACTCGCCGTAGAAGATCCGTTCCCACGTACCGAAGTCCAGCCGGCCGTCCGTGACGGCCACCACCACCTCACGGCCCATGATCTGGCGTTTCATGTGCGCATCGGCGTTGTCCTCGCCCACGTTGTGCCTGTAGGAAGCGACAGGTTCGTGCGGCGCCAGCCGCTCCAGCCACTCTTCGTAGTCCTGGTGCAGCCCGGCCTCGTCATCGTTGATGAACACCGAGGCGGTGATGTGCATGGCGTTGCAGAGGAGCAGGCCCTCGCGAATGCCGCTCTCCTCCAGACAGTCCTCCACCTGCGGGGTGATGTTGATCAACGCCCGCCTCGTGGGCACGTGAAACCAGAGTTCCTTTCTGTAGCTTTTCATGGGCGCCTCTCCTTCGTCTTCGGATCTACCGTTCCCCTTTGCCTTTCCCGTCCAGGGCCAGGTTCAGAACCTCCCCCATGCGGCTCACCTCGTGGAATGAAATCTGCTTCTTGACCTTTTCCGGCAGGTCCTCCAAGTCGTTCCGGTTTTCCTTGGGCAGGATCACGTGACGAATGCCGCTTCGGCTGGCGGCAAGAACCTTCTCCTTGATTCCTCCCACGGGGAGGACCGAACCGCGGAGCGTGATCTCGCCGGTCATGGCGGTCTTGGAGCGGACGGCCTTCCCGGTGAGGAGTGAAGCCAGCGCGGTGAGCATGGTCACGCCGGCGGACGGGCCGTCCTTGGGGATGGCCCCGGCCGGGACGTGAATGTGCAGATCGACGTCCTTGTAAAAGTCCTCCGGCAGACCGAGGTCCCGTGCGTTCGCCCGGAGGTAGCTCAGCGCCGCCTGGGCCGACTCCTTCATCACCTCTCCGAGCTGGCCGGTGAGCACGAGGTGGGTCTTGCCCGGCATCTTGGTCGCCTCGATGAACAGGATGTCCCCGCCCGTGGGGGTCCAGGCCAGGCCCGTCACCACCCCCGGGATGGAGGTTCGCTCCACCACGTCCCGGGTGTACCGGGGATTTCCCAGGTACTCCTTCAGGTCGTCCGGTGTAATGACGTACTTCCTGTCGTGACCTTCCGCGACCTTGCGCGCAACGCCCCGGCAAACCGATCCGATCTCCCGCTCCAGGTTGCGAAGCCCGGCCTCCCGCGTGTACTCGCGGATGATCTTGCGAAGGGCGGGCCTCCGGAAAGCAAGCTGCCTCCTTTTGAGGCCGTGGGCCTTGATCTGTCGGGGAATCAGGAACCGCTCGGCGATGCGCACCTTCTCGTCCTCCGTGTAGCCGGACAGCTCCAGCACCTCCATGCGATCCCGCAGGGGCGGCGGGACGGGATCCAACTGGTTGGCCGTGGTGATGAACATCACCCTGGAGAGGTCGAAATCGAGCTCCAGGTAGTGATCCGAAAACGCCACGTTCTGCTCCGGGTCCAGCACCTCGAGGAGGGCCGAGGAGGGGTCCCCCCGAAAGTCCGCTCCCACCTTGTCGATCTCGTCGAGCATGAAGACCGGATTGTTGGAGCCCGCCCGCTTGATTCCCTGGATGATGCGGCCCGGGAGGGAGCCCACGTAAGTGCGCCGGTGCCCTCGAATCTCCGCCTCGTCCCGGACGCCTCCCAGGGACATGCGTACGAAATGGCGCCCCATGGCCTCTGCAATGGACCGGCCCAGGCTCGTCTTGCCGGTACCGGGCGGGCCCGCCAGACAGAGAATGGATCCCTTGTGCTCGGGATTGAGCTTGCGGACCGCCAGATACTCCAGGACCCGGCGCTTGACCTTCTCGAGGTTGTAGTGATGCTTCTCCAGGACCTCTCCGGCTTTTTCGAGATCGAGGGTGTCCTCGGTCCCCTCCTCCCAGGGCAGGTCCAGGATCCAGTCCAGGTAGGTCCTGGAAACGGTGTACTCCGAGGAAAACGCGTGCATTCTGGAAAGGCGCTCCAGCTCCTTCTCCGCCGCGTCACGCACCTCCTCGGGGAGCGGCTTCTCGTCGATCCGCTCCCGCAGCTCGGCGATCTCCGAGGGCTCTTCCTCCTCCATGCCGAGCTCGTCCTGGATGGCCTTGAGCTGCTCGCGCAGAAAGTACTCGTGCTGGTTCTTCTCCATCCCCTCCTTGACCTTGTCCTGGATCTTCTGCCCCATCTTCTGGAGCTCCAGCTCCTCGTTCAGATACACGGTCAGCAGGGACATCCGCTCCTTGACGTCGAGGGCTTCCAGGATCTCCTGCTTCTTGTACCGGTCCAGGTTGAGGGTGGATACGATCAGGTCGGCGAGGGGGCCCGGCTCCTTCACGTTTCTGGCCGCCTGGGCGAGCTCCTGTGGAAGATAGGGGGACAGGTCCACGATGAGCTTGAACAGGCCCTGGGCGTTCGCCGTCATGGCATCCAGCTCCTGCTCCTTCTGCACCTCCTCCTGAAGCTCCCACACCCTGGCCTTGAGGTACGGCTCGGTGGCGACGGCCTCCCCGATGCCGATCCTGGCGAGCCCCTGGACCGCCACCATGGTGCCTTCCTCTCCCTTGTTCAGCTTGACGATCTGACCGGCAGTCCCAACGTCGCAGACGCTCTCCCCGCCCTGCTCGATGTCCTCGGCTTCCTGGATCAGCGAAACCGCGATCAGCTTGTCGGTCTGGAGGGCCTCGTCCACCAGCTGAACAGAGGTCTCGTCGCGGATCATCAGCGGAACGATCATTCGCGGAAAGAGAACCGACTCCTGTACCGGAAGAACCGGAAGGACGTCCGGCAGCCCGTTTTCCTTGATTTTCATTGCCTCACACTCCCTGCACATCAATCCGTGACCGTTACGATGCGGCTCTTCGACGCCCGGCCCGGTTTGGACATCCGAACCGTCAGAATTCCATCGACCAGCGTCGCCTCGATGTGATCCGGATCGATGTGAACGGGTACGCGAAAGATCCGCTCGAAACGGCCCGAGCCCATCTCCAGCCGGTGGTAGCGGGTACACGATCCCGCGGGGGCATCGAGCGCCCGTCTCCCCTCGACACGCAGGTAGGTTTCGTCGAACGCCACCTCGACATCCTCCTTGGAGACTCCGGCAAGATTCAGCCGGACATCCAGATAATCCTCCGTCTCGATGACATCGGCCTCCGGAATCCAACCGACACCGGACTGGGACAGCACGGGACGGTTCAGGTTCAACACCTCGTCCATCATCCGGTTCATCCTCTCGTAGAGCCCCTCGATGTCCCTCGCCAACCTGACCTTTACCGTGTACATGCGACGCTCCCCGCGCCGGCCTCTCGACCAGCCGACCTCACCAGGTTTCGTATCGACGGCCTCGAAAAGACCGCCCAGCCCTGCTGGAAACGCGATCACCTCTTGATATTCCCAGGGCAGATCTCGAGGTTTTGGCTTTCTACGACTTCATCAAGACTCGGGCGTTCTACGACGCAATCCAGTCTGGGATACCTCGATACTATAACCACGACCCGGCAGGAGTAAAGGCGGAGGACGGCTTGACTTGCCGAGCCCGTTTTGTGATACTGCTGCGTCATCACAATCCCCCGCTCCCCGATCGCTCTCCAGCGGGACCTTTTCCGCCGTTCCCAGTGGCGTCGAGAGGCGAGCAACGCCCTTTCCTGAAGTCTCTGTTGTACCTCCGGAACTTCTTCATCTTCGCGCGCTGACAACCCTGCAGGCGGAGCGTGTGGAAAAGCGAGAGCTGGCCCGAACTCCCCGGTCCCAGGGCAAGGTCGCCCGCGGGGAGCTGAACGAAATGGAGACCCGGGCGAGCAACGCGCTCCTGATCCAGGAGATCGGACACTCCGCTTCATCCATCCCGGACGAGAATCGGCTGGCTCGAACCGTCCTGGGCATCGCATGACCCTGGACAGCGCCGATCACAAGGAGCTGGCCGCCCGTCACCCCGGCGTCCGTGTTGCGCTGGTCCTCGAGCAAGACCCGGCCCTCACACCGGCCTCGCCGGAGCATCTCGTGAGGGCGCTCCGCAGCCTGATTCTCAACGGGTTCCTGGCTATGCCCGAGGGCGGGACCCTCCGGACCTCGACCCTGAACTGCACACTGGATCTGGACCTCGAAGGATACGAGCGGGTGAAAGCCGGATCCTACCCCGTTCTCCAGGTCTCCGACGAGGGGCGGAGCCTGGGACCCGAGGACTTGGAGCGGATCTTCGAGCCGTTCTACACAAAAAAGGCCCTGAAGCGTGCGGCACGGGACTGGGTCTCCCTGTGGTCTGGGGCATCGTGAAGGACCACGGCGGGTTCGTGGAGGTCTCCAGCGGACCGGACCCGGGAACGACCTTCACGCTCTATCTTCCGACCGTGAGAGAGGACGCCCGTCCCTCCGCATCCCCTAGGCCCGAAGGCGACCCGCAACCGGGCAGGGGTGAGACGGTTCTGGGGGTGGACGACATCGCCGAGCAGCGGACCATTGCCGCGGGCATCCTGAACCGTCTCGGGTACCGGGCCGTATCCATGGAGAGCGGAGAGGCGGCCGTGGCCTACCTGGCGGAGAACACCGCCGATCTCGTGGTACTGGTCATGGTCATGGATCCGGGCATGGACGGCCTCGAGACCTACGTCCGCATTCTCGACGTCCGCCCCGGTCAGAGGGCGATCATTGCGAGCGGCTACGCCGAGACCGACCGCGTTCGGGAGGCCCGGAGGCTCGGCGCGGAGACCTATCTGAAAAAGCCCTACACGATCGAAAAGCTGGGCCGTGCCGTGCGCCGGGAGCTCGACCGGTAGCGCGAACCGGGCGGCCGGTCTCTCCATTGGCATCGCCCCGGGAGAGGCTCAGCGGAGGGTCAAGTCGGCCAGGCAGGGGAAGTGATCGGACGGGTAGCGGCCCCCCTCCTGATCCCGTAGAATCCGAACGTCTTGGACCTCGAAGCTGCGGCTTGCCAGGATCCAGTCCATCCTGGCCTTTTGGGGAACGCCTTCGAAACCGTGGTGGGTGAATGCTTCCTCCCCTCCCTCCCCTCGGGTCATGGCCTCCCAGGTGTCGATCAGGCCGGTGCGCTCCGCGGTGAGCACGGCGTGGGTCCTGGATCCCGGTGCGTCGTTGAAATCTCCCATGAGCACGACCGGCTCTCTTCTCGAGGCGATCCAGTCCGCGAGCATCCCGGCCTGGCGGTATCGGGCCTCGTCCCCCGCGTGATCCAGGTGGGTCACGACGCTCCAGAACAGGGTACCGCCGGAACGGGCCCTCACCCGGGCGGCGCTCATCATTCGCGGGAACGCGCTGTCCCAGTCCTTACTCAAATGCACCCTCGGCGTCAGGGAAAGCCAGAAGGATTCGCGCCCCACCACGTCGAACGCCTCCCGCCGAACGAACAGGGTGGGATACTGGGAGGTGTCGTCGGTCACGCAGGTCGGCGCCTGCATGGCATAATCGGGGAGGTGCTCCTCCAGGTAGCGCAGCTGGACCCACCGTCCCTCCTGGGAGCCCAGGACGGAGGGCGCGTAGCGCTCGACCAGACGGACGATCATCTCCCGCCTCTCCGACCAGGCGTTCTCGCCGTCGCGTTCGTTCTCGAACCTCAGGTTGAAGGTGACGAACCTCAACACCTTCTTTCCCCCCGATCAGAGCAGGCCCTTCTCCCGCAGGATCATCTGGTGGAGCTCCTCGAACCGTTCCGCAGGAAGGCCGGCGGGCCGATCCTCCCGGATCCGCAGCCCCGCCGCCCCCTCGGGGCATCCGGGAACGCACACGCCGCATCCGATGCACCAGTCCAGATCCACCACGGGGCACCCCTCCTCCATGGCCACGGCCTCCACGGGACAGATCTCGGCGCACGCCCCGCAGCCCGTACAGGCATCTTCCTCGGTCTCCCGGAGGAAGTAGGTGGCCATGATGGCGTCCCTGGGGATCTTCCTCCTCCGGATGGTCCCCACGTTCCAGCAGGCGCACCCGCAGCAGTTGCAGTTGTGCTTGATATCCCCGGCGGCGTTGTCCACGAAGTGAACCAGGCCTTCCTCCGCCGCCCCGGCCACCAGATCCCCGGCCTCCTCCCGACTGATCTCCCGCCCGAGTCCGCGGTCGATGACGTATCGGGCCATCTCGTCGAACTTGATGCACACCTCCGTGGGATGCCCGCAGGGACGTCCCCGCAGGAGGGCCGTCATCCTGCAGGCGCAGTGACAGACGGCATACTCGCGTGCGTTGTCCAGGACGGCCTCCATGGCGTGATGGGGAAGCACGGCCTGGAGCTCCGGAGCGAGGGACCCCGATGACGGTACGTAACGATAGGGCTGGGTCTCGCTGGCATAGGCCTCCCGGGTCACCCTGCGATTGAAGTACTTGGCCACCAGTCCCGCCATGTGCCGGGCCGTGTCCGTTTCCTCCCCCCTCCAGAAGTAGAGCTGGGGGAACCCGAAGCCCACCTGCTGAAGGGCGTATCCCCGCTCCCCCGAAGGGCCCTCTTCGCTGAACAGGAGACCCCGCTCCGCCAGACGCTCCAGGATTTCGACCGTCTCCTCTCCCGGCAAATCCACCCGGGGAAGGATGTCGCCGGCCGGGACGGTCTGGAGCGGGGCGACCCGGGTGGGCACCGCCAGGGCCACCCGGGCCTCTTCGGGGCTGAAGTTGTCTCGAAGGATCTCCAGCAGGTCGTCCGTGACCGGGTATCCCATGCCCAAGGCGGACAAATGCTCCGCCAGGCGTTCGTATACATCCCCTGTCATGACATTCGGCTCCTTTGCTCGTCCGGATCGCGCGGCCGGTGGCGACCGGAGGGGTTTTCGTGCGGGCGGGAAGTCCCGGCCCGCCCGCTCGCGGATCAGGTACCATAACCCACCCGGCCCCGCCATGACAAGGAGGGACCGAACCGAGAGATCCGGAGGTTTGATGCGGCCGGCCTGTTCTGGTAAAGTGGCGAGTGGCCGCGTCTGGAGGGCCGGATCGTGCGAGGCATCCTGTTTTGAGGGAAGGAGAAGACGCCATGGACCGAAGCGGGCTGGATCCCCGTCTGCCCCTGATTCAGGACGCAGACCTCGAGAACAGGGTGGTGCTGGTCCGGGTGGACCACAACGTGGTCAAGAAGGGGAGGATCGAGGATCCCTTCCGGATCGACGCCACCCTGCCCACGCTCTACCGGATCGCGGAGCAGGGGGGGCGGCCCGTCCTGATGTCTCACGTGGGGCGCCCCAGGGACAAGAAGACCGGAAGGATCACCGAGGACGGCAGAAGCTCCGTCAGGCCCATCGTCCAGTACCTGGAACGCAAGCTGGACGTACGGTTCGCGGTGCCCATGCTCGAGGCCGAAGGGGATCTGGGCATCCGCGAGATCGACCCCTCCATCGAGGAGGAGTTGCGTCGACTCCGGGAGCGCCGCATCCCCGGCATCTACCTGCCCAACACCCGATGCTTTCAGGGGGAAGAGGAAAAGGGCGCCCCCAGGGAACATTTGGCGTCGCAGCTGGGCGGCCTGGCGGACGTCTACGTAAACGACGCCTTCGGTTCCTGGCAGGCCCACGCCTCCACCTTCGACGTGACCCGGCACCTGCCTTCCTGCGCCGGGCTGCTCATGCAGAAGGAGCTTCTCAACCTCGAGCGGGTCCTCAATCCCCGCAGGCCCTTTCTGGCCGTGGTCGCCGGGGCCAAGTACGACACCAAGATCGGCCCCCTCCGACGAATTCACGAGCGTGTCGATCACCTGATCCTGGGCGGCGTCATCTACAACGCATACCTGTGCGCCAAGTACGACATTCGGGTGCAAGGGGTGGGCGAGGAAGACGTGCGTGCGGCGCAAGAGCTGGTGGCCATGGACCGGGACACCCAGAAGGTCGTCGAGCTTCCCGCCCTCGAGGAGTCCGACCTGCCCGATTCCCGGGAGGAAGGCCGGCATCGCACCCGGTGGGTCCGGGATTTCAGCCCGGGGGAACGGTATGCCCGATTTCTGGACGCAGCCCCCGACTCCTTCGAGGATCCCGGGGTGGGTCGCATCCTCGACTCGGCCGGAACCATTTTCGTCAACGCCGTGATGGGCTTCACGCCCCACTTCACGGCGGGGACCGAGCGTCTCAACCGGGAGATCGCGAAGAACCGGGACGCGCTCAAGCTCTTCGGCGGCGGGGACACCCTCCAGGAGCTCAAGAACCTGAACCCCGGGTTCTACATGTCGGCCCTGGACGACCCCTCCTGCTACTTTTTCACCGGCGGCGGGACCGTTCTCAAGGCCATTGAGCAGGGATCGCCTTACGGGCTGGAGCCGGTACGCGCCCTCCTGGAGAATGGAGGCCGCGGTCCGGGGAACAACCCGGGCGGCACGTCCTGATCCGGCCCGAAAACGGCGCGGCCCCGTTCCGGGTCGAACCACGGAAAGGGGCTGCATGGTGTGCTTCTCTTGCCGGAGACAGGTCTTCTCCCGCTCCGGCGGTCGGACCTTTCGCCCGCTAGTAGCTTTCCATCCTTCTGGACTCCCGATTGGCCGCCATACCGCGGATTCTCTGAATCTCGCCGGCGCTCTTTTCCAGCTCTCGCGCCAGGGTCTGCGTGTACTCCCCCCTGTCCTCACGATGCTCGGCGACCTGCCGGGCACGGCTCATGGCGTCGAGTTGAATCTCGTCGATCTGCATCCGTTCCTTGTTGGTCAGGTTGGGATCGTTCAACGCCTCGTTCATGATGTCTTGAATGAGTGGTTTGCTGTCTGTCATGCCTCCTCCTTTTTTCTCGGGAGCCGGAATGCCCGTCAGCCCGCTCCCATGCGGGTTGATCAGAAAGCCGGTCGGCCCGTGGAATCTATACCAATAAAGTGGGACTAATGGAAGCGCCTTCTTTCCCCCTGGCAGGGTCCCGACGCCCTGGTGAACTTATAAGGCGGCTCCGGCGGAAGTCAAGCCCTGAACAAAAAACGAACAATCCGGAACCATCCCAAGAAGCGGCGCCCGATCCCTCTCTTCGAGGTCCCGGCGCCCCGCCTCAAGGGTGGGATCCACACCGCTTCCGATAGGCGAGCAGGTCGTGCCGCAGCCAGCCGGGCACATCCGCCTTCTGAAAGGAGTCCACGTTGATGCAGACGGTCGTGTTGTGCCCTTCGGCCACGGGACGACTCTCCTCCCCGAGCCGGTAGGCCAGGTATCCCCAGACGATGGAGGTCGCCCCGATCCGGTTCACGGTAACCTCCACGCCGATGTGATCCCCGAACTGGAGCGGCCTGCGAAAATCGGCCTCCAGGTGAACCGTGGGAAACGCGATCCGGTGCTTGGTCAAGACGGTGGCGTAGTCGATGCCCAGCTCCGCACCGAAGAACTCCTCCAGGGCCACGTGGAAGTAGTGGACGAACCTCGGGTAGTACACGATTCCCGCATTGTCGATATCGCCGAACCGGACCTTCAGATGCGCGCAGTAGGCCATTCCGCTCCCCCTGTCCCGTTTTCGGCCCGGAGCCGGAAGCGCCTCCCGAAAGGGTCCCGTGCTCCCGCGCCCGGATCGGACAACGGTCGTTTTAGCCGTTCCGCAGCCGGGTGTCAAACGTCTCCTGCAGGGGGCCACGCGAAGCGAAGTTGACATCCGGGGGAATCCGGTGTACATGGGCGGCTGTCGATCGCCGTTCATGAAATCGAAAGGTTCGCCGCCGTCTCCGGCCCTTCCGGCTCGAGGGACGGGAGGGGGACCCGAATCAGGCCTCAGGCCTTCGGACGGGAGGGACGACCCATGCGAGAACCGATTCACACGGACAAAGCGCCCGCGGCCGTGGGTCCCTACAGCCAGGCGATCCGGGCGGCCGGGCTGGTGTTCACGTCGGGGCAGATCCCACTGGATCCGGATACCGGCAAGCTGGTGGAGGGCGACATCGAGGAACAGACCCGCCGGGTCATGGAAAACCTGAGCGCCGTTCTCGAGTCCGCGGGCACCGACTTCACCCGGGTCGTGAAGTCGACGGTCTACCTCACGGACATCGGGGACTTCGCCGAGGTCAACGGCGTGTACGGCACGTTTTTTCCCGCCGATCCCCCGGCGAGAAGCGCATTCCAGGTGGCCGCCCTCCCCCTCGGGGCCCGGGTGGAGATCGAGATGGTGGCGCTGGCCTGACGGGAAAAGCGGATGGTGAGGAGATGAGCGAAAAGGAGTTCGATTTCTGGCGGGATCACTCCCTGCGATACCTGGAAATGGCCTTGCGGTCGGACCGGAGGGAAACCGTCGCCGACCCGGACGGTTGCGGCACCAGGACGGGGGATTGCGGCGACACGGTCACGTTCTTCCTGACGGCCCGCCAGGGAAGGATCCAATCGATTTCCTTCGAGACCAACGGGTGTCTCAACACCCATGCGTGTGCCAACACCGTCTGCGAGCTCGTCGAAGGGAAAACCCTGGAGGAGGCGTGGTCCCTCACCCCGGAGGATATCGCCGGCTACCTCGAGACGCTGCCCGAAGACCACATCCACTGCGCCGAGCTGGCCGTCGGCGCCCTCTACCTAACCCTCTCCGACTGCCGGCGGCGCGCCGGGGAGGCCGCCTGATCGCGGAGACCGTTACTCAACCGGCGCTTAGGACTCCGGCCATCTCCCGTCCGGCCTGAAACGCCTCCTCGAGGTAGTCCGGGTGTTGCTTCACGTCTCCCTCGAAATCCAGCCCCCGGTAGAGCAGGGATCGCCACAGGACCATGTCCAGGGCGTCGAAAAAGTAGCGCACCGTGAGCAGGCTCCCGTCGAAGAGCCGCTTGCCTCGTGTCGCCCCCGCCGAGATGAACAGGCCTTTTCGACCGGGGTTCGGCCGGCCGAACGGCATCTGCTCCAGCCAGTAGCGTTTCACCCACAGGGACTGACACCGATCCATCATCGCCTTGGTGTGCGCGCTCACCGAGTAGAAGAACATGGGTGAAGCGAGCATGACGCCCCGGCAGGAAAGGAACCGGTCGTAGATGGTCTGAAAGTCGTCCCGGATGGCGCACCGCCCGTCTTTCTTGCATGCGTAGATCTCCAGGCAGGGGGAGATCTTCATGTCCCGGAGGACGAACTCCTCGACCTCGGCCCCCCCGTTTTTCGCCCCCCTGACGGCCTCGGCCAGGAGCGAGGCCGTGTTGCCCTTGCGGCGGGGACTTCCGTAGACGGCGACGATATCGGTCATGACGGCTTCCTCCTTGCAGAACGCCTCACCGGTGATCACGCCCGAATCCACTCCTCCAGGGCAGGGGACAGCGACACGAGCTCGGAGAAGGTCCTCAGATCGCAGCGGGCCGTGATCTCCACACCTCCCTGGATCAACCGGCACTCCGGCACCCGGTCGACGACGAGAACCGGGAAAGCCCCGCGCTCAGACCGTCCACCACGTGATACAGGCACGGGTTCTTGTAGGAATGGTGGTTGATGCCCGCTTCCATCATCTCTTGCTCGGTCTACCGCCGTTCAAACCTGAAGGAATCCAAAAACCCGAAGCCTTGACATCGGCCTCCGGAGCTTCGACAGGTTGGGCCTTTCCCGCGGCGGGTGAGCGGGATTCTGCGAATCCGTCAGACTCGAAACGGCCGGGTCGAAGGATCCTAGAAGGATCCTAGCCGTGCTCCCCGTCGGCTTCGTCCAGGGCATCCATGGCGGCCCTCTTCCTCTTGACGTGCCTGACGAAGCCCGCCGCCAGGACCGCTGCCGCGAGGAAAAACAGGATCTCGTAGAGATGTCCGATCAGCACCGTGGTCCACGCCAGCTTGTCCGCGAGATCCTCCCTCCAGGCCTGCTCCAGGGATCCGACCGTCAGGGACCAGTGCTCCGAGAAGGCCTGCTCCAAAGAGGCGCCCCCGGCCAGGCTCTCCAGAAAAGCGAGGAAGGAGTCCACACCGTACCGGTCGATGAGAAACTGAACCAGGCTGAGGCTCTGCTCGTAAGCGAGGTGCAGGCTGCGCCCGTCCCCGCGGAAGGCCCCCGACAAGGACTCGACGGGAATGGTCCGCCCGGACACCACGGCCCGGTCGAGCACGGAGCCCCTTCTCGGCAGTCGGACCTCGGAGAATCCGCCGCTCACCCACTGGGCGATCCCCTCGTTGAGCCACCGGGGCAGGGATCCTTCCGGAATCCGGTCGTGGAGAAGCAGGTGACACAGCTCGTGCTCCAGGGCGGACTTCAGACCGAACGGGTCGGCACTCAGCGCCGACAGGTCGATGAGGATCAGGTTCCGGCGGCCGACGGCCAGGGCCACCGCGTTGGTCTGCCCCGTCATTCGGCGGAACGATGCGCTCTCGGCCGCCAGGATCACGGTCGGTTGGAACGAGACCGACCATCGAAGACGCTCCTCGAGCTCGCTTCGAACGGACGGGTACAAATCGAGGATCTTCTCGGCGGACTTGCGGCGATGGGCCGGGTACACCACCGTAACGCCGTCGCCTCGGAGCGCTTCCCGCTCGTCGGAAACAGCGTGGCCGGCGGGCACGATCCAGGCGATGGGCAGAAGGATGGAGATCATTGCGGCCACCCGGCGAAAAAAAGAACCCCCACGCGGGCGGCGTCCCGATGGGGGTCTGAATTCCGAAGCGTCTTCCCGGCGTCTTACTTGATGGCTTCCTTGAGGGCTTTTCCCGGCACGAACTTGGGCACCTTTTTGGCCTTGATCTTGATCTCCTCGCCGGTCTGGGGGTTTCTTCCCTTTCTGGCCTTTCTCTTGTCCACCTTGAATGTGCCGAAGCCCACCAGCGTCACGGTGCTCTTCTTCTTGAGGGCCTTGGTGATGGCGGAAAACACCGTGTCCACGGCCGCCTGAGCTTCCTTCTTGGTGCTCACGACCTTGGCCACCTCGTTGACCAAATCTCCCTTGTTCATAATCTCCTCCTTTCATGTGAGTGCGTACCCGCAACGGCCGAATCGTACGGAACCATAAACGATATTATATGGAATTTCAACCATAAAATGGCTGAAAAACACGGTGGACGCCGTTTTTTTCAGCCTCGACTCCGGGCACGCCGATCAACCGGGGAATTCCGGGGCTCGTGCCGACGGGTTTTCGATGACCCCGGTGGGCCGGCGGTCATTGAATTCCCCATCGCCAATGGGATCCCTGCTGCTATAATGGCCCCATGGAAGCCGAGATCCTCACCCTCCTCGATCAGCGCGGACCGCTCACGGGCGGCGAGCTCCTCGAGTCTCTTTCGCGGGACGGCCTGGCGCTCTGGCGGATCTGCATGGGCTCTCCGACCCTGGTCGTTCGCAGCATCGCCCGACCGTACCTCAGACTGGATCGAAGGATCGACAACTATGCCAGGCTTTCCCCGTCGATCCTCCGGGAGTTCCTCACCTACTCCGTTGTTGCACGGCACAGTGACGAAGAAGCTTTGGGGTCCAGGCTGCTCGACCTCTCCCGTCGCATCCGGACCGTCACGCAGGACAAATCCCTGCTGGCGTATCGAACGATCTCCGCCCTGGTGAGCCGCGCGGACAACCCCGACCTGATCCGGGAGCAGACCTGCTTCATCCTCGCGGGAGACATCGTCTACGACATGGCCCATGACGTTCCCCGTCCCGAGCGAAGCACGGGCCGCCTGGTCCAGGGCTCGGACCTCGATCTCGTGATCATCACGGGCGGCGGCTTTCCCGAGGATCACCGGAGGAGGCTGGATGAGCGAATCTTCCGCGAAAAGCACCGCCTGCTGACAACGCCCCAGCTCCGGGAAGAGATCGACTACGTGATCAAGGATCTGGACACGGTCCGCGAGCAGCTCCGGTTCGACACCTTCCGGCACATGGTCGCCTGCAAGATCATGCAGGAGGGGACCCTGCTCTACGGAGACGAGGGCCTGTTCACCACGGTCAAGCGGATGCTCGCCGAGAGCGGCGCCTCGGCCCGGCTGAACGACATGGAAAAAGAGGCCGGCCTCTTTCGCTCCAAGGCCCGGCAAGTCCTGCTCCAGGAGGATCTGGAAACCATCCGCAGAGATCATCCGGGCCTGTTCTACCCGACGGAGGAGTCCGAGGAGTTCGAGTGAACCGGAGGCCGGGTGACCCACCCCGGTCCTCAGGAGAGCTCCAGATCCCTGTGGGTCAGGCTCACCTCCCGGCCTTCCCTTTCGAGCATCCGGTGCAGCTCCGCAGCCACGGTCACGGACCGGTGCCTTCCGCCCGTACACCCCACGGCAATGCTCAGGTAGGCCTTCCCCTCCTTTTCGTAAAACGGAAGCAGGTAGTCCAGCATGCGGCTGAAACGGTCCATGAACCCGTGGGTCTCCGGCCACTTGAGCACGAAGGCCCGGACCCGCTCGTCCCGGCCGTCCAGCTTCTTGAGCTCGGGGATGAAGTAGGGGTTCGGGATGAAGCGAACGTCCATCAGGAGGTCGCTCTCCAGGGGCACCCCGTACTTGAAACCGAAGGAGATCATGCCGATCCGCATCATCTCGGAGGGCAGGTTGCGGTGGGCGAGCCGGGTCATGAGCTCCTTCAGTTCGTGAACCGTGTAGTGCGAGGTGTCGATGATCCGGTCGGCGAAGGGCTTCAACCCCTGCAGCTTCTCCCGCTCCTCTCGGATGCCCGGCAGGAGGTTCCCCTCCCTCTTGAAGGGATGATGGCGCCTGGTTTCGCTGTACCGCTTGAGCAGGACCTCTTCGGAGGCCTCGAAAAACAAGAGCTTCGGCCGGTATCCCTCACGGCGGACCTCCTCGAACACCGCCTGGAAACGCTCGACGAAATCCCGCTGTCTCAGGTCCATGCCCAGGGCGATCTTCTGAACCTCGGACCCGATCCCGGATCGAAGCTCGAGGAACTTGGGCACGAGGGAGACCGGCATGTTGTCCACGCAGAAGTATCCCGCGTCTTCCAGGGCATCGATGGCCGTGCTCTTGCCCGACCCGGAAAGACCGGTGATGATGATGAAATCGAGGTGTTTCATGGAACCACGGCTTTCGTTCAGGAGACAGCGGGGTCCAGTTTCGCCCGGAGCCCGGCCGCCTGGTGAAGGCCTGCCAGGGCCCGCGCCGCGCGCTCCGGTGTGGGAAAGTTCACGAGCGCGCCGTCCCGCTCGAGCGTCTTCACCTCCTCGTCCCACACGCCCGGAGGCGCCAGGAGGCAGGAGACCACGGGCTTTCTCTGCGACCAGGCCTTCAGGAAGGAGATCATGCCGGAGATCGCCGACCGATTGGCCGAGGCAAACATCATGAGGAGAAGCACGGCGTCGATCCGCTCGTCCTCGAGCACCGCCCGCATCATGCCGGTGATCGCCTCGTTGTCGTACCAGGCAGGCCCCATGTCCACCGGGTTCGTTCGAAGGGCCAGGGGCGGCAGGAGCCGCTCCACCTCGGCGCGGGCGGCGGGACCGAAGGACGGGATCTCGAGCCCTGCGGCCTCCAGGGCGTCACAAGCGGCCATGCCCGGTCCGGCCTGACCGGTGAGCACGGCCACCCGGCCGCCCGACGGCGGCGGACTCCCCGCCAGGACCCGGGCCGCGTCCAGGAACGTCTCCGCGTCCGATACCCGCAGGATGCCGGCCTGACGGAAGAAGCCCCTGTAAATCTCGTCCCGCCCGGCCAGGGAACCGGTGTGGGAGGCCGACGCCCGGTCCCCGGAAAGCGAGGCCCCCGTCTTGTAAGCCACCACCGGCTTCTTCCCGCGGTGGGCGCGGATCGTCTCGAGAAGGGAACCGGGGCGATCCATGCCCTCGATGTAGAGCGCAACGACCCGGGTGTCCGGATCCTCCATCAGGTAGTCCACCACGTCCGAGAACCCCGTGTTCATGCGATTGCCGAGCCCCACGATCTTACTCACACCGACGCCGTCCCGAAGCGCGAGGAAGGCCGACAGATGGGCGATCCCCCCGCTCTGGCTGATCAGGGAGACGCCGCCCTCTTCACACAGGGAAAACTCCGGCGTGAAGCTTGCGTTCAAACCGTGATGCAGGTTGACCAGGCCGAAGGTGTTCGGTCCGATCACCGGGATGCCGGCCTTGGTGATCCGTCGCGCAAGGGTGTCCTGAAGCCGCCCCCCCTCGGGGTCGTCGACCTCCTTGAACCCTGCGGTGATGAGAACGATTCCCCCCACCCCCTTCCGCGCGCAGGCGTCGAACACCTCCGGAACGAAACGGGCCGGGACCGCGATGACGACCAGGTCCACCGCGCCCTCCACTTCCTCCAGGCCCGCCGCCGCCCGCAGACCGAAGATCTTTCCGGTGCCGGGATTGACCGGAACGACGCGACCGCCGAAGCCGTCACGGGTCAGGCTGGTCATGACGTGCCACCCCAGCTTGGAGGGGTTGTTCGAGGCGCCCACCACGGCGATCGTGCGCGGGCGAAAGAGCGGATCCAGGTTGAATGCGGGCGGGGAGGGCATGGGGGCGGTCCTCCGACACGACGGGATGCCTCCTTTCTATCAGGGTCGGGGCTTGTCATCAACAGCCAAATCCACTATAGTTGGTACGCGTCCGTAAGGAATGTTTACTGACCGACACGCCCACGAGCTTCCGACGGCGGGTCCGCCGTATCGACGCACATCCACTGATCCGGGCCGGCCGAGGCCCGGAGGGAGCCGGAGCTTTCGAACCGGTGCAAGGAGGGCAGCCATGGAAAGGATCGAGATCGTAACGGCTCGAGAGATTCTGGACTCCAGGGGCAACCCGACCGTCGAGGTGGAGGTCGGGCTCGAAGACGGAAGCTTCGGGCGGGCCGCCGTCCCCTCCGGGGCCTCCACGGGCAGGTACGAGGCCGTGGAGCTGAGGGACAAGGCCAAGAAGCGGTACCGGGGCAAAGGCGTGGAAAAGGCGGTCCAGAACGTCAACCAGGTGATCGCCCCCGCACTCACCGGGTTGCTGGCCACCAACCAGCGGCTCGTGGACCGGACCCTGGTGGAGCTGGACGGCACGAGCAACAAGAAGAAGCTGGGCGCGAACGCCATCCTGGGGGTTTCCCTCGCGGTGGCCCGGGCCGCGGCCGATTCCCTCTACATGCCCCTCTACCGCTACATCGGGGGAGCCGGCACCCGCCGCCTTCCCATGCCCATGATGAACATCCTCAACGGAGGGGCCCACGCCGCCAACAACGTCGACCTCCAGGAGTTCATGATCGTGCCGATCGGGGGAAAGAGCTTCCGGGAAGCCCTGCGGATCGGAACGGAGGTCTTCCACGGCCTCGCCTCCGTGCTCGAGGCCAAGGGATACTCCACGGCCGTGGGGGACGAAGGCGGTTTCGCCCCGGACCTCAAAAGCAACGAAGAGGCCGTGGAGATGGTGCTTGAAGGAATCGAAAAGGCGGGGTACCGGCCGGGCAAGGACGTGGTGATGGCCCTCGACCCCGCCTCCTCCGAGTTCTACGAGAACGGGAAGTACGTCTTCAAGAAATCGGACGGCTCGAAGCGGTCCGCCGAAGACATGATCGACTTCTACGCCGACTGGACCAAGCGGTTTCCCATCGTCTCCATCGAGGACGGCCTGGCGGAGAACGACTGGAAGGCCTGGAAGGCCCTGACCCGGGAGCTGGGAGACCGGGTCCAGCTCGTCGGGGACGACCTGTTCGTGACCAACACGACACGGATCGCCCGTGGAATCCGGGAAGGTTCGGCCAACGCCGTGCTGATCAAGCTCAACCAGATCGGGACCCTCACCGAGACCCTCGACGCCATCGAGATGGCCCACCGCGCAGGCTGGAACGCGGTCGTGAGCCATCGTTCGGGGGAGACCGAGGACACCTTCATCGCCGACCTCTCCGTGGCCGCCGGCACCGGACAGATCAAGACCGGCTCTCTCTGCCGCTCCGAAAGGGTCTGCAAGTACAACCAACTCCTCCGGATCGAAGAGGAGCTGGGGGACACGGCCGAGTTCGGGTGGCCTTCCTGAGAGGCGTCTTCGGCCCGTTGAAGCGACGGGGCCGGATCTCTCGACCCATCGCTCCCTGGGACGACATCCATGTTTTTGAAAAAGCGCGTGGTCCATCTGCTCGGCGGTGCGGGGGTGCTCCGGGAGCCCCCCTTCCCTTCCCCGGTTGCAGCCGCCTTACGCGCCGTCCGTCCACGCGAATGCCCTTGACAACGGAAGGCGATTGGTCTATTCGGTGATCGCCGCCCGTGTCCGGAGGGAACCGGGCGGCTTCGATCGGTTGTTCGAACTCCCTGCCGCCGCCCTCGATGGAGCAGGGAATCATACAGAGAGATCCAGAAACACGGCCTCCTGCATTGTCGCCCGCCGTTTGCCTGGTCCAGGCCTCACCGGAAATGTAGATGCGCGAGCGAAGGCTTTGCCGATGAGCCGCATGTTTCGGACCCGACCGCGCCGTGACAGCCCGGACAAGGAGTCAATCTCATGGATAGTCAGACACAAAGCCAGGTCAACATGTGCATGCAGTGCGGAATGTGCTCGGGGAGCTGCCCGGAATCCGGGATCACCCCTTTCAACATCCGGAAGCTGGTGCGCAAGAGACACCTCGAGCACGCCATCGAAGAAGCGCTACCCTGGTACTGCACCTCCTGCGGGGAGTGCACGCTCCGCTGCCCGAGAGACGTGAAGCCGTCCGAGATGATCATCGCCCTGAGGGGCGAGCTCGTCGAGGAGGGGCAGATCCCCCTGTCGATCCAGAAGGCCCTCGAGAACGCCTTCGTCCAGAAGAACCCCTGGGGACGTCCGCGCCCCAAGCGGGCGGACTGGGTGAAGGAGGAAGGGCAGGAGGTCGAGATCCCCCACGTCAAGGACACGGAGTCCAAGCGGCTCCTGTTCTCCTGCTGCATCCAGACCTCCGACCCGCGTTGCATGGTCATCCCCATCAACGTGGCCAAGCTGCTCGACCGGGCGGGCGTGGAGTTCGGGATCCTGGGACCCGAGGAGGCCTGCTGCGGAAACGAGATCCGAAGGATGGGCGAGGAAGGGCTGTTCGAGGAGCTCCAGGAGGAAAACGCAGCCACCTTCCAGAAGCACGGCGTGAAGGAGATCATCGCGCTCTCACCCCACTGCATGAACGCCCTGAAGAACGAGTACGGCGACGTCGGGATCCAGGTGCGGCACTACACCGAGCTGCTGGCGGAGTTGGTGGAGAGAGGAGAACTCGCCTTCAAGACCCCCTACAACAAGAAGGTGATCTATCACGACCCCTGCTTCCTCGGAAAACAGAACAAGGTGTACGACGCCCCCCGCGCCCTGCTGGAGGCGGTGGAGGGCGTCGAGCTCGCCGAGTTCGCCTATGCCCGGGAAAACTCGCTCTGCTGCGAGGGAGGTGGGGGGCGGATGTTCTTCGAGGCCGAGATCGCCTACCCGAGAAACAGCGAGAAGCGGGTCCGGGAGGCCGTCGACAAGGGTGCGGAGGTGCTCACCACGAGCTGTCCGTTCTGTGTCATGACCCTGGAGGACCCGGCCACGGAAATGGAACTCCCGGTGAAGGAGCTCTCCGAGATCCTGGTGGAGGCGCTGTAGACCGGGCCGTTTTCATCCTCCCGGCCGGCTCTCCGAACGTCAGCCCCCCGGCGACTCGAGGCTCAGGTCCCCCCACTCGTACTGGAGGAGGGCCGCCACCGCCAGGACGGCGGTCTCCGCGCGAAGGATGCGCCTTCCCAGGGAGACCGGGGAAAACCCCGCCTTTCCGGCGGCGCACACCTCGTCCGGATGGAAGCCCCCCTCCGGACCCACCACGGCCGCAACGGCCCCGGCCTTGCCCTCCCGTCTGAGAAAGCCCTTCAGGTCGCAGGACTCCTCCGACTCCCAGAGAATCACCTTGGAGGCGTCCCGATCCCGCCACCGGGCGAGGAGTGCGTCGAACTCCACCGGGGGATCCACGCGGGCGGGGACCGCCCGATCGGCCTGCTTTGCGGCGTTTCTGGCGATCTCCCCCCAGTGACGCAGGCGGCCCTCCAGGCGCTTGCCCTCCAGGTGAACCACCGACCGGCTCGACGTGTAGGGTTGAACCGCAGCCACCCCCAGCTCCGAGGCCTTCTGGATCAGGAGGTCCATGGGGCGGGATTTGAGAAGCGAAGGACAGACCGTGATCTCCAGGGGCGAGGGCTCGGGGACCGGGAGGCTCCGCTCCAGGAGGAGGTCCGCCCGTTCCTTCCCCACCGCCCGGATCACCGCCTGGTGGCGCGCACCCGACCCGTCCATGAGCACCAGGCGGTCTCCCGGCCCCATGCGCAGCACGCGGAGCATGTGCCTCGCCTCCGATCCCGTCACCCGGACGAGGCCGTCCTCCGGGCGAATCCGCTCCAGGAAAAACCGCCTCACGGCCGCCCCCTTCCTCTCGAGTCCGTCACGGGCCTTTCGAGCACCAGGCAGGCCCACTCCTCCAGGCGGAGCTCTCGAACCGGCTCGAGCCCTTCCCGGACCAGCGCAGGACCCAGCAGGGAAACCTGCCCCCTCAAGAGGCCGGAGAGCACCAGGCTTCCACCGGGTGCGACCGGACGGACCAGCTGTGGCAGGAGGCATCGAATCGTGTCCAGGGTCAGGTTGGCGGTGACCACGGAAAAGGGGGTCTTCCAGGTGTCCAGGGGGTCGGTCGAGAGCCGGACAGCCCCCGACAGGTCGTTCAGCTCCAGGTTCCACCCGGCCCAGCGAAGCGCCTCCTCGTCCACGTCCACACCCTCCACCGGCGAGGCCCCCAGCAGCGCGCCGTAGGCGGCCAGGATGCCGCTTCCGGTCCCCACGTCCAGGAGGCTCCACGGCCTTTCGGGGGCGAGGTCCTCCAGGGCCTGAAGGCACATGCGGGTGGTGGCATGCCGGCCGGTGCCGAAGGCGGGTCCCGGGTCCATCCGGAGCACCCGCCCCGAAACGGCACGAGGTGCGGGCTCCCAGGCCGGCACCACCAGGAGGCCCGGCGTGACCTGCTCGGCCCGGAAATGCTCCCGCCAGGCCGTGCGCCAGTCCGGCTGACGAACCCGGTCCAGCCCGAAGGAAGGCGGGGCGATCCCCGGAAACCAGTCCACGAGCCCGGACAGAAAGGCCTCGAGGTCGGGGCCGAGATCCTCCGGCGTCGGCTCCGCCGGAAGGTACGCCCGGAGGGTCCGCTCGGACGAGGCGTCCGTCACGACGCCGTCGCATCCGAGCGACTCCACGAGGAAGTGGCTCACGGCCTCGTGGGTCCAGGGGTCCGACTGGATGGAGATCTCGATCCAGTCCGGGCGATGTCGGGAGGAAGGTTCCATGGGCCGGCGGGATGAGGCCGCTCGCCTCGGACGGAGGGAGGAGGGCCGCCCTCCGGGCTGCTCACCGGGAGGGCGGCCTGAGCCGTCAGGCGGGTTTCTGGAAGACATAGTTGAGCTGGCCGTTGGGCAGCTCGTTGGCCACGGTCTCGAGCTCCATGCCCACCTCGATCTCGTCCTCCGGGACGTTGTCCGCGATGCGGCCGAAGACCTTGTAGTCCCCGTAGTCGAGCAGCGCAATGGCGTAAGGCAAGTCCTCGCCGAAGCCCTGCGGCGCGTACTCGAGCTTGCTGTAGCTGACCAGCTTGCCCTTGCCGCTCACCTGGAACCAGTCCATGTTGCCGGCAAGGCAGTTGTAGCAGTCCGCCCGGGGTGGAAAGAACATCAAGCCGCAGTCCCTGCACCGGGTCCCCATCACCTTTCCGTCCTCCAGGTGATCGATGAAGTCGTTGATCTTGGACGTGGCGGTGAAGGGCACCGTTCCGAACTTGCTGAATCGAACGTCGATCTCTTTTTTCTTGCCCATGGGTTACCTCCCGAGAATGGTCACGTTTCCGTACAGGCCCACGCCGCCGATGTTGTGCACCAGGCCGATCTCCGGGTCCTTTACCTGCATCTCGCCGGCCTCGCCTCGAAGCTGAAGCACGATCGTGCGGATCTGGGAACCGCCCGTGGCCCCGATGGGGTGCCCCTTGCTGAGGAGCCCGCCGTCCACATTGACCGGGATGCTGCCCTCCTTGTAGGTCTCTTTGCCGCGAATCAGGTCCCTGCCCTCCCCGGGCTTGGCAAAGCCCAGGTTCTCGTAGGCCATCATCTCCGCGATGGTGAAGCAGTCGTGCACCTCGGCCACGTCGATCTCCTTCGGGGTGACCCCGGCCATCTCGTAGGCCTGCCGGCCCGCCTCGATCCCCACGGTCAGGCCGTTGAACAGGTCCCTTCCGGCCAGGTTCACGGCGGTCGAAGCTGCGCCCAGGCCGAGGATCCAGACCGGCTTGTCGCTCAGGGCCCTGGCCTTCTCCTCGTTGGCCACGATGATGCAGGAGCTGCCGTCCGCGTTGGCACAGCAGTCGCCCACGCGAAGCGGGCTCGCCACCGGTCCGGACATGGGGCTCTCAGGATCGTTGAACATCTCCGCGGTCACGGGTTTGCGATACACGGCCCTCTCGTTGATCTGCCCGTAGGTGGAGGATTTCACGCGGATCAGCGCCAGATCCTCGGGCTTGGTCCCGTAGGTGGCCATGTGGTTCCGGGCATACATGGCGTAGTAGGCGGGCATCATGGTCCCGAAGGGGCTCTCCCACTGGATGTCCGCGCCCCGGCCCATGCGCTCCTGGCTCTCGGCCGAGCTGATCTCGCTCATCTTCTGGAAGCCGATGACCGCCACCGAGTCGTGCAGCCCCGACTCGATGAGGCTGTAAGCGAGCTTCAACCCCGTGCTGCTCGAGGAGCAGAGCGTTTCCACGTAGAAGGTGGGCTGCGGCGTGAGCCCCATGTACTCGGCGAACACGCCCGCGGGGGACCGCTGCTTGTCATACTCGGGCGCCGAGCAGACCACGGATGCGCCGATGTCCTCGGCCTTGGCCCCTGCGTCCTTCATGGCGTCCTTGAAGCCCTCGAAGGCCAGCTCCCGGACGGAGCCGGGGTACCCTCGAACGAAGGCGCTTTGTCCCACTCCGATGATTCCTACTTTTCCCATAAGAAAACCTCCCGTTTCGCGGCGGCGCGGAGAGAGATCCTGTGTGTCTCACGTCACACCACCGGCAATGACTGCCCGTATTGATCGGCCCCCGTTCCGCTCGAGGGAACGTCCCCGCCTTCCCCGATCAGGGAGAGGCGGTGTGGGGCCCTTTCCCGCTGCTTGATTGAATCGAGACGTCACTATAGGGAAAGACACGGGGAGGGTCAAGGCAAAAGGGGGCGGATCCCCGTGGCCGGCGGGCCCCTTTCGGGCTCACCCCACGGCGCTCTCCACGGCGCGGGCGATCCGGTCGCAGGCCTCCCGGGTGACCTCCGGGGAAGGGCCCTCCACCATGACCCGACAGACGTTCTGGGTTCCCGAGTATCGGACCAGGACCCGGCCCCGCCCCCCCAGCTCGCCCTCCACCCCCCGGATGACCTCCGCCACCTCGGGCACCCCGGACAGGTCCGGCTTGCGGGACACCTCCACGTTCACGAGCGTCTGAGGGAACACCGTCATGACGGACGACAGCTCGGAGAGCGGCGCCTTTCCCCGGACCATGCAGGCCAGGAGCTGAAGCCCGCTCAGGATGCCGTCGCCCGTGGTGTGGTGGTCCAGGAAGATCATGTGCCCGGAGTCCTCACCCCCGAGCGCCGCACCCAGGCGCTGCATCTCCTCCAGGACGAACCGGTCCCCCACCCGGGATGCGTGGTGGTGGCGGATCCCCAGGGAGCGGCAGGCCTCCACCAGGCCCAGGTTGCTCATGACCGTGGTGACGAGCAGTCCACCCGCCAACGCTCCCCGCTCCCGGCGGTCGCGCGCCAGGATCATGAGCACCTGGTCGCCGGTGAGCCGCCGGCCGGTCTCGTCGACCGCGACGAGGCGGTCCCCGTCCCCGTCAAAGGCCAGGCCCGCGTGGGCGCGGGTCTCCCGCACCCGCCGCTCCAGATCCTCCGTGTGCTCGGACCCGCATCGGGCGTTGATGTTCTTTCCGTCCGGGCGGTCGTGGATCACTTCCACGTCGGCACCGAGCTCCCGGAAGACCCGGGGGGCCGTCTCGGAGGCGGCCCCGTTGGCCGTGTCCAGGACGATGCGAACGCCTTCCAGTGTCAGCCTGGAAGGAAAAGTCCCCGCAAGGAAGGACCGGTACCGCTCCCGCGCGCCGTCCAGGGGGAGGATCCGGCCGAGGTCCCCCGGCCCGCCCCCCGAGTCCCGCCTCGAGTCGTTCAGGATGGCGGCCTCCAGGGCCTCCTCGTCCCCGACCGAGAGCTTCATGCCGCGGGAGGAGAACACCTTGAAGCCGTTGTCCTGAAACGGGTTGTGAGACGCGGAGATCATGACGCCGGCCTCCGCCTCCGTATCCCGGGTGAGAAACGCCACTCCGGGGGTGGGCAGCACACCGGTCTGGAGGACGTCTCCCCCGGCCGACGCCACGCCCGAGGCCACGGCGCTCTCCAGCATGTCTCCGGAGAGCCGGGTGTCCTTCCCGATGACCACCCGGATCCGGCCGTCCCTCCGGCCACGGACCTCCACCAGCGCACGACCCAGGGCGAAGCCGGTGGACCCGTCCATGGGGGGCCGATTGGCCTCTCCGCGAATTCCGTCTGTTCCGAACAGTCGTCCCACGTCGCCTCCGGGGGGAATCAGGTGCGCGAGCGGGAGAACAGGGCGAGGCCGGGCACCAGGGACGCGGCCTGCGCGCACAGCTCTTCGACGATTGCCTGGAGCCATCTCGTCCCCGACTCGGACGTCTTCCGGGGAAGCGACTGGACGGCCTCCACGCAGGACGCCCCCCCCTGTGCGCCGGACAGGAGCGAGAGAAACCCGTCCCGCTCCCTTTCCGGTCCCGCAGGGGACAGGGCGTCCTCGAACAGCCCCGCGATCTCGTCGAACCGGTCCGCCAGCTCCCGCCTGCCGCGGGCGGCTCGGGATTCACGGCCGCCGCCCTTCCCGCTGTCCTCTCCCATATGGCCGATCATGGCGCGCAGCCGCTTCACGCGCTCGGCGGTGGCCGTCCTCAGCCGCTTCCGGGCCCCGCCGTAGACGAGGTCGCCGAACCCCTGGCTCCTGAAAAAGGGCCGGCGTACGTGCTCGTACCACTGCTCCAGCGCGGCCAGGTTGGCCAGGTACAAGATGTTCTTCTCCAGGATCCGCCCGATCCCGGTGTACCTTCCGGGAACGAAGTTGATGACGCCTCCCCGGGGGGGCGCCCCCACCACGAGCTTGTTCTGCTCCAGGACGTCCCGCCTCAGGATGGTCCCCGCCGCGATCACGTTGCCGTACTCGACGCGCAGGGGCCCGACCATGCCCCCCTGTCCACCCAGGAAGATCGGACGCTGGTTGAGCATCACCCCCCTGGGCACGTCCCCGATGAGGGAGGGGGTGGTCTTTTCGCCGTCGGGCGTGAAGTTGAAGTGGATGTAGGAGCTTCCCACCTCGCTGTGGTCGCTTCGGCTCGTGCCGCCGGCCATGAGGCAGTCGCAGAAGTTGACGAGGCTGCCCAGGGTGACGAAGGGGAACAGGATGGTCTGCTTGAGCCCCACGCAGTGGGCTCCGCTCGCCTGCTCCTCCAGCAGGCAGCCTTGGCGAACGTGGGCGCCTAGCCCCATGGAGGCGCCTTCGAGAAAGGTCGCCTCCCCGGCATACCCGCCCTTGATCTGCACGCCCGGACCGAGCTGGCAGTTGTCCAGGGTGACCGGACCCTCGGCCCCGAGCCGGACGCCCGGCGCGATCGCCGTCTCCGCGCCGAAGATGCGGCAGCCGGCCTCGATCCGGACCCCGTCGCCCGAGATGCGCTTCGGGTCCACCTCGTCTCCCAGGTCGATGGACAGGGGGTTCGGGATCTCCACCCCCTTTTCCACGAGGCGGATCACCTTGTCTCGACACCGCGGCTCCAGCTTCATGGGCCTCCTTTCCTCTGAGTGCTCTATCATCCTGTATAGAAAGGGGCCGGGGCTTTGTCAAGGAGGGCGGGTGATTGCAGCGGCTTTGAACTTTTTCGGGTTTTGGGGTATCTTTGGGTCATCGCTGCTTCGCTTCGAGGGCCCAGTGGCCCGCCGGCATGACCGTCGATCACGGTAACCAGCCGTCTCACCCTTGCCCCGGGCCTCGCGGCCGACGAACCGGGAGGAGTGCATCATGGATCCCGTTCCCCTTTTCGATCCGGAGAAGGCCGGCCGTCCCATGCGCGTGGCCGCCTTCATGTCCGGATCCGGCACCAACATCGTCAGGCTTCTCGAGCTGGAACAGGCCCTCCGGGAAGAGGAGGGGGCATCCCCTTTCGATGTGGTCTTCATCTTCTCGGACCGTTCGGACGGAGCCTCCCGGGGAGAGGCCATCGCCCATGAGCACGGCCTTCCCTACGCCAGCTACGACATCCGGGCCTTTCACCGACTCCGGGGCCTCCGGCGGACGGCGACCACCGCGGACGGGGTGGCGGCCCGCAAGGCCTTCGACCGGGTTCCCGCCCTCCTGACCGAGGCCTTCGAGATCGACGTCATCGCTCTGGGCGGATACATGAGTTACACCACCCTCCAGGGGTGCGTCAACGTCCACCCCGCGGATCTCTCCATCAGGACTCCGGCCGGGACCCGCAGATACGTCGGCGATCACGCCGTACGCGATGCCATCGCCGCCGGGGAAAGCGAGCTGCGCTCGTCGACCCTCTGGACCGACCAGGGGGTGGACACCGGCCCGCTGCTCGTGGTCTCCGATCCCGTCCCGGTCCGTCTGCCCGACGACCTCGAAGCCCTCGAGGCCGATCCGGCGCGGCTTGCGGAGGTGGCGGACGAGCACCAGGAGCGGCTCAAGGAGGCCGGCGACTGGAAGATCTTTCCCCTCACCGTGGAGATGATCGCCCGGGGGCGGTTCGCCCTGGACGAGGAGAACCGCGTTTACGTGGACGGCGTTCCCGTCCCGGACGGCCACCGCCCGGCCTGAGCGGTTCGATTCCCGATTCCTTCAAAAGGAGCCCAACATGCCCTCGGATCCCGCATGGAAGGCCAAGGTGACGACCCACAACCACGCCCTGTCCGGAATCCGCCCGGGCATGAGCATCTTTCTGGGGACCGGCGTGGCCGAGCCGAGGAGCCTGATCAAGGCCTTCACCATTTCCAGCTCCCCCAACCTGAGGGACCTCGAGCTCATCCAGCTCGTGAGCCTGGGTGAGACCGTCTCCATCGACCGCCAAACCACGGAGAAGTTCAGGCTGAAGACCTTCTTTTCCGGGTGGATCGCCAGCGAGGCCATTCGCAAGGGCCATGTGGATCTCATCCCCTGTCCCTTTTCCCGCGTCCCCCTGCTCATCGAGTCGGGGACCATCCACATCGACGCGGCCTTTGTCCAGATCACCCCGTTCGACGAGTCCGGGTACGCAAGCCTGGGACCGGCCGTGGACGTGGCCCGCCAGGCCATGAGTCAGGCCTCGTTCGTGGTGGGGGAGATCAACCCCACGATCCCCCGCACCATGGGGGACACCTTTGTGAGAGAGAGCGAGTTCGACCTCCTGGTCGAGAGCTCGGAGCCTCCCATCACCTTCGACCGCTGGTCCGTGAACGAGGTTTACGACAAGATCGGGCGCAACGTGTCCTCCCTCATCCAGGACGGGAGCTGCATCGCCTTCTCCGTGGGGCCCGTCTTCGACGCCCTGGCCCGGCACCTTTCCCGGAAGCGGGATCTGGGCATCCACTCCCCCTTCTTCACCGACCCCCTCATGGAGCTCGTGCGAAGCGGCGCGGTCACGAACCGGAAAAAGCACAACTTCAAGGGCAAATCCGTGGCCTCTTACGCCCTCGGCACCGAGGAGCTCATGCGTTGGCTGGACGGGAACCCCCTGCTGGAGTTCCAGGGCATCGACGTGGTGGGCGATCCCGTGCGCATGGGGAAGAACGAACGCTTCATGGTGGTCCTCCCCGCGCACAAGATCGACCTCACCGGGGGAGTGGCCCTCCCCCACGGCAAGGGAAACGTGGGAACCGGTCCCGGTGAGGCCCAGGAGCTCTTCAAGGGCGCGGCTCTCTCCCCCGGCGGCCGGACCATTCTCGGCCTTCCCAGCAGGAACTCCCGGGGCGAGACCAACATCCTGCTGTCCGTCAGGGACTACCCCAACCAGTTCTCCGCCCGGGAATCCCTGGACCTGGTGGTGACCGAGTACGGAATCGCCTCCCTGACCGGCCGAACCATCCGGGAGCGCGCCCTGGCCCTGATCGACATCGCCCACCCCAACGACCGGACCGAGCTGGTCCGGCTGGCCAAGGAAGAGAACATCCTCTTTCCGGACCAGGTGTATCACGCGGAGCAGAGCCGCCACTATCCCGAGGAGCTCTCCCGCACCGAGACCTTCAAGGACGGCCTGGAGGTGCGGTTCCGCCCCATCCGGCCGTCGGACGTGGACGAAATGCGGCGTCTCTTCTACCGGTTCTCGGACGAGTCCGTCTACTACCGCTACTTCTCCCCGGTGAAGACCATGCCTCACAAGAAGATGCAGGAGTATGTGAACGTGGACTACCGGAACGCCATGTCCATCGTGGGCCTGGTGGGGGAGCCGGGCGAGGGTCGGATCGTGGCCGAGGGGCGTTACGTGCTGCCCGGCGACACCCCGTTCGCCGACATCGCCTTCGTGGTGGACGAGGCCTACAGGGGCAAGGGCATCGCCACCTTCCTCTTCCTCTACCTCATCCAAATCGCGAGGGAGCGGGGGATCCCCGGGTTCACCGCCGACGTGCTGGCCTCGAACAAGTCCATGCTCGAGGTCCTGGAGAGATCTCCCTATCCCGTCAAGGCGGTCATGGACTCGGGGGTCTACGAGTTCTCCATCCCCTTCGAGCCCAAGAAGACGGACGTGCACGGCGGCTGAGGCGGCGGAAACCTCGAGGGAGTCGTGGCCACCAGTCAAGCCGATCCTTCCCATTGCGGGCCCTTTGTTCGCGGGCGGATGCCCGGGCGACGGCCTCGACGCCGCCGGGAAACAACGGCCGGGCTCGTTGCATCGAGCACCCATGTGTGGTAGACAGGATCCCGTTCCCGCGATGCGGTCGAGCGGGCGTGTGAGCACGATCGCGCCGCCGGGAACCGGGCACAGACCGTTTCCGGCCGAAACCGGTGAGTTCCTGACGACGCCGCATGAGGTCCGAGGCCTTGAGATCTGCCGCAGGATTTTCAATGGATGAAACCGTTCCCAGCGGCGGGTGAGCGGTTTTTTGCGAACCCGTCAATTCTTGTAACCTGAACGACGAGAACCGGATCTATAGAGATGAACCAGCGTGCGACCACCGACGAGGAACACCGGCTCGTAGAGAGATTCAAGCAGGGTTCCCCCGATGCCATGGAAGAGATCGTGAACCTCTACGAAGAAGGGCTCTACAACTTCGGTCTCCGTATGTGCGGCCAGCGGGAGGACGCCGAGGACATCATCCAGGACACCCTCCTGAGCGCCTTCCGTTACCTCGAGGACTTTCGGGAGGAGACCCGGCTCAAGAACTGGCTCTACAAGATCGCGGCAAACGCCTGCTTTCGAAAGCGAAGGAAGAAGAAGTGCGAGCCCGATTACGAGCTCAGCCTCGAGAACCTGGTACCGGGGGAGGGCGCAGCCGGGAGATACGACATCCCGGACTGGAGCGAGGACCCCTCGCAGAACCTCCTCCGAAGCGAGCTGAAAGAGGTGATCGAGGAGGCGGTGCACTCCCTTCCGCCCATCTACCGGATGGTGTTCAACCTCAGGGACATGGAGGGATTCAGCACGGAGGAGACGGCCGACATCATGGACATCACCCCCCAGGCGGTCAAGACGAGGCTCCATCGAGCCCGTCTCTACCTGAGGGAAAAGATCACGGAACGCTATCGAAAGGACGTTCCCCATGCATGAAGACTGCATGAAGCACGTGGAACACATCTCGGAGTTCCTGGACGGAGAGCTCGACGAGGCGACCTGCGAAGAGATCCGGGCGCATCTCCGGGACTGCCCGGAGTGTCGCGCGTGCGTCGAGTCGCTGAAGAAGACCGTGGACGTGATGAAACGATGTCCGCGGGAATCGGTCCCCCGCGACGTGAAACTCCGCCTGAGGGCCGCCCTCCGCGACTGCGTGGCCCAGGGGGCTTCCTCCCGTCCGTGAGCAGCGGACCCGATCCTCTCCGCCCGCCTGCGGCCGTCTGAAACCTTTTGTGCCGGGGCGGCTCTGATTTGACAACGACCGTCCACGAATCGCGGAGAGCATCATGCCTCGAGACATCTCGAGACGACATTTCCTCAAAGCCGGCATCGCTGCAGCGGGTGCCCTGACCGCGTCGCGTCTTCCCCTGCCCGCCGCCGTCCGGGGCGCTTCATCGAAGGAGCTCGCCACGCTCATCGACATCCGGAACTGCATCGGGTGCGAGGCCTGCGTGGAGGCCTGCAACTGGACCAACGAGGCCAAGTTCCCCGAGCCGGAAAAGCCCTTCCCCAAAATGTACCCCTCGAGGGTCAAGGTTTCGGACTGGAGCGAGCGGCGGCACGTGACGGACCGGCTGACCCCTTACAACTGGCTGTTCATCCAGGAGGCGAGGGTCACGGTGAACGGCGAGGAAAAGACCCTCAACGTTCCCCGGCGCTGCATGCACTGCCAGAACCCGCCCTGCGCGGACCTCTGCCCGTGGGGCGCGGCTCGGAAGCTCGAGAACGGCATCACGCGGATTCACCCGGACGTCTGCCTGGGCGGGAGCAAGTGCAAGAAGGTTTGCCCCTGGCACATCCCCCAGCGCCAGACCGGGACGGGCCTCTACCTGGACCTCCTCCCGAGCTTCGCCGGGAACGGGGTCATGTACAAGTGCGACCGCTGCTTCGACCGGGTGGCCAAGGGGGAGCTGCCCGCCTGCATCGAGATCTGCCCCGAGCAGGTCCAGAAGATCGGTCCGCGGGACGCCATCCTGAAGGAGGCCCATGACATCGCCCGCGAGATCGGCGGGTACATCTACGGCGAGGAAGAGAACGGCGGGACCAACACCGTCTACGTCTCCCCGGTGCCCTTCGAGGAGCTCAACCGGGCGATCCAGAAAGGACCTGGACGTCCCCACCTCAGGCCGGTCGAGGACGCCATGGCCCACGCGGACAACCTGGCCAAGGCCATGGTGATCGCCCCGGTGGCGGGGATTGCGGCGGCGGCGGCCCGCTTTCTCAAGGCGTCCGGCCGCGGCTCGGACACCAAAGGAAAGCAGGACCGGTCATGAACGTCAGGGAAGCGGTTCTTCCAGGAAGGTGGATGCGCTGGTCCTTCGGGATCCTGTTCGCCGGCATGGCCTTCACGGGCCTCGGCCAGATGCCCATCTTCAAGCGCTACTACATCGCCGACATTCCGGGCCTGGGCTGGACGGCCGACTTCTTCCTCACGCACATCCTCCACTACCTGGGCGCCGTCCTCGTTCTGGCGCTCTTCGGATACATGGCGGCCGAGTACGCCCTGTCCATTCGAAAACGGTACGCGCTCACCGCCGCAGGATGGGTCCGGGTGCTGCTTCTGGCCGGGATCGTGGGGACCGGTGTGGTCCGGGTGCTCAAGAACCTGCCCGACGTGACCTTTTCCCCCGCCTTCACCATGTTCGTGGACATTGCGCATCTCGGCCTCATGATGCTCTTCCTGGCGGCCGCACTGCTGTTCGCCCTGGCAAAGCGGCGCTGGGTGAGGGAACGGTCTTCGGCCGCGGCTTGAGCGAGGAGGGCTCACACCATGAACTGCCGCTACCACCCGGACCGCGAGGCGCGAGTCGTCTGCCAGAAGATGCTCGTCGGCTACTGCCGGGAATGCCTGGACAACGGCGTCGAGTGCGCAGATCCCTCCAACTACTGCAAGTTCCGCCCGCAGTGCGTCATCCACGAGCTCACCAAGGAAAACCGCAGGAACGGCGTCTCGAACGGCGGCAGGACCGGACAGGCCGGCGGTTGATTCGCCGGCTTCGGGACGGATCCAGGTTATCGCCCCCGGAACACCGGCTTTCGCTTTTCCAGGAACGCACGGGCCGCCTCGAGATGGTCCTCGGTCTCGCTCAGGAGGGCGAGCTGACTCGAGATCGCGTCCAGGTGGGCCCGGAGCGATCCGGTGAGCCCCTGGTACACCGCACGCTTGGTCATCCGGACCGCCAGCGGGGGCTTGGAGGCGATCTTGCGGGCCAGGGCAAGGGTCTCTTCTATGAGGCGCTCGTGGGGCGCCACCCGGTTGGCGATTCCCAGGGCCAGGGCCTGCTCCGCGGTGAGGACCTCGCCGGTCAGCAGGAGCTCCAGGGCCTTGGCGCAGCCCACGAGGCGGGGGAGGAAGTAGGCGCCCCCGTCCCCGGGGACCACCCCCAGGTTGATGTAGGACTCGGCCAGACGGGCGCGGTCGGAGCAGACCCGGAGATCGCACATGAGGGCCATGTCCATGCCCGCCCCCATGGCGGCCCCGTTGACGGCCGCGATCACGGGCTTGTCCAGGTCTTCCAGGGTGAGGGCGATCCTGTGGACCCCTTCCCACACGAACCGCTTCATGTCCCACGACCGAAGCTTCCCCTCGGCCATGTCCCGGATGTCGCCTCCCGAGCAGAAGGTGTCGCCCCTGCCCGTGACCACCACGACACGAACCCCCTCGTCCTTTCGGGCCTCCTTCAGGCGCCGGTTCCACAGAGAGATCATCTCCTCACTGAAGGCGTTGCCCGCCTCGGGCCTGTTCAAGGTGATCACGGCCACCTGGTCCCGAATGTCATAGAGCACGTGGGGTTCGCTCATACAGCCTGACTCCCGACGGGGTCGGTCGGAAAAAGCAAGACGCGGATTCTCAGACCGGGAAGAGCCACTCCCGGAATCGTTCGTCCTTTCCCGACGTGATCCCGTTCATGAGATCGAACAGCTTTCGGGTCACCGGACCGGGCGTCCCTTCCATATCCCGGTCCTCGATCCGCCTCACCGGAAGCACCTTGTTGGGCGTTCCCGATAAGAGAAGCTCGTCCGCCCCCATGAGGCGATCGGGGGGGATGCGCACCTCGCGGGCCGGGAGCCCGATCACCTCGGCCGCCTCGAGGAGCGATCGACGCGTGATGCTCAGCAGCACCGTGCCCGCACAGGGGGTCATGAGCACCCCCTTTTCGACCATGAAAACCGATTCGGTTCCGCCTTCGGCCACGAACCCCTGGGTGTCCAGCATGATCACGTTGTCATAGCCGCGGGAGCGGGCCTCGGCCCGGGCCATCATGCCGTTCAGGTAGTTGGCCGCCGCCTTGGCCTCGACCGGCACACACCGGGGGTCCAGCTTGTGCCAACGGGAGAAGCAGGCCGAGGCGCCCCGGTCGAACGGAAACTCGAGCCCGCCCAGGTCCGCGGCCGGGTCCACCACGAAGACGGAGACGTCCAGAGGGCCGTCCGGCGGAAGGATCTCGAAGGCGATTTCCGAGTGGTAGCAGATCACCTTGACGAATCCCCGGCTCACCCCGTTTCGGCGAACGGCCTCCAGGCACGCCTCGTGGATCTCCTCCGGCTCCTGACGGAGTCCCATGCCCAGGAGCTCGGCGGTTCGAAAGAGCCTGGCCACGTGCCGGTCCAGGCGGAACAGGGAGGCCCCTCCGTCCACCTCGTGCACGCTCAGCACCTCGAATATGGCCGAGCCCCTCCCGAAGCTGTGGCACATCAGGTGGGTCCTTGCTTCACTCCAGGGGACAAACGCCCCGTTCAGGTAGACAACCCGCTCTTCCAGCATGCGATCCTCCTCATCTTCCCTGTTCTTTTCTCAGGGTATCGTCCAGATAGGCCTTCAACGCTTGCCGCTCATCCGGCGTCATTTCCAGGAACTTCAACCCCATTCCCGCGGGTTCCCCTCCTGCCTTCCCCCCGGCGGTCCGGCTCCAGGCCACCTCGCACTGGATCTCGAGGGGGTCCGGCATCTCGGGCAGCTGGAGCTTGAGCAGAAACCGCTCACCGTTGGGAAGCGGGTTCCGGGTCCGAAGGAACAGCCCTCCCGAGCTGAGGTTCGAGCTGTAGGCCTTGACAAAGGCGTTTCGGTCCCTGAAGGCCAGGCTGAGTGTCTTCTGCACTCGGGGCTCCCTGCGTCCTTCGAAATCCCTTGCCCGCTCCAGCATCTTCTTGAACCGCTTGACCACCGCCACCAGGATGGAACGGAACTCCGAGGAGAGCTTGTTGAACTCGGCATCCAGAAAGGCGCGGTCGATGATCCCGAGGGTGGTGGGACCGACGGCCCGCGCACCGGCTGTCCGCTTGATACGTCCCAGAAAACCCAGCTCCCCGAAGATCTCCCCCTCCTGGAGGATCTCGATGACGATCTCCTTTCCCTCGATCTTCTTGAAGATCTCCACGGAGCCCGAGAGGATGACGTAGACCCAGTCACCCGGGGCATCCTCCCGAAAGATCAGCGTTCCGTCCTCGTACGTTTCCTCGGAAGCCACGTGATACATGACGGCACCTCCCGACTGTCGGGCTCCCGTGGTTTCACCGGCCTGCCCCACGCTGTCGGATTCCGGTGAAAGGCCGAAAGCCCTTGAAGGTAAAGGATTTTTATATGTGAAAACCACGGGGGTGTCAAAAGGAATCGCCGGCGTGGAGAAGGGATGCAGCGAGCAGGCCCGTGCCGAGAGGGACAAGGTCGTCCAGCAGAACGTTTCTCAGGCGGAGGAGTCCGCGTCGGCGTCCGAGGAGATGAATGCCAGTCGGAGCAGCTCGAGGAGATCATTCGACAGCTGGCGGCCCTGGCGGGGGAAGGAAACCGGTCGAACGGCGGCCGGGCGGACGCGGGCCCCGTCCCCCGGCTCCGAAAGAGGTGGCGACGGATCGGGGAGGAACCCGAAAAGGGAAAGCACGGCCTTGCGGCCGGCGGCGACCTCATGAGTGATCGGGAGTTCCGGGATTTTTGACGCGGTTACTCGCCGATCTGTTCTCGAACGATCCGGACGAGCTCGTCCGGATCGAAGGGTTTCCCGACCACGGCCGCAGCCTTCTTGACGGCCAGCTCCGGCCGGGCGAGGCCGCTCACGACAATCACGGGGACCTCCTCGAGGGCCGGGTTCCTGCTCATCTTCCGGTAGAACTGCGGTCCCCAGACCTTGTCCATCTGGAGGTCCAGCGTGATGAGATCCGGCACGCTATGGTCCAGGACCTCGAGGGCCTCGGCCCCGTCCGTCGCCGCAATGACCTCGTAGCCGTGGTCCTCGAACAGGGTGGTCATGTACCGGACGACCGCCTGCTCGTCATCGACGACCAGGATCTTCTTGGCCATGGTGCACCTCCTCTCCCTTCGGTTCAGGTGTCCTCCCCCGGCCCGCCGACGTCACCTGCGGGTGCGTCTCCGCCTGCTTCGGCCTTCCGTGGAATCCGGATGGTGAACAGCGTCCCCCGACCCGCCTCGGATTCCACGGCAATGTCGCCGCCGTGCTGCCGGACGGTCCGGTCCGTGATGTAGAGCCCCAGCCCGGTTCCCTTCCGGTCTTTCGAAGAGAAAAACAGGGTGGCCATCTTCTCTCGGGTCTCTTCGTCCATGCCCACGCCGTCGTCCTCCACCTCGAAGACGACCTCGTCCTCCTCACCACGAACGCGAAACGCAATCCGGTGGTCCTTCCGGCTCTTGTCCTCGAGACACGCGTCCACCGCGTTCTCGAGCACGTTCACAAAGGCCGTGCGGAGAAGCCCCGGGTCCACCTCGAACACGCCGGCGTCCTCGGGGCACTCCAGGCTGAAGTCAATCCCGTGCTCCTCCACCAGGGATCGAATCCCCTTGGCCGCCTCCGCGGCGAACTCCGCCACCCCCGTCTCGACCTTCCTGAGATCCCGGTCCTTGGAAAAGAGCAGGACGTCCAGCACCATGTTCCGGATCCGTCCCACCATCTCCTTGACCACGCCAAGGCCTTCGTGGACCTGATCGTCGTCCTGCCTCCGCAGGCCCGAGTCCAGCAGGTACATGCCGCCGTCCAGGCCCGTGAGCATGCCCTTGATGCTGTGGGAGATGGATCCCACCATGAGCCCCAGCGAGCTCAGGTGGTCCTGGACCTTCCGGATCTGGGTCATGTCCGTGTAGAGCGTGAGCACGTGGGTGGGGTCGTCCCCGGCCGTGCGTACCGGCGAGGTCCACACGAGGACCTGATGCGCGACGCCGTCCGGCGTGGTGATCTCCGCCTCCCCCTCCTGGCTCTCGCCCGTGCCGAAGGTCTCCTGCACAGCGCAGTCCGTGCAGGGGGCTTTCGCATTTTTCAACACATGATAGCACAACTCCCCCTCACGGTCACCGAAGTCCCGACGAAACTTCCGGTTGACGGCGGTGAGGACCAGTTCCTCGTCCATCACCGCCACGTGGCAGGGGAGGTCGTCGAAGAGCCGCTGGAACCGCCGGACGACGTCACCCGCCGGCGGCCCGCCGTCCCCGCCCTGGAGCGTCTTTTCCAGGCTGGCCAGCTCCTCCGACTTCCGGTAGACCATGCTCTCCAGAGAGTGGGTGTACTGCCGCAGCTTCTCCCGAGCGAGGATCCGCTCGTGCACGCGCTGCAACGAGTTTTCCAGATTCTCCACGTTTATGGGCTTGGTGATGAAGTCCGTGGCCTCCTGTTGAAAGCTCTGAATGGCCACGTCCATGTCCCCGTGCCCGGTGATCATGACGACCTCGGTGTCCGGAGCCTCCTCCTTGATCGTCCTGAGAAGGTCCACGCCGTCGATGTCGGGCATCTTGATGTCCGTGATGACGATGGGCGGACGTTTCTCTCGAAACAGCCGGAGGGCCTCCTTGCCGTTCTCGGCCGCAATCACGTCGTACCCCATGTCGGTGAGGGCAACGCTCAGCACGAGGCGGATGTCTTCCTCATCATCCACCAGGAGTATGGTCTGTCGATTCATCCTCTTCATCCTTCACGGGGAACCGGACCGCGAAGCAGGCGCCGGGTCCTTCGTTCCGAGCCACGCAGATGTCTCCCCCGCAGTCCTTGACGATCCCGTAGCTGATGGACAGTCCCAGTCCGGTCCCCTTCCCCACCTCCTTCGTGGTGAAGAAGGGATCGAAGATCTTGTCCTTGTGGGCGCCGTCGATCCCGGAGCCCGTGTCCTGCACCTCCACCACCACGGCACCGTCCTCGGACCTCGTCCTCACGGTGATCCGCTTGTCCCCCGACTCGCTCTCCCGACCCGCCCACCGCTCCTCGATGGCGTCCCTGGCGTTGATCAGGAGATTGATGAAGACCTGCTCCAACCGGTCCGGATCCGCCATGATGGGGGGCGACGTCTCACCGAACTCCCGAACCACCTCGATGCCGCGTACCCTGAGCTGCTGGGTGAAGATGTCGAAGGCCCGGTCCAGCACGTCCTCGATCCGCACCTGGTCGAGCTTCATCTCTGACTTCCGGGCGAAGAGACGCATGTGGGTGATGATCTTGGTGGCCCGGTCCACGTTGGTGTCCACCTTGCCGAGCATCTGGTACAGCGTCTCGGCGGGTATTTCCTGCGCTGCGTTCAGCTTCTTCATGAAAAAGCTGGACACGGTCTTGATCACGGAAAGGGGCTGGTTGAGCTCGTGGGCCACACCCGTGGCCATCTCCCCCAGGGTGGCCAGCTTGCTCGCCTGGGCCAGCTGCTCCTCGGTCTCCAGCCTCTTGGTGATGTCGCTCGTGGTGACCAGGAGCACCTTCTGACCGGTGTACTCGGAGGGGGAGACCCGAATGTTCACGTAGATCGTCCTCCCCGTCTTGTGCTCGTGCTGCACCCGGTTGAGCACCTCGTAGGCTTTGAGCATCTTCCTGAACTGCTCGCGCCCCTTCTCCTCGTGAAGCTCCAGGAAGGACCGGTTCAAGATCTCGTCTTTTCCGTAGCCGTACACCTGGGTTATGCTGTCGTTGCAGTCGAGGATGTCCAGGGTGTCCGGATCCAGGACAAAGACGGCGTTGGGAATGTTGTTGAAGATGGCGTGATACTTCTGCTCGGACTTTTCCAGCTCCTGCTCCAGGAGCCGACGTTCCGTGATGTCCAGGCTGATCTCCATGGCCGACTGGATCTCGCCCTTCTCGTTCCAGACCGGGGTGGCGATCACGATCCAGTGGCTCATGGTGCCGTCCCAGTTCATCCCGGACTCCTCGCTTTGATGAACCTCACCGTCCTCGAAGGCCCTCTCCACGGGGCACGGATCGCACTTGCTCGTTCGGCCCTTGTAGGCATGGTAGCAGGTGTCCATGGGAGTGGGGGCGAACTTCTCGGCGAACTCCCGGTTGTAGTTGATGAGCCTGTAGTTTCGGTCCTGCACCGTGATGATGCAGGGGACGAGCTCGAACAACCGCTGGTACTCCTTGCGCTGCTTGTTGAGGGCCGCCTGGTTCCGCTCGATCTCACCGCCCATGTAGGTGATGGCGTCCGCCAGCTGGCCCATCTCGTCCTCCTGGCGGACTTCCACGCCCACGTCGCTTTCACCCCTCGCGATCCGCCGGGTGGCCGCGATCATGTGGCTCACAGGACGATTGACGAAGCGCATGATGAACAGGAGCACCGCCACGGTCGTGACCAGGAGGACGAGCACGGTCATGGCCGTGGTCCACTGCTTGTAGGCGGTGATCCTCTTTTCCGCCGGGGCCAGGGTAAGCACCACGTCCAGCGCCCCCAGGACCTCTTTGCCCTCGGGGTGGATGTGGCACGCCGCGGAGGCGCACCCCGGCTCGTTGTAGATGGCGCTCAGGATGCCGAGCATGCGGGTTTCGTTTTCACCCTTGAAGATCCTGGTCCTTTCGGACAGGTCCAGCTCGACCAGGGGCGGGTCGCTGCGATGGCACACGTAGCAGGCCTCGTCCTTGATGTTCGTGATCCGGCCGATCTCCTCCGCATCGTCCGAGTAGGTGATCTGGCCCGACTTGTTGTAGATGCGGATGGCCTTGATCTCCGGCTGGCGGCTGATGTTCTTGATGGTCTCGGCGATGTCCTCCCTGGAGTTCAGCATCATGGCGTAGTGGGTGCCCAGCTTGATGGTCGTGCTCAGACGATCCGCCTCCAGGGAAAGGTTGCGCATGGTCTGGTTCTCCTGGTAACGGACGATGGCGTACGACCAGGCCGAGATGCTGACCAGCAGGGTCAACCCCACGGTCAGGATCAGCTTGGTCACCAGCCTCTGCCGAAGGCTCTTGATCCAGGAGAACACCGGCGGTCCTTTCCAGGTGAATGCGTCAGGCGGCCGTTTTCTTGAACCCCCGCCCGACGGCGAGGTTGAGATCGAGGCGGACCTCGTCACTCGAAAGGCCCAGCGCGAGGCCGAGAAGCTGGGGAAGGTAGAGAACGGTCGCACTCAGGTCGGCTCCCCGGACGCGCGAGGCCTTTCGCTGGTAGGCCTCGAGGTTCATCTGGCACATGGGGCACACGGTCACGATGGCATCCGCCCCGCGCGCCGCCTCGAGCAGACCGGCCACGAGTTCGATCCCGATCTCGGGCTTGGTGGTCATGTGGGAAGCGCCGCAGCAGCGGGCCCCGGCGGTCCAGGAGAACAGTTCCGCGCCGGTGGCCCGGATGAGCGGCTCCATGGTTCGAGGCTCCTCCGGGTCGTCGAAGTCCGCATACGGCCGCAGGCACTGGCAACCGTAGTAGGAGGCGATGCGCATCCCCTCGAGGGGGCGCGTCACGCGTTCGGCCAGCCAGGCGGCGTCCAGGTCCCGGGAGAGAACGTCGAGGAGGTGACGCACCCGGACTCCCCCGCTGCACTGGAGCCCGGTCTCGGACAGGGCCTCGTTGATCTCGCGCTTCGCCTCCCCGCCCGAGCGGATCCTCTCCTCGGCCCTTCTCAGGTTCAGGTAGCAGGCGCTGCAGGGAACCAGGATGTCCAGGGTCTCACCGGTCCTCTCGGCCAGGGCCAGATTCCGGGCCGGGAGGGCCAGGGCAAGCAGCCGGCTCATTCCCTGGGCCGCGGTGGCCCCGCAGCAGGTCCAGTCGGGCAGATCCACCAGGTCCATCCCGGCCGCGCGGAGAAAGGCACGGGTGCTCAGGTCGTACTCCCTTGCGGTTCCCTCCAGGGAGCATCCCGGGTAGTAGAAGTACCTCATGGGGTGCGCTCCAGTCGCTCCACGTTTCGAAACAGGGAATCCAAAACGTCGTTTCCGCCCGACCCGGGCACGGACACCTTCACCTTACCCCTTCGCATCAGCCTCATGCCCATGGGAGAAAATCGAAAGGGAAGGAGCGGGTTCTTCCGGGCGGCGAAGTAGAAGAACATGAACTCCATCTCGTTGACCCGGCCGTGCCTGCGGACGCTGTCCATGAAGGTCCTGCTGAACGCCGCGCTGGGGCGATGGAGCTCCGGCCGGCGCCTCGCGGCCTCCTGCTTGAGACCGGCCATGGCCTCGGTCACCGGGAGCTGACGGGGACACCGCAACGTGCAGGAGTAGCAGGAGGAGCAGAGCGTGAAGGTCCGGCTGTGGAAGATCTCGTCGACCTCTCCCCTCAGCACAAGCCGCCACAGCACGCGGGGCGTGAGGTCCATGGCGAACGCGTTGGGGCACGAGCCCGTGCACGTCCCGCACTGGATGCAGGGCTGAATCAGCTTCCGCACCGCAGCCAGGGGATCCGGTCCCTCCGCTCCGTTCGATCCGCGCGGGTCCTGCTTCTGAATCTCCACCATGACGTCACCTCGGGGCATGTCCCGTGTTCGCCGCTCAGCCGCCCTTCCGAACGGCTCCGGTCACCTCCAACCCGCCTCCAGGGCCGCGTCGATGGACTCGAGCATCCGGCGGTCGTCCAGCCCTTCCAGCACCGTGGCGCTGTTCGGGCAGACGGCCGCGCAGCTTCCGCAGCCCTGACACGCCGTCTCGTCCACGACCACCAGGCCCTTCTCCGGATCCACGTAGCGGGCCTCGTAAGGGCAGGCGTCCAGGCACTGCTCGCAACGCGAGCAGAGGGCGTGACGGACGCGCGCCACCCGAAGGTCCACGGGGAGGGTCTCCCTTGCGAGGATGCGAAGGGCCCGTTCCGCCGCGGCGCCGGCCGAGGCCAGGGACTCGGCCACGGTGCGGGGCGAGAGGGCCAGCCCGCAGGCGAACACCCCCTCACGCAGGGCGTCCACGGGCCGCCACTTGCCGTCGGCCTCCTGGAAGAAGCCGGCCTCGTCCAGCCCGGCGCCAAAGGTCGCGGCGAGCTCCGCGGGCAGCTCGGGTGAAACCCCGCCCGCCAGGACCACCAGGTCCGCCGGGATCCGAACCTCCCTCCCCAGCACCGGCTCCCACACGGTGACCGCCGCCTTCTCCGACCCAGCCTCCACCGCCGGCCTCCGCTCGGGTGCGTACCGGATGAAGTGCACCCCGGCCTCCCGGGCCCGGGCGTAGTCCGCCTCCAGGAACCCGGGCGTCATCATGTCCCGGTAGAGGACCCAGACCGAGAGCTCCGGGTTCCTTTCACGGAGAAGCAGAGCCTGGCGCACGGCCGTGGGGCAGCAGACGCGGCTGCAGTAGTTGCGGGACCCGGTGCGGGTCCCGGCGCACTGGATCATCACCACGGACTCGAGACCGGCGGGATCCAGGTCCTCCCCGGCCAGGACCCGTTCCAACTCCCGCTGGGTGAGGACCTTCTCCGCTTCGCCCCGACCGAACCCCTCGGGCTCCGCCTCGCGGCCGCCGGTGGCCAGGATGACCACACCGTGCTCCACGGTTCGGCGAACCCCCTCGGCGTTCTGAATCACGGTCCTGAACCGGCCCGCTCGACCGGAGGACTCGACCACCTCCGCCGAGGCGTGCAGTTGAACCTGGGGGTGCTTTTCCACCTCGGCCAGGACCCCTTCCAGGAGCTCCGCCGGCTCCCTGCCCTCGAGCGTGCGCGGCAACCAGGTCAGGTTTCCGCCCGGGGCTGCTTCGCGCTCCACGATCTCCACGGGGTAGCCGTGATCGGCGATGGCCAGCGCCGCATAGAGGCCCGCGATTCCGCCCCCCACCACCAGGGCCCGGGGCTCCACGGTCCGGACCTCCCGGACCGGCGGGCCGGGGCGTCGAACTCGGGCCAGCGCCATGCGGATCTCCGAGCCGGCCAGGCGGCGGGCCGCCTCGGGTTCATTGACGGAGAAGAAGGGTGTCCGAAGATCCACCACGTCCATGTAGCCCGGGGCCAGACCGATTTGCCTGCCCAGCTCGCGGAGCCGCCGGCCGTAGACGTAAGGAAGGCACGCCCCCAAAAGGATGCGGTTGGGTCGCTTCTTCCGGGCCGCCTCCACCAGAGCGTCCCAGCCGGAGGCCGTGCAGAGGTTCTCGACGACCTCCACCCGGGCCACTCCGGGGTCGGCCTCCAGGTCGCGGGCCAGGCCTTCGAGATCGAGGTCGGGAACGGTGTCCCTGGCACATCGGCAGAGCGCGATCAGGCTCCTGGGCCGCTCCCGCGAGACGTCCCGGTACGGGCTCTCCTCTGACTCCTCCGGCGCAAGGCCTCCTCCCGCGGCGTGAATGATGCGGGAGGCCTCCAGGGCTGCTCCGCCGGCCAACAGGACCGAGTCGGCGATGTCGCAAGGAGCCCCGAAGGCCCCGCTAAGGAGCACGCCTTCGCGGCTGGACACGGCCGGGTGAAACGCCCGGGGCTGAACAAACCCCCACGGGTTTCGTTCCAGATCGAGCATGTCGGCCAGCTCGCCGGTTCCGGCCGGAGGCCGGGCCCCCGTCGCGAGCACCACCAGGTCAAAGGTCTCCTCCCGGAGGACGCCCTCCTCCGAGACGTACTGGATCCGGGGTAGCCCGGTCCTCTCCTCCGGCACCACCGAGTGGACCCGTACCCGGTGGAGCTGCACGCCTTCGGCCTCCGCCCCTTCTTCGTAGCGCTGAAAACGCTTCCCCGGGGTGCGGAGGTCCATGTAGAAGATGTGGGTCTCCACCTCGCCGCCCGTGCGCTTTCGGACCAGGCGCGCCTCCTTGAGGGAGATCATGCAGCAGATGGAGGAGCAGAACTCCGCGTCGGCCTGCCGGTCCCGGGACCCCACGCACTGGAGCCAGGCGATCCGCTTTACGGGCCCGCCGTCGGAGGGCCTCGTCAGACGCCCCCCCGTGGGGCCTGTCCCGCTCAGGATCCTTTCGAGCTCGAGTCCGGTCACCACGTCGGCCATCTCGGCGTACCCGGTCCAACCGAACCCTTCGGAGGGGTCGAGGACGGACATGCCGCAGGCCAGCACCACGGCCCCCACCTCCAGGGTCTCCCGTCCGGGGCCGTGGCGGTCCTGGTACACGGTTTCCACCATCGGAACCAGCTTTTCCGGGTCGAACGGTTTGGTCAGGTAGTCCAGGGCGCCGATCTTCATGGCCTCCACCGCGGTGTCCACCGTGGCGTACGCCGTGATCATGATCACGGTGAGGTCGGGGCGGCTCTCACGCGCCCGGCGCAGGACCTCCACCCCGTCCATGCCGGGCATCTTGATGTCCACCAGCAGGAGGTCGAAGGGATCCTGCGCCAGCCGATCCAGGGCCTCCTGGCCCGAGGCCGCCGTCTCCACACCGAACCCCACGTCCTCGAGCCAGTCCTCGAGGGAGTCCCGGACAATCCTCTCGTCGTCCACGACGAGAACGCGGAACGCCTTCCGGCCGGGGTCCCCGAGGGTGATCGCGTCGGTGGGGCAGACCTGCTCGCAGGCGCCGCAGAGGGTGCAGGCCTCCGCATCGATGACAAACGGGTTCGGCACCGCGTGGGGCACGGGAAGATAGACGGCCTTCCTCGCGGAGAGGCCCTCGTTGAAAGGATCGGGGAGCTCCACGGGGCAGGCCTCCGCGCACGCGCCGCAGCCCTGACAGCGGTCCGGATCGATTCGCGCCCTTCGCGTGCTCAAGGTGGCCTCGAACCTCCCGGGCTCCCCTTCCAGACCCTTCAGCTCGGTTCCCAGCCTCAGGTCGATGTTCTCGTGGAAGAGCCCCTTGCGCAGGCAGTACTGGCCGCCGGCGTCCCGCTCCACCATGGGAAGCATCCGGCACATGCCGCAGGCATCCGTCGGGAACTGGCGGTCGAGCTGCGCCAGGATGCCGCCGATGTGGGGGGCGCGCTCGATCAGCGTCACTCCGTAACCGGTCTCGGCCAGATCCAGGGCGGATCGAATGCCGGCGATTCCCGCGCCCACCACGAGCGCCTTGCCGATCTTTCGTCTCATCGTCCCACCACCTCGGCCAACTCGTTCTCGCGGAACACCGCAAGGGGAAGCGGTTCCTCCACACTGCGACCGGGCTCGTAGTCGAAGTCCTGCTGCACCCTGCGGGCCACGGTGCGAAACAGCTCCATGACCGGGATGTCGTTCGGGCAGGCGTTCGAGCACTGGCCGCAGCCCACGCAGGAAGCCGCCATGTGGGCCATGCGCGTGAGGTGGTAGAACACCGTGTCCGTGGGCATCTTCACGGCCCCCTTCCGGTCGGCCCAGTTCAAGTATTGCCGGGGTTCGTGCTCGAAGACGTCCGTCCCGAACACACACTCCCGGCAGTAGCAGACCGGGCAAGCCACGCGGCAGTTGTAGCAGTTCACGCAGGAGGCGAGATAGGACGTGAGCTTCTCCACGCCGCCGGTGGCCTGCAGGGTCCGGTCGAACATCTCTTCCCGCCGCTGGACCGCCCTCTCGACCCGCTCCTTCACGGTCCTGGAACGGCCCTCCGGTTCCGTGGCCTCCGGGAGACCCAGGTCGGCCAGCAAGGCTTCACCGGCCTCGGTCCGGGCCTCGACCCAGATCTCCCGCTCCGGGTCCCCGCCGTGGAGCCCGACCGCCACGTCGGCCGCGTCCGGCGTGACGTGCTCGCAGGCGCGGCAAGCGCCGGCGAGCTCGTACCCCGCCGGGTCTTCCTCCCCGGCAAAGGCGGCACGAAAAAAGCGCCGGGTCAGGTCCCCCGCTTCGTCCTCGGCTGCGGCCCGGGCGAACACGTCGTTCGAGAAGGCCCCGGGACAGTCCAGACCGATGAGAACCAGGTCTTGACGGGACGCCTGCTTGAGCTTGACGAGCTCCACGAAGGCCCGAATCTCGCATGGGCGGAGCACGGCGGCGACCCGGCCGCCCGCTTCCTCCCGGGTCAGCCGGCTCAGGATCCTGGCCCCGCTCAGGGGATAGGCCGGGGAAAGGGGTTCCGCCGCGCCGAGCCGCTCCCTGTCGGCCACCAGCGTTTGCATGACGTTCCCCTTGTACGGCAGACGCAGCGGCGTCAGGACGGCGCGGATCTCCTCCCGCTCGAGGATCTTTCCCAGAAAGTCCCGCAGTGCGCCTTGGACATCGCCTTCCTTGACCTCGATCTTGAATCCCTGGGACATGCTGACCTCTCGGTTTACAGGACCATGGTGTGCCTGACCTCGGTCGGGCCGATCTCCCTGATCGAAGCGACCAGGCCGTCCACCGTGTGGGCGAACTCCAGGCCGTCGCTCGCCCCGATCCAGGTGAGCTTGAGACGCTCCGGTTCGATGCCGAACTGCGGCAGGATCTCCTCGAGCAGCTTGACCCTCCGCCTGGCCTTGAAGTTTCCGTTGATGTAGTGGCAGTCGCCCGGGTGGCACCCGCTGATGAGCACGGCGTCCGCGCCCTCCAGGAACGCCTTGATCACGTACTTGGGATCCACCATGCCGGTGCACATGACCCGGACCAGACGTACGTTGATCGGGTAGATCAGCCTGGAGGTCCCGGCCAGATCCGCAGCCGTGTACGTGCACCAGTTGCAGACGAACGCAATGATGATGGGCTCGAAATCGTCGTTGCTCATGATGCTCCCCGCTCTCTTGTTTTCGGTGCCTCGCTTTCCGCCTGCTTTTTTCTCACTGACACCACTCACCCTTCACCTGCACTACCGCCCCACCTGATGAACGGCGTCGAAGATGCCGTCCAGCTCCGCGAACAGCTGCCGGCTCTTGAAGGACGCACACCGGGCCGCACCGCTCGGGCAGAACCCCGCGCAGCTCCCGCAACCTTTGCACAGGGCCTCGTTGACCACGGAGACATGCCGCTGGGGATCGAACTCGATGGCACCGTAAGGGCAGAGATCGATGCACACCTGGCATCCGGCGCAGATGTCCGGGTCGATCCAGCTCGTGGTGGGCTCGATCTGCACCTCCCCCAGGGAGGCCAGGGCCAAAGACTTGGCGGCCGCCCCCGAGGCCTGGGCCACGGTGTCCGGCACGTCCCGGGGGGCCTGGCAGGTCCCGGCCAGAAAGATCCCGTCCGAGGCCGTCGAAAGAGGCGCCAGCTTGGGGTGCTCCTCCAGGTAGAACCCGTCCTGCCCCTGGCTGATCCCGAAAATCCGACCCACCGCCCCCGCATCGGCCCTCGCCTGCATGGCGGCGCAGAGCACCACCATGTCCACGGGAACGCGATAGCGGCGCCCGATCAGGGTGTCCTCCCCCACCAGGACCAGCTTTCCGTCCTCCTCCAGGATCTCGGCGGGCTTGCCCCGGATGAACTGGATGCCCTCCTCCTGGCACCGGCGGTAAAACTCCTCGTACCCCTTCCCGAAGCACCGCATGTCGATGTAGAAGTCGTAGATCCGGGTTTCGGGCCCCACCTTGTCGTGCACCAGGTGCCCGTACTTGAGGGCGTACATGCAGCAGACCCGCGAGCAGTAGCTGTGATAGCGGTCGTCCCGGCTTCCCACGCAGTGGACGACGGCCACGCTCTCGGGCGGATGAGAGAACCCGCCCTTCCCGTCCCGCATGAGGATCCGTCCGCCGGTGGGCCCGGTGGCGTTGTTCATACGTTCGAACTCGAGGCTGGTGAAGACGTTGGGGTACTTCCCGTACCCGAAGGGCTTCATGGGGGTGGGGTCCAGGAGATCGTAGCCCGTGGCGAGGATGATGCTCCCCACCTGGAGCTCGACCTCTTGGGCCTCCATGGCGTGGTCGATGGCGTGCGCCTCGCACACCTTTACGCACTCCATGCACTCGGAGCAGACCCCGCAGTTGAGGCAGCGCTCCGCCTCGGCTCGCGCCCGCCCCTCGTCGAGGGCGCCTTCCACCTCGGCGAACCCCCGAACCCGCTCCTGCGCGTCGCGGTGCGACGGCTCGGCCCGCTCCACGCGCTTCGAGTCGCCGGGGACGGGGCTCCAGTCCCGGCCCCAGGCGGTCTCCCCGGCCTCCTCCGGCTCGTTCGCCAGGTCCTCTTCCTCGAGAAAGCGGCGGACGGCCCGGGCGGCCCTACGTCCCGCACCCACGGCCTCCACCACGCTGGCCGGTCCGCTCACCGCGTCGCCGGCCGCGAACACGTGCGAAAGGGAGGTTTGCAGGGTTCGGGGATGCGTCTGGATGGTCCCCTGACGGCTCCACGCGAGCCCCGTCTCACGGGCCCAGGCGTCGTCCACCCGCTGTCCGATGGCCGTGATGACCGTGTCCACGGGCAGCACGTGCTCGGATCCCGCCACCGGCTCGGGCCGTCGCCGCCCGCGCTCGTCGGGCGGTCCGAGCCGGGTGTCGATACACTCCAGCCCCGACGCGCGGCCGTTCTCCAAAACCACCCGGACCGGGGCCTTCAGGTAAGCGATGCGGATTCCCTCTTCCCTCGCCCCTTCGATCTCCTCGGGATAGGCGGGCATCTCGGCCTCGGACCGGCGGTAGACGATGGAGACCTCCTCCGCGCCCAGCCGCCGGGCGACACGCGCGGCGTCCACGGCCACGTTGCCGCCGCCCACCACGACCACCCGCCCCCCCACCTCCAGCCTCTCCCCGAGGTTGGCCCGTCGCAGGAACTCCACGGCCCGAAGCACGCCTTCGCTTTCCTCTCCCTCCACGCCGAGGGACAGGTCCTTGTGGGCCCCGATCCCCAGGAAGACCGCCCCGAACCCCTGCTCCTTCAGGGAGTCCAGCTGGAGGTCCCTGCCCAGGACCGTACCGGTCCGCACCTCCACCCCCAGCGCCAGGATCTGCTCGATCTCCCGGTCCAGGATCTCCGGCGGCAGGCGAAAGTCCGGAATGCCCGTGCGGAGCATGCCGCCCAGCTTCTCCAGGGCCTCGAACAGGGTCACCTGAAACCCGTCCAGGCGGAGGAAGTAGGCCGCGCTCAGACCGGCCGGGCCGGACCCGATCACGGCCACCCGTTCCTTCCGTTCCTCGATCGTGGGGGTTTCCCAGGCCGATGCGGCGGCCCGGTCGGCCGCGACACGCTTGAGCTGTCGAATGGCCACGGCTGCGTCCAGCTCCGTCCGCCGGCAACCGTTCTCGCAGAAGGCCGGGCAGACCCTTCCCAGGACGCCCGGGAGCGGAAGCCGTTCCCGGATCAGGCGCACGGCCTCGTCGTACTTTCCCAGCTTGACCAGCTGTACGTAGCCCTGCACGTTGATCCCGGCCGGACAGGCCGTGGTGCAGGGGGCGCGATCGCGCTTGTCGATGACGTAGGTGACGGGGACGGCCTGGGGGAAAGATCGGTACACGGCCGCCCGCTCCGCCAGCCTCTCGTCCCACTCGCTGGGAACGGCCACCGGGCAGACCTCGGCGCACTCGCCGCAGCCCGTACACACCCCTTCGACGACGTAGCGGGGCTTTTTCCGGACCGTGACCGTGTAGTTGCCGATGAATCCGTTGACCTCCTTGACCTCGCTGTAGGAGAGGAGCTCCACGTAGGGGTTCTGTGCGACCTCCACCATCTTGGGCGTCCCGATACAGGCGGCGCAGTCGAGCGTGGGAAAGGTCTTGTCGAACTGGAGCATGTGCCCGCCGATGGTCGGATCCCGCTCCACCAGGTACACCTTCCGGCCGGCGGCCCCGATGTCCAGGGCGGCCTGGATCCCGGCGATGCCGCCCCCCACGACCAACACGTCGGGGTGGACCCGGGCGTGACGCGCGAAGAGGCTCTCGTGGAGCCGTACCCGATTCACCGCCGCCCGGGCCAGGCTCTTGGCCTTGTCCGTGGCACGCTCCGGATCCTCGGTCACCCAGGAGACCTGCTCCCGGACCGAGGCCATCTGGAAGTAGTACGGATTGAGGCCGGCGCGCTGGCAGGCGCCCATGAAGGTCTTGCCGTGAAGCCGGGGAGAGCAGGAAGCCACCACCACCCGGTTCAGTCCGTGCTCGCGGATGTCGTCGACGATCATCTCCTGGCCGGGGTCCGAGCACATGAACTTGTAGTCCCGGGAGATCGTCACGCCGGGAAGGGTTCGAATGTAGGCCGCCACGGCCTCCACGTCCACCTTGCCGGCGATGTTGATCCCGCAGTGACAGATGTAAAAACCGACTCTCATCTCCATGGCTTCCGCCTCAAAGGCCGACCGGGGGTTCCGGGGGCCCCGATCGGGTCAGGGTTTGCAGGAGACCCAGGAGCTCGTCCGCTTCCGGCGGCTTGCCCAGGAAGCCCTCGGGTCTCAGGAGAAAGTTCCCCCTGGATGCTCCGGGGAGGGCCCGGAGCTGAAACAGGGTCTTCTTGTCGATGGAGGAGAGAAGGACCACGGGGATCTGCTTGAGGGTGGCATCCAGCTTGAGATCGTCGAACAACAGGAGATTGCCGTGGTGGTCGAACATGACGGCCAGCAAAATCAAGTCCGGCCGCTCCCGCACCGCCATTTCGAGCCCCTCGGTGGCGTCGGAGGCCAGAATCGACGCGTAGCCGCCCAGCTCCAGGAGCCTGCAGAGGAAAATCCTCTCATCCGGCTCGTCGTCGACCACCAGGACCTTCTTTCCAGGAGCGGAAGGGTGCATGGTCCTCGTTCTCCGGTTCGGCCAGGAGCCCCCTCCCGGGGTTGCCCGCCGAACCGCGCGTTTCAGTCCGTTCGTCCTGGTTTCCGAACAGCAGAAAGCGTGCCATGGATCCCGGGACAGGGAATCTGTGCTGAAAATCAGGAGGTTGAACCTGTCCGGCTTTTTCCCCTCTGATCCGTCCATGGGGAAGGCGTTGCAGGCAGGTTCAACATTTCGTTGATTTTCAAACTGATCTCTTTGAATTCACAACTGATGTTTTTAGACTCACTGTTGCGCAACATCGGATGCAACAAAATGCAACTCCGGAACCCCCTTTGAGTTTGGACCCCGGTCTGGTATTCTTTGCCCGCCCTCCCCCGGAGGCCCGGGGCGTTTCGGGGCCTGAATCCACATGCAGGAGGTACGCCCTGACCATGAGTGAGCTGCTGCTTGCGGTCGCCTTCGCGGTCGGCATCTCAGCCGTCTGCTCCCTGTTCGAAGCCGTCCTCTACTCCGCAACCCCGGGACAGATCGAGGCCCTGGCCGACGGGGGGCATCCCGCGGGACGGATCTTCAAGAAGCTTCGGACGGACGTCGATCGGCCCATCGCCGCGATTTTGACCCTCAACACCATCGCCCACACGGTCGGTGCGGCCTTTGCAGGCTCCGCAGCGGCCGGGGTTTTCGGGCACCACTGGCTTCCCCACTTCTCCGCCGTCTTCACCGCAGTCATTCTCGTCCTGTCGGAAATCGTTCCCAAGACGGTGGGCGTCGTCCATGCCGGCCCCATGATCCCCTTGGTCGCATTCCCGCTTCGGGTGATGGTTTGGGTGATGGCCCCCCTGGTGTGGATGAGCACCGCCATCACCCGGCTCATCGCCCCCGGGAGGAGGGAAAGCCCCATCACCTCCGCAGAGCTGGGTCACCTGGCCCGGCTCTGCTTTCAGGAGGGGGAGATCGGGAGCGATCAGAGGCAGGCCATCGAGGCCATCCTGAGCCTCCAGAAGAAGCGCGTGAAGGACGTGATGACCCCGCGGACCGTGGTGGTTTCCTTCAGCGAGCACTCGAGCCTGAGCGAGGTGACCCAGGCATACGACAAATGGGAGCACAGCCGTTATCCCGTGTACGACGACAACCCCGAGGACGTCGTGGGCTTGGTGCTGGTCAAAGAGATGTTCGTGGCCCTTTCCCGGGGAGGGCAGGAGACCCGACTGTCGGAGTTGATGCAGCCCATACACTTCGTCGTCGAAACCGCCGGGCTGGACCGGATGCTCAGGGAGTTCCTGGACCGGAGAGAGCACCTTTTCATCGTGCTGGACGAGTACGGAGGGCTTGCCGGGGTCATCACGCTGGAGGATATCCTGGAGGAGCTCATCGGGCAGGAGATCGTCGACGAGTCCGATCGGGTGGCGGACAAGCGCGAGCTGGCCCGGAAGCGCCGCAGGCAGGCCACGCCGGGTCCGAACCTTACGTGACCCGGACGCTTGGACGCCGGCGGAAGGGCCGCCGTTCGACTCCGGCCGCCCGGATCCGACGCCAGAAAGGATGAGATCCCGTGAATCTTTCCGACATCGTCCGAAAGGGGGCCCGGATCCTCCCCGACCACGAGGCGGTTGTTTTCGGGGACCGGCGCTTCACCTACCAGGACCTGGAAACGGCGGTGACCCGTGTGACCTCCCGGTTGAACGAGGCGGGGATCGTCCCGGGGAACCGGGTCGCCCTCTACTGCGAGAACCGTCCGGAGTGGATCATGATCTACTACGGCATCATCCGTGCCGGCGCCGTGGCGGTCTGCGTGAGCGCGGCCTACATGGGCTCGGAGCTGTCGCACCTGCTCGAGGATTCCGACCCGGCCTGCGTCGTCACCTCGGAGCCCCTCTCCGGGCAGTTCGGCGGGATGGAAGGGGCCCTTTTCCTCGACAGGGTCCTGGTGATCGAGCGGGATCCCGTGCTCGAGCGGTTGTGCGAGGGGGGGAACGCCCCGTCGCCACGGAGCCTGCCCGGCGTGGACTGCGATGCGGACGATCCCTGCGTGATCCTCTACACGGGAGGCACCACGGGGGTTCCCAAGGGCGCCATGCTCACCCACAAGAACCTCCTCTACACGGCCCAGAACGTCTGTTACCACGAACGGACGACCCACGAGGACCGCGGGCTCTGCTTTCTTCCCCTGAACCACGTCTTCGCCGGCAATCACATCATGAACGCCACCTTCCACGCGCTGGGGTCCGTGGTGCTCCACGCGGGATTCGACATGGACGAGATCCTGGCCTCCATCCGGGAAAACGGCGTCACCCGCCTGTACGCGGTCCCCACCGTGTTCATCCGCATCCTCAACAACCCCGACAGCCACCGGCACCTCCGGTCGGTCGGATACCTCTTCTCCGCGGCGACCAGCATGCCCTCGGAGGTGGTCCGGCAGTGCAAGTCCGCCCTCGGCCTCGACATCCACGAGGCCTACGGCATGACGGAGTCCTCCTCCCTGGTGACCTTCAACCACATGTACCGCCACAAGGTCGGTTCGGTGGGAACGCCCGCGGGAATCGTGGAGGTGAAGATCGCCGCTGCTACAGGGAAAGAGGCGGAGCCCGGAGACGAGGGCGAGATCCTCATCCGGGGACCCAACGTCATGAAGGGGTACTACAACCGTCCCGAGGAGACCGCCGAGGCGCTGGAAGGCGGCTGGCTCCATTCCGGGGACGTGGGCCGGTTCGACGAGGACGGCTACCTTCACATCGTCGATCGGATCAAGGACCTGGTCATCACCGGCGGACTGAACGTCTATCCCACCGAGGTGGAGGAGGTGCTCTACCGCCACGACACCGTCGAGGAGTGCGCGGTCACCGGCCTTCCCCACCCGGAGTACGGAGAGGCCGTGACCGCCTTCATCCGCTTGAAGCGGGACTGCGAGACGACGGAGGAGGAGCTCATCCGGTTCTGCAAGGAAAGCATGGCCTCCTACAAGGCGCCCAAGCGGGTCCTCTTCGTGGAGGACTTTCCGAGGACGCCCCAGGGAAAGCTCCTCAAGCGGGAGCTGCGGAAGAGCTCCCCCTGACGCAATCCGGCCGGGGACGACCGGGGACGGCCGGAGCAGGGCCCTTCCGGCTCAGCGGTTCCCGCTCTCCCGATCGATCCGCTTTGGATTTCCCAAGGGTTGTCAACGCGCCTCCGCGTTCATAACTTTTCGCTATAAGCGATTCCACGATGGTCCGGGCGTAGCGCGGCGTCTTGTGTGCCGTCGAAAGGTTTTCTACAAGCGCGGCGGATGCAAAAACCCGTCCTACGAAAACACCGGTCTTCATCAGCGGAGGGTGATCCGAGGCGCGACACGGGTCATGGACGCTTGGGAAAGCGGCTCTCGACGAATCAGGAGGATGCACATGGCGCGCATCGTCTACGGCCACCCCAGAAGAGGGGGCTTTGGATACCACATCTACACGGACCTGGATTTCTGGGATGCCAGGCGGATCCTCAAGGATCTGGTCGCCGTACGGCGCAACTTCGGCGAATCCCCTTCCGGGCGCCTCTTTCCCACCCACGTGGCCCTCGAGGCCCTCGACCCCGGGACGGCCCGCACCATCGAGCACCGACTCGGAAAGGCCGTGGCCTCCCCTCCCAGACACGTGGTCGTGGAAGAGGTCCTAAGACGGGGGCGGTTCGAGTTCGATCCCCGCGCCTACTGTCCCGCGAGATGGTCCCGATCCAGGATGCTCCGGTTCTCGGCCCACCGTCTCCCCATCCACCAACCGCCCCTCGCGACCCCCCACCACGAGGTGAGGCTCTCCTGGTCCGGCGAACGGATTCTCGCGGAGCGCATCCGGAGGGAGCGGAAGCACGACCCCGTCATCTCGGATGCTCGGGAGGCCAGACGCCGCCGGTTCGCGCCGAGCTGCTTCTGAACCGCCCGATCAGGAGCTCAGCCCGAACTTTTTCATCTTCCGCCACAGCGTGGTCCGATCGATCCCCAGGGCCTGGGCGGTCTCCTTCTTCCGCCACTGGTTGCGCTCCAGCGCCTTCAGGATGCGGGCGCGTTCCCCGTGATCAGAGCCCCTCCCCTCGGGGGCCGGGCGGACGGGCGGGCACTGCTCGATCCAGTCCGTTCGAGTGTGCACGTAGCTCTGGATGTGCTCCGGTCGAATCTCCCCGCCCCGGCAGGTGAGCAGCGCATACTCCAGGATGTTCTCCAGCTCGCGCACGTTTCCGGGGTAGTGGTAGCGGAGAAGCACCTCCATGGCCTCCGCCGAGATCTCCGGGGGACGACCCTGCCTCGCGGCCGCGAGGCGTCGAAGCACGTGCCGGATCATGGGGGGCAGATCCCCGCGCCGATCCTTGAGCGGGGGAAGCTCCACGCGGCAGACGTTCAACCGGTAGAACAGGTCCTCCCGGAACTGGCGCTGATCCAGGAGCTCCTCCAGGTTCCGGTTCGTGGCCGCGATGATCCGGACGTCCACCTTCACGGTGTGCCGCCCTCCCAGGGGATAGAACTCCCGGTCTTCCAGGACCCGCAGCAGCTTGGCCTGGAGCGACAGCGGCAAATCCCCGATCTCGTCGAGGAGGATGGTGCCGCCGTCCGCCTCCTGGAATCGTCCCGGCTTGTCCCCCACCGCTCCCGTGAAAGCCCCCTTGGCGTAGCCGAACATCTCGGACTCCAGCAGGTCGTTCGGCAGGGCCGCGCAGTTCACCTTCACGAAGCACCCGTCCCGGCGGTTGCTGGCGAAGTGAATCACCTTGGCCAAATGGTCCTTGCCCGTCCCCGTGGCGCCTTCGATGAGCACGGTGGCATCGCTCGGGGCCACCTGCTCGACCATCTCGAAGATCTTCTGCATGGCCGGGTCTCGGCCGACCATGGTGCGGAAGGAGACCTGGTCGGACTGGACCTCGTCGAGGCGGCGGGCCAGGGTCAGGTCGTGAAGGGTCACCAGGCCCCCCACGAGCTCCTCCCGGTCGTTCGTGAGGGGCATGAAGTCCGCCTTGACATCCACGATGTCCCCCTGGGCCGTGACCATCTTGGTGGGACCGGTGGTCCCGGTGCGCCCCCCGGCGAGGCAGGACTCGATCTTCCGCCAGGCCCCGTTCTCCCCGGGACCCAGCACCATGCTGCCGGCCTTTCCCAGGACCTGCTCGCGGCTGTAGCCGGTGATGGCCTCGGAGGCGTCGTTGAAGAAGGTGACGTATCCTCCCCGGTTCACGGTGAAGATGGCGAGCTCCAGGTGGTCCAGGATGATCTTGAGGCTCCGCTCCCCGTAACGGACCTGCTTGAGGAGGTCGGCCAGGGACGGCCGGTCCTGGATGAGGATGAGGTGCCCCACGAGATCTTCGGTCTCGTCGTGGATGGGTGCCGTGAGCCGGGTGACGAGATGTGCGTGGTCCTCCGCGTCCAGGAGCTCCACCTCCAGCTCCTGGGGTTCGGTGCTCTCCTCGCGGTAGGGGCAGCAGGTGGCGCAGGGGGCGCCCCTGAACACCTGCCGGCAGTCCCGGCCCACGATCTTCGTCTCGTCCAGGCCGAAGAGGGCCTGAGCGCACTGGTTGCATGCCCGGATTCTCCGGTCCCGGTCGATGATGAACGCACCGACCTTGAGGAGATCCAAAAGACCGAGCCATTGATCGGAGAGAATCGTCCTGGATGAAGGCAGGCTTTTCGGGTCGGGCAGCATGGTCGAGCATCCTCGCCTGGATACCTGAACGTCCTGAACGGGCTCCGGAATCCGCGAAGACAGCGCCGGATCTGGGTCGGGAGGGGGAGGAGAAAGGATTCGCGGTCTTCGGGCGCCTGGATTGCCGATGAACCGATCCTCTGGACACACGGTCAGGGGACCGCGATCTCGAATGGTACACGGATCCGGCGGCGATGTACACCCCTTTCAACGATCAGACCGGGAGCCGGATGGTGAAGACCGTTCTCCCCCCGCCGGGGCGGCTCTCCACCTCCACGGCGCCGTGGTGGCGCTCCACGATGCCGTACACCGTGGAGAGGCCCAGGCCTACCCCGTATCCCTCTTGTCTCGTTGTAAAAAACGGCTCGAAGATGTGGGGCAGCGACGCCGGGGCGATGCCCGCTCCCGTGTCCGCCACGGTGATGAGCAGTTGCCCCCTGCCCGGGTCCCGAGCGGCGCGGATCACGAGCCGCCCCCCGTCGGGCATGGCGTCGATGGCGTTGAAGATCAGGTTGATCATGCACTGCTGGAGCTGATTGGGATCGCCCTGAACAGGGGGAAGGTCCCCGGGCGCATCCATCTCCAGCTCGATTCCCTGGAGATCCAGCTTGTGCCGGCTCAGGAGGACGGATCGCTCCACCAGCTCGCCCACGTCGACCTTGGTGAACTCGGGCCTCGACCGACGGGAAAAGCTCAACAGGCTGGACACGATCCCGCTGCACCGTCCGGTCTCGCTCTCCACCAGATCCAGGTACCCACGGAACTTCCCGACCTGCTCCTCGGTCAACCGGTCTCTCGCCAGGATCCGCTTCATGAGGCGTGCGTAGTTGAGGATGCCCGACAGGGGGTTGTTGATCTCGTGCACCACGCTGGCGGCCAGCCGCCCGAGCGACAACATCTTGTCCTGGTGCAGGATCTTCGCCTGGTCGGCCATCTCCCGCTCCAGCCGGCGGATGTCCCTCAGGTCCCGCAGGAAAAAAACCAGGCCGTCCCGCTCCTCCCGTTCCAGGATCTCCGTGACCGAGACCTGGACCGGGATGGGCTGCCCGTCCAGGGTCCGGATCTGCGTCTCGTAGAGGGAGAGCCTTCCGCTCCCCCCGTACCGGTCTCCGGCCAGATCGGTCTCCAGGGTCCGCAGGTCCTGCTCGGCGAAAAAGTCTCCGACCCGCCGGCGGCCCAGGACCTCGTAGCGGGACACACCCAGCATCTCCTCCAGGGCGCGGTTGAAGGTGATCACGGCCCCGCTCCGGTCGCACCCGAGGATGCCGTCCATGGAGCTGTCGATGAGCCTTCGCTGAAAGGAGATGCTGTCGAGGAGCTCCCGGGTGGTCTCCACGTTCTCCTGCTCGAGGAGCAGGGTGTAGTCGGCCACCTGCCGCCTGGCCTCGTATCGCTCCTTCGCCCGCCTGAGGGCCAGATGAAGGGCTTCGTCGCTCACGGGCTTGGTGATGAAATCCGAGGCATCGAGCTGGAGCGCGCGGACGGCGACGTCCATCTCGCCGTAGGCGGTGGCCACGATCACCTCGATCTCCGGATGGGCCTCCTTGGCCGCCTCCAGGACCTGAAGTCCGTCCATGCCCGGCATGCGGATGTCCGTGATCAGGATCTGCGGTTCGAGCTCGTCGCAGAGCCTCAGCCCCGCCTCTCCTCCGGGGGCCGCGGCGACCTCGTAGCCCGCGTCCAGGAGGGAGATGCTCAGGACCTCCCGGATGTCCGCCTCATCGTCGATGAGAACGATCCGCCATGGTTGTTCTGCCGTCACGTCGATCCCCCCGCGGTGTGCCGCCGTCCGGCTGAGCACCGGCCGGCGCCGCTGCGGTTGGTGGTGCGGGAAGCATAGCGGAAATCCCGGGGGATGGAAAGAATCAATCCGGACCCATGGGCTCGAACACGCGGGCGAAACGGTCACCTCCTCCCCGGAAACCGTGGCGGCGAAGGCCGCCCTGTGTTACAAGGATGGGGAAACGTTGGACCGGGAGAAAACCCCATGGACAGCCGCGAGCGATTTCCGGAAACCATGCGATACAGGGCCCCGGACCGCCTTCCCGCCGGAGGTGCGGAGCGCCCTGGGAGTCGATCCGGACCGCCCCCTGGTGCTCGTCACCCTGGGCGGGGTCCCGGGGTCCTGGACGTTCTTCGACCGCCTCCGGCAAGCGGAGGGCGTCCGTTTCCTGTTCCCCGGCGGCGCGGAGAGCCCGGGGAAAGAGGGGAACCTGACGCTCCTCCCTCCCCACTCGGGCTTCTACCACCCCGACCTGGTCCGCGCCGCGGACGCCGTGGTGGGCAAGGCGGGGTACAGCACGCTGGCCGAGGTCCACGAGGCGGGCCCGCCGTTCGGCTACATCCTGCCCGGAAGCTTTCGGGAATCCGCCGTTCTGGCCGGGTTCGTCCGCGACCGGATGCCCGGCATGCCCATCCCGGAGCCCCGGTTTCTCGACGGGAGCTGGGTGGACGACCTCCCGGCCCTCCTCTCCCTCGCCCGCTCTCCGCGGCGTTCGACCGGAGGGGCCGAGGCGGCCGCCCGCCTGCTCCTGGAGGTCGCGGGGTCCGGGGGGGGGGAGCCCTCCCCTCGGAAAACGCCTTGACAAGCGAGACCCGGTGGGGCACCGTGCGCCGTTCCTGCCCGACGCCGTGTGCGGTCTCGAGGGTTGATTTCTCTCAAGGCCTCCTTACATTGTGCCGATGGCGGGATATCTGCCGGCAAAAGGAGGACACGCTCGAATGGAATTCGTCTCTCTGGGGCTGGGGCTCCTGTTCGCCCTGAGCTTTCTCCTGGGGATCGGGTACGCCTGCGGGAAAAAGTAACGAACGGAACCCACTGACAATCGAAGACGGGAATCCGGCGAGGGAGGCGATGCCTCCCTCGCCTTTTTTGTTTCCATGCTGCGGCGCAATCCCGGGCCTCGATCACCGGATGCGGCCGATGACCAGCTCGCCCCGGGTCTCTCCCTTTCGCACGGGGTGCTGGTCCTGGCCCGACGCCTCGGGCACCTTCCGGGAGAGGTACCCGAACAGCTCGCTCACCGTGACGATCCCGTCCGCGTCCGCTTCGCCCGCTGAGCCTCCGGCCGCAACCAGTCCGGTCCTCCCGATTTCGAACCGCTTCTTCCCGCTAATCGATCTCATGGGCCACCCCCGATTGTTGTCGTCTTCTCAAGAGCCGGAGGTAGTTTCCAGGGTCCCCCAAAAGCTCCCCGTACCCCTTCCGGCCCAGGACCACCAGGGCCACGGCCTCGGAGAGGGGCTGACCGCAGAGGGAGAACAGCCCGTTCCGCACCCGCGGCCAGCCGTAGAAGAACCCGGCGAGCCTGCGGCCCAGGGAAAGCTCCCCCAGGAGTCGGTTCCGAAGCCCCGCCTCGTAGGCCTCCCGCACGGACCGTTCCTCGAGTCCCCCCGCCAACAGGGACTCGGCCGCCAGGAAGCCGCTCGTGAGCGCGCCGTAGATCCCCTCTCCGGTCAGGGGATCGGCCAGGCCGGCCGCGTCCCCGGCCAGAAGAACCCGGTTCCGCACGAACCCGTCCCTCCGCGGGGAGATCGGGATCGTGCCCCCCCGGCGCCGGATCTCGCGGCCCCCTTCGAGGCCGAGCTGCGTCAGGTAGTCCCGGAGGCTCCCCCCGAGCCGGGCGGTCCCGTTCCTTCGAAAGACGCCCACGCCCACGGAGAGGTGGTCCCGCTTGGGGAAAACCCAGCCGTAGCCGCCCGGAACGCACCCGAAGTCGAACCGGGCACCATCCCCCAGCCCGTGCGGGTCTCCCCCGTCCGCCGCCAGCTCCAGCTCCACGGCCAGCGCGAGCCTGCGGGTCTCCGGCCAGCCGGCCAGACCGGCGGTCCTGCCGAGGGCCCCGTCCGCGGCCACCACGAACCGGCAGGCGGTCCGGCCGCGGCTCGTCTCCAGGCGAACGCGCCCGCCCCCGGATCGAATCCCGGTCACCCGGCAGGCCGTGTGGACCCCGGCGCCGGCCTCCCGGGCCGCCGCGAGGAGCGCCGTGTCGAAGCGGTCGCGCATCACCGTGCCCAGCAGGTCCTCGCGCCTCTGCACCGCAAACCGGAGCCGCTCCGGACCCAGGTTCAGCGAGACCCTCCGGCAGGTCCGCTCGATGGTTCCGGCCGCCTCGGGGGGGAGGATCTCCAAGGCCCGGGCGGTCACCCCGCCCCCGCACGGCTTGTATCGCGGGACGGGCTCCTTCTCGAAGAGCCCCACCCGGACGCCCTCCCGCGCCAGGAGCAGGCCGGCCGCCGCTCCGGAGGGCCCGCCGCCGATCACGGCGACGTCGTATCGACCCGGGACCGCTTCGTCTCCGAACCGGGGAGCCGTCCCCCGATCGCCCATGGAGCCCTCCCGATCAGAAACGCTGCCTGGAGACCAGGAGCGGGTTGAACCGCGTGTTGCGGTCGTAGACGTCCAGGCCTTCCCGCCGCTTGAGATGCCCCACCACCAGGTAGGTGAGGGGTGTGGCCGCCGCCTCGTAGGCCGACTTGGCGAGCCACTGGACCGCCACGGCCGCGAACAGGGCCTCGACCGGGATGGTCCCGGCAAAGGCCGCGGTCATGAACACCAGGGAGTCCAGCCCCTGCCCCACCAGGGTGGACCCGATGGTCCGCGTCCAGAGCCACCGCCCCCGGGTGGCGATCTTCATCCGCGCCAGGACGTAGGCGTTGGCGAACTCCCCCACCAGGTAGGCCAGGAAGGAGGCGAGAAGGATCCGGGGGGCGTACCCCAGGATGCGCTCGTAGGCCGCCTGCCCGTCCCAGAAGGGGGCAGCCGGAAGGATCTGCCCCAGCCACACCGCGCAGACCACCAGCAGGTTGGCGAGAAACCCCAGCCAGATCACCTTCCGGGCCCGGTCGTAGCCGTAGACCTCGGTCAGCACGTCCCCCACGATGTAGCTGACCGGAAAGACCACGATGGCGGCCGGCAGGACGAGCCCGGCCAGGGAGACGAGCTTCACGGCCGTGATGTTGGCTGCGATCAGGCAGGCCACGAAGACGGCCACCAGCACGATGAACGCGCCTGAGTAGACCGGGGGCTTTCCGGGCTCGCTGGTTTGGTTCATGATCCCCTACCTCGAACGTCTACATACCAGAACGACCCCCGATGGGGAATCAAAACCGGGGCCTTATTCCTCCTTGGGTCCGGGAAAGGACCAGGCGGCGAGGAGGTAGAGCCCCCAGGCCGCAGCCATGACCGCCTGAAACCCCAGGTCCATGGCCAGGATCTTCCCCAGCACCGCGCCCATCACCGACGCGCACCCGTTCACCCCCCAGGCCCACGGCGCGAGCCTCGGCCGGGACAGGGAGACCTCCCGGAGCCCTTGGGGGAAGGGCCACCCCAGGAGGAAGGCGGGGACGGCCAGGCATCCCACGACCGCGGCCAGGCGGGCCGGGCCGGACCAGGCGAGCGCCGTCTGGATCAGCCGGTCCCCGACCCCGGCCATGAGCCCCAGCCAGAGGCCCAGGCCGATCCCCCCGATCCAGAGGATCCGGGCGCCCCGGTTCCCCAGGCGGGGAAGCGCGAGGCTCCCCAGGCCGGCGAACATCAGGACCGTCCCCAGGACCACGGCCGCCGCGTACACCGGGTGGGCGAGGAGGAGCGTGAACTTGGGGATGAGCGCCATCTCGAAGAACATGAACCCGAACCCGGGAAACACGAAGTAGAGCAGGACCCGGAAGCTGCTCGGACCCCGGAGCGGCCCGCCGCCGGCTTCCCTCGGGCCGGCCCTCCTCAGGAAAAGTAGGGGCAGGAGGATCAAGGCGGCCCCGGCCGCGCCCGCCTGGACCAGCGTGGCCAGGAGGAAGACGTAGCCCGACTCGATCCGGGGGAGCCACTCCCGGCGAAGATGGCCGAACAGCTCCCCCGCCCGGTCCCATCGGAGGTACCGGGAGAAGTAGGGCCGGTCGTCGGTCCGCGGGGCCACGTCGTAGAGGTAGGCCTCCAGGAACGCTTCCGGGTCCGGCCCGGCGAGGGCCGCCGCCCCCTCGTGGAACCAGGGGCGGGGCTGGATGTCGTAGCGGTTGGCCCGGTCCGGCGGCATGCCCGGGTAGAGGACGGTGTCGAAGCTCCGCTCGCCGCAGAAGGCCGCGGCCGCGGCCGCCTCGAGAGGGGTGAAGGGAACCTTCGAGGCCACCACCGTGGCCGTGTTCCAGCTCCGGATGAAGAGGACGTTGCGCCCGGGCCGGGCTGCGCCCGAGCGCCGGAGCGCCTCCAGGGCGGTGGCGAGGACCCGGAGGGAGTCCCGGGGCGGAACCTTGAGGTAGCAGGTGACCGCGAGCATCCCGCCCTCGCGCAGCCGCTCCAGGCCGGCCTCGAAGGCCTCGACCGTGAAGAGGTACGCCTCGGCCGCCGCGTGGAGCCCCTCGGACGCCGCGCCGAACGAGCCCGCCGGGGAGAGCTGGATCAGGTCGTATGGTTCATCCGAGGCCTGGAGGTATCGCCGGGCCTCCTCCACGATCAGCCGCACGCCGGAACGCTCGAACAGCCGCCCGGCGTAGTCCGCCATGGGCCCGGTCATCAGGGAGGCCACTTGGGGGTTCGCCTCCAGGGCGTCGATCTCCGGGACTCCGTGGTGGAGCGCCAGGAGCACGTCGCTGCCGCCCCCTGCACCCACCGCCAGGACCCGCTGCGGTCGGCGCACGTGGAAGGGCAGCGCCCGGGTGGTGTAGTCCAGGTGGAGGGTCTCCTCCCGCCCTCCCGTGTAGCGGGTGATGCTTCCGGGACCGGAGCCGTCCAGGAACAGCCCCCGCTGCTCCGGGAGCGGGGCCTCGGTGACCGCCCCGTACCGGAGGCTGAGCCCGGGCACGTGATGGAAGTAGCGGCTGGCCACCACGTGGACCAACCCCAGGGGGCCCACGCGCTCGGCCTCGATGCGGGCGTCAGGGAAGGTGAGGGCCTGGGCGAGCCCCTTGCTCTCGTGGATCCTGGGCTCGAGGGAGACGCCCCACGCGCCGACCAGGAGGAGGACCCCCGAGAGGCCCAGAGCCGTGAACGCCCGGACCGGAACCCCCGCGGCCCGCGCGCACGGCAGGGCCGCCAGGAGCAGGACCCCGCCCAGCACCGGAATCAGGCCCCACGGGGGGGCCAGGTAGAGGGCCGGGACCACGGCCAGGACCCCGGCGCCCGCGCCTCCCAGGTCCGCGGCGTACATGCGCGGCGTCCGTTCGCCGGCCAGGCTGAGGACGGTTCCCGTGATCCCCCCGGCGAGCAGGAACGGAAGGGAGAGGGCCAGGTAGGCCCAGGTCATGCTCAGCCACTCCCCCGGACGCCATACGAGCTGCAGGGGATCCAGACCCGACGCCCGGAACAGGAGCAGAGACGCGGGAAAGGCCAGGGCCGCTCCGGCGGCGAGCGCGGCCAGGAACCCGTCCGGGTCCCGTCGGACGCGCTCCTGGGCCAGAAAGAGAAACGACCCCGCCGCCCCGAACCCCAGGAGCGCCATGCTGATCACCATGGAGGCGAAATGGTGCCAGAGGGCAAAGGAGAGCACGCGCATGAGGAGGATCTGGTGCGCGAGCACCGAGGCCGATGCCGCGAAGAGCAGGAAGGCGTGTCGCGCTCCGGGCTCCGGGGAAGGGGCGGGGTCCATGGAAGGCGCCTACCGGGGCCTGCGGGTGAGGGGGACGAACCGGACCGGCAGCTCCTTCCGCATGGTGATGCGGCCGTCCTCGGCCTTCTCCACCAGGGTGAGGTACTGGACCGCGTACTGCCCTCCCACGGGGATGCAGATGCGCCCGCCGGGCTCGAGCTGGCGGATGAGGGGCGGGGGAACCAGGCTCGCCGCCGCGGTGACGATGATCCGGTCGTAGGGGGCGTGCTCGGCCCATCCGTGGTAGCCGTCCGCGGTCTCCACATGGACGTTGTCGTACCCCAGCCGGTCGAGCCGCTCCGCCGCGGCCTCGCTCAGAGCCCGCACGATCTCCACGGTGTAGACCTCGTCCACCAGATGCGCGAGCACGGCCGCCTGGTACCCGGAACCGGTCCCCACCTCCAGGACCCGGTGGCCCGGCTCCACCTGGAGCATCTCCGTCATCAGGGCCACGATGTAGGGCTGGGAGATGGTCTGGCCGTAGCCGATGGGGATGGGGTGGTCGTCGTAGGCCCGGCTCCGGTCCGAGGGCTTCACGAACAAATGGCGCCGCACCCGGCGCATGGCCTCCAGCACCTCGGGATCCTCCACCGGGTCCCGGTAGTCCGGCGGCTCTGCAATCTGCTCCCGCACCATCTCCTGCCGGAGCCGGCGGAACCGCTCCTCCACATCCGAGGCCCCGACAACCGTCACGCATAAGAACGCCAGGAGGACCAGGCAGAGAACCGCCGCCGGCCACGCCGCTTTCCCTCCCGCATGTTCCCACCAACGGCTCATGGCATCCTGCTATCGGCCCAGCATGCCCTGCTTGAGCGCGGCGTCGGCCGGCTTCTCCCCCAGCCAGATCGCGAACAGGGCCCGCTTGAAGTCGAGGCCCGGGATGGTCCCGGCCGCCTTCCCCTCGAGGACGGTCCGGACGCCTTCACCGGGCACGTAGATGAACTCGTACACGTCGCCCTCTGCGGCCTCGCCCGTGAAGTACCCGTTGAAGGTCTTCACCCGCTCCCGGAGGTCTCCCAGGTCGCCGCCGGCGGCCTTCTCGAACCCCTCCTGCCAGGCGTCCACCAGGTCCTCGGCCGAGACCCCGTCGTAGATGAAGTGCATCCGGGAGGCCATGGGCTCGTCCGCCTGGATGATCCGCTCGGGATCCTGCGTCTTCCCGGTCAGATAAAGCCCCATGGCGTAGACCTTGACGAAGAACTTCTTCCGGAGCCCGGCCCCGTTCAGGACGAGCTCCCGGCCCTCCACGGAGAGGGTGTCGGGCAGCATTGCGCCGCCGATCTCCATGGTCGAGGCCGGCAAGGCCAGCAGCAAGACGATCATCAGGGACATCCAATACCTGGTCACGGTCTCTCTCCTCTGATTCGGTTCCGGGCCATCTGCCCGTTCCGGGCGACCCTCACCCGAACAGGATAAGGCAAAGCAGGGCCTCATCTCAATGGTTTTTCATCCGGCTCCGGCGCGCGGAAAAGACCGCATCCCCGGCAATTTGTTCCCACCACCGCCCGTCGCCCCAAGGGAGCCCGTTTTACCACTCGATTTTCCTGCATGATTCCCCCCCCTCCCCGCTCCCAGCAATTGGCAGGAGTCTTGCAATGCACTCGAGGGACATCGACATGCCGAACCAAAGGATCGATCCATGGACATTCGGGACCCTTTATCCGTCTTGAACCGAGCCCAAGCCCCGCCCTCGGGAAAGCCGTCCTCTTCGGCCGAGGGCGCAAGCTTCCGCTCCCAACTCCTGGGAGCGGCGGATCAAACCGGCACCCCGCCGGCCAACGAAGCGAACTCCCTTCCCACCCTCCCGCCCCTGGACCGGATCGCGTTCGGCTCCCGGGCGGCGACCCAGGCCCAGGACACACCCCCCACGGCCCGGTCCGCCGCCGGCGCCTACGAGAAACAGGCCCCCGCAACGCGCCCCGCCGGCCTGCTGAGCGATGCGGCCAAGTACAAGGACGACCAGCTGCTGAGCAATCCCGGCGGCGACCACTACGACCTGGAGAACAAGCGCTACGACGCCGATCCGGCCGGGCAGAAGAGCTTCTGGGGCCGGGTGGGGAAGGACATCAAGGACGCCTTCGGCAACGTCAGGAACTTCTTCGGCAACCTCCTGTTCGGCTCCAAGATCCACTACCGGGACGAGAACGGACAGATCCAGGAGGGCCGGCAGCCGGGTCTCGTCGGCTCGATCAAGGACTTCTTCCAGGACCTGGGAAGCGCCCTGAGCTTCGGGGCCTGGCGGCCGGACGGGGAGGCCGCACCGCAGGGGTTCGGCGAGCGGGTGGGCTTCTTCTTCTCCAAGCTCAAGGAGGCGGTCTTCGGGGACCTGGTCCAGGGGGTGGTGGGAAGCGTGGTCCGCATGGGTGAAGATCTCGTCCTGGCCGGATGGAACCTGGCCGAGACCGTGCCGGACGCGACCATCGGCCAGTTCGAGGCCGGCCGCAAGGCCACGACCGCCGTCTTCGACAACGGCCAGGTGGCCATCGACTACCTCACCGACATCCTCCCGGGAGGCGAGGCCTCGATCCGCGTGCACTCGCCCGATCTCGAGAACCTCGAGGCCCCGGTGCTCCACAACCTGAACATGCCCGAGAGGAACCCCGACGACCCGCGGTGGAGGTACATCCGCAACACGCCCTTCCGGAAGGCCCTGGAGACCGCGGGATCCATCGTCTTCGACGTCCTGACCCTCAAGTTCCTGGGGGACCTCCACGTGTTTGGGGAAAAGCGGAACCAGGCGGACTGACCCCCAACGGCCTCAACCCGCTTTTACCTCATAGTGCAACAATCCGTTCCCCCATTCAAGATTTCCCGCCATCCGGCCGATCTGATCATTCGGCCCCCCGAACAACCCTGACCCGGTCCGGGCCCGAAGCGGGTCCGTCTTCGAACACGGGTGCCCTCCCCTGCCCAAGGGGTCGGGAATCCAGGACCGCCCCGAAGCGAACGGTCGTCGTTTCACCGCCCGCCCTCGACGGGAGAAGCATGGAAGAAGGCTCGAGCAGCATCCGGAACGCCATGGTGAACCGGCTCCTGGGCATGGGCATCGACGCCCACTGCGTCCCCAGGGTATTGAAGGATATCTCGCGGATTTTCGAGGCCGACCCTTGCGTGGACTGCTGGGAGTGGACCAACCGCCTCCACCTCCTGGGCTGGAGGGACATACAGCCGGACTACCGGCTCATGGAGCTCGCCCGCGCTTCGGTCTCCGGGGAGACGGATGAAGGAGGAAACGACCGAACCCTCCCATGAGCCGTTGAAGCACGGCCACCGACCGACACCCGGGTCGCCACAGACCCGGTGTCCTCTGAAAAGGGCGGGATTCGCCACAGAACCCGCCTTTTTCTTTTCCCGGCGCTTTTCCGCCCGGCACGGCGGAGAGCCACGAAAAGATCCCAAGAAAGACCGCCCGAGAATTCCATTGACGGGCCGAAATCAGCGAATACAATACCAAATGGACAGATCAGACAGAAGTCGCCAGCCCCTCCGTTCTCAGTCCGTGAAAGGGAAACCAGGGCTCACATGGATAACCCACCGCAGACCGTCTCTCCATGGATCAACCAGGGCGTCTTCGACGAGATGAGCACCCCCTGAAGGTGGAAGGCCGAATCTTCGTGGTCCTCGAATCGTTCATCCAGTTCATGACAAGACGCTGCAATATGCGAATGGAAAAGGACATTGACGAAAGCCATGCATATGCCGGCGGACAAGCCCCCATCAAATACTGCCGAAAGTGTGAGTTTGTCTGTCCGGTAGGAAAATAGCGCCGTTTCGGAAACGGATGGAGTCGTAAAAAGCCCCAAGTCTTGAGATCTTCCCTCGGAATATCAATCGCCTATAGCGCTTCCCGCGGCGCGTGAGCGGTTTTTGCGAATGCGTCAGAGCTGCGGAAGACGTGTCACGGACAAATGGCGTCCTTTTCCAGCCGTTCGTAAAGGTCGGAGAACCGCTCGCCCCCCTCGGCCCGGTCCTTGTAGAGGGCGACCGCCTTCTTGACCCGTTCCACCACCTCGTCCTCGGTGTAGAGCCCGGGGAGCTCCTCGGCGAGGCGCGGGTGGCGGCCCAGCTTCCCCCCCAGGAGCACCCGCCACCCGCGGCGTCCCTCCACCAGGGAGCCCGAGGGGCAGGCCTCGATGCAGGCCCCGCAGCCCAGGCAGGCGTCGGGATCGATGGACGGGCCGGTCGGATCTCCTTCGACGGTCACCGCATTTTCCTTGCACACCTCCACGCAGGCGCCGCAATCGGTGCAGGGCTCATCGCTCAGAGCCGGCTCTCTCGCCCCGATCAGGCCGATTCCCTGGATCTGGGGCCGGGAGCAGGCGTTCGGGCAGTCGGCCAGGGCCACGCGGAACTCGTGATGGTGGCGCAGGGGGCCGTCGACCTCCTGCCTCAGGAAGCCGAGGAGATCGGCCTCGGTGAGAACGGCCTCCAACCGCTCCACGAGCCGCCGGCTCTCCACGGCGCGGTTGGGGCAGCCCCCTTCACCGAAGCAGGCCTCGAGGCGGTGTCCCTTGACCTCCTCCTCCATACGGGCGAGGTAGCGCTGCTGGGCGCGTCGCACGTCCTGGGGGGTGACCCGGGCGTGACCGGCGCGGCCGGCCTCCTCCTCCACCTTTTTACGGACCTTCTTCCTGACGAAGAACGGGACCCGGCCGAGCAGCTCCTCGGCCTCCGGACTCCATTCCATGGGCTCACCTCCTGCGCGGCCCGCCTGGAAGCCCGTTCCGTGCGTGACCGGCTTCTTTGACCTTGACACGGTTTTCATCCATACTACATTCATAGCTCCCCCTGCCGCGGCGCGTCCTTGACCTGGATCAAGGGGCTCCCGTGCAGCCGGGGTAGATCGAAGTCTCATCCTACACAGGTTCGGTTCGGAAGGAAAAGGAATCCCATGGTCCCACCGGTGTCCACCTGCCTGTCGCTCATGGAGGCGTTCGGCATGCCCGAGCACATCCGCCGGCACTCCATCAGGGTGGAGCAGGCCGCAGCCCTGATCGCCGAGGCTCACATCGGTCGGAACGGTCACCTCTCTCTGGAGCGGGTGCGCGCCGGGGCGCTGCTCCACGACATCGCCAAGGCCGAGTGCCTGGCGTCCGGAGGGGACCACGCGGCCCGGGGCCGCGAGATCTGCCTGGCCCGGGGGTTCGAGGAGATCGCGGAGATCGTGGGCGAGCACGTGCGGCTCCAGGGCTTCCGGGCGGACGGCGAGGTCCTGGAGAAGGAGATCGTCTTCTACGCGGACAAGCGGGTCGACCACGACCGGATCGTGGGCCTGGAGGAGCGGCTCGAGAAGCTCATCGAACGCTACGGGAAGGGCCGGGAGGATCTGGAGCGCCGGCTGGTCCGGAACTTCGAGGTGTCCCGTGAGGTGGAGCGGAAGCTCTTCCGCGGGCTGGATTTTCCACCGGAGGCGCTCCCGCGGCTCGTTCCGGGGGTGTGATTTCCGCCCTGAAGAGGACTCGTTCCGGGCTCGGGGGAGGAGGAGTGATCATGAAGGCAACCTGTCGAACCCTGAAGGCCGCCCTGGGCGTGATCTCGATCCTGGTCGTCCTCACGGGAACCGGGAAGGCCTGGGCCGGACCCGAGCGGATCTCCGGAATCGTGCCGGTCTCGGAGGAGTCCGGCTCCACTGCTTACGGGGAGGCCGAGGCGCTGGAAAAGGAGCTCCAGGGGCTGATCGGGGAGCTCAAGGCCCTGGGAAGGGACATCCAGGAGACCTTCCGCAAGGATGTCCTGCCGCGCGTCCGGGAGGAGATCCGCAAGCTCCGGGAAAGGCTCCGGGAGCTCGAACAGGAAGAGGAGCAGGAGCCCGAGGACGCCCGGCGCATCTGACCGCGGGGCAGGGAGAAAAGCTTGTCCATTCACCTGATTGCACGGGACCTGTACCGGCTGGAGCGGGAGGTGTCCGAGCTGGAGCAGCGGCTGGCCGCGTGCCCGGCCCCGGACCGGGACGAGGTCGGGGACCGGCTCCGGAAGCTCCGGGCCGAGCGGAACCGCATGCGGAACATCCTGGAAGGGGCCAAGGACGACCCGCCCTGCCGCCGGCCGCGGTAGCATTCGGGGGTGGATTGCGGCGGGTGTAAAACCCCGCCCTGCGAAAGACCGAGGCCTCTCATGATTCCACCTTTTCCTCTTCCTCCCGAAACCCCCAGTAGGGATACTCCAGGAAGAACTCCGCGATGCGGCCCGGGCTGTTCTCCCGGCTCGCCACGAGCCAGAGGGTGCTCTTCCGCTCGGCCGTGGACACGGGGTCCAGGGGGTCCCAGTGGGGCAGGAGGATCATGGCATTGTCCGCGCTGTACTCGATGTCCCCCGACTCTTTGAAGGAGGCCAGGTCCGGCTTGCCCGAGTAGGTTCCGCCCGCGCCCCGGGAGAGCTCCGAGACCACCAGGAAGGCCACGTTCTGCTCGTCCCGGATGGACTCCATGTGACGCAGCCACTCGTCGATGCCCGTGCGCCGCTCCGAGAGGTCCTTGAAGGGCAGCTTGTGGAGGCTGTCCACCACCACCAGGGCGTGGTCCGAGGCGGTCTCGTGCTGGAGGAACTCGATGTGCCGGCGCATGATGTCCGGCGTGAGCTTGCGGTCCGTGACCACCCGGAACCAGGGCAGGAAGGAGGTCAGGCCGTCCCGCGCCTTCTGCTCCCGCAGGGCGGCGTCCTCCGTTCCCCCCAGACGGATCTCCTCCTCGGAGAGGCGGGCCGTGCGGCAGAGGGTCCTCATGTAGATCTTCTGGCGGCCGTTCTCGAAGTCGTAGTAGATCACGGGGTGCTTCCGGGCGGCCACCTCGGTGGAGACCTGCATGAAGAAGGCGGACTTGCCCGCCTTGGGCTGGCCGCCCATGATGTTGATGCCCCGGATCCCGCTCAGGGCGCGATCCATGGCCTGGAAGCCGGTGGGGAGCCCCAGGAGGGTTTTCCCCCGCTCCCGCTCGATGTGCTGGAGGAAGCCCCTCTCCTCCCGGAGGGGCGACGAGAAGGGAGAGAAGGACTCGGCCTTCCGGACCATGGCGCGGACGGTCTCGCCGAACCGGTCCTTCTTGTCCCGGGCCAGGTCCACCAGGCCGTAGCCGCGATCCGTCCCGCCCGGCCACCGCAGGATCCGGGCCTTGTACCCGATCCGTGTGGCGAGCTCCCGGGCGGCCAGCTGGGCCTCCGGGCTGTTCTGGACGAGAACGATCACGTGCCGGAGGGCGTCGAGCCGGTCCCGGCCGAGCATTTCGAGATCCTGGTGCGAGGGCACGGCGATCCCGGGGTATCCCAGCTCCCGTACCGCGAGAAGGGCGTTCTCCCCCTCCACCACGAAGAGAGAGCCGCCCTCGCAGCGCTCGATCTCCGGCACGTTGAAGATCCGGAACGGCGGCTCGAAGAACCGCTCGTCCCCGTGCCAGAACCAGTCCTGCTCCCGCTCCGGGAGCACGCACCGGGCCGCGTAGGCGTTCCGGTCGTCCTGGAAGTAGGGGTAGACCAGGTAGCGGCCGTTGTACCCGATCTGCATCTCGGTGACGGTCCCCTCGGACACGCCCAGCCCGCGAAAGAAGGCGAGCTGGGCCTCCCCCATCAGGGAGGCGAACCGCTTGACCTCCGCATTCAGGTTCTTGGGCGGGAACACGACGTCGTGGACGAAGGGCTCCCGCTCGGGATCGAAGCCCGGGACCTCCTCCGGGTCCAGGTCCGCCATCCGTGCGAAATGGGCCGCAAATCCCCCCGGCGTGCAGCGGTTGGTACACCGGAAGTATCCGGTGAAGAGCCCCGCCGGGTCCAGGACGACGGTGATCGTCCCCGATATGCCCGGATCGCGCCGGGCGCAGATGGGGCAGGGCGCCTGGATCGTTTCTTCCCTTTCCTCGGCCCCGGGTAGGTGCTTCAGGTAGAACTCGCGTACGGCCTCGCCTAGGTCCATGGGACATCCCCTTCGGCAGTCTGGTATCGTGCTTTTCTATACCACACCCGGCCCTCCGGAAAAAGCGCAACGATTGCAACTCCTCCCCCGCTCTGGTACTACTGGATCGGGCAAGGGGAGCCCCTTCACCGGGTCCGGCTGAACCGTGATGGAGTCGAAAAAGCCCGAATCCTCGATATCCGCCCCTGGGATTTCAACAGGTGATATCGTCCCCGGCGGCGCGCGAGCGGGTTTTTGCGAATGCGTGAACATGACGATGGAGCCGCAAAATGCCCGGAACCCTCAGATCTGCCCCGGGACTGTCCGACGGCGACACCGTTTCCAGCGGCGGGTGAGCGGGTTTTTGCGAATCCGTCAGACGTTTCTTCCGGACCCGTCTCTCGAACAGGACCTGGATGAACCCGTCCAGACCGGCTCGATTCCCCATTTGGAGACACCATGAAACGGCTTCTGCTCTCGGTGATCCTGATTCATCTCCTGTGGGCTCCGGCGACGGCTGCTCCCGCATCCGGGGACGCCCCCGTCCGCGTGGAGGTCGTCCACTCGCGCGACCGGTACCCCGCCGGCGGGGTCTACCCGATCCTGCTGGAGCTCCGGATCCCGGACGGCTGGTACATCCACGGGCCGCCCGGAGAGGAGACGGGGGAACAGCTCATCCCCACCAGGATCGACTTCGAGGAGTCCCCCGGCCTGGAGGTCAGCCTCGTACGGTTTTCCGAGCCCCAACCCGTGTCCCTGCCTTTCGAGACGAAGCCCGTCCCCCTGTTCGAGGGAACGGTACTGGTGCGCGTCCGGATCGGCGTGGAGGAAGACGCCTCTCCCGGAGCCCGTGCGGTCGAGGGAAGGCTCTCCTACCAGGCCTGCTCGACCAGCACCTGCCTCCCCCCGGAAGCGGTTCGCATCGAGATTCCCCTGACAGTGGCCCCGCCGGGCGCCACGGCCTCCCTTCGCAACCGGGAGATGTTCCAGGCCGCCCTGCCCGAATCCTCGGCCCCAGGCTCTCTCTCCGGGTTCTTCAAGGGCGCCGGCACCGCGATCACCCTCATCGGCCTCTTCCTGGGCGGACTGGCCCTGAACCTCACCCCCTGCATCTACCCCCTGATCCCCATCACGGTCTCCTTCTTCGGGGGGCGCGGACGCTCGTCCCGCGGCCGGACCCTGGTCCACGGGGGGCTCTACCTGGCCGGGCTGGCCGCCACCAACTCGGCCCTGGGCGTCGCGGGCGCCCTCTCCGGCGGCATGCTGGGGGCCGTGCTCCAGAGCCCCTGGGTCCTGGGAGGCGTGGCCGTCGTGCTCCTCGTGATGGCGTTCAGCTTCTTCGGCCTGTGGGAGCTCCGCCTGCCCGCGGCCCTCAACCGGCTGGCCTCCCGGCAGGTTGGCGGGTACCTGGGTTCGATCTTCATGGGGTTGACCCTGGGCGTGGTGGCGGCGCCCTGCATCGGCCCGTTCATCCTGGGGCTCCTCGCCTACGTGGGGCAGACGGGGGACCCGGTCCTGGGGTTCGCCTACTTCTTCGTCCTGAGCCTCGGAATGGGGATCCCCCTGGCTTTGCTGGGCGTCTTCTCCGGGGCCATCGACCGGCTCCCGGGCTCGGGCGACTGGATGGTCTGGGTGCGGAAGCTCCTGGGCTGGATCCTGGTGGGGATGGCCGTCTACATGATCCTGCCGATCCTGCCCGACCGGTTTTCCGAGGCCTGGCTCCTCGCGGTGCCGGCCGGGGCCGCGGGTCTGCACCTGGGGTGGATCGAGCGGACCGGGCGGTCGAGCCCCCGGTTCCGGTGGGTGCGCCGGATCGCCGGGATCCTGCTGCTCGCAGGGGGCCTGGCCCTCCTCTGGCAGGCGGAAGACAGGAGGGAGGGTATCTCCTGGACGCCCTACCGGCCGGGCCTGCTCGCCGAGGCGGAGGGCACGCCCGTTCTCCTGGATTTCTCGGCCGACTGGTGCGCGCCCTGCAGGGAGCTGGAGGAGCGGGTCTTCTCGGACCCGCGGGTCGTGGAAGCGGCAGAGGCCTTCGTCCCCATCAACGTGGACCTCACGCAGCGAGAGCCGGAGCACGAATCCGTTCGAAAACGCTTCAACGTACGGGGCGTGCCCACGGTGGTCTTTCTGGATGCCCGGGGACATGAGATCCGCGGGCTGCGGGTGGAGTCCTACGTGGAACCCTCCGATTTCCTGAGCCGCATGAAGCGGGCCCTGGACGCGCCCCCCATCCAAAAGGAAGCTTCCCCCATTCGACTCTTCAAAGAACCGGAAGGCGGGTCGTCCTTCCCTTGAACCCCTGGAAATCGACCATCCCTACCAGCGGATGAGCGCCGCGCCCCAGGTCAGGCCCCCGCCGAAGACGGGCATGCAGACGATCTGGCCCTTTCGGATGCTCCCGTCCCGGACCGCCTCGTCCAGGGCGATGGCGCAGGAGGCCGAGGAGATGTTCCCGTACTTGTGGAGGGTGAGGTAGAACCGGTCCATGGAAACGCCCAGGGTCCTGGCCATGGACTGGAACATCCGCAGGTTGGCCTGGTGCGGGATGAACCAGTCGATCTTCTCGACCGGCACGTCGTTGTAGGCGGCCGCTTCCTTGATGGAATCGATGAAGTGGCGGACGGCCACGCGGAAGCTCGCGTTGGCCTCGATCATGTTCAGGGTGTGGAGCTTCTTGTCCACGCTCTCGTGGGAGATGGGCGTGGTCCTGGAGCCGCCCCCGGGCATGAGGAGGTCCCGGCCGTGCTCCCCGTCCGTGTGGATGTGGGTGGAGAGGAGCTCGTGGCCCTCGTCCCCGAGGGAGAGCACCGCCGCGCCGGCCCCGTCCCCCCAGAGGATGCAGGTCTTCCGGTCGGTCCAGTCCAGGGTGCGGGTCATCACCTCGGCCCCGGTCACGAGCACCGTGCGGGCGGCCCCCGTCTCCAGGTACTGGGAGGCCACGTTGAGGCCGAAGATGAACCCGGAGCAGGCTGCGGTCACGTCGAAGGTGACGGCCTGAGGGGCGTCCAGCTTGGCCTGGAGCCAGTTGGCCGCCGACGGGCAGCAGGTGTCGGGGGTGATGGTCCCGACGATGATGAGGTCGGGATCGCCGGGCGTCAGCCCGGCCGCCTCGAGCGCCCGGAGGGACGCCTCGCGGGCCAGGTCCGCGGTGGTGACGTCCGGCTCGGCGATCCTTCTCTCCTTGACTCCGGTCCTCTGGACGATCCACTCGTCCGTGGTGTCCAGCCCCATCTCCTGCAGATCGACGTTGGTCAGTCTCCTCGGCGGCACGTACGATCCCGTGCCCAGAATGCGAATCTTCGATGCCATGGCCTCCCCTGGTTTTCGCTCAGCAACGGTCTTCGGGTCCCCGTCTACCCTGAAAGCACTCCCCTTACCGTGAAAGAACCATTCCCGGCCGTCCCGACAGGGAATGGTTCTCTTCCCTCGCCTCTCGCTCTTTCCTCTATCCTTTTTCCTGTTCCGGCTCGATGCCCAGGGCCTTCTCCTTCTCGGCCACCAGCAGCCGCGTCTTGAT